>CAZICD010000079.1:4392-21542 GCA_964537725.1 uncultured Spirochaetaceae bacterium | reverse complement strand
TCGCGCACCGGCAGCCCGACCGAACCCCGTGGCAGGTCGAGCTCACCGGTGAGGTGGCCGCCCGGCTCGCCGCGAGCCTGGGTGTGGGAGCCGGCGAGCTCGACGAGTGGGCGGGCAACCACTGCGCGAAGATCTCGCTCGCCGGCGGCGCGTCCTCGCCGGACGGGACGGTGTTCCGCGACGAGTACGGGGTCGAATGGGACCGCGGCGGGCTCGACCGGGACATCGGCATCATCCGGGAGCCGCTGCTCCGCTCGCCCGACCTCGCCGGCTTCCGGGTGCCGGAGGTCGACGCGGACGCGATCCGCCGGAAGCTCGACGCATACTTCGCTTCGCCGCCCGACCGCTTCGTATTCGCGAAGGTGGGCACGACGCTCTTCGAGCGCGCGTGGAGCCTGACCGGGCTCGAGGACTTCCTCGTCTACCTCGTAACCGAGCCCGCCTTCGTCACCGAGTTGCTCGCGCTCATCGCGCGGCGCAACGAGGCGCTCGCGTCGATCGCGCTCGAGTATCCGATCGACGGGCTCTATCTGGGCGACGACTACGGCCAGCAGACGGGTCTCATTATGAGTCCGACGGCGTGGCGCGAGTACTTCGAGCCGCACCTGGCCCGGCTCTTCGCCCGGGTCCACGAGGCCGGCGCGGTGAACGCGCTCCACTCGTGCGGGAAGATCGACTCGATCCTCGACGACCTCGTCGACGCCGGACTCGACGTCTACCAGACGGTGCAGCCGGAGGTGTACGACCTCTCGTGGCTGAAGAGCCGGTGGGGCGATCGGCTCTCGTTCTGGGGCGGGATCAGCACGCAGCGCGACCTTCCCTTCCGCACGGCCGCAGAGATCCGCGAGATCACCCGCGAGACGATCGGCGTGCTCGGCGCCGGCGGCGGCTACATCGCCGGGCCCACGCACCGCGTTCCGCCCGACGTGCCCGACGAGACGATCGTCGCGCTCGTGGAAGAGCTGCGTGGAGAAGGTTAGGAGCAAGTATGGAATACTACGGATCGTGGAACCGCGACCAGCTGATGATCATCCACGGCTGGCAGCGCGGCGAGCTCGACCTGGACGAGCTCCTTATCCACCTCTACGACGACGAACGATGGCTCGGCCGCCTGCTCGAGCAGTTCCCCGGGGCCGACCGCGACGGCGACGGGGCGGTGACGCCTGAGGAGGCGGTGCGATTCCACGCGCAGCGCGTGCCTCCGCTCACGCCCGGCGCGAAGAGCCCGGTCTGGCTCCCCGCAGGCGTCAGCCACTGGAAAGAGATCACGAGGATGCGCGACGGCACGGACCTTGGCACCGAGGTCTACCTTCCCGAAGGCGAGGGGCCGTTCCCCGTCCTCGTCGGGCGGGGCCATCGGCTCCGCGGTCAGACCGACGGCATCAACTACTACCTGGACAAGGGCTTCGCATGCGTGTCGCAGGACCTCGCCCCCGAAGGCGAAGAGATCCGCGTGGGCGCGCACGGCGCGCGCACCGACAGGGCGCGCAACGTGGCGCACGACACCTACGACCTCGTGGAGTGGACCGCGAAGCAGGCGTGGTGCAACGGCATGACGGCGATCTTCGGCTACTCGGCCGGCGGCATGGCGACGCTCCCGGTGCTCGCGGACCCGCCCCCCTCGCTGACGGCGGCGGTCACGCACATCGCCGCTACCGAGGCGCGGGGCGTCTTCCGGATGCGCGGCGGCGTCGCCTCCGACCGGAGGGCGACGCGCAGCCTCGACGAGCGGTGGGAACCGGGCGTGCCGCCGGAGAACGACGCGTGGACGATCCTCGAGCCGCTCGGGCCCGACGACGGGATTGAGGTCTTCAAGACCGATATCGCCGGCTGGTTCGACATCTTCGTGCAGGGCAGCATCGACGACTGGGTCGCGTGGAAGGGCACCGGCCGGGCCGTGCTCGTCGTGGGCGGCGGGACGCACGGCGCTCACCCGCGACCGTCGCGGGTACCTCCGGACTACTGCGATTCGGACATCTTCTGGCCGGACGTCCCGCAGTTCGACCTGCTGAACGGGGCGGTCGACCGGCAGTCGGTCGAATCGGTCATGTACTACTTCCTGATGGGCGACTTCACGAATCCCGAGGCGCCCGGAAACCTGTGGAAGGTGACCACGGAGTGGCCGGTACCGCACGAAGACGTCGCGTACTACCTGACGGCGGAAGGCGGGCTCACGACGCGGACGCCCGCCCCGACCGGGGTGCCCGCCGCGACCGGCGGCGACACGCTGAGCTGGGCCTACGACCCGGCGTCGCCGGTCGAGCGCGCCGACATCGGCTGGCGCAGCCTCATCGCGGACGGGCCGGTCGACCAGCACCCGATCACGCAGCGCGACGACGTCCTGCGCTTCGCGAGCGAACCGCTGCGCGCGCCGGTCGAGGTGACCGGCCGGATCCTCGCGGACCTCGCGATCAGCACCGATGTGCCGGACACGACGTTCGTCGTGCAGCTGCTCGACATCTACCCCGACGGCTACGAGGCGATGATCGCGCGCGGCGTGCTCATGGCGCGCTACCGCGACGGCTACGCGAACCCGAAGCCGCTCGAGGCGGACGCGGTCTACGACCTCACGCTCGACCTCTGGAGCACGGCGATCGTCTTCGACGCCGGCCATCGCATCGGCTTTCTCCTGACGAGCAGCGAGTTCGGACGCTACGAAGTTCACCCGAACAGCTGGGACGCGGTGGAGAGCTACCGCGACGCTCCGGTCGCGCACAACACCCTCCACCTCTCGGCGGAGCACCCGTCGCGCGTGATCATCCCGGTCGTCGAGCCCGGCACGACCGAAGACTACGACCCGGCGAAGCATCGGCTCTGCCGGAAGACCGCACCCTGGGAGAAGTAGTATGGCGATGTTCCTCTCACCCATCCGCCGGGAAGACCCGCCCACGCGAAAGACGTGGGACAACGCGACGATCCACGACGGCGAGGCGTTCTACGCCTTCTTCAACACGACCGACGTGGGCGCCGAACCGCGCGCCTACGGCCTGGACATCGCGAGGTCGACCGACGGCGTGCACTGGGAGTTCATCGCGCGCGACCTCATCCCCATCCGCGGCGCGCACGCCGGGTACGGGATCCTCAAGGTGGGCGATCGCGTCTTCTACTACCCGACGGTGACCGACGAGAACCGTCGCATCCACTTCAAGGTCTACGCCTCGAACGACTACCTCCACTGGGAGCACCTGGGCGACGAGCGCGACGTCGTCCCCGACCCGGCGTACTACGCGGCGCGTTGGGAGGAGATCTGCATCCTGCGCGAGCGCGAGGGCGAGGGCGACGTCTACTACGGCTACATCAGCGCGGAGGTCCGCGAGGAGGTTGCCGAGTCGAGCCTGGGAATCCTCAGGAGCTACGACGGCGTGAGCTGGGAGGTGCTGCCTCCACCGGTGGTCGACTGGCAGGGGCTTCCCACCCAGCACACCGAGGTCAACTTCTGCGAGAAGATCGACGGGCGCTACTACCTCTCGCTCAACTGCCGCCTCCACTTCGACAGCTACGGCTACTCGAGCTACGTCTTCGTCGGTGACTCGCCGACCGGACCCTTCGTCGCCGACCTGCCTGCGTTCCGCCTCACCGGAACGACGACCCGCGACGTCACCTGGCTCGCGCACCCGCTCGACGGTCCCGACGGTCCGCTCATCGCGCTCTGGCTGAGCGCCCGGCAGGAGCTGGAGATCCCGAGCCACGGGATGGGCATCGGGCCGCTCAAGCGGCTGGTCACCGAGCGCGGGCACCTGAGGCTCGCGTGGTGGGAGGGGAACGAGAAGGCGAAGGGAAGGAAGATCGATGTACCGATGGATCGGACCGAGTGGGTTCACCCGGCGGCTCCGGTCCGCGGCGAGCGCGACTCGTTCGACGCGTCGGGAGACCGGATCACAGTAGGCGCGGCGCGCGACGGAGGCATCGTCATGCTCGCCGCGCGCCTCGACGCGGCGAGCGGCTTCGTCGTGGAAGGAACGGTGACGGCGAACCCGCGCCGCGGGCGCGCGAGCACGCACCAGAAGGGCGCCGCAGCCGGGTTCTTCCTCGAAGGCGGTCAGGGCGAAGGCTACGCGATCGTCGCCGACGCGCTCGGCCGCACGCGCGGCGGGGCGCTCCGCTTCGCCGACCATCGCATCTCAAACGTGGACGAGCACGCCGAATCGGGCGCCTGGCTCATGAACACCTACGAGGGACCGTTTCGCGGGCTTCTGGACTTCCGACCCGACGACCAGGTCGGCCCCTTCGGCCACGCGCCGCCGAGCGGAATCCGGCACGGGCGCGCCCACCGGTTCCGCCTCGTCGGCCGCGGCGACTTCGTCGAGCTCTACGTGGACGACTGGTACGTGCAGACCTACCTGATCCCGCTGGGGTTCACCGGACGCATCGGCGTGATCGGGTTCGACGGGGTGGCGACCTTCGCCGATCTGGCCGCCTGGCGGCTCGACCTCTGAGGCCCCATCGGCTCAGTCGATCTCAAAGATCGCCTCGACCTCGACGGTGATGTTGCCCGGAAGCTCGTTCACGCCGATCGCGGAGCGGGCGTGTCTCCCCGCCTCACCGAACACGTCGTTGAACACGCTCGACGCGCCGTTGACGACCTTCGGCTGGTCGTTGAAGCCTGGCGCGCTCGCGACGAAGCCGGTGACCTTCACCACTCCGGTGATACGGTTGAGATCGCCCAGGTACTTCTCCGCCTGGGCGATCGCGTTGAGCGCGCAGAGCCTCGCGGCCTCCTGCGCCTCCTCGAGTGTCCGGTCGCCGCCGGCCTTCCCGGTGTAGATCGGCGTGCCGTCGCGCACGGGTCCCTGACCCGACGCGTAGATCATGCCCCGCGACTCCCGGATGGGCGCGTAGAGCCCTACCGCGTCGGGCGCGGAGGGTAGCTCGATGCCGAGTTCCTTCAATCGATCGTAGACGCTCATGCCGACGAGTATGCCATCGGCGTCGCGCTTGCGCCAGTCCGGCCAGGCGGCGCACCGCGATTGCCGTCGGCAGGCGCCTCGGGTAGACTCCGCAGCGAGGGAGGCACCCGCATGCAACCGTCCAGCTACCGCGTCGCCGACGCCGCGTCCATCCCGTCGCCCGCGCTGCTCTACTTCCGCTCGCATATAGAGCGCAACATCGCCGAGATGATCGCGATCGCAGGCGACCCGCGCCGACTGCGCCCGCACGTGAAGACCTTCAAGACGATGGGCGTCGTTGACATGATCCGGCGTCACGGCGTCACGCGGTTCAAGTGCGCCACGATCGCGGAGGCGGAGATGCTCGCCGGCGGCGGCGTGGACGACATCCTGCTCGCGTACCAGCCGGTCGGCCCGGACGTCGAGCGCGTCGTCACGCTCCTCGAGCGCTACCCGGAGCTCTCGCTCACGGTGCTCGCCGACTGCACCGCGGCGATCGACGCGCTCGCACGAGCGGCGGAGGCGGCCGGCGGGCGCCCGGCGCTTCCCGCCGGCCGACGGCTGGGCGTCGCGATCGATCTGGAGACGGGGCTTCACCGGACCGGCGCGCGCTTCGACGCGGTAGAGTCGCTCTACCGCGCGGTGGCGTCGCACGCCGGGCTCGAAGCCGGCGGACTGCACTACTACGACGGGGAGAACCACCAGAGCGACCTCGCCGAGCGCACCGCGGCCGCCGACGAGGCGTACGAAGGGGTGGCGCGGCTCGCCGCGACGCTCCGCGAAGCCGGGCTCGATGTGCCGCGCGTGGTGATGGGCGGCACGCCGACCTTTCCGTGCTACACGCGCCACGACGGCGTCGAGCTCTCGCCTGGCACGTGCGTCATCCACGACTGGGGCTACGCCTCACGCCTTCCCGACCTCCCGTTCACGCCGGCCGGGCTCGTCCTGGGCAGGGTCGTGAGCACGCCGGGTGACGACCGGTTCACGATCGACGTGGGTTCCAAGTCGATCGCAGCCGATCCTCCCGGGCAACGCGGCCTGATCGTGGGCCACGAGGACGCGACGAGCATCCTGCAGAACGAGGAGCACTGGGTGTGGGAGACCTCGGGCACGCGACCGGGGCTCGGCGACGAAGTACTCGTCGTACCCACGCACATCTGCCCCACGACCGCGCTCTACGAGGAGGCGCTCGTGGTCGACGCCGACGGGCAGATCCGCGAGCGGTGGCCCATCACCGCACGCCGGCGGATGCTGACGATCTGAGGCGCGACGCGCTACTCGCCGGCTCTGAACGGCACGCTGCCCGCCTCGAGCGCGACCGCCTCACCGGCGTCCGCCGGGAAGCCCTGGCCCACGCGGACCGCTGCCATCCGGCCCCACCGAAGCGTCGAGGGAGGCGCGCCGTCGGTGCCCTCCATAACGACGGCTTCGTCACGAAGGACGAGCGCGGTCCGGAGGTACTCGCCGTCCCGGTAGGCGAAGCCCTCCCCGGCGTCCGCGTAGAGCTTGCCGGACGCCGACCCTTCGACGTCGGGCGCGACGAGCAGTCGGAGCACGCCGTCGCCTCGTTCTCCGGTACACTGGCGCACGCCCTCGTACGGAACGATGCTGCCGGCGCGCACGAAGAGCGGCACCCGGTCGAGCGGCGCGTCCACGACAACCGAGCCGGGGCCGCTTCGCCGTTCGCCCGTCCACGCGTCGTACCACTCGCCGGCCGGCAGGTAGACCGAGCGCTCCTGCACCCCGCGCTCGCGCACCGGCGCGACGAGCAGCGCCGGGCCGAGCATGAACGAGTCGGCACGGTCGGCCGCACGTGGGTCGCCGGGGAACTCCCAGACGAGCGGACGCATGACCGGCGCACCGCTCCGGCTCGCCTCCTCCATCAGCGTGTAGAGGTAGGGAAGGAGCTGGTAGCGCAGGCCGATCAGCGAGCGCACCGCGCCGAGCACCTCCGAGCCGAACGCCCACGGTTCCTGGTCGACGGTGTCGAGCGCGGTGTGCGAGCGGAAGAACGGCATGAGCGCGGACGCGGCCACCCATCGCGCGAAGAGCTCACCCGTCGCGTTGAGCTGGAATCCTCCCGTGTCCGCGCCGCAGAAGGCGACGCCGCTGAGCCCGAGGTTCAGCTGCATTGGGATCATGAGCGCGATGTGTTCCCACCAGCTGTGATTGTCGCCGGTCCACACGGCCGCCCGCCGCTGAATCCCGGCGTAGCCCGCGCGAGTGAGGACGAATCCACGCTCGGCGGGACGCAGCGCGTCGAAGGCGGCCCGCGTCGCCTCGTTCATGCCGCTCGCGTAGACGTTGTGCACGCGCCCGAACGCGCCCGATTCGCCGTCGTTATCCGCCACGAGAGCGTCGGGCACGGTGAAGTCGGGGCGGTACACCGGATTGCCGCTGAAGTCGGCCGGTTCGTTCATGTCGTTCCATACGCCGTCGACTCCCTGGTCGAACAGCGCCCGGTGCGAATCGGCCCACCAACGCCTGGTCTCCGAGTTCGTGAAGTCGGGAAAGGCCGCCTCGCCCGGCCACACCTTGCCCACGTAGACCGACCCGTCGGCGCGTCGCAGGAAGAGGTCACGGTTCGCGCCCTCCGCGTAGACCGGGTAGTCGGGGTCCACCTTGACCCCGGGGTCGACGATCGTGACGAGTCGGAACCCACGGTCGTGCAGCTCGTCGATCATCCGCTTCGGATCGGGGAAGCGGTCGGGGTCCCACGTGAAGACCCGGTAGCCGTCCATGTAGTGGATATCGAGGTAGATGACGTCGCAGGGAACGCGTTCGGCTCGCATCCGGTCTGCGATCTCGAGCACGCGCTCCTCCGGGAAGTAGCTGTAGCGGCACTGCTGGAAGCCGAGCGCCCACTCGGGAGGCAGCGGCATCCGCCCGGTGAGCCCGGTGTACGCGCTCACGGCTTCGGGGAGCGTCGCGTCCGTACGCAGATAGAGATCTACCTGCTCGTCGTACGCTTCGACGCGCAGCACGTTCGCCGCCGACTCTCCCGCGTCTATGTACTGCGTGGCGGGTGAGTCGGAGAACACGGTGGTCACCCCGTCGGCGTCAACGACGTACGCCACCGGGATGCTCTGGTAGAGGGGGTCCTTTTCCGGGACGTGCTCGGGGTCGTCCGAGTTCCAGAACGACCACGTCCTGCCGCGCTTGTCGAGCCCGCCTGTCTTCTCGCCGAGCCCATAGACGCGCGCGTCGCGAGCCATCTCCAGGTCTACGCGGATGCCGTCGCGCGAGCGCGACACCGATATCTGCGCGATCGGCGGCGACCCGTCCGGCGCGAACGTCACGCTCGTCGCCGCCGTTCGCTCTTCCACGAGCCCCCGCGTATCCTCGTGGGGGTTCACTTCTCCTTCCACGACACCGACGAACCCGCCGACGCGTCGCGTCCACTCCTCCGGACGCGGCTCGAACGTCACCGCCGGCCCGGGAGACCAGACGCGTGCGGCATCGCGCTCGGGATCGAGCGCCCACGAGCGACGCGGCGAGGGGCCACGGGCGAGCGAGATGCGGACTCGAAGCCACCCGTCGTCGGAAGACTCGACTACGAGCCCGTCTCCGAGCGAGAACCAGTGCCGTGATCGTGCGTGCATTCGACGAGTCTACCGGAACCGGACCGGTGAAACTACCCAGAGCCGCGCGAGAGGCTCCGGTGTAGGGAATTCCCTACATCGATTGTCGAACTATCCCGACCGACAGCGAGCCAACCGTCGACTACGATGCGGAAGTAAGAGGAGAGCGTATGTTGAAGAACATGAAACTCGGAACCAAGCTGATCGGCGGGTTCGTACTCGTCGCGCTGATCGTCCTCGTCGTCGGCTTCTTCGGGTGGAACGGAGCGCAACAGCTCCAGGGCCACATCGAGGAGATCGGCGAGGTACGTCTGCCCAGCATCGAAAGCCTCCAGGTCGTGGAGATCGAGGCGAACGCGATGCGGACGGCCGTTCAGACGATGCTCAACCCGCGACTGTCGCGCGAACACAAGCTCCAGCAGTACGACGAGATCGTCGCGCTGCGCGACCGGTATCAGGAAGCATGGGATAGGTACGTCCCGCTGCCACAGACTACGGAGGAAGCCCGCCTGTGGAACGAGTTCGTTCGGGCCTGGGAATCGTGGCGTGAGGCGAATAACCGGATCGTCGAGATGGCCCGAGAGATCGACGAAACCGATATCCTCAACCCGGACCAGCTCGAGTCGCGGCTCATCGGCTTCACGCGCGACCACCACCTCCTCATGGAGAACACGCTGAACCTGCTCCTCACCGGAGAAACGTTCGCCGGTGGCGATGACCCGACTGCATGCGCATTCGGGAGATGGCTCGTCGGCTACGAAACCGAGAACGAAGAAGTCCGCGCGCTGCTCAACGAGGTGCACGAATACCACGACCCCTTCCACGAGGCAGTCGGCCGGATCAAGACGCTGGTAGCCGACGGAGATACGGCGGCCGCAACGGACGTATTCGAGTCGGAGATGTCTCCCTCAGCAGAGGGTGTCTTCGGAATCTTCGGCGAGCTCGAAAGGGAAGCCGAAGGCGTGGTGCGCCTCTACGACTCGATGAACGAAGTCGCGTTTGGCGACGCGCAGAACCGGCAGGAAGAGGCGATGACGCTGCTCGACGACATCGTCCAGCTCAACAGCGGCATCGCCGAGGAAGCGGTCGGTACAGCGACGGCGGAGGGCCGGAACGTCCAGCTCGTCGCGCTCGTCGGCATGGTCGCCGGCGTCGTCCTCGCGCTCCTCCTGGGCATCCTGCTCACCCGCGCGATCACGAAGCCGATCGCGAAGGGCGTGGCGTTCGCGCAGGAAATCGCTCGCGGCCGCCTGGACATCGAGCTCGACGTTCAACAGAAGGACGAGGTGGGCGTGCTCGCCGACTCGCTGCGGGAAATGCTCGAATCGCTGCAGTACAAGGCCGGCCTCGCCGAGCGCATCGCGCAGGGCGATCTCACGGTCGACGTGGAGCTCGCCTCCGACGACGACGGGTTGGGCAGGAGCCTGACGACGATGGTCGATTCGTTGAACGACATACTCGGCCAGGTGCGCGTCGCCGTGGAGCAGGTGGCAGCCGGCGCCGGACAGGTTTCCAGCGCGAGCCAGGACCTCTCGCAGGGGGCGACCGAATCGGCGAGCTCGCTCGAGGAGATCACATCATCCATCAACGAGATCAACAGCCAGAGTAAGCAGAACACCGACAACGCCGCCGAGGCGAGCCAGCTCTCGAAGCAGGCGGCGAGCGACGCCGAGGGCGGTCAGGGTCAGATGACCGAGCTGCGCGGCGCCATGGACAAGATCTCCGGGGCGAGCGACGAGATCAAGAAGGTCGTGAAGGTCATCGACGACATCGCCTTCCAGATCAACCTCCTCGCGCTCAACGCCAACGTCGAGGCCGCCCGCGCCGGGAAGTACGGCAAGGGGTTCGCGGTCGTCGCCGAAGAGGTCCGCAATCTCGCCGTGCGCAGCGCGGACGCGGTCCAGGAGACGACGGCGATGGTCGAACAGTCGGTCGACAGTATCGAGACCGGTAACAAGCTGACCGAGCAGACCGCCGAGCAACTCGAGAGCATCGTGGGCGGCGCGCAGCGTGTCGCGCAGTTCCTCGAGGAGATCGCGGCGGCGAGCAAGGAGCAGTCGCTCGCGATCGAGCAGATCACCGACGGCCTCGGCCAGGTCGACCAGGTGACGCAGTCGAATACGGCGAGCGCAGAGGAGAGCGCATCGGCATCCGAAGAGCTCTCGAGCCAGGCCGATCAGCTGCGCGCGTCGATCGCGACGTTCAAGCTGAAGAAGGTGACCGACGCGGCGGTCCTCACTGCGCCCGGCGCATCCGCGAAGGCCGTTCAGGCACCCGAAGCCGCCTCGCACGCACGCAACGGGTCGAACGGCAACGGCAGCGCGTCGTACCGGAGGGAGTCGGTACACGCCGGTGCCACGGACGACGAGGACTTCGATCGGTTCTAGTTCCCCGCTGCACCGATCGTTTCCTCACCTGGTTGGTGGGCCCGCGCTCTGCGCGGGCCCTTTTTGCGTCGATTGCCTCACGGTGTCTCTTCGGGCAGTCGCCGCACCGCGCCGGTGTCCGCGCTCGTCGCGAGGTGCGCGTAGGCGGCGAGCGATCGGCTCACGGTCCGCTCGCGCGAGACCGGCCGGTAGGCGTTCACGCCCGCAGCCTCCCGTTGGGCGCGGCGCTCGGCGAGCTCCGCTTCGGAGACGCGGAGGTCGAGCCTGCGCGCCGGGATATCAATATCGATCGTATCTCCATCCTCAATGAGCGCGATCGCGCCTCCGGCGGCTGCCTCCGGCGAGACGTGTCCGATCGACAGCCCGGACGTACCGCCGGAGAAGCGGCCGTCGGTGATGAGCGCGCACGCCTTGCCCAGGTGCCGCGACTTGAGGTAACTCGTCGGGTAGAGCATCTCCTGCATGCCAGGTCCGCCCTTCGGGCCCTCGTACCTGATAACGACGACGTCACCTTCCCCCACCGTCCCGTCGAGGATCGCCTCGCACGCGGCTTCCTGGCTCTCGTAGACGCGCGCCGGGCCGCTGAAGGTGTACAGCGATGCATCGACGCCGGCCGTCTTCACGACCGCGCCGCGCTCGGCGATGTTACCGAAGAGGATGCACAGCCCGCCGTCGGGGTAGTAGGCGTGCTCGAGGTCGCGGATGCAGCCCTGTTCGCGGTCGGTGTCGAGCTCACGGTACGACGACGCCTGGGAGCCGAGCACGAGGTTGGGCCTGCCTCCCGGAGCCGATCGCCACAGGTCGAGAGCCGCCGGCTCGGCGCGCTGCACGTCGTAGCGCTCGATCGCCTGCCCGAGCGTCAGCCCGTCCGCCCGGTACGCGCTCCCGTCGACGAGCCCACCGCGCTCGAGCTCGGCGAGGATGGAGAGGATGCCGCCGGCCCGGTTGACGTCCTCGATGTGGTAGGCGCTCGACGGGGCGACCTTGCAGATGCACGGTACGCGCCGCGAAATCGCATCGATGTCCTCCACCGTGAAATCGACCTCAGCCTCCTGCGCCGCGGCGAGCAGGTGCAGCACCGTATTCGTGGAGCCGCCCATCGCGATGTCGAGCGCCATCGCGTTCGTGAAGGCGGTCTTCGTCGCGATCGATCGCGGCAGGACGCGCTCGTCGCCCTCCTCGTAGTAGCGTCGCGCGAGATCGACGATCGTCGCCGCCGCGGTCTCGAAGAGCCGCGCGCGGTTCTCGTGCGTCGCGACGACGGTGCCGTTTCCCGGCAGCGCGAGCCCGATCGCCTCGGTGAGGCAGTTCATGCTGTTGGCGGTGAACATCCCGGAGCACGAGCCGCAGGTGGGGCACGCGACCGCCTCGACAGCCGCGACCCGCTCGTCGTCGACGGTGTCGTCGGCGCCGAGCACCATCGCGTCGATGAGGTCGAACCGCTCGTCGCCGAGGCGCCCGGCCTCCATCGGCCCGCCGGAGACCATGACCGTAGGGATGTTCAGCCGGAGCGCGGCCATCAGCATCCCCGGCGTGATTTTGTCGCAGTTGCTGATGCAGACGAGCGCGTCGGCGCGGTGCGCGTTCACCATGTACTCGACGCTGTCGGCGATCAGCTCGCGACTGGGCAGCGAGTAGAGCATCCCGTCGTGACCCATCGCGATCCCGTCGTCGACCGCGATCGTGTTGAACTCCGCGGCGTAGCAGCCGTGCGACTCGACGATGCCGCGCACGTGCTGCCCGATCTCGTGGAGGTGCGTGTGTCCCGGGACGAACTGCGTGAACGAGTTCGCGATCGCGACGATGGGCTTGCCGAAGTGCTCGTCGCGCATGCCGGTCGCGCGCCAGAGGCTGCGGGCGCCGGCCATCCGCCGCCCTGCAGTGTTCGTGGTGCTCCGCAGTGGGATCTTCATGCGCGTAGCGTGATCGAAGTCGTGCCGATGTGCAAGCGTCAGGCGCGCCGGACGGCGCCCGCGCTCGCCCGGCCCCGCCCGCTTGCGCGGTCGGGATCGATGGGCGAGACTGGTTCGCATGAGCACTGATGGTGTGACCCGAAACGACGTCGAAGCCGGTCTCCGCGATCTGGGGCTCGCCGCGGGTGACCGCGTGATGGTGCATTCGTCGCTGCGCTCGTTCGGCCACGTGGAGGGAGGCCCGCAGACGGTGATCGACGCGCTGATGCGCGTCGTTGGCGCGACCGGCACCATCCTGATGCCCTCGTTCAACCATGGTGCGCCCTTCCGTGACGACGGACCGGGCCTCTTCGACCCATCGACCACGCCCACGACCAACGGCGCGATCCCCGACCGGTTCAGGCGTACCGAAGGCGTGGAACGCAGCCTCAATCCCACCCACGCCTTCGCCGCGTGGGGCCGCGACGCGGATGAGCTCGTTCGCGACCACCACCTGGGGACGACGATGGGCGCCGGCTCCCCGCTCCACCGGCTCTGGCAGAGCGGCGGGCTCGTGCTGCTGCTCGGCGTGGGCTTTCGGGCCAACACCTTTCACCACGTCGTGGAGACGGTCACCGGCGCGCCGTGCCTGGGCCGCCGGATGGAGGCCTACCCGGTTCGTCTGCCCGACGGAACCATCGAACGGCTGCGCACCTGGGGCTGGCGCGACGGGACGTGCCCCATCACCGACGAGACGCGCTACGAGGAGCCGCTGCGTGCGACGGGAGCGGTGCGGGAGATCCGGATCGGGGAGGCGACGTGCACGCTCGTGCCCATGCAGGCGTGCTACGACGTGATCGCCGGGCTGCTCGCGCGCGGGGTGCCGCCCTACCCGCCCTGCAGCGGATGTCCCGTCAGGCCGCGGCGCGTTCGCTGGACCGTCGCGTAGGACGGCGCGTACATTGAGAAGATGAGCGGACTATCGAAAGAGACGTGCACACCGTGCCGGGGCGACGAGCCGGCGATGAGCCGGGATCAGATAGACGAGACGATGAAGCAGATCGGCGACGAGTGGGAGCTCGTCGAACGCGGCGACACGCCGCGGCTGCGCCGCACGTTCCGATTCACGGGCTTCCAGCCCGCGCTCGACTTCACGGTCGAAGTGGGCCGCATCGCCGAAGAGGCCGGACATCACCCGCGGATCGTGACGCAGTGGGGCTCGGTGACCGTCGACTGGTGGACCCATAAGATCGGCGGGCTGCATGTGAATGATTTTATTATGGCGTCGAGAACAGATGGCCTCTACGCCGGGCGCTGACCGGCCTCGCTACCGACGGAGTCAGTCGCGAAGCGCACGGCGCGGGTACCAGCCCGGCCGGCGGTTGCCCCGCGGGTAGCGTGAGGGGCGCACCCGCGTCAGCGCATCGGGACGGTACTCTTCCCGGTAGATCTCCACGACGACGATGGCGAGCGCCACGATGAGCGGACCGAAGACGAGCCCGGAGAGGCCGAAGGTCGCCAGTCCTCCCACGATCGCGAGGAAGATGTAGAAGGGCGACATCTGCGCCTGCCCGCGCATGAAGAACGGCCGCAGATAGTTGTCCACACCTCCCACGAGCACGACCGCCCAGACGGTGAAGAACGCGGTCTCCCAGTACATGCCGTTCAGAAACAGGTAGAGAATCGCCGGCCCGGTTACGAGCGCGGTCCCCACGACGGGAATGAGCGACGAGACCCCGATCACCGTTCCCCAGATGAGCCCGGGCAATCCTACGATGACGAACCCGAGGCCGCCAAGCAGCCCCTGGAGCGCGGCCACCGCGAAGGTACCGAAGACGACAGCACGGGTGACGTCCCGAATCTTCGCGAAGATCCGCGTCGTCTGCGCCTCGCGCAGGGGAAGCAGGCCACGCAGCCGTTCGACCATCCGCTCGCCGTCACGAACGAGGTAAAAGAGGAGGAAGAGCAGAATGAAGAACTTGGCGACGACGTCGGCGATGTTTCCGAACACCGTCACTCCGTTTCTCACGAGGTACTGAACGGCAGAGTCCGCGAAGCCGGCGAGTTGCTCGCCCAGGCTGACGCCGGCCAGATCGGCCTCCGGGAGCGTCCGCTCGATCACCGCCTGCAGCCGGTCGAGCACGGGAAGCTCGAGCAGTCCGACGCCTCCGCCCTGCTCGAGCTGGGCGGAGAGCTCGCGGAGCAGCGACGCGCCCTGCGTGAAGAGCAGGAAGAGAAATGCCGAGATCGGCACGACCACGATCAGGAAGCTCGCCGCAACGACGAGAAGCGCGCTCACGTTTCGCCCCACGGCGAGCCGATCCCGGAGCCAGACGTTCACCGGCGACGCGAGGAGCGCGAGCAGGATTCCCAGGATGATGGGCGTGAGAAAGCGCCAGAGGATCAGCAGCACGAGGCCGAGCGCGAGCGCGAGGAGCACGAGGATGAACGCGCGGACGCGACCGGTGCGCGAAGACGGTGATGTACGTCGGGTGATGGACATGAGGGCTCCTCTGCGCCGGCCATCCGGCCGGCCTCTGCAAGACTATCAGGAGCGTCGCGAATGGCAAAGCGCGATGGCGACGTCCTGCCACTTACCAGCGAGACGCGCTTCTGCTACGCTGGCCGGACGTGCTCACACACGACGATGCCCGGACAAGCGAACCGCCGGTGACCCGGCGGGAGCGCCGCACCTTCGCCTTCGACTCGATCCGCATCGCGACCGACGGCGTCGGCGTGAGCCTGATCCAGACGGTGACGCTCGTCATCGCGATCAAGGTGTTCGCCGCGCCCGACGCGCTGAAGAGCCTGCTCGCGTCGGCCGCCAACATTGGCCAGCTCGCATCGCTGTTCGTGACCGCAGCGCTCGCGCGACGGGCGATCAGGCCGAACAGCATCGCAAGCGCGATGGGGGTGGCGAGCGCCGTCGCTCTGGCCGCCTCGGCGGTCGCCTCGCGCGCGTTGGGGTTCTCGATCTTCGTCGCCGCGGCGCTGATGCTCTTCCAGTTGCGCCTGCCGTTCATCGCGGCGATCCACGAGCACAACTACCCCGCGCAGCGCCGGGGCCGGCGGTTCTCGATCGGTCTGATCCTGATGGTCGTGGTCTCGCTCGCCTTCGACCTGGGCGCCGGGCAGCTGCTCGAGATCGACCTGAACTGGTATCGATCGCTCCTGGGTGCCGGCGCCGCGATGCTGCTGGTGGGCGGCCTCGCGCTCGCCTTCGTGCCCTCGCGCCCGGCACCGGTCGCCGACGGAGGCAACCCGTTCCGCAACCTTCGCATACTCAAGACCGATCGGCTCTTCCGCCGGTTCATCATCGCCTGGTTCATCCTCGGCTTCAGCAACCTCTGGACGGTCCCGCTTCGAGTCGTCTACCTCGCGGAGGCTGAGCGTGGCATGGGACTCTCTCCGCTGCTGGTCATGATCATAGCCGGGGTGATCCCGCAGCTCACCCGGCTCTCGCTCAGCCGGGTATGGGCGAATCTCTTCGATCGGCTCCACCTCGTGAAGATCAGGATCATCCTCGCGGTCTTCCTGGCGAGCGGTATCTTCCTGTACTTCCTCACCGAGTCGCTGCCGGTCGTCATCGCGGGACAGATCCTCATCAACGTCGCGTTCTCCGGCGGGCCGATCCTCTGGAACCTCTGGGTGACGCGAATCGCGCCGCCGGGCCGCAGCTCCATCTACATGTCGGTCCACATCTTCATGACCGGTGTGCGGGGCACGCTCGCACCGGCAATCGGCTTTCTCGCGGTCGCCGGCATCTCGTTCCGCCTCGTCGGTACGATCAGTCTCGTCGGAATCGTCGCCGCGATTCTGATCCTCATCCCGATGCGCCACGAGCCGAGGGCCGCCCCACCGAGCCGATGAGCGTGTCGCGGTGATCGCGGATGAACTCGTCGAGCGACCGGGGCTTTCGGCCGGTGATCCGCTCGAACGCATCGGTCGCACCGCCCGACCTGCCGAGGCGCGTCACCGAGTAGAGCGCGTACATCACCAGCGCGTGACGCAAGCTCCGCCCCTGCCGACGCTGGTAGCGAAGAAAGGGCACGAGCCGGGCGGGCTCGTAGGTGATCGTGACCCCCAGGAGCCGGGTGAGATGCTCGGCGACCTCGTGGTACGTGAAACTCTCCTCGCCGGTGATCGTATACGCCGTGTTCCGGTGAGCGTCGTCGACGAGAGCGACGGCGATCGCCGCGGCGACGTCGCGTACGTCGACGAAGTTGGTCTCGCCGTCGCCGGCCGGGACGTAGATGCGCCGCTCGTCTCGGATCTCCGGCAGATGCGTCGTCGTCAGATTCTGCATGAAGAACGACGGCCGGATGAAGGTGTGCGGGATGCCCAGCTCGAGCAGGGCCTGCTCCACCTCGTGGTGCGGCACGATCGAGTTCTTCTCCGCACCCT
>CAZICD010000079.1:0-4292 GCA_964537725.1 uncultured Spirochaetaceae bacterium | reverse complement strand
ACGAGGATTCCGTCCCGCGCGTTCCGCCCGCTCACTTCGCGCGCTCGCGATACGAGACGAGCGGGCTCTCCCGGACGAACTCGCCCTTGACCGCCGCGTCGAGCAGGAAACGTGCGAGGTCGCCGCGTCCGACCGGAATCGGCTTCGGCGGCGTGTAGCTGCCGTGCAGGTCGACGCCGCCGGGCTCGTCGGCGAGCATGGGCGGCCGCACGACGGTGTACTCGAGCCCGGACCCCGCGACAACCGCGTAAGCGCGCTCGCTCGCCGAAAGCACCTTGCCGGCGACGAGCTTCATGAGCCCGCGGATCAGCGAACGGCTGAACGCCGGGCGGTCGCGCTCGTCGACCACGCCCGCACCGGTGAGCCAGACGATCCGTGAGACGCCGGCGTCGCGCATCGCATCCACGATGTTCCGCGCCGAGACTTCGAGCATCTCCGTCGGGCTCGACTTCGTCGGCCCGGCGGCCATGATGACCGCGTCGGCCCCGTCGACCGCGCGAGCGACATCGGCCCGATTCATCATGTCGCCCTCGACGATGCGGACCGACGACGCCGCCTCACCGAGCTTCTGCGGGCTGCGGACGAGAACCGTGACCTCGTGTCCCTCTGCAATCGCGTACTCGAGCACCCGCCCGCCGGTACGGCCGGTCGCCCCGAGGAGCGTCAATCTCATATACCCTCCAGTTCGTTGCGGACGCAACTAATGTAAGCCCGCGGGGGACGAGCGGTCAACCGTGAGCGAGCGGTCAACGGGGATCGATTCGCTCGGCGATCAGCCCGGGGGCCCGCCCTGCCGGATTGATCGGCATCCCCGTTCTTGCGAAAGAGCCTCACTTTGCGTACGGTAGGGCATGCAGCCGCGAGGACCCATCCATGATTGAACGCAGTCTCCGTCCCCTGCCCGAGCACATCTATCCCCCGCGCAACTGGTCGATCATGGAGACCGAGTTCGACGAGGACTGGATGGGAAACGCGGAGACGATCTTCGCGCTCTCGAACGGCTTCCTGGGCGTGCGCGGAATCTTCGAGGAGGGGCGGCCTGCGATCGAACCGGCGACCTTCTGCAACGGCTTCCACGAGACGTGGCCCATCGTTCACGCGGAGGAGGCGTTCGGGTTCGCCCGCACCGGGCAGACGATCGTCAACGTCCCGGACACGACCTTGATGAAGCTCTACGTGGACGACGAGCCGCTCTTCCTGCCGACCGCGCGCCTCACCGAGTACCGCCGCGAGCTCGACTTTCGTGAGGGCGTTCTGATCCGTGAGATGAACTGGTCGTCGCCGGCGGGCAAGCAGGTCCGCATACGGTCGCGTCGGCTCGTTTCGTTCGAGTACCGCCACGTCGCCGCGATCTCCTACGAGGTCGTCGTGGACACCGACGCGCCAATCGTCGTCTCATCGCAGATGCTCAATCGGCAGGACAGCCGTGCGCTCGACGAACCTGCGACCAACGGGTCGAGCGATCCGCGCCGGGCGAAGGCGTTCTCGCACCACGTCCTCAACGCGCGCTCCCACGTGGAGGACGAACACCGGATCTGCACCGGCTACCGCACCACCAACTCGCGCATGAGCCTGGGCGTGGGCATCGACCACGTGATCGAGACGGAGAACCCCTGGCACGCTCAGCGCAGCTGGAACGACGACCTTGGCAAGGTCGTTTTCACCATCGACGCGCGCGCGGGCGTGCCGGTCAGGATCACGAAGTACGGCACGTACCATACCTCACGGTCGGTCCCTCCCGTGGAGCTCGTCGACCGGTGCACACGCACGCTCGACCGGTGCGTCCGCGACGGCTACGAGGCCCTCGAGTCCGCGCAGCACGCCTATCTCGAGGACTTCTGGAAGCGGGCCGATGTCTTCGTCGACGCCGATACCCGCATCCAGCAGGCGATCCGCTGGAACATCTTCCAGCTCTGCCAGGCGTCCGCGCGCGCGGAGACGACCGGCATCCCGGCGAAGGGACTGACCGGCCAGGCGTACGAGGGTCACTACTTCTGGGACACCGAGGTCTACGTCGCTCCCTTCCTCTCCTACACCAACCCCCGCATGACGCGGAACCTGCTCCGCTTCCGCCACTCAATGCTCGACAAGGCTCGTGCGCGCGCCCAGGAGCTCTCCGAGCAGGGAGCCCTCTTCCCCTGGCGGACGATCAACGGCGAGGAGGCCTCCTCGTACTACGCCGCCGGGACCGCCCAGTACCACATCAACGCCGACATCGCCTACGCGATCAAGCGCTACGTCGATGTCCGCGGCGATCGGGAGCTGCTCGCGGAGGCGGGCGCAGAAATCCTGGTCGAAACCGCGCGGATGTGGGCCGGGCTCGGGTTCTTCAGCCCGCGGTCGGGCGCGTTCCACATCCACGGAGTGACCGGCCCGGACGAGTACACCACGGTCGTGAACGACAACGCCTTCACCAATCTCATGGCCAGGCTCAATCTCCGGTACGCCGCAGAGTCGGTCGCGTGGATTCGCGACCACCGGGACGACGCCTACGCCCGGCTCGTGCACGAAACGAAGCTCGACGAGTCGGAGATCGAGCTCTGGGAACGCGCTGCGGAGAACATGCACATCCCCTACGACGAGGCTCGCGGAATCTACCCTCAGGACGCGAACTTCCTCCGGAAGGAGGTGTGGGACTTCGACGGGACGCCGCGCGAGCACTACCCGCTGCTCCTCCACTACCACCCGCTCGTCATCTACCGGCATCAGGTCATCAAGCAGGCCGATGTCGTCCTCGCGCTGGTGCTACTCGGGAACGAGTTCACGCTCGAGGAGAAGCGCCGCAACTTCGACTACTACGACCCGCTGACCACCGGCGATTCGTCGCTCTCCGCCTGCGTCCAGTCGATCCTCGCGGCCGAGATCGGCTACGAGCAGAAGGCGGTCGAGTACTTCGACTACGCGCTGCTCATGGACCTCGCCGACGTGTCAGGGAACGTGGTCGACGGCGCGCACGTCGCATCGACCGGTGGCGTGTGGATGGGCCTGACATACGGGTTCGGCGGGATGCGCGACTACGACGGCAGGCTGCAGTTCGACCCGCGCCTGCCCGGCAAGTGGGGCCGGCTCAAGTTCCCCATCCGCTTCCACGAGAGCCGCATCCTCGTCGACCTGACGCACGAGGCGTTCACGTTCTCGCTGATCGAGGGCAGCCCGGTCGAGATCACCGTTCGGGGCGCCGAGTACCGGCTGACCGAAAAGGAGCCGTTGGTGGTCGAGACCGGGGAGTAGCTCCGGGGGCGGGGGGCGGGCGAGGCCTCAGACCGCCGCCCTACGCCCGCTCGAACACCGTCTCCAGGTCGATCGGATTCTCCAGCGGCCGCCCGGCGAGCCAGTTCTCGACCTCGCGCAACGCGTAGTCGCCCATGCGGTGCACTTCGCGCCCGAGCGAGCCGGCGACGTGCGGGGTGAGGATGCAGTTCGGCAGCGAGTAGAACGGATGCCCCGCTTCGGGCGGTTCGGGGTACGTGACGTCCAGGTACGCGGTGATGTCCCCGGTACGGAGCCGGTCGACCAGGTCGGACTCGTTGACGAGCTGGCCGCGCGAGGTATTGATGAAATGCGCGCCCGGCCGGAGGAGCCCGAGATTGGCGGCGTTGATGAGGTTCCGGTTCGCAGGCGTGTTCGCGTGGTGGAGCGAGACGACCTCGCAGCTGGCCATGATCTCTTCGAGCGAGGCCGGCTGCACGCCCAGCGCGCGCACCTCGTCATCCGAGAGGTACGGATCGCTCAGGTAGACGTCGAGCTCGAAGTTCGCAAGAAGCGGGAGCAGGAGCGCCGTGATCCTGCCGTAGCCGAGTAACCCGACTCTGCTGTGGTAGTAGCCGCCCGGCGCATCGGCACGCTCCTTGTGCCACGCGTCCGGCCCGCGCCGGTGAAGCTCCTCGTTGCGCGCGAACACCTGCTTGAGCGCCATGAGGATCATGCCCAGCGTGAACTCGGCGACCGGCTGCGCGTTGAGGTGGACGGCCGAGCAGACGGGGATGCCCCGGTGGATGAACTCGGGCGTCAGGAACCCCTTCACCGAGCCGGCGGCGTAGACGACGAGCTCGAGGTCGGGGCAGAGGTCGAGGATCTCCGGCGTGAGCGGGTGCGCGCCCCACGTGGAAAGAATCACGCGAGCACCTTCGAGGCTGGCCTTGTACTCGTCGGGCTCGCCGCGCTGCGGGATGCGAGCCGGGTCGAACTCGAGAACCTCTGCGAGCTTCGACTGCGTCTGCTCGCTGTAGACGTAGTCCCACTGGTCTCGGACGGTATTGATTCCTGCGCGAATGCTCATTGCGTGCTCCGAT
>CAZICD010000078.1:0-21651 GCA_964537725.1 uncultured Spirochaetaceae bacterium | reverse complement strand
ATCCGTACGATCCTGGCGGCGGGGGCGAAGAGGCGACGGTGTACGTGGCGGGGTATTACGACGACGCGGCGGCAGATCGCGCTGTGGTGTGGATCCTCGAGCCAGATGCCACCGTCCCGGTACCCACCGAGCTGAGCCTCCCGGCTGGAGTCGCCGCCGGCACCGATGCGCGTGCGAACGACGTCGTCGTCGACGGGACCGACGTCTATGTGGCCGGTTTCTACGGAAATAGCGGCGCAAAGCGCGCCACCGTTTGGCGCAACGGAGTACCGACGACGCTTTCCGATGTCGGAGAGAGTGCCGAAGCGACCAGCGTATACGTGGCGGACGGTGTGGTCTACGCAGCCGGGACGCTGCTGGATGGTCAGAGTGGCACCCCCGTTCTCTGGCGCGATGGCGAAGCTTTCCCGCTCCTCGGCAGCCCGGCCGACAACGGTGCGGCCTCCGGGGTCGTCGTCAGCGGCGACGTTGCGGTTGTCGCGGGAACCTACGACAACGGCACGACCCCGTACACGGCGACGCTTTGGCGGGTGCTAGCGGATGGTGGCGTTGAGGAGTTCGCAACGCTCTCACCCGGGGAGAACGCAGAGGCCCTCGCCATAGATCTCGGTAGCGACGGTAACTACTACGTATCCGGCAGCCTCTTCAACGGAATCAACTTCACGTCGGTGTCCTGGGTCGTCGACGCGTCGGGTGTCGCCGGTGCTAAGCAGACCCTCGCCAGCGCAGGCACCGTGAACAGTTGGAGCAAGGCTTTCGGGATCGACGAGGAATCCGGAACCGTGTATGCCGCGGGATACTACCCGGATGGCGACGACAGACCGGGCTACTGGACGGGGGCGTCCCGTACTGCTCTCTCGGGAGGCTCGATTGGTCGTGCGCTGGAGATCGACGCCGCGGCCGGCGCGGTGTACGTGGCAGGTTTCTACGTGGACGCCGGTGTGCGACGCGCTGTTCTTTGGATCGACTCCGCGGATACCTTGCTTTCGGATGTGGACGCCGTTAGTGCAGAGGCACGCGGTGTCTTCGTCGTGACGCAGTAAGCTTGCAGGAAGCAGAACAGTCCAGCAGCCGCCCTCTGGGGCCGCCTTCTTCATTTCGGGAGATTCGTTTCAGAACGCGATAGAGTAGAAATAGGGCCGACAGGTCCAAGGGAGGCGATATGCGACGCGTGATCGTTTCTCTGCCTGTGGCCATCTTGGCTCTCCTACTCCTTGCGTGTCCCACTCAGGATGGTCCATCGCAGAACGAGCCCGTTAACGGCGATCCGACCGTGGAGGTGTATGTCGCGGGGTTCTACTCAGACGGTACCTATGACGTACCGTGCTACTGGGTCAACGATGACGAGTTCCCGCTGGAGCTTCCGATTGGCGCAGGCGACGGCCAGGCAACCGACATCTGGGTGCAGGACGGCACAATCTACGTCAGCGGCCAGTACGAGGCCAGCTTGTCGAGCGCGGAGCGTACCGCCGCGTACTGGGCGGACGGAAGCCGAGTCGACCTGACGTCTGCAGGCGTTGACGCGACGGCGACCGGCATCGTCGTGTCTTCCGACGAGGTGGTGATCTCCGGCACGCTCTACGATGCGCAGAACACACCGGTGTACTGGCGTGTGCCCGCGCCTACCTCACCGGCGGAAGATTGGCGGCAGCCGCTTCGGGCAGCGGCTGCGGAGGCCACCGCTGCCGGGGTGACTCTCCGGGGGAGCGAGGCACTGGTGGTCGGCTACTACGAGCCCGGGACCACACCCGAAGCGAAGCTGTGGCGCGACGCAGTCGGAAGCGATGCTACTGAAGAAGACCTGGCCGCGGGAGAAATCTGCGAGGTCTACGACGTAGACATTGCACCGGACGGCACCGCCTACGCCGTGGGGATCGTCTATGAGGCCGTTGGGGCTGGGTACGAGCCCGGGTCGTCTGTCTGGACGATCACGACAGGCGGCTCCGTCACGGTGTCGGACCTTTACCGAGAGACGGGAAACTGGACGAGCGCGCTTGGTGTCGACGAAGAAGATGGTGTGGTCTACGTGGCCGGCTACTACGAGACCGCTATGGAAAACCCGTGCTACTGGCGAGACGGGGTTCTCCATGATATCCCGGCGGAGGGGAAAGCGACGGACGTGGACGCGACCGGTTCGACGGTGCACGCCGTCGGGTTCGCAGTCACGAACGGCACGGACCGGCGTGCATTCGTTTACGACGGCACGGACGTGGTCGAATTGCACGGATCGAGCGAGAGCCGGGCGCTGGCGGTCTTTGTGGATGGTTAGCGGTCACTCCCCGGATGGCTCCCGTTCGGCAGGGACTATCACTCCCGAAACCGCTTGTATTTGTCGTCTCAGGTGATACTGTTCTGCAGAAGGGCAGGTCGAGTAGACTGTACGACGAGATGACGAGCGCGCGACGATCCCACAGAATCCTCCTCGCCTTCGCCTGTATCCTGATTGCCGGGACCGCGCACGCAGCCGAGCGAACGTGGTCCGGCAACGCGGACCCCGACGAGAGCTGGGGGAACGACGAGAACTGGCTGCCGTTTGACTTCACCATTCCGTCAGACGGCGACGACATTGTCCTCGCGTTCGACATCAACCAACCCGTCATCAACGCCGCGCTGCCCGCCGGACAGAACGATTTCAACAGCTTGATCGTGCGATCCGGGCTGACGCTGGACATGAACAACAACACGTTCAGTATCAGCGATTTCGGCACGGTCCCCGGGTCGGGCGACGTGGGCGCCGGCGGCGTGCGTGTCGAAGACTTAGCTTCCATTACCAGTTCGGGCGGACCGGTCACGATCAACATCGCGGGCGACTTCACCGTTGCCGGCGGAGATACGTTCGCGCTTGACCCGAACGTCGTACTGGCTGTGGCGGGCAACGTCGTTCTCGAAGCCGGCGCGACGCTGGATCTGAACGGTGTGACCGGCGGCATTACGATCGCGGGTGACCTGACGTTGCAGGATGGTGCTGCAATCGCGAACTCCGGCGGTGCCGCAACACTGACCGTAGGGACGGATCTCTTCCTGGGTGCTGGTGGGGCTGTCACCGTCGCTGCCGACGTCGCGCTCGAGGTAGGGGGAATCACGACCATTAACGTCGGCGCGGGCAATGACCTGAGCCTCACGAACGCCGCCAACGACTTCGACGACATTGGCGGTATCACGGTGAGCAGCGTGAACAATCTCACGATCGTGGACACCAACGGCACAACGTTCAACGCGAGCACGATAAGCGGAAATCTGGACGTTGACACGACCGGGGCGGCCCTCAACGATTCGGGAGCTATCGACGTGACCGGCACTGCGACGTTCGACGCGGGGGCGAACGCGATCACGCTGGGTGACGGGACGGCGGCGAACTTCGGAACGGTCGACGTGACCGGAGGCGTGGTGTCGGTGAACGAGAGTAGCGCCACCGACATCGCCGGGGCGAGTGTGGGCGACACGCTGACGGTGACCAGCGCGGGAGCGATCGTCGACACGGGCGACATCACGGTGACGAATGCGGCGACGTTCACCGCTGGAGGAGCGACGCCGACGATCACGCTGGGCGATGCGTCGACAGCGAACTTCGGGTCGATCGATGTGACCGGAGGCGCGGTGTCGGTGAACGAGAGTAGCGCCACCGACATCGCTGGCGCGAGCGTGGGCGACACGCTCTCGGTGACGAGTACGGGAGCGATCATCGACACGGGCGACATCACGGTGACGAACCTGGCGACGTTCACCGCTGGAGGGGCTACGCCGACGATCACGCTGGGCGATGCGTCGACGGCGAACTTCGGGTCGATCGACGTGAGCGGAAGCGTTGTGTCGGTGAACGAGTCAAGCGAGACCGACATTGCGGCAGCGAGCGTGGGCGACACGCTGACGGTGACGAGTACGGGCGCGATTACCGACACGGGCGCCATCACGGTGACCAACGCCGCGACGTTCGACGCCGGGGCGAACGCGATCACGCTGGGTGACGCGACGGCGGCGAACTTTGGCAGCGTGAGCCTGACCGGCGGCACGGTGACGGTGAACGAGTCGAGCGCGATGGAGGTGGCCGGGGCGACGACGGGGGCGTTGTCGCTGACGGCGAACGGGGCGATTACGCAGACCGCAGACATCGACACGAGCGGAGGCGGGATTACGCTCGAGGCTGGAGCGGGAAACAACATCACGCTGGGCCGGGCGAACAACACGTTTGACGGCGATGTGGTGATTACGAGCGGGGACACGGTTGAGCTCGAGGAGGACGGGCCGCTGGAGTTCGGCGCGTCGACGGTGAGCGGGAACCTGGACGTGACGGCGGACGGGGGAGCGGATCCGAGCACGGCGATCAGCCAGAGCGCGGCGATCACGGTAGTCGGGGATACGACGTTCCGGGTGAAGAACACGGCGAACCAGGACGTGCTGATGGGCACGCTGGGCAACGACTTCAGCGGATCGGTGAGCCTTGCAGCGGCGAGTGGGAACGTGCGGGACTTTTACATCCGCAACGTGAACGCATTGGCGACGGTCGGAGCGATCACCACGACGGTAGGGCGCGATCTGTACATCGAGTTCAACAACGCGGGGATCGATCTTCCTGCGATGACGGTGAACCGCAACCTGACGGCGATAGCCGGAGGGGGGGCGATCACCGACAGCGGGGACGTGACGGTGGGTACGCTTGGCACGTTCGACGCGGGGGCGAACGCGATCACGCTCGGTGACGGGACGGCGGCGAACTTCGGATCGGTCGATGTGACAGGCGGCGTGGTGTCGGTGAACGAGAGTAGCGCCACCGACATCGCCGGAGCGAGCGTGAGCGACACGCTGACGGTGACGAGCACCGGAGCGATCAGCGACACGGGCGACATCACGGTGACGAATGCGGCGACGTTCGACGCGGGGGCGAACGCGATCACGCTGGGTGACGGGACGGCGGCGAACTTCGGAACGGTCGACGTGACCGGAGGCGTGGTGTCGGTGAACGAGAGTAGCGCCACCGACATCGCCGGGGCGAGTGTGGGCGACACGCTGACGGTGACCAGCGCGGGAGCGATCGTCGACACGGGCGACATCACGGTGACGAATGCGGCGACGTTCACCGCTGGAGGAGCGACGCCGACGATCACGCTGGGCGATGCGTCGACAGCGAACTTCGGGTCGATCGATGTGACCGGAGGCGCGGTGTCGGTGAACGAGAGTAGCGCCACCGACATCGCTGGCGCGAGCGTGGGCGACACGCTCTCGGTGACGAGTACGGGAGCGATCATCGACACGGGCGACATCACGGTGACGAACCTGGCGACGTTCACCGCTGGAGGGGCTACGCCGACGATCACGCTGGGCGATGCGTCGACGGCGAACTTCGGGTCGATCGACGTGAGCGGAAGCGTTGTGTCGGTGAACGAGTCAAGCGAGACCGACATCGCCGGTGCGAGCGTGAGCGACGCGCTGACCGTCTCGAGCGCTGGAGGCATCGTTGACACCGGGGCGGTCTCGGTAACGAACGCGGCGAGCTTCACCGCGACCGCCGCCGGCGATATCGACCTGGGCACGACAACCATAACCGCCCCGGGTACGATCGACCTTGCGACTACGAGCGGTAACGCGACGATCTCGTCGGCGGGCGGGTGGAACCTCGCGGGCGCGAATATCGTCGGGGGGTACCTGAGCATCACCGCCGGCGGGGCTGTGGGACAGTCCGGTGCGATCCTCACGCCGTCACTCCTGCTTCGCGGCGCGGGAGACTATACGTTGACGGACGCCGGCAACACCGCCACCAGCTTCGCCTCCGATGCGACCGGCACCGTGAGCTACCGCGACTCTTCGGGGCTCACGGTTACGACGGTGAACGGTGTGTCCGGCGTGACGACCGGCGGCGCAGATCTCGCCCTGGAGACCGGGGACACGCTTGCGATCAACCGGCCCATCGACTCCGGAACCGGCAACGTAGACCTGACCGCCGGGAACACGATCAGTCAGGGGGTCACCGGTACGATGAACGTGGGCGGCACGACCGATTTCACGCTCACCGCCGCGGGCGACGTGGATATCGACACGGTCGCGAACACGTTTGAAGGAAACGTCACCTTCGCCGACAACGGCAACATCGCGAACCTGTACGCCTGGAAGGGCTCCGGCGCCGCGCCGTATCCGGTCATCCCGAGCGGACTCACCGATTTGGTGATCATCTGGAACGGAGTGGATCCGGATGTAGGAGGAATTGACGTTTCCGGCACGCTCGTGCTGAGCACCGACGGCACGATGACGCAGAGCGGGCCGATCGTCGCCGACCGGCTGCTGCTGCGCGGGACCGGGAGCTACGAGCTGACGAACGTGCTGAACAACGTCATCACCGCGCTGGCCTCCGACGCCGACGGCTCGGTCGAGTTCACCGATCGGAACGACTTGACGGTGGGCAGCGTAGACCCTCCGGGGCCGGAGGGGCCGGTTGAGGGGATTACCAGCGTCAACTCGAACCTGAGACTCGAGCCGGGTGCGACGAGCGGGACGGATGGTCTGCTTCTCAGCGAGGCGGTCGATGTTGGGACTGCAGATATCGAGTTCGACAGCGCCGGGGCCGTGACCCAGAACGCCGGAGCGACGGTGAGCGCAGGCGGACTCGAGTTGCTGGGGACAGGCCCCTACACGCTCGAGCTGGCCGGGAACGACGTGGATACCGTCGCGGTGGACACCGACAACGCGCTTTCCTTCGTGGACGCCAACGATCTCACGATCGGTTCGGTCACCACGTTCGCCGGTGCGACGACCGGCCTCGACACCAACGGTACCGAGGCGGTCATACAGACCGGCGGCACGCTCACGATCGACGACGACGTGGACGTCGGTGGGGCGAACCTGGAGCTCAATACCGCCGATGCCACGACACAGGTGGCCGGCGACACAATCACCGCTGGAGGGCTGCGACTCGTCGGCACCGGCCCGTACACGCTCGACGACGGCGGTAACGACGTGGACGTTATCGCAGCCGAAGTCGACGATCCCATCTCGTTCCGGGACGCCAACGATGTCGCCGTGGGAACGATCACGACCTCGAAGGGCACGACGACGGGGATCACGACGACCGACGATGATACGATCATCCGCACCGGGACGACGCTCTCCATCGACGACGACGTGAGTCTTGGTGCTGGGGATCTGGAGCTCAACTCGGGGGCCGGGACCACGCAGGTGGCCGGCGACACGATCGCCGCCGGGGGGCTGCAGCTGCTCGGTACCGGTCCGTACACGCTCGATGACGGCGGGAACAACGTGGATCGAATCGCCGCGAACACCGGCGATGGGGCCACCTATACCGACAGCGACGACCTCATCGTAGGCTCAGTGACGACCGCGACGGGAACCACGAACGGCATTACGACCACCGACGCGGACGTGACGCTGCAGACGGGAACGGGCCTTACGATCAGTGAGGCAATCGACGTGATCGACACCGGAAGCGCGAATGTGACGCTGAACGCCGGTGGCGCGACGAGCCAGACGGCGACGATCACCGCGACGGGGCTGCAGCTGCTCGGCACCGGCGGCTACACGCTCGACGACGGCGGCAACGACGTGGATACTCTCGCCGCCGACGTGACGAACGCGCTTACCTTCAACGACACCGACGGCTACACTGTCGGCAGCGTCGGCGCGACGAACGGTGTTACGACGAGCGCGGACGGCACCGCCCCCGTAGACCTCGCGACGGCCTCCGGCGACATAACCATGACGCAGTCGATCGGATCGACGAACAGCGCGATTATCGTGACGGTGCCGAGCGGCGGCGAGCTGGCGCTGGATGCGGGCGTTGCGATCGATTCGGCTCCCGGTGCCGCTGGCGCGAACGTGACGCTCAACGCTGACGTAGGCGACCTGGGTAACAACACGCTGACCGTGGACGCCGGGACCGGGACTGCGGAGTTCGGCGGCGCGATAGGCCTCGTCGGGTCCCCGAACAACGCGCCGCAGAACGTCGACGTGAACGCCGTGCGCGTGCTCTTCAGCGGCGCTGCGACTGGCGGTACCGACGATATTCGCGTCGGGAATGCCCTGGACATCACCGGCGCGACGAACGGCGTAGTGATGACGCTCGACAACGACGGTACCATGTCCGCCGGTGGTGGCGTGTTTGACTGGCCGTGGAACCTCTACCTGGACCTCACCCCCGCGGCCGAGATTACGCTCCTGACCGATCTCACGGTGGCAGGACACCTGGTCTTCTTCAACGGGACGTTTAGCCTGGCGGACCGTACGATTACGATCGGCGACGGCGCGCCGGCCGGTACGACCGTCGACGACCTCGTGATCTTCGGCTCGAACTACGACCCAGACGACCTGGACTGGAGCGGTGGCGACACGCGCTTCGCCTACCCTGATGCCGGCGACTGGGTGTACGCCGACCCGGGCTCGTACGATGTGACCTTCACCGACCTCGACGACACGCTCTTCGACCTCACGAGCGGCGACGACTTCTACCTCAACGGCGCCGACATGGACGCCGCCGGCGTCGGGACCGAGTGGGAGCTGCGGTTGCCGGACCAGTCCGGTGCAGTCCCGGCGTACCCGGCCGTGCCGCCGGGCAATAACGGTGGCGCGATTTCCGCAATGGGCAATCCTTACGCGATCGCCTTGAACGGTGCGATCGGATTCAGCGAAGCCACCGGCGGCTATGTCGCTGCCGCCGAGCCGGCGGGCAGTTGGAGCTTCAACAACACGAGCGACGGTGGTGGCAACAACGCGTACTGGGACTTCACCGCCCCGGTGATCACGAGCGCGGAGACCGTCTACGACGACGTGGTGCGCGTTACGTTCAGCGAGGACCTGGAGAACGAGGACGACGAGATCAACACCAGCATCGGCCTGAACCTGCTGCGGCTCGATGGCAACACGATCCCCTACGGTCCGTCGGCACTGCTCGGGTGGGGCGCGTCATACGACGCGGATGGAGACGACCTTCCGCCGCTCGACCTGCAGAACGTCGATACGCAGGGCGACATCGGCGCGAGCCGATCGGTCTACCTCAACTCGCCGTCGAAGTGGCGGACGGATGCGACGGGTGCGGATCCCGGCGACGCGATTAGTACTGATCAACTTGGAACCACACCCACGCCAGCGGTCCTGCCCGACATCACGATGCCCAAGGGCCTCTTTCACGATGGACTGAGCCGGAACCTCGCGGCCAACTATGGCCGTGACGGGATTGCGGCGTTCGAGCCGGCCGATGAGACTGCGCCGGTCCTCGTGGCCGTCGAGGTAGGCCGATTCGACCACGACCAGGCGCAGGGCGACCCCGCGCTCTACGAGACGATCGACGGAAAGAACTACTTCCAGCTCAGGTACTCGGAGGCGGTCGACATTGGCGGCGCGGCGGGGCCCGGCTTCCTCGACAGCGCGGGTGCGGACGGATTGGGCGAGTTCATCGACACGGAGCTGGATACGCGCCGCGCGACGGTGACCTTCGGCGCCGGGGATACCGGCGGCTACATCGACGACGGCGGCGGCTCCGGTACGGTAGCGGTCGCCGGTTACTTCGAGTATCCGGGTACCTTCGTCGGCGGCTCGACCGACGGCACGCCGTCGACGGCGATGCTCTACCGGCGCGCGACAACCCCGGGAGGCACCGTCACGAACACGTACGGCGACCACGGCCTGCGCATCGTCGTCGCCGGGCACAGCCAGGTCGAGGCGCTCGCCGCGCGCGAATGGACCGGCTTCATCACGAGCGCCGACGATCCCGACGGCGACACCGTCTACCTCGACCCGGCGAATCAGATCGATATCCGCGACGTCGCCCCCAACGCCAACGTCCTCCTCGACTCGACCGAACCGCGCTACGCCGGCAACGAGCCCGTGATCGTGCCCGATCCTGCCGCCGCCGACCCCGTGCTGCAGGCGTGGGACATCGACGCGCCGGACGTCGCGATGTTCCGCCCGAACGATCTGGACAGCGACTACGAGGAGATCGTCACGATGGAGACCGGTGGATCGGCCGCCTTCCTCGACCGCGTGGAGATCCACGTCCACGACAACCCGTCGAACCGGACCGGATGGATCTCCGCGGGGCCGGGCGTCGATCACCCGGACACCCCCCCGGCCGACGGCGCGCAGGGCATCCGCGACTACCAGGTCGAGGCGGCGCTCGACAACGGTCAGCTCTACTTCGACTTCCAGGGGCAGACGAGCCCGCGTCCCTTCCCGGCGGGAACGACCTTCGACACCGCGGTCAACAACGGCTTCTTCGCGCAGGACGACCTGGACGACAGCTACGTGGGCTTCCAGATGCCGCTGGACGCGAACAACTTCCCCATCCAGGCGACGATGTGGCTCGCCTTCACGCCTACGATCGCGCAGACCGGCGCCTCGGACGTCATCACCGATATCGCGGGAAACGCGATGCAGCCGTTCAGCCGCTACACGTCGATCGAGCGGATTCCGCCGGAGATCGCGGTGACGCTCGCGATCGCGGACACCGATCGGATCTACCTCCGATTCAACGAGTACGTCAAGGGCGCCGGCGGCGCCGCGCTCGCTCCCGGTGATTTCGCGATCGAAGACGAGACCGGTGCGCCGACCGGGATCAGCGTGACGTCGGTCGACGTCCTCCGTACCGACCCCGACGACCCGCAGGCCGTGCTCGACGTGATTCTGACCCTCGACGCCGAACTCGGCCGGGACGACGTGCTTCGCTACCGTGTGGGCCCGTCGGCAGCCGGCACGATCGAAGACCGCTTCGCCGCGCCCATCGAGGCCGACGAGGACAACCGCGTCACGGATATCGCGATGGGAGTCGTCGAACCGACCGCCGCCTGGAACGAGATCCAGCGCGACGACCTCTACGGCGACGAGTTCGCCGGGCTCCTGGATGCGAGTGAGTTCGACGGCAGCGGGATTCTGCTGGACCGCACGACGACGCTCCAGGCGACGATTCAGCCTGTCCCGAGTAGCCCCGGGGCGAACGACGCGCTTCCGCTCTTGATGTACTACGACGTCGAGCCGGACGAAAAGTATCTGACGCCGGACGGCTACTGGGTGATCGAGGAGAGCGAGATCGTAGACGACCCGCAGACGCAGGAGGTGGAGAGCGTCCCGCGCAATACCGAGGCCCGGGTGCTCTCGCCTACGGCGGTCGACGGGCCCGTCCGCGAGTTCGTCGTTCCGGAGAGCGATCCGGAGTTCCAGGCCGGAGCGGAGATCGAGTTCATGTTCTCGATCGACGGCATACCCGCGGCTCGCGCGCTCGACTCGAACGATCCGCGTTCGGTCGACCAGTGGAGCTTCCGCCTCACTCCCTTCGTCGCGCAGAAGGCGGGGGTGACGATCCTGAACAACGTGATCTGGCCGGAGAACGGCGACAAGACGATGCTCTCGCTCGACCTCGAGCGGGCGGGCATCATCACGGCGCAGGTCTTCACGCTCGACGGCCAGGTCGTCGACGTGCTGCAGCGCGGCCGGCTCACGGCCGGGGAGCACTTCCTCACGTGGGACGGCACCAACGCCAGCGGTCAGATCGTTGCGAGCGGGCTCTACTTCATCAGAGTCGTGGGCCCCGAGATCGACGAGATCCGAAAGGTGCTGGTCGCGAAGTAGCTACTCGGTGGGCGGCGTGCCGGAGAGCTCGAGCGAGGGGTTTGCGATCAGAATCCGTCCCACGGCCGGAGCGTTTGCCGTGGAGATGGTGAGGTGAAGCTCTACCTGACCGTCCGACAGGTCGACGCGCGACACGCCGACCGACGTGCTCACCCTGATCCACTCGTTCGTGCTCCACCCGGCGTCTTCGCGCGTGAAGAGCTCGTAGACGTCGTCCTTGCCGAGCAGGATCTGGCCGGCGCGGAACGCGTTCTGCGTCGTCGGCGTGACCTGCGAGTCGATCTCCGACTTCACGTAGACCGAAAACTCGTACTCCCCGGGGACGATGCTCAGTCCGGACGCCGGGTCCGCGTCGAGCGTGAGCGTGAGGTGCGGCAGGTTGTCCACCCGGCCGACCGTCCAGTTGTCGAGGTACCCTGACTGAAAGGCCGGCGTCTTGACGAGCGAACCGAGCGTGAGGTACTGCGCTATGGCGCTTTCCTGCGAAACGAAGATCGTCTCCAGATCGAGCTGCGGCGTCGACGGGTGCGGCAAGCTTTCGACGGGCAGCGGCGCGGAGAGCGAATCGTAGTTCTCCCCTACCCATCGGTCGAACGAGACGGTGTTCGCCGAGTCCGGATCGCCGTTGGAGTACCCGACGGTGATCTCGGTGTTGATATCGTCCCGGCGGAAGTCGAACGAGTAGTGGTACGCCGCCGACGCGACGAGCCCGTCGGCGAGGTTCGTGAGGTCGAACGCCGCAAGGTCGCCCGGGACTACTCCGAAATCCACCGAGTGGTTCGTGATCGTCTGCGGATCACCGGTGTCCACGGTATCGAAGACAACGGTTCCGGGAACGGCTTCCACGAGGGTCCATCCCGCCGGGCTCGCCGGTGGTACCGTCGCCTCGAAGTCCCCGTTCGGCATGAGGTTCGGGATCTCGACCCGGCGAATCGTGTCCTCTACGCCCGACGGCAGGCCGGTCGTCGCGCCGTACTCGGCGGCCGTCAGCCCACCTGTGAGCGCGACGTAGTCAAACGTCGCCGCCGGATCCGATCCGTCGCCGTAGCTCTCGGCGAAGCCGTCGACCGACGCGCCCCGATCGGTGACGAGGTTGATACCCCGATACTCCGCGAACGGATCGCTCCACTCGCATCCGGCAGCCAGAACGACGAGCGCGAGGAGAGGAAGCAGTCTGCGGCCGTGATCACCGGTGCGCATCACCTAGAGAGTGTACCGCCGCGCCCGCCTCTTTTCCACGGCTTTCTCGCGCCCGCGTGCGGCGGCCCCGCCGGGGGAACGCGCCCGGCCGCGCGCTCGCGACGAGGAGGCGCTCACAGCACCCCCAGCACCTCTTCCGCGTGCTCCTCCGGCTTCACCTTCGGCCACGCCTTCACGATCGTGCCGTCTTCGCCCACGACGAAGGTGCTGCGGATGACGCCCTCGTAGGTCTTGCCGTACATCTTCTTCTCGCCCCAGGCGCCGAAGGCTTCGATCGCCTTCTTCTGCGGGTCGGCGAGGAGGTAGAACGGCAGGTCGAACTTCGACTTGAACGTGCCGTGGCTCGCCTCGTCGTCCGGGCTGATGCCTATGACCACCGCGCCCTTCTCCAGGATCGCGTCGTAGTTGTCGCGGAAGCTGCACGCCTCCTTGGTACATCCCGGGGTGTCGTCCTTCGGGTAGAAGTAGACCACCACCTTCTTTCCTGCGAAATCGCCCAGACTGACCTCGCCGCCGGTCTCGTCGGTGAGCGTGAATCCAGGTGCCTTGTCGCCTTCTTTCAGCATGCGGCCTCCTGCGGCAAAAGTAGCTCCGGGCCGGCGACGTGGCAACTGAAAGCGGTGGAGCCACGCGGGCGATTGGTGTAGAGTGAGCCATGCTCGAAATGGACGATATCAGCGCCGCGCTCGCCGGGTTCCCTGAGACGCGCTCATCGGCGTGGGCGATCCGACCTCACGGCGCCGGGCGGATCCACGGGAGCTGGGCGGTTCGGCCCGCGGAGGCCCCGCCCGACAGCGAGCCTTCCTACCTCCTCCAGAAGCTCAACCTCGCGGTCTTTCCCGACTACGAGCTCCTGATGCGAAACGCGGTCACGATCAGCCGCCATATCTCCACGCCGCTCGAGTTCGTGCCTGCCGAAGGGGATGCCGATTTCGTTCGCGACGGCGAGGGCCGGGTCTTCCGGCTGCTGCGATTCGTCCCGAACAGCGTGCCCGCCGGCATCCCGCCCTCGCTCCCGGAGGCTCGCGAGGCCGCGATCGCCTTCGGTGAGTTCGACGCGGCGCTCGCCTCGCTCGACCCGGCGCGCATCGCGCCCACCATTCCCGGTTTCCACGACACCCCGGCGCGCTACCGGCGGCTCCTCGCCTCCGCAAAGGTCGCTCCGGACGATCTCCGCGACACCGCCCGGCGCGACCTCGGCTGGTTCGCCGAGCGCGCCGGCGCCGTGGGCTTCGTCGCGGATAACCTGGGCTCCGACGAGCTGCCGCTCCGCGTCTGCCACAACGACACGAAGGCGGACAACGTCCTGCTCGACCGCGACACGCGCCGGCGGCTCTGCGTCGTCGACTACGACACGGTCATGCCCGGCAGCCCGCTCTACGACGTGGGCGACCTCCTCCGCTCGGCGGCGCCCACCGTCGGCGAGGACGACCCGGACCCCTCGGCGGTGGACGTGCGCTGGGACGCCGCGACGACGATCGTGGACGGGTTCACCGAGGGCGCGGGCCCGGTGCTCACCCCGCGCGAGCGCGAGCTCGCGACCGCGAGCGGCTGGCTCTTCGCGATGGAGCAGGGGATCCGGTACCTCACCGACTATCTGGAGGGCGAGCACTACTACCCGGTCGACTACGCCGGGCAGAGCCTGGACCGCGCGCGCAACCAGGTCGCGCTCGCGGCCGCCTTCGAGCGCGGCGGCTGGGCGCCGGCGGGGGTGGTGTAGCCGCTGTGCGGGGACGCGGTGGCGCCCCGCTCACCGGCCGCCGAACACCGAGTTGAAGAATTTCTCAGCCTCGGCGCGCACGTTCTCGAGGCCCTCGCCAAGGTCGCTCACGGCCTTCGCGAGCGGGTCGTTCGAGCCCTTGAGCTCGTCCTGGTACGCCTTCGTCGCCTCCGAGAGGTCACTCGCGATGTCCTCCTCCTCGGCGTCGCGCTTCGGGTAGTCTCCGGCGAGGACGCGTTCGTACGAGCCGTCGGTCGCCCACGTCTGGATCGCCTTCACGCGCAGCACGGGGAAGGGGTGCGACTGACCCATGATGTTGAGCACCTTGTAGATGCCGTCGAGGATATCGCCTCCGGCGTCGTAGTCCTCGGCCTGCCGGAAGAACTCGTCGAGGTCCATCTCGTCGAGGTGCTTCCCGCCGGCGAGCTTCATCAGGACGGTCTTGCTGACGGTGGGGTCCTGCGCGACGATGAGCCCGGCGCGGTCGGCGGAGAGCTCGCTCTTGCGGTCCCACTCCTTGAGCGCGGCGATCACGCCCAGGAGCACGAGCTGCGCGACGGGGATGCGCACGACGACCGACGCCGTGTTGAGCAGGAACCAGAGCAGCGTCTTGTAGAGCACGTGGCCGCTCATGATGTGGCCCAGCTCGTGCGCGATCACCGCGAGCGTCTCCTCGTCGTCGAGCGTCTCTATCATGCTCGAGTTGAGCGTCATGAAGGGCCGCTGCACGCCAATCGCCCCGGCGTTCAGCGCGGGGTTCTGCGTGACGTAGAGCTCGGGCTTGTCGCTCACGTCGAGCACGCGGCACGCCTCGTCGACGAGCTCGTTCAACCGCGGGAACTGCCGCGGGCTCACGCGCACGGCCGACGAGAGAAAGAGCAGGCGGATCTGCTTCTCGCCGGTCATCCCCAGGAAGAACTTCACGACCTCGTTGAGCCCCGGGACCTGCTTGAGCGCGGCGAGCGCGGCGCGGTCTGCGGGATGCTCCCACGCTCGGGGGCTGATCTTCTCGAACTGCTTGCGTTCCATGCTGCCAATGTAGTCCTCTGCGAGCCGACTTGCAACAAAGCCCGCGCGGCGGTACGATCGCGGCAATCCCCGTTCAGGAGCACATCATGAAGGTTGGTATCGTCGGCTGCGGCAAGATCAGCGACATCTATCTGAAGAACTGTCACCAGAGGTTTCCCGGGCTCGAGGTCGTCGCGCTCGCGGACCTCGTCACGGAGGCCGCGCAGGCGAAGGCCGAGCAGTACGGCATCCGAAAGGTCCTCCCGGTGGACGAGCTCATCGCCGACCCGGAGGTGGAGGCGGTGCTGAACCTGACCGTGCCGTCGGCGCACGCGGAGATCTGCGAGAAGACGCTCTCCGCCGGCAAGCACTCGTTCACCGAGAAGCCGCTCGCGATCGACCTCGCGGACGGCAAGCGTCTCGTCGAGCTCGCGGCGGAGAAGGGCGTACGCCTGGGCGCCGCGCCCGACACGTTCCTCGGCGGCGGGCTGCAGACGGTGCGCAAGCTGCTCGACGACGGCTGGGTGGGCGAGCCGGTGGCGGCGACCGCGTTCATGATGGGCCGCGGTCCGGAGGGGTGGCACCCGAACCCCGCGTTCTTCTACCAGCGCGGCGCGGGCCCGCTCTTCGACATGGGGCCCTACTACATCACGACGCTCGTGACGCTGCTCGGCCCGGTGAGGCGACTCTCCGCCGCGACGCGGATGACGTTCAAGGAGCGCATCGCGACGAGCAAGGAGCGCTACGGCGAGAAGATCCCCGTCGAGGTTCCCACCTACGTCGCCGGTACGCTCGAGTTCGTCTCCGGCGCGATCGCGACGCTCGTCGTGAGCTTTGACGTCTGGAAGAGCCGCGTGCCGCGCATCGACCTGTTCGGAACGCTCGGGTCCATAGGCGTACCCGACCCGAACACGTTCTGGGGGCCGGTGCAGCTCTTCCGCCCCGGCGCGGACGACTGGGCGGAGGTCCCGCTCTCGCACGGCTACTCGGAGAACAGCCGTGGCGTGGGACTGCTCGACATGACGCGCGCCGCGGAGACCGGACGCCCGCACCGGGCAACGGGAGAGCTCAGCCTTCACGTCCTGGAGGTGATGCACGGGCTCCTCGAGTCCGGCGAGAGCGGGGCGTTCTACGAGATGACGACGAGTTGCGAGCGGCCCGCGGCGCTGCCGGTCGGTCTCAACGACGGCGATCTGGATTGAGCGGCGAGCTGGGGGTACATTCGGGCTATGCAACGAGTCGATCTGAAACGCTCTGCGGTCGCGCTGGTTCTCGCGGCCGCGCTCGCGCTCCTCGCCGCCGGCTGTACGGTACGCGAGGACGTGGTGCTCGCCGCCGACGGGTCGGGGGAGGCCTCGCTCTCGGTCGAGCTGCACCCCATCATGATCGCCTACATGAACGACCTGATGACCGCGATGAGCGGCGTGGAGGGTGAGTATCCGCTCTTCGACCTCGAGCAGATCGCGGTCTCCTTCGCCGAGCGCGAGGGAGTCGAGCTGATCGATGTGCGCCGTCCGAAGCGCGGGGCGCTCGCGCTGAGCGTCGGCTTCACCGACATCCGCGAGGTCTTCGCCCGCGAGGACGCCGACGACATCGTCACCTTCGACCGCGACGGCGCGAACCGCGAGCTCACCGTCACGCTCAACAGGGACGCCGTTCAGCGCTTTCTCGAGTTCGCGCCGGAGGAGAACGCCTCCATGGCGCAGTTCCTCTTTCCGCCGGCCGACGGTTCGGTGTCGCGCGAGGAGTACCGCGAGGAGATGGCGTGGGCGCTCGAGGAGTACGACGACCGCGAGGCGGTCGAGCGAGCGCTCGACAACGCGACGATCGAGGTCCGCGTGGACCCGGCCGGTGAGATCGTCAGCCAGAGCGGTGGACGCGTGGAGGACGGCGTAGTCGTCTTCTCCATTCCGGTGCTCGAGCTGCTCACGCTCTCCGGAGATCGGACCTACTCGCTCGTCTTCTCGCCCTGACTCGATCGGCCTCCCGCCCGCTGCATCTCCTCCTGCTCGTCCTTGGGCGGGCGGAAGATCGCGTTGTAGATCCGATCGCGCACGCTGTCGCGGATGTGCTCGTAGTTCACGTGGATCGTTCGGCCGGAGTCGCTGACCCGGACGACGGTGCCCGTGATCCGGATCTCCGCGTCGTCGGGAGTGAACCGCAGCTCCAGGTCGTCGCCCACCTTGAAGTGACCCTCCGGGTTCAGCAGGCTCGCACCTCCTCCGCCGATGTCGCGTGACTTCGACAGGAGGGGCTTGTCCTGGTCGAACGGGTAGAGGTGGACGGGGATCTCGATGCGCCGGCGGTAGTAGCGACGCTTCTGGTAGCGCTTGAGATCCTCCGAATGCGACAGACGCGCCTCGCCGGTCTCCTCGGCGAGCACCGTCGTGTGAAAGGTGAACACGCCCGCGCTCCCCTGAAAGAATACATCCACCCCCGCGCCCGGAGGCAGCCGCGTTCCCGGGTCGACGAGGCGGACGCGGAACGAATCGGGGGTCGGCGCGAGCACCTTCGCCTTGACCGGACGGCGGTAGCGGTTGCGGGCGATGAGCACCGTCGAGCCTTCGGGGATCGCGGCGCTCGAATGGGGCGCGCGATCGCCGTGGCCGGTATGGAAGCCGAGCGTGACCCGCAGCGCCGCGATCGTCTGCGCGTTCGCCTCGTCGTTCTCCCGCAGCCGCGCGGCGGCGGCGTTGAACGCGACCTCGTCGGTGACGAGCTGATGGATCTGCGTGGGGTCCTTGAGGTAGCGGCTCATCCGCTCGAGGAGCTCGCGCTGGCTTGGGGAGAGCGAGACCTCGCGGGCCTTCTCTTCGAAGAGCCGTCTCGCGAGCGCGACCTGCTGCCGCCGCTCGCGCCGGCTCCAGTAGACCGCGTACACGACGAGGCCGATCATGAGCCCGAAGATGAGCAGGAGGACGAGAATCACCTCGAAGGGGTTCGCCTGGTAGGCGCTGGATATCTGGTTGAAGAATCGCTCTACGGCTGGCGTCACGCGGGGCTCCTTCCCCCAATCATACCGTGCGACGGCGAGCCTCGCCAGAGCACGGCCTTGACAGCGGTCGAACCCGCTCGTATAGTCGGCTTGTCTTAGACGAATCTAAGAAATGAGTACGACCACGACCGCCTCCCGAAAGATCACCGTCGCCGTCGCCGGCAACCCGAACTGCGGCAAGACGACCGTCTTCAACGGCCTGACCGGAGGTCGACAGCAGATCGGGAACTGGCCCGGTGTGACCGTCGAGAAGAAAGAGGGCCGATTCACCGGACGACCGGTGGTCAGGATCCTCGCCGAGCCGTTCTCCGGGTTGGAGGGCGAACCGCCCACGACCGTGCACACCGGAAACGTCTGGGACCGGATCCACGTACCCGACCACATCGAGTTTCGCGTCGTCGACCTGCCGGGTATCTACTCGCTCAGCGCGACCTCCGAGGACGAGATCGTCGCGCGCGACTACCTCACCGGCGGCGAGCCGGACCTCGTGATCGACGTGATCGACGCGAGCAACATCGAGCGCAACCTCTACCTCACGATGCAGCTCGCCGAAATGGGGCTGCCGGTCGTCGCCGTCCTCACGATGACCGACGTCGCCGAGACCAAGTCGATCCAGGTGGACGTCGACCGGCTGCGCGAGAAGCTCGGTGTGCCGGTCATCGCGATCAACGCGTTGCATCGCGACGAGATGGAGCGCTTGAAGGCCGACCTGATCGAGCTCGCCCACCACGGGGCGGGCGACATCGGGAGCCCTCCGCGTCCGAGCTATCCGCCGCCGCTCGAAGATGCGATCGCGAAAGCCGGCGGCGCGCTCGACGACGAGGATCTGACGCGCAGGCGTTGGCGGGCGATCCGGCTGCTCGAAGGCGAGACCGGGATCGACCACCCGGAGAGCGCCGGCCCCGTGATCGAGGAGGCAACGCGCGAGGCCGAGCGCGCGCTGGGCGAAGAGCTCGACATCGTATTCGCCGACAGCCGCTACCAGATGATCCAGAGCATCACCGCCGAGTGCGTGCGGCGCGGGACGACGCGTCAGAACGCGAGCGAGCGGATCGATCGCGTCGTGATCCATCGGCTCCTCGGCTTCCCAATCTTTCTGCTCGCCATGTTCGTCGTCTTCTGGTTCACGATTTCGGTGGGCGGCGCGTTCATCGACTTCTTCGACATCCTCGCAGGCGGCATCTTCGTGGACGGGTTCGGCCTGCTGCTCGAATCGATCGGGACCCCGGGCTGGCTCGTCGCGGTGCTCGCCGACGGCGTGGGCGGCGGGATCCAGACGGTCGCGACCTTCATCCCCGTGATCTTCTCCATGTTCTTCGCGCTCGCGATGCTCGAGGATTCCGGATACATGGCGCGCGCCGCCTTCGTCATGGACCGGCTCATGCGGTGGATCGGCCTTCCCGGCAAGAGCTTCGTGCCCATGCTGCTCGGCTTCGGGTGCACGATTCCCGCTGTCATGGCGACGAAGACGCTCGAGAGTCGGCGAGACCGCCTGATGACGATCTTCATGACGCCGCTCATGTCGTGTGGAGCCAGGCTGCCGGTCTACGCGCTCGTGGCGACGGCGATCTTCGGCTCCAGCGCCGGGCTCGTCGTGTTCTCCATCTACGTGACCGGCATTCTGCTCGCGGTGCTGACCGGGCTGGTGATGAAGTCGACGCTGTTCGCCGGGACCGCGAGCCACTTCGTGCTCGAGCTGCCCCCCTACCACGCGCCGCGGATGGGGCAGATCCTCGGCGCGAGCGGCCGGCGGCTCTCCGCCTTCATCAAGCGGGCGGGCACGACGATCGTGATCATGGTGAGCATCCTCGGCTTCGTGAACGCGGTGACGGTGGACGAAAACGGCATCGGGTTCGGGGGCGACAGCAGTCGCTCGCTCCTCGCCTACGCCGGGCGCGCGGTGACGCCGGTGTTCGGCCCCATGGGTATTGAGGACGACAACTGGCCGGCGACGGTTGCGATCTTCGCGGGGCTCTTCGCGAAGGAAGCCGCCGTGGGAACGCTCAACTCGATCTACCTGCAGCAGACCGACCGGGGCGGGCGCGCCCCCGTGCCGGACGACGCCCGGGAGGCCGACCGGTTCGACCCCATCGGCATCGTCGTGGACGCGGTCTCCACGATTCCGCCCGGTCTGGCTGCAGCTCTTGGCGCGACGGGCGACGGCGTGATCGCGACCGAGGAGGCGCGGACGTTCCCCGTCATGCGCGACCGCTTCTCGCGTCCGGCGGCGTACGCGTTTCTGCTGTTCATCCTCGTCTACTTCCCCTGCGTTTCCGCGCTCGGCGTCGTGATCCGCGAGATCGGTCCCGGCTACGGGTGGCTGCTCGCGGCGTATCTCACGGTGTCCGCGTGGGCGATCTCCACGATCGTCTTTCAGGTCACCGCGGGGGGAGCGGTCGGCTGGATCGCCGTGGGGATCGCGGTGCTCGCGTTCGAGTGGGTGATCCTGCGCGTCATCGGGCGACGCAGCCGGGCTGCGGAGGAGGGCGGCGCGTGAGCGACATCGAACTCTCCGAGAGCCTGGAGGACTACCTCATCGCCATCGCCGACCTTGCCCGGGAGGGCGACGGCGTTCACTCCGGTCGCGTCGCCAACCGCGTGAACGTCTCAACGGCGTCGGTGACGCACGCCTTCCGCGCGCTGCGCAGCCGCGGGCTCATCGAATACGAGCGCTACCAGGCGGTCCGGCTGACCCCGCACGGCGAGGAGGTGGCGCGCCAGGTCATGCACCGGAAGCAGAAGCTGCTCCGGTTCTTCCGGGAGGTGCTGGAGCTGGATCCGGAGGAGGCCGAGCGCAACGCGCACCGCATGGAGCACGTCATCACGCCGCGCGCGGTCGAGCGGCTTTCGCACCTCGTCGATCGGTTGGAGGGAGAGGACGCGTCTAGCCGAGGAACACCTGACCGGATGCGTCGATAGCGAGGATCGTCCGGCACTTCGAGCACCGGAACCGGCCCGACCGGCTCGCCCGAAGGCGCGTGCTGCAGACGGGGCACTTGAAGGTTCTGGGGAAGACGTCGGCGGCGGGCGTGGCGGTGCTCTTCCGGAAGTACTGGATCGCGTCCTCGAGCGTGTCGCGGATCGTGAAGAACTGCGAGAAGCCGAGGAGCTGGAATACCTCGTAGACGCGCGGCTGAATCTCGAGCAGTACGATGTCCCCGCCCTT
>CAZICD010000077.1:16577-21913 GCA_964537725.1 uncultured Spirochaetaceae bacterium | reverse complement strand
AGCGCTCGCTGGAGGATGCGTTCCTTCGTCGGCACGGGGCCCAGGTCTGACGCGCGCGGTCTGCCCATGGCTCGAGTATCCGCGCATCGCGCTGGCGAGCTACGATCGGGCGCTCGAGCTGTGGACCGCCGACTACGCCGAGGAGTGGGTCGAGACCGATTTCGGGCGCACCCACCTCGTGGTGTCAGGCCCCGCCGACGGCGCCCCGCTCGTCCTGCTGCCCGGTCTCTTCGCCGACGCGACGATGTGGTACGCGAACGCCGGCGCCTTTGCAGAGCGCTACCGCGTCTACGCGGTCGATCTGCCGGTCTTTGGGGGGAAGAGCGAGCCCGCCGAGCGGTCCATCTCCGACGTCGACGACTACGCGGCCTGGTTCGGCGAGATGATCGAGAAGCTGGGCTACGCGCGCGTCGCGGTAGCCGGCCTCTCGTACGGCAGCTGGCTCTGCCTCGCGCTCGCGCGCGCGGTCCCCGAGTCGATCGCAGCCGTCGTGATGCTCGACCCGTCGGAGACCTTCGCGAAGATGAACGGCGGCATCGCGTGGCGCGGCTTCTGGGCGTTCGCCGTCTTCCCGAACCGGACGAAGTACACCCGCTTCTTCACCTGGCTCGGCGGCGGTTACAGCGACCCGCGGATGGACGTCTGGTTCGAGCACATGCTCGACGTGATCGAGCACGGATCGGTGGGCATGTTCGACGCGCCGCAGCACCGGGTCTACGCCGCCGACGAGCTCTCCATGGTCACGATGCCGGTGCTCGTCGTGGCCGGCGGCAAGCCGATCCTATACAAGGATCCCGAGCGCCTCGCCGCGGTCGCGCGGCGCGTCCTGCCGCACGCGGAGGTCGAGATCGTGCCCGGCACCGGGCACAGTCTGAACGCCGAGAAGGCAGACGAGGTGAACACCCGCGTGATCGAGTTCCTGCGGGAGGCCGATGGCGCGGCGGCTGCGGGCGCTACACCGCCCGCACCGCTTCCTCCGCCTCGGTGACGCTCGCGATCGTCTCGTCCGACGGCTTCGGGGTGAGCAGGCTCACGACGACGACGGCGGCGAACGCCAGGATGAAGCCGGGCAGGAGCTCGTAGAAGTATTCGCCCTCGATCGAGATGTAGTTTTTCACCACGAAGATCGTGACCGAGCCGACGATCATGCCCGCGAGCGCGCCCCACTTGGTCGCGCCCTTCCAGAGCACGGCGAGGATCACCACCGGGCCGAACGCGGCGCCGAAGCCGCCCCACGCGTAGCCGACCATATTGAGTATGGTGCCCGAATCGGTCGCGGCGATCGCAAAGGCGAGAAGCGCGAAGCCGACCACACCAAATCGGCTGATCCATTCCTTCTTCCGGTCGTCCATCCTCTGAATCGCAGGAATGTCTTCGGTCAGGGCCGATGTGAGCACGAGCAGCTGCGAGTCGGCCGTGGACATGACCGCGGCGAGCACGGCGGCGAGGACGATTCCGGCGAACACCGGATGGAAGAGCGCGGTCGTCATCGCGAGAAAGATCCGTTCGCTCGAGCCGCCCTCGCCGGTGAGCCCTTCCATGGGCATGGCGGCGTGCACGCCGATCCCGATGATGCCGATCGCCGTCGCCATGATCAGGCTGACGGCCATCCAGCTGATGCCGATGCGCCTCGCCCGGGGAACCGCGGCGACGTCCCTGATGCCTACGAAGCGCGCGAGGATGTGCGGCTGTCCGAAGTAGCCGAAGCCCCACGCCATGAGCGACACCGCGGTGATCCAGCCGGTTGAGAACGAGAAGGCGTCCGGGTTCACCGCGGTGATCGAGGCGTCCGACCCGGCGTACGCGAAATACCCAAGCAGGACCGCGAAGACGAGCGCGGCGACCATGAGCAGACCCTGGATGAGATCGGTCCAGCAGACCGCGCGATACCCGCCCAGGAACGTGTACGAGACGACCACCACGGTGGTAATGATCAGCGACCAGCTCTCGGTGGCGCCGAAGGTGTGCGCGAACAGCAGCGTCCCGCCCTTGAGTCCGGAGGCGACGTAGAGCGTGAAGAAGAAGAGGATCACGAGCGTGGAGACGATCTTGATCACGCCGCTCCTGTCGTCGAACCGATTGGAGATGAAGGTGGGAAGCGTCACCGCCTTCAGCTTCTCGCTCATCGAGCGCAGGCGCCCGGCGACCAGCAGCCAGTTGAAGTACGCGCCCACGAGCAGTCCGACCGAGATCCACACCCCCTCGACGAGTCCGCTCGCGAAGACGGCGCCGGGCAGGCCCAGCAGGAGCCAGCTCGACATGTCGGAGGCGCCGGCGGAGATCGCCGTGGTCAGCGACCCCATCGTGCGCCCACCGATGATGAAATCGGCATTCGTCTTCGTGCGCCTCATCGACACGTAGCCGATGACGAGCATCAGCACGAGATAGAGTCCGAAGTCCACGTACAGCAACGTCATAGAGCACCCCGTTCGTTACGATGTCGGTCTCCGCCGGCGCCCGGCGGGCGCGAGCGGTTGCGGCATCATAGCCGGGGCTGCATGAGTTGTCAACTTTTCTGCATAAGTATGCGATCCGGGGTGACGGGGACGTCGCCAGGACGGGTTTGCGCCAACGTCGTCACTGGCGCACGTACGTGTACTCGTTATCGAGCGCGTCCGTGAGGTACAGGTAGCGTTCGTTATCGTACGACGTCGTGCCGGTCACGTAGGTTCCCAGGAAGTAATACTCGTTGTCCATGAAGGGTACCTGGTTCACATTCAGGTAGGCGCTGATCCAGATAGTTCCTTCGGCGACCTCATACTCACCCTCGCCGGCATAATCGTACTCCGTTCCCGTGTCGAGCTGCGTGACGCTTCCGACCACGTCGAACCGGTCCCTGGATCGGAAGCTGATCGTCTCCTCATACGCGTACGTCGAGTCTCCTCCAGTGCTCTGCCAGTCTCCACGGATGGGGTTGATGATCGAGTGCAGATCGCACCCGATACCCACCGCCGCGACTGCGAACGCGAGGATCAGGACCTTCAGATACCGTCTCATGGCAAACTCCTGTCGTGGTCGTATGCGCTACGGCGCCTTGAACGTGTAGTACGTGATGAGGTTGTCCCATTCCATGCGGCGCCTGTTCGCGGTCAGCGCGTACTCGCCCTCCTCGACGAAGTCGTTGCCCCTCGTCACGTTGATGACGTCTCCGTTCAGCTCGTAGGAGATTCCGCCGAGCGTCTCGATGGTCTCGCCGTTCTTCCGTACCGAGAAACCCGCCGAGCCGGTGTGGAACTCGGCGATGATCTGCGAGCCAAGGGGGATGTAGTCATAGAAGAGCTGCGGGGACAGGCCGGCAATAAGCTTGTCGAGCTCCCATGTCGTTCCGTCGAGCGTGTAGTCTTCGATCGGGCTCAGGACGCAGCCTGTCGCAACCGCGAAGACGACCAGAACGAGCACGACCTTCGTCGTTGACTTCATGCCGACCTCCTCTCAATGTCGATCAAAACGATAAAGTAAGCCGGTGAAGTTGTCAATCGCCTGGTCCGCGTGCCGATTCCGGTGGTCGCGGGCTCTTCGGGCGCCCGTCGCTTCGTGCTACGATCGAGGGGCCATGCCTCACCACGAACGTCTTCGTATCGCCGTCGCCGGGCTGGGCAGCTATCTCGTCCCCGATCCGATCGCCGGCGTCGTCCGCAGAAGCGCGGCGCCGCGTGGACTGCCGCTCGCGTACGAGTTCGTTCGCTCGGTGCTCGAAGCGCGGGCGCCGGCGGTGGACATCGAGGTCGCGGCGAACTGGACCGCCGCGGGCATCTGCGCGCACGAGTCGGCCATGCGCGGCGGAGAGCGCGTGGAGGTGCCGCGGTTCGGGTAGGCGGCTTCTCGTACGCTACGCGGACGGCACGGCGGGCGGCGACGGCGCGGCGATGCGAGGCAGCGGGGCCCCGCCGCGCCGGCATCGTCGATCGCGCGCTATCGCAGCCCCGCGACGACCGCGCGCGCCGCGGCCAGGTCGTCGCGGTGCACCTCGATCTTGATCGTCTGCGCCATCGACCCGAGCGGCGCGCCCGGCCCGCCTCCTGTCCCGATGACGCGATAGCGCACCCGCAGGCCCTTGCGCTGCAGCTCGTAGTAGGCCTGTACCGTGAACTCGGGCCGATGCCCCGGCTCGGCGATGAGGTCGGTCCAGGTTCCGCCAGTCCAGATCTGCTTCAGCTTGTCCCGCAGGCTCACGCGGCCTCCCGGCTCCCGAGCCCGTAGAACTCCGCGCACGTCCCGCGTGTGATCGCCTCGTGCTCGGGGCCCATCCAGACGTAGTCGGATTCGTTGTACACCCGGAAGTGCTGGTGCGCGTCGATTCCTCTCATGACCCGTTCGCCGCGAACGGGCGCTTCCGTTCGATCCGGAAGACGAACGCGTGGTCGCACGGTTTCGCCGCCGGCGTCTCGATCCTCATCACGCGCTCGTCGTGGTCGAAGCGCCACCGCAGCTCGCCGTCGGCCCCGAGCATGGTGACCCGCGCGACCTCCTCCGGGTAGAGCTGCTTCCAAAGCGTGCTGATCGACGCCTCTCGCTCCGGCCACGCGAGGCAGATGGCGTAGAGCGTATCGTCCTTCGCCGTGAAGCGGACGTCGGCCGGGGTGTAGGCGAGCTTCTCGTCCTCGCTGAACGAGCCGGTCTTCGCCATCTCCGTGGGTCCCTCACCGAAGACGAGCCACGGTGTCGTGCCGTAGATCGCCTCGCCGTTGACCGAAAGCCACCTGCCAATCTCGCGCAGGATGTGCTGCGAGGGTTCCGGGATCGTCCCGTCCGGTCTCGGGTCGACGTTCAGCAGGAGGTATCCGTTCTTGCTGACGTTGTCGATGAGGTAGTGGATGACCTCCGCCGGTTGTTTGTACGTGTTGTCCTTGAGATAGCACCAGCCCTGCCCGTCGTCCACGGTCGTGTCGGTGATCCACTCCATGTACGTCATGTCGTTGAATCGTCCCAGCTCGAGGTCGATCACGCCGCTTCCCGGCGCGAGGTCGTGGCGCTTGTAGGTGACGACGACCTCCTTGCCCCATTGCTCGGCCCGATCGTAGTAGCAGGCGAGGAGCTCGCGCTTGTAGTGCTCCTGCACGTGCTGGATGCCGAAGTCGAACCACATGAGGTCGGGACGGTAACCGTCGATGACCTCCTTCGTCTTGGCCAGCCATCGGTCGAGGAACGCCCGGTCGGGTCGCTCGAGGCGGGTCCAGTCGCGCGGAATCTCCTCGAGCGGCTTGTCCACGTCGTGCGGCTTGCCGTACAGGCCGATGTAGCGCGGGTCGGTGGTGTCGTACGACGACTGATGGTTGAAGAACCACCAGTTCTCCGCGTGGTGGAGCGCGACCATGAAGCGCAGACCCTGCGAGCGA
>CAZICD010000077.1:3984-16477 GCA_964537725.1 uncultured Spirochaetaceae bacterium | reverse complement strand
CGCCCCGGAAGCCGCGAAGAGCTCCGCCCACTGGTCGGCGTCGAAGCGCTCCGCGGTGAACATGGGGATGAAGTCCTTGTAGCCGAACTCTTCAGGCGGGCCCCAGGTCTGCACGTGATGCTCGTACTGCGGCGTCCCCGGACGGTACATGTTGTACGGGTACCAGGTGCCGTTCGGCCCGCAGGCCGGGACCGAGTAGACGCCCCAGTGCGTGTAGATCCCGAACTTCGCGTCGCGGAACCACTGCGGGAGCGGGTGGTTGCGAAGCGATCGCCACGACGGTCGGTAGGGCATGGTCTCTCCTCGGATCCCGTCGGCCCCCCGGAAAGAGCTTGCACGATCGATCCTGCCAATTGTACTATTGTAACAGTACAATGTCGCGGGAGGCAGCGATGATCTCCGTCACCAATCTGACACAGCTCTACCGCAACGGCAAGGGCGTCTTCGACCTGACGTTCACGGTCGAGGAGGGCGAGGTCTTCGGGTACCTCGGGCCGAACGGCGCGGGCAAGACGACGACGATCCGGAATCTGCTCGGGTTCATGAACGCGAACGGCGGGAGCGCCACCATCATGGGGAAGGACTGCCGGGCGCGGGCGGCCGAGCTCCAGAACGACATCGGCTATCTCCCCGGCGAGATCGAGTTCTTCGAAAACATGACCGGGATCGAGTTCCTCACGCTGATCGGAGACCTCCGGCGGATGAACGCGACGGCGCGGCGTGACGATCTCATCGACCGGTTCGAGCTCGATCCGTCCGGCAGGATCAACCGGATGTCCAAGGGGATGAAGCAGAAGCTCGCCGTCGTCACCGCCTTCATGCACGACCCGTCGGTCTACATCCTCGACGAGCCCACGAGCGGTCTCGACCCGTTCATGCAGAACGTCTTCATGAACCTGCTTCGCAGCGAGAAGGAGCGCGGCAAGACGGTCCTCATGTCCTCGCATATCTTCGAGGAGGTGCAGCGGATCTGCGACCGGGCCGGCATCGTCAAGGAGGGCCGGCTCGTCACGGTGGAAGACGTCCGATCGCTGGGCGCAGCCAGGCAGAAGTCGTACGTGGTGACGCTCGCCGACTCCTCGGACGTTACACGCCTGCGCGAGGCGAACGTCGACCTCGAGCCGATCTCCGAGCACCGGGTGGTCGTCACGGTCCGCAACAACTATCGGGACCTCTTCCGCGCGCTCAGCCGCTGCGACGTTCAGGGGCTGGAATCGCGAAGCGAGTCGCTGGAGGACGTATTCATGAAGTACTACGGACAGGAGCGGAACGCATGAGCTGGACACTCTTCAAGGCCACGCTGAAGGCGAACTGGATCCTCGCCCTCGTCTTCGTGCTGATCGTGCTCATCTACGTCACCACGTCGGTGAGCATGTTCGATCCGGTGAGCGCGGAGAGTATCGAGGCGATGGTCGATCTCCTGCCGGAAGGAATGACCCGCGCGATGGGCTTCGCCGGCCTGGGCACCGATCTCACCGCCTACCTCGCCAACTATCTCTACGGTTTCATCATGGTCATCTTCCCGCTGGTCTACAGCGTGGTCGTGGCGAACCGGCTCATCGCGAAACACGTCGATTCGGGCTCAATGGCCTACCTGCTCACCACCCCGACCACGCGCGTCCGGATCGCCACGACGCAGGCGGTCTACCTCGCGGTCTCGCTGCTGTTCATCTTCGTCGTCGCGGTCGCCGTCGCGGTCGTGATCGCCGAGTCGATGTTCGCTTCGATGCTCGACGTGGGCCGCTACGTGCGGCTCAACGTCGTCGCCTATCTCGCCCTGCTCGCGGGTGCGGGCGTGAGCTACCTGAGCTCGTGCAGCTTCAGCGATACGCGTCATTCGCTCGCCTTCGGCGCCGGGGTCCCGGTGGTCTTCCTCGTGGCGCGGATGGTTTCGAAGATCAGCGACGAGGTCGCGTGGGCGAGGTACCTCAGCCTCTACTCGTTCATCGACGTCGAGCGACTGCTCGTCGAACCAGGCTACGCCGTCGCATCCAGCGCGATCCTGCTCGCGGTGAGTCTTGCCCTCTTCGCGGCGGCCGTGGTCGTCTTCCAGCGCCGCAGTCTGGCGCTGTAGACGGTCGCCGAGGCTGCGGATTGGCCTGCCCATTCGTGCTATACTGATCGACGTCCAGATCGGCCGCGATCGGACGAGGAGCGGTCAATGGGTGACAAGGGAAAGAAAGACAAGGCCAAGAGCCAGAAGCAGAAGGCCGTGCGTCATCAGCAGGACGAGAAGAAGAGGCAGGACAAGCAGCCCAAGCGCAACGAGTAGGCCTCTCCCGCCCCCTACGCCAGGTTCGCGTTGTACGCGTCCACCAGCTTCCCCACCTCGGGTATCCGGAAGATGTCGCCGGTGGAGGAGATCTCGTCGGATATTCCCAGGATGAGGTTCGGCGCGAAGAGGTCGATGACCTTCTGCGCCTGCTCGAGGAGGTCCTCGAGCGGGTAGAGCTCGTCGAAGAGAATCGCGGCGATCCCGTCGATGAGATACATGTCCCCCAGCGCCTCCCGGACCTCCTCGAGCTCGACGTCGCCCTGGGGCTTCGGCGTGATCGCTTCGATGCCGTCCATGCCGGTCTCGCGCGCGAACCTCAGAAGCGGCCCGGTGTCTCCGTCCCAGTGCGCGTAGACGAACTTCCCTGCGGCGTGCAGCCGCTCGGAGCGGTCCTGGTAGGCCGGCAGGACGTAGCGCTCGAACAGGTCGGGAGGGAGCGTGCCCGCGTGTACGTTATCGCCGAAGTTGACGATGTCGACCGGGGAGTCGGCGATGACGTCGATCATGCGCAGATGGTTCTCGTGCAGGATGCGGAAGTACCGATCGGCCTCCTCCGGCTCGTCGTAGAGCAGGAACACGCCGTTCTCCACTCCCATCAGGTCTATGTAGAGGTGCTGGACGTTCACGCGGGGCATGAAGATCGTCGGAGCGCCCAGACCGCTCCACTCGGCACGCACCTCCTCGAACGCCTCCGGGTCGAAGCGCCAGTCGGTATGCTCATCGATCCAGCTCACGACGCGCAGATCGTCGACCGACGTCACCGGCCAGCTGTCGCGCATGGGCGCCCAGCTCGAGGGCGTCGCGTGATGGCGCTCGCGGATCGTACCGACGGGCGTCGTCGTGCGGATCTCCCACTCGGTCTGCGAGTGATCGATGCGGCGCTGCTCGATCCGGGGATCGTAGACCGGTACGAAGCAGCGGTTGAACCAGTAGATCCGCGCCGAGCACCCCAGCTTCCGGTAGATCTCCGGACGCGACAACCCGTCGAGCTCGTCGGGAAACGGCTCACCCGCGAAGCGCTTGTCGTCGTACCAGCACTCGATGCGGGGTTGCCAGATGATCATGCCGCCGGCGTTGCCGAACGCGACGTCGTGGTGCAGCTGCTCGAAGTGCATTGGCGTGTCACCCCTTCACGCGGAAGCGGATCGACCATCGCGTTCCGCCGGCGCTCTCCCGCTCGACTTCCCCGCCGAGCTGTCTGACCAGGCTGTCCACGAGCGTGAGACCGATCCCGGTGAACCCATTCGTGTTGTGGTCCGGGATGCCGGGCCCGTTGTCGCCTATCTCGAACCGGACCGTCGCGTCTGCCTCTTCCCGAACCGAGATGTGCAGCTCCGGCGCCTGTCCATCGGCGTGCTTGAGCGCGTTCGACACGAGCTCGGTGACGAGGAGGCCGAAGGGGACGCACTGCTCGAGCCCCAACGTCAGATCGTCGCACGATACCGCGAACCGCCACCGCGATCCGGGACGTTCGTAGCTCTGGCGCAGCAAGCTGATGAGGTCGCCCAGGTAGGGCCTTACAGAGATCGTACTCATCGTGTCCGAATGGCAGAGCTGCTCGTGCACGAGCGCCATCGCGGTGATCCGGCTCCTGATCTGAGTGAAGGTCTTCTCGCTTTCCGGAGCCGAGCAGACATCCTCCTGCAGGTTCAACAGGCTCAGAATGATCTGCATGTTGTTCTTCGCGCGATGGTGAACCTCGTTGAGCAGTACGTCGCGCCGGGCGAGGTTCTCGAGCAGGACGGCGAGGATCGCGGCGAGATTACGGATCGTCGTGATATCGACTTCGTTGTCTATGGCGGGCGACGCCCGCAGCACACCGAACCGGCGTCGAGGCGACGCCACCGGCAGTTTCAGCGCGTCTTCGTCGGCATCCTGCTCGTTCTCTTGAGGTTCGGCGACGTCCAGGATCGTGAACCGATGACCGGGATACGCCTGCTCGAGCGACTCGCAGAAACGCCGGCGGACGTCCTGTGCGTCTTGCATCTGCGCCAGACTGAGCAGCGAGGAAAGCTGTTCGGTGTCCTCTGTTCTTTCGATCACGTCTTCTCGATTCCGAAGATTCCGAAGCGCCGGCGTTCGCTCAAGCTGACTCAGCGCGTTCATTCATATGTACCATAGTTATTGTTAGGATGCAACGCGCCATGCGGGGTCGGCCCGTCGTTTCTCGCGCCGGCTGATTCCCGCACGAGCGACCTCAGGAACCCAGCCCGCCGATGTTTCCCATGGGCAGGTCCAGGTGGTCGGTGTCGTTGAAGCGTGCGCTGTACGAGAGATCCGGGCGAACGCGCAGCCGCGTGATGCTCGCCGGTGACACGGGTGCGGGGTTATGTTCGGCCGGGTCGATGCCGTCGAGCGCGCTGAGAATACCGCGGAGGGCGTTCTCATCCACCGCGACGACCAGCGTCTTTCCGGGGTAGTCGGCGAGCAGCGAACGGATCAAGCCCGACGGGTCTTCGGTCGCTTCCGGCAGCGGCCTGGTGGGAATCGACTCGCGGCGTCCGGCGAGCGGGTCTACCATCGCGCGGCACGGACCGGATTCGGAGGCGAGGATCGCGGCGATCGGCTCGTCTGCGAGCGCGTTCGCGACCATGCCCGCCTGGATTGTCCCCTGCAGCGAGAGCGAGCCGTCTGCGGAGAGCTCACCGGGCACGACCACGAGCAGCGTTACGGTACGGTTTCCGCCGGTCCCGCCGCTCCCGCCGGACAGCGTGGGGCGCGCTGTCGTCGATTCGAGTGAGATCCTGCGGCGGCGCTTGAACAGACGCATCCTGCCTGAGCTTACCGCCGGCGGGCCTGTTCGGGCAACGGCCGGGCGCGCATCGCCCTGTAGCGCGCCGGATTGACCAAGCGACCGCGGGCGGGCACACTGCGGGAAACCCTCCCGGCGAGGAGACGCGATGTTCGCGACAGCACTACTGCCGGTTACGCTCCACGAGTCCGCAGCACGACTGGGCGCCATGCTCGCCTTCCTCAGGAAGTTCGACACCGATCGGGTCGTACTCCTGCACGTGACCACCGGTGTTCCCGGCAGAACGACGGAGACCGCGATGGGGGAGCTCCGCGAGCGGGCGATCGGCGCCGCGCACGAGGCGATCGGAGTCGAAGACGGGTCGCCGGCGTTTCACGCGCGGCCGTTCACGCCGCATTCGGAAGCGGAGTCGCCGGAGTCCGGCATTGGAGTGGAACTGCTCGTGAAGAGCGGCTCGCCCGCGCTCGAAATCGCGCGCACCGCGTGGGAGATCGGCGCGGCGTTCATCTACTTTCCTTACAAACGAAAGAGCTGGATCCAGCAGACGCTGGTAGGAAGCACCACGAAGGACGTGATCAGGCTGACGAGCCTGCCGGTCTTCGTCTTCCGGCAACGGCTCGCCGGCTCGCCGGACGACCCGCTTCGGATCGTCTACCCCACGGCCTTCGGTGATACCGACCGCGAAGTCGTGCCGTACCTCGAATACCCGGGGCTGGCCGCCGAGCAGCTGATCCTGCTGCACGTACGGGAGCGCGCGCCGGATCCGGCCGCCGAGCGGCGCCGACGCGAGACGTGCGACGCCAACCTCCAGCGACTCTCGGACGAGGTCGCCGCCAACTACGCCGACGTTTCATCGCTGCAGATCGTGGGGAACCCGCGGCGGGCGATCCCGCGGATCGCCCGCCGGGAGAACGCTGGCCTGCTCGTCGTGGGCAAATCGGAGCACTCGGGAGGTCTGAGCGCGGTGATGGGCTCGGTCGCCGGAGAGCTCGCCAAGAGCGCCCCGTGCTCCGTGTTCATCGTCAGTCGTGCCGTGGCCGCGAAGGCGACCGGGGAGACCATCCCATGATTCGTCGGAACGTCGTCTTCATCGTGGCCATCGCGATCGTCGTGGGGATGGTCGTCGTCGGGATCGTTGCTCCCGAGGGACTGGATAGACTCACCGGCGTCGTCCACGCCTACATCATCGACCACTTCGGGTGGGGGTATCTGCTCGCCGCGTTCTTCTTTCTCGCCTTCGCGCTCTATCTCGCGTTCAGCCGGTACGGGCGGATCAAACTGGGCGCCGACGAAGAGAAGCCGCAGTACAGCTACTTCGCGTGGTTCAGCATGCTCTTCGCCGCCGGGATGGGCATCGGCCTCATCTTCTGGAGCGTGGCCGAGCCGATGAGCCACTACCTCAACCCGCCCGAGCATATCGCCCCGGGCTCGGGTGACGCGGCGGCGTTCGCCATGCGGTACAGCTTCTTCCACTGGGGCATCCACCCGTGGGCCATCTACATCGTAATGAGCCTCGCGATCGCGTACTTCTCGTTCCGCCGCGGTATGCCGCCGCTGATCTCGAGCGCGTTCTACCCGCTCGTCGGCGATCGGATCTACGGCGTGGTGGGCAAGGCGATCGACATTCTCGCGGTCTTCGCGACCGTATTCGGCGTCGCCACGAGTCTGGGCCTGGGCGCGCTGCAGATCACCGGCGGCGTTGCGACGGTCGTGCCCATCCCGCAGGGAACGACCACGACGCTCATCGTCATCGCCGCGGTGACCGTCCTCTATATGATCTCGAGCGCGACCGGCCTGGACAAAGGCGTGCAGATCCTCAGCCGGACGAACGTGGTCGTCGCGTTGCTCCTGCTGGGGTTCATGCTCGTTGCCGGTCCCACGGCGTACATCCTGGACATCTTCGCGACCACGCTCGGTGACTATCTCAGCGGTCTGGTGACTATGAGCCTGAGCACGAACCCGTTCGAAGGCTACGAGTGGACGAAGTCGTGGACGCTCTTCTACTGGGCGTGGTGGATCTCGTGGTCGCCCTTCGTTGGGCTCTTCGTCGCGAGCATCTCGCGCGGGCGCACGATCCGCGAGTTCGTGTTGGGAGCGCTCATCGTCCCGGCGCTGTTGACCTTTCTCTGGTTCGCCGTGTTCGGCGGCGCCGGTTTCGCGCTCGAACTGCGCGAGGGGGTCGATTTCGCGGCGTCGGCTGCCGGGAACGTCTCCGGCGCGCTCTTCGAGTTGCTCGGCTATTATCCGCTGTCGTCGCTCCTGACGGTCATCGCGGTGCTTCTCCTCACCGTATTCTTCGTTACGTCCGCGGACTCGGCGACCTTCGTACTCGCGATGATGAGCTCGAACGGGAATCTTAATCCGCCGCTTGCGAAGAAGGTCGCGTGGGGCGTTATCCAGTCGACGGCGGCGGCGGTGCTCCTGCTCTCCGGCGGCCTGGAGGCGCTGCAGCGGATGGCGATCGTCGCGGCGCTCCCGTTCACGCTCGTCATGGTCCTGATGGTGCGCGGCTTGCTGAAGGCGATGCGCTACGAGGTTCGTCACGAGTGGGCCGATCGCCGCAAGCGCCGCGCGAGCGACCTCCCCGCGTAGAGCGTCGCTCGCGCGCCGGCGTTGACTCTGCGCGCCGGCAGTACGACAATGAATGACAGACATGGACGAACGTATCGTCAACGCCGTCCGCGCAGAAGGCCTGGGTGCCCGGCTGAAGGACGTTCTGATCGCGTGCTACGACAGGATCGTCGCGGGCGAGATCGTGAGCGTCGCCGACCTGCTCGAAGACCTCGAGGAGCTCGGCTGGGACCCGCGGCTCGAACGCGTGGTCAGGCGAAGCTACCGGCTCATCCGTGAGCTCCACTGGGGCATCTTCAGGCATCTCGATCCGAAGCTCCATCCGGAGCTGTGGCACGCGCTCACGGTGAGCAACCCCACGATGCGCGACGTGGCCGACCTGAAGCGGAACGTCATCGTGCCCAACGTCTACTGCGCGATCCTCGACGTCCACGACTACACCGACTTCTGCCAGAAGAATCGGCACAACGTCTCGATGATCCGCATGCTCGACGACCTGATGCAGAAGGACCTTCGCAAGGTCGCCGACGAGCATCGCTGCCTCGCGACGCGATCGGCCGGGGACACGATCATCGTCATCGGGTCGTCGCCCATCGATATCATCCGCGCGTGCCTGGGCATAATCGCGAGCTTCTCGCGCAAACGCGTGGTCCAGGTCGCGATGGAGTTCGAGAGTCGCAGCGGCAAGTCGGTCGCGATGCAGGACTTCCGGGTCTCCGCCGGGGTGGCCGGGGGACAGCACTACAACTCGCTGATCGTGACGCAGGATGGCGACATCTCCGGAAGCGTCGTCAACACGGCCGCGCGTCTCCAGGCGTTCGCCGGGACGATCGCGCCTGATCGATCCAAAATTATGGTCACCTCGCACGTGCACGCCGGTTACGAGAAGGAGGTCGCGTACGCCGGCGGCGCGACCGACGGTCTCGTGTTCTTCGACTGCGGGAGGGTCTCCTTCAAGGGCGTCGGGGTCGGCGTATTCGAGCTGCTGTTCGCAGAGCGCGAGATGAAGAAGGTGAGGTATCAGCGGGAGTACCGGAACGTCGCCGAGGCCGCCGCTCGCGGTCAGTGGAGCGATCGGCTCATCCCCGACCTGACGCGGCTTGTGGCGAAGGCGCTGCGAACGAATCCCATCTCACGGGTGGAGGTGCTCGAGGAGGGTATGCGTCGCAAGGTGTCGAACGCCAACGTCATCGGCCTCTGCGAGGAGGCGGTGGACCTGTACGAATCGGCGCAGGACCATCGCGAGGTGAGCGCACGATTGCAGGAGATCAGCGCTATCCTCGAGCGAGCGAGCGGATTCGACCCGCTCGTTCTGATCCACTTCCGCCAGGTCATCGGAGCCTACGACCAACTCGTCCGCGAGTTCGAGCGCGTGCAGTACGAGAGGATCATCGAGAATCAGACCGGCCTCTTCTCGGCGAAGGAGCGGTCTCTCATCGACCACGCGGCGAGGCTCGAACGGATCCGCGACACGCTGATCGAACGCGGCAAGAAGGATAACAACATCTACTCCCCGGCGATGCTCTGGAACAAGATCGTCCACGACTTCGACGACGGTCTCGAGTTCGAGGTGTACAGCGGCAAACGCTGATAAGCGAACCGGATTGCGTGAGTCGACGTAATCGGGCAATAATGCGTGGCGGAGGTGTTCCCGTGCGTTCACGCCTGCTCCTTATCGTGTCCTTCGTCGCAATCCTGGCGGCGTGCTCGCAATCCTCCGAGCCGGTACGTGAGGCACCCGCTCCCCTGCCGGCCGAACCTTCCGCGGAACAGGCCGATTTCGTTCGGCTCGTCGAGGACGACGACGTCGAAGAGGTCGAGACCGCCGAAGTTGAGCTCGACGACACCCCCGCCGCCACCATCGTCTATATCTCCAACGACGTCAGCGTGCGGACCTCCTCCGGCATGGTTCCGGCCGAGCTCGCGATGCAACTGGTCGCCGGCGACCGCATCGTCGTGGGGCCCCGGTCGTTCTGCGAGGTGCACGTGGGCGCTCGCGCACGTCTCATGCTCGAGGAGAACACAACCGTCACGATCCGTGACATCGCCTCCGCCGGCGCCGGCGAGACGCGACTCGCTCAAGAGACCGGGGCCGTGCTCTCGCGGGTCGCCCGGCTCACCGGCAACGAGCGCTTCTCCGTTCAGACGCCGTCGCTCGTTGCGGGAGTGCGCGGGACCGAGTTCTCGACTACCATCGACGAGGAGGGGGCGGTTGCCGTGGCGGTCGCCGAAGGGACGGTCGCGGTGCGCGATGTGGTCCCGGAGGTGGACGAGCGACAGCCCGAGACCGAGGGTGAGCGTGGCGTCTTCGCTCGTCTGCGGAGCGCTCTCGACGATGCTGCCGTGGCCGTGGAAGCCGGGAGCGAGGTCGAGTTGCGCGCCGATGGGGCCTCGCCCGTAGCGCTTCCCGCCGACATCGCCGAGCGGCTCGAAGACGAGGAGGTCGCTTCGGCGGTCGTCGAGGAGGTCCGGAGCGCGGCCGCCGCCACCGTGCCCGAGCGCATTCCCCGGCCGGCCACCCCGCAGCGACTCGAGCAGCTGCGCAGGCTCGAAGCTGCCGTCGACATCGACCTCGGCGCCCAGGCCGCGCGGCCGGCCGATCCCGAAGTCGTCTCGCTCTCGGTCGAAACCGAGCCTCCCGGCGCGCTCGTATCGTTCGAGCCGCGGCCCGCAGCCCCGGCGCCGGTGTCACAGCTGTTCGCCCACGGCGCCTCCGTGCAGGTGCGCGTGAGCGCGCCCGGCTACCGCGAACGTGTCATCCGACTCGTGCTCTCGGAGCCGCGTGGCCGGTCGCTTCGCGTGCCGCTCGAGCGCCTCGACTCGCCCGGCGACGAGCCGGAGCAGCCGGATCCCGAGCCGGAGGAGGCCGATTCGACCGCGGCCGAGCCCGCCGTCGCCGCGCCGCCGGTGAGCGAACCGGATCCCGAGGCGACGGCGACGGCGCCCGCCCGGCGCGAGGCCGCTCCCGTCGAGCCCGAACCCGAACCTGTGCCCGAGCCGGCCGTCGTCGAGACGCCCCCCGAGGAGCCCGAGCCCGAGCCCGAGCCTGCGACGCGACGCGTCCGGATCCGGGCGACGCCGGAGGACGCGCGCGTGAGCGTCGTCGGCGAGACGCAATTCACCGGCAGCGGGGTCGTTGAGCTCACCGAGGGCGAGCGCTACACGATCCGCGCGACGAGAGCGAACTACGAGACGGCCGAACGCGTCGTCACCGTGTCCGCGCGCGGCCCCGACGCGGTGGAGCTGCGCCTCGAGCCGATCGACGTTATCTGGTCGCGGAGCGTCGCGTCGGGGGCGCTCGTACGCTCCCTCGCCGCCGACGGCGGGCTCGTCGCGTGGGCATCGGCCGACGGCGCGTTCGGCGTGGTTGACCGGAGCGGTCGGGTGCTCTGGTCGCTCGAGACGGCGAACACCCCGAACGAGAACTCGCCACCGGTGATCGACGCACGTGCAGTCTACTTTTCGGGCGCCTCCGAGCTCGTGATCGCCGATCGCCGCAGCGGCGAGGTGCTCGAGCGCCGGTCGCTCTCCGGGGCGGACGCGCACATCTTCGGGCGTACCGTCACGCCGCTTCCCGACGGATACGCCTACCCGACGAACGCCGGAATCCGCATCGTGCGGGGCGGCTCGGTCACCGCCGAGCTCGACGTACCGCAGGGCAGCACGATGTCCGCTGCGGTGGTCGACGACGCGCTCCTCATCGCCGGCAACGCGGGCGCGCTCGTCGGCTACCCGATCGACGGCGGCGCACCGCTCTACCGGATCGAGACCGGCGTCGTCCAGCCGGTCGCGCACCGCCCCGTCGCCTGGGGCGATGTCGTCTACCTCGTTGGCCGGCGAGGGAGACTGGTCGCCGTCGACGTGGCGCAGCGGCGCGTCGCGTGGACCGCAACGCTGCCAACGGGAACATTCACCGAACCGGCGGTATCGCCCGACGGAGTCTACGTCTTCGCCGGAGGATCGATCCACGGATTCGACCACGACGGGACCCGGCTCTTCGAACCGGTCGGTTCCTCCTCGCCACCGGCCGCCGCGGGCGGTCGGCTGTTCCACGGCGACGACTCCCTTTCGCTCATGGTTCGCGACGCGGCGACCGGTCGGCCGCAGGGTACGCTCGATCTGGGCGCGCCGGTGACCGCCCGACCGATCGTCTCGGGCGAGCAGGTTCTCGTCGGTCTCCGCGACGGTCGCGTGCTCGCGGCCCACCGCGCCGCCATAAGGTAGACGCGCGTGTTCCCGGCCGTCGTTCGCGCCAAGGGTGCGCGCCGCGTCTTTGCAGCGCTGGTCCTCGCCGTGCTCGCGGTCGCGGCCACGCCTGCGCAGGACGAACGGCCGCGGATCCTGCTCGCGCCCATCGACGCGGGCGAGGTCGGCACGCCGACCGCCGAGGCGCTCGCCGACACCATCGAGCAGACGCTGCGCCTGACGCTGCTGCTGTCCGACGCAGGCGACATCGAATCGGTACGCTTTCTGCTTCCCCACGTCTCGCTGCGCCGCACCGCGCTATATTTCGAGCGCGAGGAGTTCAGCCGCGCCGTCTACGGAGCCTTCTCGACCGACGACGCCGGACGACTCGTCGTCGACATCTCCGTCTGGCGCGACGACCGGCCCGGGGAGCCCGACCGGTTCCGGCGCGTGATCGAGAACGCGTTCGCCGTTTTCGGACTCGCCGACGAACTCGCGATCGAGATCGGATCGAGCATCGTCGGGAGGCGGCTCGCCTTCGGCGAGATCGTCGTGGAGGGAGCCGACGCGCTCGACGAGTTCGCGGTCTACGCCGACGGACAGCTCCTCGGCCGCAACACGACGCGGTTCACGCTCCTCGCCGGGGCGCGAACCGTCGTGGTCGCGGTGCCCGGACCGCTCGGCGACGAGCCTCTGGAGAGCTTTGACGT
>CAZICD010000077.1:0-3884 GCA_964537725.1 uncultured Spirochaetaceae bacterium | reverse complement strand
CGGGGCAATCTGCGCGTCGAATCTATACCCGACGGAGCCACCGTGACGCTCGACGACCGCGAGATCGGCGAGACGCCGCTCGACCTCGTGGGCGTGCCCACAGGAACCTACGAGCTTCGCTTCGCGCGGGACTACTTCCGACAGAAAACGGTCGTTGCGGACGTTCCGGCGAACCGCACCGCACGGGTGGAGGCGACGCTCGAGGTGGACCGCGACTCGCCGCTTGTCGCGCCGCACCTGCGCCGGGCGGGCCCCGCGTCACTGATCGCCGCCGGGGGCGCGGTCGCCAAGGCGGCGCTTGTGTTCGTGCCGTGGGTTCTCGGCTACGAGGCCCTTCTGCACGACCGCTCCTGGCCGCTCCCCCTCGCCTGGGGCGTCATTGGTGGGACGATCCAACTGGGTCACCTCTACGCCGGCGACGAGCGTTCGACGCTGCTTCTGACCGGCATCGCGACGGGACTGGGGGGACTCGCGCTCGTCGGCAACGCGGTCGCCGGGTACTCGGAGCGCACCGGTGCGGGGTGGTTCCCGCGGGGCGGCGACGCCCTCGTGTTGGTCCCGCTCGTGGTGGGCGCGGTCGGCGGGGCGGTCTACGACATGGTCGCCGCCCCGGCGGCGGCCGCTCGCGCGAACGACGCCGTCGTCGCCTCTGTCGAAGAGACCGGCGAGCTCCCGGACCAGCCGACCCCGCGGCACCGCTGGCTCGTGGAGAGCGGTGGCGGATCGCTCGTCGCCGGCGGCTACAGCCTTCCGCTCGCCGGCGAGACGCTCTTCCTGCGGCCCTCCGTGGGCGTGTCGCTCGCCTCCGCCTCGCCGATTCGCGTGGGGGCGCTCGCTCGCGCGCAGATGGACTACGTCCCGCTCGGCGCGCGGAACCGTTGGCTGCGACCGTACCTGGGCCCGGCGGTGCAGGTCGACTACGCGGCCGGCCAGGTAGGGGTATCCGTGGGTGTCGACTGGGGAGCCGCGCTCGTGCTCGACCGCCTCGCCTTCACGCTTGCTGCACGGACGACGTACGGTATTAGATCGGAGAGCCTCCAGCTGACGCCGGTTCTGGGGGTGCGCCTGTGACGACTCGAATAGCGCCACGCCGGTCGCTCGTGCTCGCCCTTGTGATCGTCGCGTTCGCCGTCGGCTCGTGCGACGTGAGCTGGCTCTCCATCTTCGGGCCCACCGACGTCGTCGCGCGCGGCGAGGACCCGGAGTTGCTCCACGACCTCGCCTTCGACGGCAGCCTGGCCGACGGCGACGGCGACGCGACGATCGTCTACCAGACGAGCGACGTCGTCTTCGTCGCCGACTCGACCGGCGGGAACGCGCTCGCGCTCACGCTCGCTCCGACGCCGGATGCGGTCCGGGTCCGCGAGTCGTCAACGCAGGCGTACGCGGTGGAGTACGAGCTCTCCGGTACCGGCGGAGGCTACGCGTTCGCGTTCTGGTTCGAGCCGCAGGGCGGCCCCCTGAACTTCGTCGATGCGGTGACTCTCGTTCTCAGTACCACGGAGGTTGCGATTCGGACGTTCAGCGACGAAGAGCCCGTCGTCTACGCTCCCGCCGCCTCGACGCTCGCCCGGCTCGGCCTGAGTTTCGGGTTGGACGAGCAGGACCGTTCGATCGTCGGACTCGGGCTGAGCATCGACTACCCGGGAGGCGGGTACTACGGGTCGGTACCGGCGACGGCGGAGGACGCGCCGTTCCACGTCGTGATCTCGTCCGACGACCGCGGGGCGACCGCGGTCTACCTCAACGGCGAGCGGGTTCTCTCGCAGACCTCCCCGCTCGCCCATCCCCGGGGAGCGGCCACGTACGCGACGATCGCGCTGGGGCTCGAAGAGTACGTGGGCGGCGCCGGGTCCTTCTCGCGGATCCATCAGGCGCAGCTCTACTCGGAAGGCATGACCGCCGCCGAAGTCCGTGAGCTCTACTCGGAGGGACCCGAATGACGCCGCGGCGCTTCTTCGCGATCGCGATCGCGATCGTGATCGCTGTTCTCGCGGGCGCGGCGGCGTGGGCGCAGGAGCAGGAAGGGCGGACGATCGGCGTCACGGTCCCCGGCGTTCCCGCCGACTACGCGCCGCCTTCCTCGACAGCCGACGACGACACCGCCGGTGCCGCCGCGAGGCTCGCCGCCTCATTCGCGAGCGAGCTCGCCGGGATTCTCCGGCTCGCCTCCGAGGACCCGGTCGTCCGGCTCGACTTCCTGCTCCCGGAGGTCGACCTCCCGTCCGCCGCCCTCTACTACGAGCGCAACGCGATCGACCGCGCCGTCTTCGGTCGGATAAGTCCGAACACGCTCTTGCTCGCTGCCACGATCTGGCGCGCGGGCGGGTCGACTGCGGAGCTCGAGTTTTCCGCCCGCGATTTCACCGTGGAGGAGGCGGCGCTCGAGGTCGCGTCGGCCGTCATGGGCGAGCCGCTTGCGACCGGATGGCTCGAGGTCGACGGGGCGGGGTCGCTCGAGGCGTTCGCCGTGTTCGCCGACGGGAACCTCCTCGGCCGCAACGAGCGGCGGGTGCGTCTTCTCGAGGGCTCGTACCGGGTCACGGTTACCGTGCCCGGCGTGCTCGGCGACCAGCCGGTCGAGGCCTTCGATGTGGACATCCGCGGCGGCGAGACCGAGCGCATCGCCCTCGCGCGACCGGAACAGTCCACGGCGGCCGATCGGACGGCGTCCGCCGTGGAGCCCGCCCCCGACGCGCGGGACGCCGACGCGGCGACCGGGGCGGTCCGCGTCGAGTCCGTCCCGCCCGGCGCATCGGTCTATCTGGACGACCGACTGCTCGGTACGACGCCGCTCGAGCGCCTGGGCGTCCCCGCGGGTCGCTACGAGCTGCGGCTCGAGGCGCCCGGGTTCCGCACGCAGGTCGCGGCCATCGACGTTGAGCCCGACCGCCCTGCGAGCCTCGTCGCCGACCTGGACGTCAATCCCGACGATCCGCGGGTCGCAGCGCTGCTCACGCCGCCGGTGCAGGGCAGCGTCGCGGGCATCTCGAGCCTCCTGCTCAAGGCGACGATGTTCTCGATCCATCTGGGTACGAGCATGACCACGCACCTCACGATGATGGTCTACGGCTCCCTGCTCTACGCCGTCGACCTGGCTGTCCTCGCGAGCTCCATGCCCGCGCACGCGCTCGCGCGTGCTCCGGTGCGCACGACCGTGCTCGCGGGCACTTCGACGCTCGGCGTCGCGGGCATGATCGTCGCCGGCCGCCTGAGTCAGGACGCGGAGGTGGAGGCCGCCTTGCCCGACTGGCTGCCGCGGCTCGACACGCTCGCGATGCTCTCCGCAGGCTTGTTGATCGGCGGGGCGCACCTCTACGATATGCTCGGCGGACCGGGCGCGGTCGAACAACGGAACCGAAGCGTCCTCGAGTCGATCGAAGCGACCGGCGAGATCCCGGAGCAGGAGGCGATCGAGCCCCGCCGGTTCGCCGTGGAGGCGCTCGGCGGCTCGATCGCGCGCGGGCTCTACCTGATCCCGCTCCGGGAGCACCGCGCGCGGGCGGAGGTGGGGGCCGGCGTCCAGGTCGAGCGGTTCGATCCCCTGGGCGTGGGCGCGCACGTGCTGGGGCGCGCCGTGATGCGCCCGTGGACCGCGCCCCGAGCGGTGCCGAACCTGGAGGGACACGTGGAGGCGGTGGTCGAGACGGACTTCGCCGGGGTCGGCGCGGGAGTGGGGTTTGGCGTGGGTACCTGGTTCCGGTTCCGGTCGTTCGAGCTCTTCTGGCGGCATACGACGCGCTACTCGCTTCCCGCACGGTCGTGGGTCGTGCTCGTGGGCGTGGGAGGAGCGTTCTGATGGTGCGACGATGGCTGATGACGACGATGATGGGCGGAGTCGTGCTGCTCGTCGCAGCGTGCGACGCGGCGCTCCTGACGAGCCT
>CAZICD010000076.1:4668-22298 GCA_964537725.1 uncultured Spirochaetaceae bacterium | reverse complement strand
GCCTACCTCGTGCGCGCGGTCGAGTCGGTCGCGGCGCAGACCGTGCCCGTCTACGAGCACATCGTCATAGACGACGGATCAACGGACAGCACGCCGGACGTGCTCGAGCGGTTGAAGCGGGACCACCCGTACCTCGTCGTCTTCGGCCAGTCGCGGCGTGGCGCCGCGGTCGCGCGTAACCTGGGGATAGCCGCGGCGCGCGGAAGGTACATCGCCTTCCTCGACGCCGACGACGTCTGGCACGAGCGGAAGGTCGAGCGGCAGATCGAGTTCATGGAGACCCACGATTGCGCCTTCTCCTACGGTGACTACGAGGAAGTGGAGCATCGCACCCGCGCGCACATCACCCGGTATCGCCTGCCCGGAACCGTCGGTCACGATCAGCTCCTGCGCGGCTGTCCCATCGGGTGCCTCACCGTCGCGTACAACCAGGAGGTGCTCGGAAAGCGCTACATGCCCGTCGTGCCCTCCGGGCACGACTGGGGCCTCTGGCTCGATCTCACGCGCGACGGACTGAAGGCGCGCAAGTACCCCGGTCTGGAGGCCTCCTACTCCAACGGCCGCTCGTCGCTCTCCAGCCGCAAGCTGCGCAAGGTGCTTCACATCTACCGCCTCTACCGGACGCGCGAGCAGCTGCCCCGTGCGCGCGCCCTGCTGCGCGCCACGGAGCACGCGCTCGTCGCGCTCTTCAAGAAGGCGCGGCTCATCTACTCGTGAGGACGGTTCTCCGTGCACGACAATCGCACTGACATCCGGATCACCGACGCTCACAAGTCGTACAGCCTGGGCGAGCGCCGCGTACACGCGCTGCGGGGTGTTTCCATAGACGTCCCCGCCGGCTCCTTCTGCGCGATCACCGGCCCCTCCGGTTCCGGCAAGAGTACGCTGCTGAATATCATGGGGCTTCTCGACGAGCCCGACTCCGGACACGTGTCGATCCGCGGCACCGCCGCGGTCGGGCTCAAAGCGAGGGACGCCGCGCGGTTGCGCGCCTCGAGCCTCGGGTTCGTCTTCCAGGACTTCAACCTCGTTCCCGTGCTCTCCGCCTACGAGAACGTGGAGCTCCCGCTGCGGGTTGCCTCGCGCCGTCGTTCCGGCGGTCGCGCGGACGCGCGCGGCGCACAGGCGAGCGAACGCCGGGAGTGGGTGATGCACCTGCTTCACGGAGTCGGGCTCGCCGACCGCGCCGACCACAGGCCCGCTCAGCTCTCCGGAGGACAGCAGCAGCGCGTTGCGATCGCGCGGGCGCTCGTGAACGCGCCGTTCGCCGTGCTCGCCGACGAGCCCACCGCCAACCTCGACTCCGAGACCGGTGCCGCGGTCCTCGACCTCATGCGGCTGTTCAACGAGCGGTTCGCGACCACCTTCGTCGTCTGTACGCACGATCCCGCCGTTCGCGATCTCGCCCACGTCGCCTTCTCGCTGCGCGACGGGGTCGTCGAGGGCCCGTGATCGCCGTCGCTCTTCGAAACGCCGTGCGCCACGCCCGGCACAACGCCGTACTCGCGCTCCTGTTCGCGTTCGTCTCGCTCGCGTTCCTTCTGGGGAACAGCCTCCTCGTCCACTCGAACCGCGAGCTGCGCTCGCTCTTCGTCTCCACGATCACCGGCGACTTCGCCGTGATGGCCGCGGCGAACGAGGCGGTGAGCGTCTTTGGCCCGGCGACACCGGCGATCGGGGAGTACATGCCCGTTCCGCGCCTGGGACGGCCGGAAGAGCTCGCCGGGCGGCTCGCCGCCACGCCGGGTGTAGAGGCGGTGACGCCGCTGGTCACCGGCGCCGCGGTTCTCGACGTCGCCGGTACCCGCACGAGCGTGCCGCTCTTCGGCATCGAAGCGGCGAGCTACTTCAGCGTGGTCGACGCGCTCGTCGTCTCCTCCGGTTCGCCTCCTGGCCCTGGAGAGCGTGGCGTGATGCTCCACGAGTCGTTCGTCGGCGACCTCGAGCGCGAGAGCGACGATTCCATCCGGGTGGGTGACGAGGTCGTCCTCACCGCCGCGCGCGGTACGAGGTTCCGCGTCCAGGCCGTTCCGCTCGCGGCAACCTTCCGCTACCCGGCGTCGCCGGGATCGGTCGATCGCGTTGCGATCGTCGACGCGGTGACCGCGCGCGCGCTCGCCGGCATCGCCGGTACGGTCGCAGCGGACGACGCCGAAACCGCCGGTCCGCGGACCGCCGAGGACGTCGACGACCTCTTCGGCGCTCCCGCGCGTGCCGGCGAGCAGACGAGCGACGCCGCGCCCGGCGAGGGCGGGATCTCGGCCGACGATGTCCTCGCGCGCGTGGCGCAGGACGACGACGAAGCGGTCGCGGATGCCGGGGGTGCCGTCCACTTCCTGCTCGTCCGCGGCGCCGCCTCGGACGCGGTACGCGACGTCGTCGCCGCTCATCCGGCGCGGCTTCTCTCGTGGCGCGAGGCCGCCGGACAGCCGGCGCTTGTCGCGCAGCTCCTGCTCGTGCTGTTCAACGCAGGCTTCGCGCTCCTCGCGCTCGCCGTGGGTCTCGCGGTCGTGAACATCGTCCTCGTTTCCACGTACCGCCGCACGCGCGAAATCGGCACGATGCGCGCGCTGGGAAGCGACGACGCGACCGTCGCCGGCATGCTCCTGGTGGAGCACGCCACCGTGGCGGCGGCCGGCTGGCTCGCAGGCCTCGCAGCAGCGTGGGTCGCCGTGCGCTCGCTTGCGCGGATCGGCATTCCCCTGGCGAACCCGCTCCTGCAGACGGTGCTGGGGGGGGCGACGCTCGGCTTCCCGCTCGACGCGGCGACCGTCCTCGCCTCGCTCCCGCTCATGCTCGTGGTGGTCACCGCGGCGGCCTTGCTCCCGGTCCTCCGCGTCGTGCGCGCTCCGGTCGTGACCGCGATAAGGGACGCGTGATGGAGCGCTCGGTCTCGCTGGTTCTCAGGTCGTTCCGAGCGCACTCATCGCGCTACGCATTCGTCGTCGTGGTCGTCGCGATCGGCTTCGCGTTCATCACCGTCGCCTCGTCGGTCTCCGACGGTATGCGACTCAGCCTGACCAGATCGGCGCTCCGACACTACGCGGGGCATATCTTCGTCATGGGTCGCGATAAGGCGGCCGGATCCATGATGGTCGTCGACGACCCGGATCTCGTAGCGGCCGCGATCGACGAGGCGGGGGTGCCCGTCCAACGGATCATCCGGCGCGCGCACGAGTTCGACGGTGCCACCATTTTCTTTCACGGCGACGGCGTTCGGCTGAAGGACCTCTTCGGGGTCGACTTCGCCGAGGAGGCCGATCTCTTCGCGGGATTCGACTACACCGACGGCGCCTTCAGCGCGGACTGGCCCGAGGACACGATCGTGCTCTCGCAGCCGACCGCCGAACGGCTGCGCGCGCGCGCTGGCGACCGGGTCACGGTCCGACTCGAGAATCGGGACGGGCAGGTGGACACGCGCACGCTCGTCGTCCGCGCGGTGACCGCCGGCGACGACCTCTACGGGTACGCGCGCGCGTACATGGCCCGCGAGACGCTCGCCTCGCTCATGGCGATCGAGCCCGCGGAGTACTCCGTGCTGGGAATCGTTCTGCCCGACCTCGCCGACGCGCCCCGATGGGCGGCCCGGCTGCACGACGAGCTTGCCGCGCGACTACCCGTCGGCGAGCGCATCGACACGCGCGCGGACATGACCGCGGAGTTCCGCTCGTCGTGGGAGGGTGTGCGGTACTTCACCTTTCCCCTGCCGGTCTACGTTGGCGAGGTGACGAATCTGCTCGCCGCGATGGACGCGAGCTCGTACGTCCTGCTCGCGGCGATCACCCTCGTCGTTCTCGCCGCGGCCGCGGTGAGCTTTCGCATCCTGCTCCACGATCGCACGCGCGAGCTGGGCACGATGTGCGCGATCGGCTTTTCGCGCGGCTCGCTCCTTGGGCTGCTCGTCGCTGAGGCCGCCGTCGCGCTCCTGGTCGCCGTCGGCGCAGGCTTCGCTCTCGCGCTCGTGACGACCCGTGCGCTCTCGTACGTGAGTTTCGACTGGATTCCCGGATTCGAGTTGTTCCTGACCGGCGGACGCCTCGCGGCGCACTACTCGCCGGCCACCGTGGCGCTCAACGCCGCGATCGTCGGCGTCGTCGTGCTCGCCCTGGTCGCGACCATGGCCGCGCTCCACCTTCGCCGCTCGATCCCCGGCCTGCTCAGAGGACAGACCACGTGAGACGACCCCAACGCCTTCGGTTCTTCGCGCTCCTCGCGCTCTGTGCGCTCGGCGTCGCCGCGTCCGCTCCGGCGCAGAGCCGGTCCGAGGCGCTCGAACGCCTGCGTCGGGCGGACGCGAACTGGAGCTACCTGGGCAGCGACTTCTCCGCCGAGTACACGATCGTGCAGGACAGCCCGGACGAAGGGCGATCGACGACCGTCGCGGCGGTTTTCCGCCGCGACCGCGAAGACATCTACACGATCGTTATCCTCGAGCCGCGCGTCGACCGCGGGCAGGGCTATCTCAAGCAGGGCGAGACGCTCTGGCTCTACGACGCCGAAAGCGGCCGCTTCAGCCGTACGAGCTCGCGCGATCGCTTCCAGAACTCCAACGCCCGCAACTCCGATTTCACGCGCTCGACCCTCGCCGAGGACTACGAGATCCTGAGCGTCACCGGGACGACGCTCGGGCGCTTCGACGCCTGGCTCTACGAGCTCGAGTCCGACCTGGACGGGGTGACCTACCCCTACATGAGGGTATGGATTACCGACGACGGTCGTATTCTCAAGACCGAAGACTACAGCCTCTCGCGCACGCTGCTGCGGGTCACCGCCGTGCCCACCTACCGCACCGTGGCCGGGAGGCCGATCCCCGAAGAGGTCTACATCATCGACATGCTCGAAGGCGCCGTGGTGGACGGCGAGTTCGTCAACGAGCGCACGGTCATCACCGTCGGCCGGCCCAGCTTTGACCCGGTCCCCGACAGCGTGTTCACCCGGGCGTTCCTCGAGAGGATGAGCCGATGAGCGTCTCCCGCCTGATGAGCGCGCTTCTCGTCGTTCTGGCTCTGACGGTCGCGACGGCCCCGCACGTTCCGGCTCAGGACGATCCGCCTCCGGTGGACGCCGAAAGCATCGACGATCTCTTCGGAGCAGAAGACGACGGTTCGGCCGACGAGGAGCCGGATGCACCCGGCTCCTCCGGCGAATCCGCCGACGGCGACTCCGCCGACGGCCCGGCGGACACGCGAACGGTCCTCGACGAGCTCCTTGCGCCCGAGCCGCTCGCGGTCGTCGCGGACCTGCGCGTCGCGGCCGGCTACAGCGGCGGGTGGAGCGACCGGTTCGACTCGTACGACCAGCTCCCGGTGATCACGCTCGCCTCCGGGCTCGACCTCTCGCTGACCTTCTCTTCCATCCTCGAGCTCACGCAGAGCGTGCGCGTCGCCTGGCCGGCCTACGAGCTCGTCGTCGACGAGCTCGTCGTCGACTACACCCCCACCGATACCCTCTTCCTCACCGCCGGCCTGACGCGTGTCGTCTGGGGGCGCTCGCCGACCTTTCCGCACGCGAACCTTCCGCAGCGCCGCGCCGCCAACCCGCTCAGCCCCGCCGAGGCGACAGGCGCGCTCGTCTTGCGCGCGCGCGTGCCGGTGGGCATAGGCGGCTTCGAGCTGCTTCTGCAGAACAAGGCCGAGTACCAGGAAGAGCCCTCCACGCCGCGCGTGGAGCGGATCGCCGCAGGACTCGCGTACAACCTCGCCGTCGAGAGCTTCGACCTGGACGCCGGCGCGTACTACCAGCGCGGCATGCCCGGCCGCGCCTTCCTCGCCGCGGCGACGACCGTCACCGACTGGTTCGAGCTCTACGGGGAAGCCACCGTCGCGGACGACCGGCTCCGCGCCGACCCGACCGGTCCGGAACGCGCAGCCGACGGCGAAGTCGAGCTCACGCCGGGAGTGCGCGTGTACGACAACAACCCCGACTACGCCGCGAGCGCGGGCGCCGTGTTCTCGCTCGCCGGCGGACTCGCCGACCTCAACGTCGAGTACTTCTACAACGGCGAAGAGAGCGAGGGCACCGTCGTCGGCAGCCGCTTCCCGCTTCTGTGGGGGCACAACGCCGCGCTCAACGTGGACACCGACTTCGACGGCTTGCCGCTGCGACTCCGCGCCGGGATGCGCTACAACGTGAACCTGGCCTCCGGCCTGTTCGCGCCGCGCCTGACGTATCGACCCGGATCGCACGTGGCGGTCGACGCGGTGGGCGCGTACATCTGGGGCGACCCGGAGGCAGGCTACGCCGCGGCGAATCCCGACCCCCTCGACCGCTCGCTCGTCTTCGCGCTCACCGTGACCGTTTCCGGACGTATGTGACAAGTTACAACGGTATCTCCGGCGCGCAAGCCGGGAAGGAGTTTGGCACGTGGACACCTCTCACGAACGGATCGGCGACTTTCTCGTGAAGATAGGCGCGATGACCGCCGAGCAGCGAGACGACGTGATCGCACGGCAGGCGGACGAGCCCGATCGACTCTTCGGCGAGATCGCCGTGGAGTCGGGATACATCGATGACGTGGCAGTAGACCGGTACCTCGATCAGCGAGGTTCCTGAAGCACCTCCATGACACCCCACGAAGAGCTCACACAGGCCCGCGACGAAGCGACCGCGCTCATCGACTGGTACACGACGAACGGCTTCATAACGCGCTGAGGCGGCCCCTCGGGTTTGTGGGAGCGATCGTTTGAGACCACCGGGCGCTTCCGGTCAATCCGTCGTGCAAGCTTTCGGAGTAGTCAAGCAAACCGCCCGAATCGCGCGTAGATGTATGGTGGGAGGCGCGTATGCCATACGAAACTCGTCAGTCGCTGTACAGGAAGTTCATGCAGATCCGGCAGCGGCCGGTGCTCGCGTACGTGACCAGCGGTCGTCCGAACGCTACCGGGAGTATCGCGCAGGACGCCATACGTCAGTTCGTCGATCAGCTTCCGGATGTAGATGATGGAACGCAAGGCATCGATCTCATCATCAACAGCTTCGGAGGTGATGGGCTCACATCGTGGCGCTTGATCACCATGCTGCGGGAGTACTTGGGAAGCGAAGGCAAGCTGACCTGCTTCGTGCCGTTCTACGCGTTCAGCGCGGCAACGCTCGTCGCCGTCGGCTGCGACGAGATCTTCATGCATCCTCTCGCTGGCGCGGAACAACATGACCGGCGCGGATGCGCAGAAGGCAGAGCTGATCGCGGAGAAGCTCAGCCACAATTACTTCAGCCATGGCCACGCAGTGTCGCGCAGCGAAGCAAGGGAGCTCGGACTCCGTGTTTCTGAGAGTGACTCGGAGATCGAGTCGATCCTTTGGGAGCTCTTTCTGGACTTCGAGCAGTTGATGAGCATGAAGGAAGCGTTCGATCCCACTGCCATTTACCTTTCCGACCCAGGGGCGACAGCGCTGCTCGAGCCTCCTCCGGTCGTGAACGTGCCGTCGAACCTTCCGTCTCAAGCAGCGCAACAGATCTGGTCACAGGCTATGGCCCAAATCGGGACCATCCAGGGTCCTGTCGTGGATTTTGAGTTGATCCACGCCACCGTTGAGGGCCCGGAAAGCACCTCGTCGTTCGTCACGCGCGGCAAGATCTTTGGCGCGCGTCAGCCGGACATGAACTACATGATAGGCACACCGAAACTCTCCGCGCGGTGGCATCGAAACTACGATTGACAGACGATCTGTCCGGCAATACGCTATGAAGTAGGATGGTGAGGGTTATGAGTACGGCGATCACGACTCCAATCGAACTGGTTCACGATACTCGATCGGCCAGGATCGTCTCCGTACGTCCTTCCATTGCCACTCCGCTAGGCCCTTACCTCCCTATTCAGAGCGGCATGTACCCTGCTGGATCCGTTCTTGTGACGAATCCGGGTGCGAGCCGCGTCACATCTTCCGGCAATCTCCAGAGATAGCGCGCTTCGCGCTGGCTGCGTCGCCCAAAAGAGCGCACCGCTACCGGCTCGAAGATCTGACCGCCGTCGTCAGCCGCGGCCTTGGCCCGAGCCGCTTCCCGCTTCGTGTGTTCAACCCCGGCGAAGTGGTCGTGATCGACTGCCGGCCCGACTGATACGATCGGCCCCCATCCCACGAAAGGACCTCCATGACACCCCACGAAGAGCTCACACAGGCCCGCGACGAAGCGACCGCGCTCATCGACTGGTACACGACGAACGGCTTCATCACGCGGCAGCTCGACCAGCACGAGGGCGCGAAGCAGTCGGTGAAGATGATCCGTTCGTTCCTGGACCGGGAGGTGCCCACCGCCGCGGACCCCGGTTACGTGGACGGCGGCTACGACGCCGTTCGCGCGCTGCTGCAGGTGCACCGTATCGTCGACAACGTCGTCCGGCCGGCGATCGAGCGTGCGCACCGCGACGGCGGCTACGACCGCACCACCGTGGAGATGACCCGGTCGGTCCTCGACTCGAATAACGACCGCCTGCTCGACGCGACCGCCGACCTCTACGTCGCGCTCTCGCGCTGGCTGGGCCTGGACATCGCCTACGAACGCATCCGCACCCGCTTCGGCGAGCTCACCGACCGCGAGCGATGGTCGGCCGCGGAGGATTTGCCGCCGGGCTGAACGCACCCGACACGACCAATCCGCATACCCTGGGGGCTGTCTCACACGTTGAGGCAGCCCCCTTCTTGTTTCAGGGGTGCTCGGTGCTCGACGGACGGCCGGAGGGCAGGGCGTGACGCGCCCGAAAGTCGTGCGGGCTCAGCCCGGCGTGCTTACGAAAGAAGGCGGCGAAGTAGGATGGTGTGCTGAGGCCAAAAGCTCGTGCAACTTCAGCGATCCGCATATCTGGATCCTGGAGGAGAATCTTCGCGAGTCTGGTTCTTGTCTCGATGAGAAACGACTGAATCGTGCGGCCGCGGGTTTCTCGATAGAGACGCGAGATTGGCCGGTAGTACCGTGAGAGACACTCGGTCCAGGCCGAGCACCCGCGCGCCCGGCCCGGTACGAAGTCGCACTCTGACCGGGTAGCGCAGCCGGGCTGGTGAACTAACTCCAGGCGTCGAATCGATACTCGCGCTCGTCATCGGCGGTCAATAGCCGCACCAGTACCCATGTCTCCTGCAGGTCACCTGTCCCGTCGTAGAAGAAGTATGCCCGGTCTTCGCGCCATACGGGACTATCGTCGGCGCTCAGGGAGCGGTAGCGATAGCGAGCTTCAGAGGCTCTTCGATCGATTGCTCCATAGATGTCGCGTCGCAGATACTCGCCATCGAGTGCGTGTATACGCGCGAAGACGTCGTCCGGAGTCCATCCGAGACCATCCTGGAGCTCATGCCCGATGAGGCGCGGGTATGTCGGGTTTGCGTACCGGACTGTCCCGCCACCGTCGAACACGAGCACTCCTTCCACGATGCGGTCCATGAGGAGACGAGAACGCGCGGATCGGACTCTGAGCTGTTCGACGTAGTTGCGGCGTTCGGTAACGTCTTCGCCCATCGCGACGAACGCCACGGTACTGCCGTCGAACGAGGTGACCGGTTGAACGTCCATGGCGAACCAATGCGGCTGTCCGTCGCGGCTGTAGTTGAGAATCTCCCCGCGAAACGGCTCGCCGAGCTCCTGTGCGCGTCTCATTGCGCTTCGGACACCGATGTCGGTTTCGGGTCCCTGAAGTACGACACCCGGTGGACGACCGCTCAACTCATCCAGGGTGTAGCCCGTGAGGTCCACGAACGTATCGTTTACCCAGGTGGTTCGGCCTTCGGCGTCCGTGACTATGACGGCTATGTGGTCGCTTTCGGCAATCGTTGAAAGTACTCGCAGACGTTCCTGTTCCGCGCGGTGTGTGGTCTCATCCTGCACAGTCATCAAGGCCTCCCGATTGCCGTTACGGCTGAGAGGTCCAACACTGTATCTGAGCCACGCTTTCCGCCTGTCGGTTCCGCATTCTTCCGCGGACAGGCTGAACCAGGATTCCTGTCGAGTAACACTGATCCTGTGCTGTAGGACCGAGCCAAGATGATCGAGTACCGTACACGTAGCACACTCATCACGCGCCGTGCACTCGTCCCGCTCGGATGCGTGGAGCTCGCAGCCGAGTACATCCGCAATTCTGACACCTGCAAGCATGCCTTCTGCACACCCAAGGAGCGCGTCTGCCGCGGGGTTCGCATCCCTGATCACATACTCGTCGTCAACGACGAGCATTCCAACCGGAGCCGCACGCATCACGGCGCGCAGGTTCTCTCCCTCTGTGCGCAGCCTCTCGTGCGCGCTGAAGAGCCTGAGAGCCATCTTGATCGAGGCAATGAGGACGTGCTCGCCGCTATGCTTCACAACATACCCGTACGAGGTGATCCGCTCCGTCCGCGCTACGATCTCCGGTTCAGTATGCGATGAAAGGAAGATAATGGGTAACTCGCGGCTGGAGAGCATGCGCTCTGCGGTCTCCGTGCCGTCCATGCCGCGTCCAAGATCTATGTCCATGAGTACGAGTTCGACGTCGTCTCCGGCCCTGAGTAAACCGAGCGCCGCTTCGCCGCTATGGACGACCGTGACGTGGAGACCGTATCGTTCGAGCAGTGCTCGCTCGCTCATCGCGATGAGCGCTTCGTCCTCAACAAGCAGTATCTGCACGCCCTGAAGGATGTCCATCCCGCACCCCCAATAGCTCAGCTAACTCTTTATTGTGGTGGACATTGCATACCAAATCAAGCAGAAAAACCTGCACCGACCACGACGCTGATCCGCGTCGGAAAAGAAACGCTTGTGGAATTGACTAATATGACTTATTATTCATAACAGCTCTAATTGGGATGATTCTATGGCCGATGCATCTCCACTCCAACACTCGCCTTTCGGATACGCGGAGCACGAGATCGTGTTCGACGCGGAGGGCACCGCAGTCGACTATCGCTTCCTCGAAGTGAATACGGCTTTCGAGCGCCTGACCGGTCTGCGCGGATGTGACATCGTCGGGCGTACTATCACCGAAGTCCTTCCCGGAATCGGCGAGGCAAGCTTCGACTGGATAGAGTTCTATGCACGCATCGCCGGCGACAGGCATACTGAGGTCTTCGAGCAGTACTCCGAGCCTCTCGAACGCTGGTACCACGTACACGCGTACTCGCCGCGGGAAGGTCGGTTCGTAACCGTATTCACGGATGTCTCCGACAAGCACATCCTCGCGGAGGTTGCGGGCCGATTCAACGATTTCACCGCCGACACTCTGGATTTGCAGTACGTCGTCGACATGGCGAGGCGGCTCTCCGGCGCGAAGTACGCAGTTCTGAATGAGCTCAACGGCGACGGCACGGCCATGACGACCACCGCAGTCGCCGGGATCAGCGAGCATGTCGAGCGCGTAACCCGGATGCTCGGCTTCGAGCTACAAGGAAGGTGCTGGGAATACAATCAGGCACGTGATACGAGGATTGAGGGACGCGCAACGACCGTGTTCCGGGATCTACGGGATATTGCTGCCGGCGTGCTCCCGCGCCCGGCGCTCGCAGGGCTCAACCGAGCGTTTGATCTGGGGCCGATCGCAGTCGTCAGGATCACCAAGCGCGGGCGGGTTCGTGGTGACTTCACTCTCCTCTACGCCAGAGGATCGACACTCGAGAACCGGAACCTCATGGAGGCGTACGCCGACCTTACCGGCATGCTTCTGGGGCGGATCGGCGACGAACGCGCGGTCAGAGATGAGAAGTCGCAGGCGGAGCTACTCCTCGACAACATACGAACACAGATATGGTACCTCACCGATGAGCAGACCTACGGCGGGGTGAATCGGGCACACGCGGAGTTCAACGGGACGACAGTCGACCAGATGTCGTTTCGGAATATGTACGATCTCTTCCCAGCCGAGGTTGTCGACCTGTGTCGCGAAGGAAACCGGCGGGTGTTCCACGAGAAGCGACAGGTCCGCACCGAGGAGTGGGTGCCTCGCCCATCCGGTGAGCGTCGCCTCATATCCATCGCGAAAACACCCCATATCGACGACGAGGGAAACGTCGACTACGTGGTGTGTGCCGCTGACGATGTTACGGACGAACGCCGGCGGGAGGAGGAGCTCGAGCGGTTCTTCTCCGTCAACCTCGATCTTCTCTGCATCGCCGACCTCGATGCGCGCTTCATCAAGCTTAACGCCGCTTGGGAAGACACGCTTGGGTATCCCGTGGCCGAACTGGAAGGTCGGAGCTTCCTGGAGTTCGTCCACCCGGACGATCTGCAGTCTACGCGCGAAGCGCTTTCGGAACTCTCCGACGGGTCGGATGTTCGCGGATTCACCAATCGCTATCGCTGTCATGACGGTGCGTATCGGTACATCGAATGGCGTTCGCAACCGGTGGGAGACCGCGTGTACGCCGCGGCCCGGGACATCACCGAGCACATCGAGGCGCAACGCGAGTTGCGCCGCGGCAACGCATTCCTGTCGGATGTCCTGGACAGCATCAACGATGGAGTCAGCGTCCTGTCTCCTGACCTGCGAGTCGTGCGGGCCAATCGAACCATTCGCAACTGGCACTCGGATCGCGCACCGCTCGAAGGGAAGCGGTGCTACCATGTGTATCAGAACCGCGACACGCCCTGCGACGACTGTCCATCTCTGCGCGCACTCGAATCGGGTAAGACCGAACACACGACGAAACGCATCGTCGTATCCGGCGACATCCAGTGGATCGACCTCTACAGCTATCCCATGAAGGACCCGGAAACCGGCGAGGTGACGGCCGTCATTGAATTCGTCAGAGACGTCACGACCGAGCGCCGACAGACCGAGCTCCTCGAACTCATCACGAGTAACATGTTCGATCTGGTTTCGCTCGCCGGGTTCGACGGCCGATTCACCTACGTCTCTCCGTCGCACGAGACGATTCTCGGTCACCCGGCCGAGACGCTTCTTGGACGGAGCGTCGTCGAGCTGGTACATCCGGAAGATGTGCCAGCCGTCCAGGACGCACTGACAGATGTCACGGATGGGACGTCGAGCCGAACGCTCGAGATCCGTTTTCGTCATGCGAACGGCTCGTACGTCTGGCTGGAGATCATGGGCAAAGTGGTCGAGATGCAGCAGGAGCGCGGACTCCTTTTCAGCTCGCGCGAGGTCACAGAGAGGAGACACGCTGAGCTGGAAGCGCTCCGGCTCAAGAACGACCTCATCAATACCGTCAGCCGGGTTCCCGGACATCTGTTCCGCCTGAGCAGGAACGAACGTGGCGAATACGTGGTCGTCCTCAGTGAGGGAATTGTGGCAGAGAAGGGGCATCTGACCACTGCCGAAACAGCTGGCCGCGAGCTCGAACGCATCTGGCCCGGGAGCATCTACGAGGATTTGCGAGCTCACTACGACAGGGCTTTCGCAGGCGAATCAGTCGACTTCGAGACACAGGTGGAGACCCGCTGGTACAGGACGATCATCGTACCGTACGAGCGAGCGGTGGACGGCTACGTGAGTGAGGTCATCGGCTACACCCACGACATCACAGAGCTCAACGAGAGTAAGGAAGAAGCACTCGCCGCAAGCAGGGCGAAGAGCGAGTTCCTCGCGAACATGAGCCACGAGATTCGCACGCCCTTGAACGGGGTCATAGGGTTCATGGAACTGTTACGCGAGAGCAGCCTTGATGAAGTTCAGCGTCAGTATATGCAGAGCGCTCAGGCGTCTGCGCATGCCCTGCTCGCGATTATCAACGACATCCTCGATCTGTCGAAGATCGAAGCCGGGAAGCTCGAGCTCGAGACCATTCCGACCGATGTGGTGGCGATCGCCGAAGAGAGCGTGGATATCGTCACGTACACAGCCGCGCAGAAGGGGCTCGAGGTGCTCCTGGACATCTCGCCCGACGTACCCCGTGAGGCAACGGTGGACCCAGTCCGTCTGAAACAGATTCTCGCGAACCTTCTGTCGAATGCCGTCAAGTTCACCAGTAGCGGCGAGGTTTCGCTGTCGCTCGAGTTCGAGCCGTGTGGTGAAGACGCGGGCCGCGGGTGCTACTCGTTCGCGGTGCGGGACACGGGGCCCGGGATCGGCGAGGAGCAGCGGGAGCGGCTCTTCAGGGCGTTTTCCCAGGGCGACAGCTCGACGACTCGCCAGTTCGGCGGTACGGGACTCGGTCTCATAATCTCCGACACGCTCGCGCGCAAAATGGGCGGAAAGATCGACCTCGAGAGTACTCCGGGTGTAGGATCGCGATTCTCGTTCTCGATCCGCGTTCCATACAGCCGTGATTCCCGGCGTGCGGTAGACGGGGCATCCAGCCTCTCGCGCGTCCTTGTTGTGGACGATAACGAGCACAACCGTCTGATCCTGGAGCGAATGCTCGGCGGTCGCGGTATCCGGACTCGGACGGCCGTCGGAGGCCGCGAAGCCCTTGAAGCGCTGAGACGTGAGGGGCCCTACGACGTCGTCATCCTCGACTCTCACATGCCGGGAATGGGCGGGTACGAAACAGCACAGTGCATACGGCGCGACCTGCGCCTCGAACCGGACCAGCAGCCCATCGTGTTCCTGCATTCATCTCTCGACCCCGGTGATATCCACGATGAAGCCGGCGGAGTGGGCGTGCGCTACGCGCTCACAAAGCCCGTCAAGATGACCGAGCTGTTCCGGTACCTCGAAGCCGCAGTGACTTCGAATACGACCGACGAGACACAGCCGACCCACGGCTCGACCAGGAATGGCGCGATCGGACGGACTACGCCGGACACCGCAACAGATGATCCGGGCGAGCGGGAGGATAGGCCGATGACTGTATGCATCGCGGAGGACAATGCTACGAACATGCTTCTCGCGCGTGCGCTGCTCACGAAGGCCGATCCGACGATCAGCATCGTGGAGGCGAAGACGGGCACGGAGGCAGTCGACCTATTCTACAGCGAGTCGCCGGATCTGATTCTCATGGACGTCCAGATGCCGGAGATGGACGGCATCGAGGCAACAGAGCGAATCCGTGAGGCCGAAGCGGACGGCGGCAGGAGCGTGCCGATCGTCGCGCTGACGGCAGGAGCGCTCGCGAGCGAACGCGACCGGTGTCTGGCCGCAGGAATGAACGATTTCATAACGAAGCCCATCGAGAAAGAGGCGTTGGCCGCGGTGATCGAATGCCATCGGCCGGGTGCCCGCCGGCAAACATCAGATCCGGAGCACCCGAGCGGGAGCGACGAGCACGACGAGTCACACGGCGTTGACTCCAGTCACTTCGACCGGGACGCACTGCGAGAACGGCTCGATGATCCGGACCTGTACGATCAGATCGTTTCCGCAGCTGAGGAGAACATCGCAGAGCGTCTCGACTCGCTCTGTGCCGCGATCAAGGGGCGGGATCAGGACGCGGCAGGACGGTCGGCCCACAGCGTCAAGGGCATCGCCCAAACGGTGATTCTGCCCGAACTCGCCCGTATTGCGCAGGTGATAGAGGAGCGGGTGAGCTCGAACCCGCATGCGCTTGAAGAGCTGGACGCGCTCTGCCGGGAGATTCGCACGGAGTGGGACCTGATCCGGCCACTTCTCGCCGAGGAGTAATCGCTGACGGGCCCGAGTCGAGAGATGCCGTCGATTGGCCGGTCCGTCATCGCGCGGAGCTTCCTGCCGTAACGTCGCAAACGTCGGTTCTTTCACACCGCGCGCACCGGACGGCCCTCGACTGCTATGGCAGCCTCAATACTATCTCCAGAAACAGCTCGGAGGAGAATTCCGGCCGGTACCGCTCGGCGAACCCCTGCGTCGCCCGCCAACCCTGACGGTTCCGCTTTGGATATGCCGCCGGAATCGATATCTTCTGGGGGAATCGTCTGGTCCGGGGAGGACTACACAATGACCATTGGTTCGCGCGTCCTTGCGATCGTTTTCCTCTTGGCGGGAGTTGCCGCCCACGTGTCTGCCCTTTCCGCTGACGAGCTGGAGTGGAGCATCACTTCGGCGGAAGAGGCGGCGGGCGCTATGGCTGTCGACGTTGATCGCGAGGGGCCGGGAGCGGTAGCGGTGCAGTTGGACGTTGGCCGGGAGCGCGGCCGCTCGGTTATCGAAGTCTCCTTTGAGCAGGGAGATCGGGACCTGGCGCTCTACCTCGACCCGGAAACCGGAGAGATTCTGTTCAGCGATCTGGACGACCACTAGAGATCTCGATCGAGTTCAGCGGATCCGGGCCTCAGCCGGCGCCCTCTCCTCCGGCGCCCGGATCGTCGATCCGCCTGAAGACCCCCACCGCACTCCCGATCGACACGAGCCCGATCACCGGGATGATGAAGATCGCCGGTACGATGCTCACTCCGGTCAGCCCCATCGCGACGAGCTTGCCCACGAGCGCGGTCATCTGGAACGAGAGGAAGACGAGGTAGACCGGTCCCAGCAGAACGCCCATGGTGGTGCGCCGCATCAGGAGCACGCCGGTCACCGCGGAGAGCGGGAGCAACAGCCCCAGGTCGAGCCCCTGGACGATCAGCGTCGTGTAGTGCTGCAGCTGCTCGGGGTAGACCGACCCCTCAAGGAGCGGCGGGACGACCACCTGCAGCCACATCAACCCGATCGCGACGGCGTTCACCACGAGGAAGCCGCCTGCGAATCGGACCGGCGCGCGCTCGGCGAGCGCGGTGTGCAGCCGGGCGAGGTCCACGCCAAGGAGCACGAGCGCGAGCGCGAAGAAGCCGGTGCCGGCGAGCGCCGTGTAGACGAGGAAGAGCGGGTTGTACATGCCCATGACCAGGTAGAAGAGGTACTGCACGAAGAAGTAGCCAAGGACCCCGCCAAGGAGGAGTCGTGCTCGCAACCCGCCGCGCCTCGCGAGCACGAGTGCCACGATCAGCGCGGGAATCCCGATGAAGAGCGTGACCACGTCCTGCCCGATTCCCTGAACCGCGACGTCGGCCGACATGTGCCGGTAGACGCCCTCTCCGTAGATCGGCACGGTCCGACCGCGAAGCGACTCGTAGTCGAACCGGCCCGGACCGCCGGATGAGAAGACGCCCACGCCTGCGGCGATTCCCGCGGCGAGAGCGATGAAGACCACGAGGATCGTGATCGTCCGCCTGTATTTCATGATGATCTCTCCTTTCGTTGCTGCGTGAAGAGCGTGCGGATCAGCGCGTCTGCGCCCGAGCGCACGCGTTCGCTCAGCTCATCCCGCGATCCTGCGAGGCGTCCGCTCACGATCGCCGCGAGCTCGCCGTGGAGGTAGCCGTGCAGGATCCGGGTGGCAAGCTCCAGGCCGACGGTTCGTCCGCCGCCCAGGTGTTCGGCTACCCACCGCTCGAACGTCCCCGCGGGCACGGGAAGGAACTCCCGCACCGCTACCGGCGGTTCGCCTCCCAGCGGATCGAGCCAGATCAGCCGGTACCACGTCGGGTGCTCGAGTGCGAACGCGATGTACCCGGCGATGAGGTCCTCCGTCTCAGGATCCGTGAACCCGACCATCCGCTCGAGCGCACCGCGAAGGCTCCACCACAGGAGCTCCTCGAAGGAGGCGAAGTAGTTGTACGCGTTCGTGTGCGCGCATCCCACGCGCTTCGCCACCGCGCGCAGGTTGAGCTCGCGAATACCGGTCCCCTCATCGAGCATCTCCAGGACGGCGTCCACGAACGACTCTCTCCCGGCGGAGGAGAGTTTCTTCTCACGGCCCATTGCCACCTCCCCGCAACTGCCCGGTAATTACCAATGTTAATTACCATAGGTAATATAGTC
>CAZICD010000076.1:0-4568 GCA_964537725.1 uncultured Spirochaetaceae bacterium | reverse complement strand
ACCACGAACGGTCCGTACAGACTCCGAGGAAGTCGACTCACCAACGGCTCGCAAGAGCGCCTGTCGCGGTTGCCGGCCGGACCGACCTGCGGCGATCTGCGGTCATCAAGGACCATTCCCGAGGACTATGGCGTCGTCACTTCAATCCCATCGGGAGCAAGTGCCTTGAAGTGTTCGAGGTTGTACGTGTAGATCCTGCTGCAACCAGCCTTCAGGGCGGCTGAGAGATGCAGAGCGTCGTAGACTATCCCGCTGCGGAGACCGGCGGACGCTACCCGCTGGAACGCGCCTCGATAGTCGTCCGCCGTTAGCTCGACGATGTGAAAACGCTTCATCAGGTTGTGCTCGATGATTTGAGCGGCGTCGGCGGGATGAACGCGCCGTCGAACCGGGAGCGCGGTGAGAACCGAGTAGGTCTCGGCGATCGCGTGCGTGCAACAGACCGGACGCTCTGCACCGCCGGTCAGCGCGACGAACATGGAAAGGCAGACGGGATGGTTCGGCAATTGGTCGACCAGTGCCGGCACGATTACCGATGTATCAAGGAGTGCGCTCATCTGATCCCCAGACTCCGGGCTCCGCAACTACGTCAACGTTCCGGTTGTCGCGTTCCCGCTCAATGACGTCGCGGACGTTCACATGCGTGATCTCCGGGCCGTGGTGAACGAGCACTCCGTCCTTCCAGAGAAGGGAGGGTTCCTCAGAGATGGGGGAGATCCGTATCCCGGAGGCGTCGACCTCGAGCTTGAGAACCGTCCCCGGAACGAGATGGAATCGATCCCGTACCAATTTGGGCACAACAAGCCTGCCGAGCTTGTCGATGGTGACTTCCATGGCTCAATGGTAATTGATCTGGTAGGACCTTGGCAAGATCTCTGCCGCCGCGCCGCCGCGAGTCTTCTCACGCGAAATGACTCGTGCATCGTCCATCGGTCTATCCACGGTGTGCTCTCTTCGGAGTAGCGCTCCACGAAGCCGCGGATCGCGAACTCGGCGGTGCCTCGCGAAGCTGCTGTCCGGTGAATTCTGTGCGCGGAGTTACCCACTGGTCGATCGAGCAGAGGAACGGCACTTTTGGGCCGAGCACGATTCACCCGAGTACGTGGACTGGTCAAAGGCCAGGCGCGGCGTGTTCCCGAACCTCAAGCCATCTACGAAGACAATCTCACTGCGCCTGCCTGAGTCGATGCTCGAGGAGCTCAAGCTCCTGGCCAACAAGAACGACGTTCCCTGCCAGTCGCTGGTGAAGGTGTTCCTGTCCGAGCGGATCGAATCCGGACTCCAGAAACACGCGGCGCCTCCAGCTGAGGAGGTGGGTCGAAAGCTGTTCAGGGATGTTGAAGCTATGTCGCATCCGACATGTTCTGTTGTTGTGGGAGATGACGGAAAGCCGCTCATCTGGATGGACGGTGGGAACGACCGCTGAGTTTCTGGGGCTGACCGACGAAGAAGCAGCCTTGATCGAAATGAAGCTTGCCCTGGCCCATAGTCTTCGGAAGCACCGGGATGCTCAGAACCTCATGCAGGAGCAGCTCGCCAAGATGCTCGGGTCAAGCCAATCGCGCGTCGCGGGCAAGCTTATCGGGCTCGAGCGACCACCAGAGAAAGGTATGCGTATCGAGGAGGTACGCTGTCACTCGAACTCCTGCAACGTCTGCTCGTCCAGCGGGGCGTCGATGTCGTCAGCGACCCGTCTCTTGCCGCGAGAAAGCCCCGGCGTTCTTGGTTGCCCGAACGGTCGCAGAGGCTCGAGCGTGATCAGTTGCCCACGTTCGACCCAAACGGCTAATCGCCCCAGAGGCTTGAAAGGGGGACGGCATGGATGCGGTCTCCCAGGGGTAGAGTCTCCGTGCCGTCATACAACACGATACCCCTTTTGAATCGATGGCCGACCGCGGCGGAAAAACGGTGCAGGCCGCGAAGGCTGTCCGCTTTGACCGTAGCCGTAGACTTCACTTCGACACCAATTAGGTCTCCAGCGGCGTTCTCGATCACGAAGTCAACTTCCATCTTGTCATGGTCGCGAAAGCAGAGTAGTTCGTAGTCGCCTTCGGCAGTCGATGCGTGTTTGAGTAGCTCCCCATATACAAACGTCTCGAGTACCGGACCGAATCGGTTTCGGTCCCCCCGGGCAGTCTCAGGCGTGAGGTCTATGAGTGTGGCGAGAAGCCCCGAGTCCATGAACTGGATCTTCGGGGTTCTGACCACACGCTTGAGCCTGTTCTCTACGAACGGGGACACTCGTGCAAGCAGGAACACGTTTTCGAGCACCCCAACATAGCGGGTCACCGATTTGTGATCCAGTCCAATCTTGCTGCCCAACTGCGTGTAGTTGGAGAGTTGGCCCGAGACGTGCGCCAGCGCTCGAAGGAGCCTTGGCATCTGGTCGAGCTTGTCGATGGTAGCCACGTCTCGTACATCGCGCTGAATGATTGCATCGATACACTGCCGCGCCCACATCGTTCGACGTCTCTGCCTGGTGCGGGAGAGGGCCTCGGGGTATCCCCCCTGCAACACGGCCTCCGTTAGCTCTCCGCCGGTGAGGGGGTGGTTCGGTTCTGGTACCGAACCGACAAAAACGCTATCGATCCAATTGGCCTTGCCCCCGTGGATCTCGCTTTGTGACAGCGGGAGCAGTCGCAACGTCTCCATTCGTCCGGCCAGAGAATCCGCTACGGTTGGGAGAGTCATGAGATTCGCGGATCCGGTCAGGAGGAATCGTCCGGGGCGCCGATCATCGTCCACGGCCTTCTTGATGGCGAGAATCAGTTCGGGAGCTCGCTGGACTTCGTCCACGACAAGATAGTCATGCTCTCGGATCAACCCGACCGGGTCCTCTTTGGCGGCGAGCAAGGTCAGCTGTTCATCAAGGGTCAGATAGTGCATCTTCCGATCAGCCATCTGTTTCACCAACGTTGTCTTGCCGGCCTGCCGAGGACCCGTGATCAGGACTACCGGCGTATCGGCCATTGCCTCATCGATACAAGACCGAAGTCGACGCGAATAGAGAGGAGACCGAGTACTCATACCGGTTCAGGGTAGCGGGTAATTGGGAACATAGCAACTGAAATTTGGGAAAATAGAAGCGGGCGATTGGGAATCTGCTTGCGGGTAGGCGGGAAGGGACGTATGTGCCCCGGCTGACGCTCAGCACGATGCACCGTTGATCCCCCATCGCCCTGGCGCTACACTTCCGGTGTGGACCATCCCCGCACGTCGCACGGCATAGACCTCGCGCGCGCAGCTGACCGCATCCGTGAGCAGGACCGCGAGCGCGAACGCAGGCTGGCCCGACGCTACGAGCAGGCGCGGCGCGATCTCGAGCGTGCGCTCGAGATCGTCCGGAGGTACCCGCAGGTACGGCGGGTGCGGGTCTGGGGCTCGCTCCTGCGCCCCGACAGATTCACCGAGCTCTCCGACATCGACATCTGCATAGAGGGCGTCTCGTCGCCGGAAGTCTGGTCTTCGATCGAGCGGGAGCTCCTGGACGCCGTCAGCCTGCCGCTCGACCTCGTGCGCTGGGAGACGCTCATGCAGCCGCACCGCGAGAGCATCCTGGCCAGGGGGAAGGTGGTATATGAGTCGTCCTGACGACCTGCGCGAGCTCTCCGGTGAGATCCGGCGGCATCTGGACGTGTCCGCCGAGTTGATCGCGGCCCTGCATCGTATCATCGCCGAAGACGTGCCGCGAATCGGACGGACTACGACAACCTCGCTTGCGATTGCCGGCCTGATCGAGAACTACTACACCGCTCTCGAAACGGTGCTGTTCCGGATCTCGCAGAACTTCGGGAACAACCTGGACCCGGAGCGGTGGCATTCGGATCTGCTTCGACGCATGACGATCGCCGTTCCCGACGTGAGGCCGGTCGTGATCACGCCTGCGACGCAGGCGATGCTCGACGAGCTCATGCGCTTCCGGCACTTCAAACGGTACTACTTTCAACTCGACTACGACTGGAACCGGCTGGACTACCTGACGGGCCTTCTCGAGCGCGTGCAGCCGCACGTGGACGCGGAGCTTACGGCCTTTGACGCGTTCCTGGGAGAGCTGATCGAAAGCATCTCCACATCCTGATCCGGCACGCCGGATGCGAAGCACCATCCACATCCCGCCCGTAGCGTAGTACTATGAGAGAAGAACCCATGGCGCTGTCCGAACGCGATCTGGAACAGGTTGGCAACTACGTTCGAGCCCACCTCATCGAGTGGCTGCCCGTACCCGTGCTCGAACTGGGCGAGCGCATCGTGCGCGTCGAGGAGGAGCTCAAGACGCAGCGCGAGCTCATGAAACAGGGCTTCGACCAGGTCGAGCGCCGCTTCCGCGGGCAGACGTGGCTGATCGGCGTGGGCTTCGTGCTGATCAGCACGCTGATGAGTCTCTACGCGTTTCTCGCGTGAGCGCCGGGCCCCCGGGTCTGCGTCCGCGCCGTGGGCCCTTGAAGGCCGCCCGCAGCCACCCACCGCTCCCGCTTACTCCTCCCCGCTCTGATCCGCGAACAGAATAGGCGGACCGCTTTGCGCGGCGCTCGCCCGCGTGCCGTCGCTTCCGGCCTGCGCGAGGTAGC
>CAZICD010000075.1:0-22860 GCA_964537725.1 uncultured Spirochaetaceae bacterium | reverse complement strand
CGCGCCAAACGCTCCTCGTGCTTCACTTCAAGCCCCAGGGTTCGTGACAGGTCACGACCGTTGCGGCCAGATCATTGAAAATATACCACACCGTGGTATATTTTCATACTATGATCGCTCGGGTTTTCTTGCAGTCGCTCCAGGAGATGCTGGCCGTGTTTCCGGTTGTGGCCCTCGTCGGACCACGACAGGTCGGGAAATCGACCCTGGTCCTTGATGAATCGATCGCTCGATCGAGGCGCTACACCACCCTGGACTCCATACCGGACCGGACGCTCGCCGAGTCCGATCCAGTGGGCTTTCTCTCCGATCCCGCACCGACCACGATCGACGAAGTCCAGCTCGTGCCGGATCTCCTTCGGGAGATCAAGCGGAATGTGGACCGTGACCGCACGCCCGGGAGGTACCTCATCACCGGCTCAGCCGACCTCAACTACGCCTCGGATCTGTCGCACGTGCTCGCGGGACGGGTAGGTCTCGTCGAACTGCCACCGGTCACCCTGTTCGAGCGATACCGCGCCCAGAACGGTTCGGATTGCCGGCCGGCGTGGGTATCGTTTCTCGAACAGGGTCCCGCAGCCCTCTCCGCGCACGCCCGGGAACCGAGCTCGGCACCGTTTTCCTGGCACGACCTCACCGTCGGCGGCTTTCCGTTGAGCATCCTGGCGCAGTCCGATCGAGCCCGGGAGCTCTGGCTCGACTCGTTTCGCACAACGTTCCTCGAACGGGATCTCAGGCGGCTCTCGGAGATCGGCGACCTCGTGGGTTTCTCGCGCCTGATGCAACTGTCGGCGTCACGAACCGCAGGAGTCCTGAACCAGGCCGGCCTGGCCCGCGACGCCGGCCTGAAGCAGCAGACCGTCGGACGGTATCTGAGTCTCCTGGAAGCCGGACTGCTGATCCGTCGCGTTCCCGGATGGTTCTCGAATATCGGGAAACGAATCGTCAAGTCGCCCAAGTTCTACTGGCGTGACGCCGGAGTCGCATCGTTTCTGTCCGGAATCGCAGCGGAGGCTATCGAGCATCATCCGTTACGAGGAGCCCTGTTCGAGACGATGGCGATCGGGGAGCTCGCCGCGCTCCTGCCGGTCTACCTCCACGGCGCACGGCTCTTTCACCTTCGCACGCACGACGGATTGGAAGTCGACGCGGTAGTCCAGCACAAGAACCGGCTCTACCCGTTCGAGGTGAAAGCCAGCAGGACGGTCTCCGCCGGCGACGCGACGACGATCGAGCGGTGGATCGATCTCGCGTCGAGCACGACTCCGACGCCGGCCGAATGGGGCTGCGTCCTCTACGCGGGGACAACCTTTCAGCAGCTGAGCCGGCGGGTGTGGGCGGTGCCGGTGGTATGAACGATTGGCATCGCGGGCGTTCACGATCGCGGCGAGCTCGTGATACACCCGGGCGTGCGACGCGCCCATATTCGCTGCGTCCATGATGAGGACTCGGATGGCCATTCGCCAGGACTGGCCGGCAGCGCGGCCTGTGCCAAGCCGAGCCGGCTCTGCTACACTGTCGCGATGAACAACAAGACGATCCACATCACCGACGAGCTCTACCGCTACATCCTCGACCACAACCTGCAGGAGACCGATGTGCAGCGCGCGCTGCGCGAGCACACCGCCTCGATGCCCGAGTCCGGGCTCCAGATCGCGCCCGAACAGACGAGCCTGATCCAGATGCTCGCGCGCCTCGCAGGCGCGCGGCGAACGCTCGAGATCGGCGTCTTCACCGGCTACAGCGCGCTCGCGGTCGCGCTCACGCTTCCTGCCGACGGCGAGCTCGTCGCGTGCGAGCTCAACGCCGAGTGGATCGAGATCGCGCGCCGCTTCTGGAAAGAGGCCGGGGTCGAGGACAGGATCGACGTCCGCCTCGGCCCGGCGCTCGATTCGCTCGACGCGATGATCGAGGGCGGCGAGCGCGAATCGTTCGACTTCGCCTTCATCGACGCGGACAAGCCGAACTACGTCAACTACTACGAGCGCGCGATGACCCTCGTACGACCGGGCGGGCTCATCGCGGTCGACAACACGCTCTGGCAGGGGAAGATCGCGGTCACGGCCACGGACGACCATGCCGCGGCGATCCAGGAGCTCAACGATCGCGTGTACGGTGACGAGCGTGTCCACCCGGCGCTCGTGAACGTCGGCGACGGGATGACGCTCGCGCTGAAGAAGCGGTAAGCGCGGAGGCCCGTCCTGACCGGCGTACGCGAGGCGAGCGGAGCGCCGCGCACCGGTTTGCGGGGGCCAGCCGCCTTTGCTACAATCGACAAAACGCTTTCGAAAGGTGGTGCTGCTATGAGTGAGCGCATTGGATTCATCGGACTCGGCATCATGGGCCTTCCCATGGCGCGAAACCTGATCAAGGCCGGCTACGAGCTGACCGTCTATGACATCGTCGGCGAGCGCGTCGAGGCGATCAAGGGTGACGGAGCGGCGGTCGCCGACTCCAACAGGGCGGTCGCCGAAGCGAGCGACATCGTCATCACGATGCTCCCGAACTCTCCGCACGTGAAGGAGGCGGTCCTCGGCGAGGGCGGCGTGATCGAAGGCGCGCGCGACGGGATGATCCTCGTGGACATGAGCTCCATAGCGCCGCTGGCGAGCCAGGAGGTCTCCGAGGCGGTCGCGAAGAAGGGCGTGAAGATGCTCGACGCGCCGGTCTCCGGCGGCGAGCCGAAGGCGGTCGACGGGACGCTCGCGATCATGGTGGGCGGCCCTGAAGAGGTATTCAACAAGGTCAAGCCGATCCTCGACATCATGGGCGGCTCGGTGACCCTCGTCGGCGACATAGGCAGCGGCAACACGACGAAGCTCGCGAACCAGGTGATCGTGGCGCTCAACATCGCGGCGATGAGCGAGGCGATGGTGCTCGCGACGAAGGCCGGCGTCGATCCCGACCGCGTCTTCCAGGCGATCCGCGGCGGGCTCGCAGGCAGCACGGTCCTCGACGCGAAGATGCCGCTCGTCCTCGACGGAAACTTCAAGCCGGGCTTCCGGATCGAGCTGCACATCAAGGACCTCCAGAACGCGCTCGACACCGCACACGCGCTCGGCGTTCCCGTGCCGCTCTCCGGGGTCGTCATGGAGGAGCTGCAGGCGCTCAAAGTCGACGGTAAGGCTGGAGACGACCACGGCGGGCTCATCCAGTTCTACGAGAAGCTCGCGCAGCAGCAGGTACGCAAGTCATGAGCCTCAACGGAAAGACAGCACTCGTAGCCGGCGGAACGAGCGGCATCGGCCGTGCGATCGCCGAGGCGTTCGCCGCCGACGGCGCGAAGGTCGTCGTCTGCGGCACCCGCGAAGAGGCGGTGCGGGAGATCGAGTCGGGGGCCTCGACGCAGTCGGGCGGGACGATGCGCGCGCGCGTCTGCGACGTCACCGACCGCGCGGCGGTGTCCGCGCTCTTCGCATGGGTGACCGCGGAGTTGGGCACGGTCGACATCCTCGTCAACAGCGCGGGGACGAACGTGTCGAATCGGTCGATGGCGAACCTGGACCCGGACGAGTTCGATCGTGTGATGGCGGTGAACTTCACCGGGACCTTCAACGCGACGCACGCGGCGCTCCCGGCGATGCGCGAGAAGGGCGAGGGCCTGATCGTGAACGTCATCTCGCTCGCCGGCAAGCGCGTCATGGAGCTCGCCGGCGCCGGCTACTGCGTCTCCAAGTTCGCAGCCGGCGCGCTCGGCACGTACGTCAACCTCGAGGACGCGAAGAACGGCGTTCGGGTGACGAATGTCTACCCGGGCGAGACGAACACGCCGCTCGTCGACCGGCGCCCCACCCCGCCGCCCGAGGAGAAGCGCGCGCAGATGGTGCAGCCGGAGGACGTCGCGTCGGTCGTGCTGACCATCGCGAATCTCCCGCCCCGGGCGGTGGTGCCCGAAATCGTGATCACGCCGCCCCACATGATGGTGGGCTGACGGCGGCGCGCGTCTACGCGACGACGGTCCAGCGCTCCTCTCGCGGAGCGGTAGGCCGGAAGTCGTAGCGGTCCACTCCCAGCGCGTTGAGCGTCGCGAGCTCGATGAGCGAGAAGTCGTCCGGGTTTTCGCGGTTGAAGTCGAGCGGCTCACGCAGAACGACCGGCGGATTGGTCATGAACCGGACGTTGCCCGAATGGTTGTTCGACGAGGCGTGCAGCATGTACGGGTGCAGCAGGATGTAGTCGCCCGCCTCGCCGGTCACTTCGACGAACTCCTCGCACTGCTCGATGAGCGCCGCGCACGTGTTGCCGTTGACCCCCTCCGGGTGATCGGCGAGGTAGCGCGCGACGTGCTTGATCGAGTCCGGCGCGATGAACGTGCCGCCGCCCTTGTGCACGACATCGGACCAGTAGACGATCGTGAGCAGTCCCTGCTCACGGCTGTCGAGGAAGTGACGGAAGAAGCTCCCGTCCTTGTGCCAGCCACCAGACTCCGGTGAGGGCGGGACCCAGGGCTGATCGGCCCCCCGGCGGAAGTTCACGACGAATGCGTCCGACCACTCGCGCGAGTTGATGGTCGTGAAGTGCTTCGACTCGATCTCCATCACCCGGTCGTCGATCCGTTCCTCGCCTCCCACGACGTCGCAGAGCGCGCCCCACGCCTTGGGCGAGATATCGCCGATGGGCGCGACGTTGTTGCGGTCCATCCAGACGATCTCCTCGCGCCACGTCGACGGGTCGTCGGGATCGTAGCCGAGGCGCTCGTAGGCCTCGTCGGTCCATCGTTTCGCGAAGTCCCGATCGACGCATCCCGGGATGCGAACGTACCCCTTCTCGACGAAGTGTTGCGCCTGTTCATCGGTGAGAACCTGCAGTCCATGTACTCCCATGGCTACCCCCTTGGCCCGATCACGTCGGGCCATGGGAAAGCGTAGCTCCGCAGAAAAGCTAAGTCAAGTGCTCAGGTTTGGTGTCGGGGCGGGCGACGCGCCGGCCGCGCGCGTCGCTCCTACGACGGCATCCTGCCGTCCGGCGTCGGGTACTTGCCGTGAATCCGGCCTATGTCGATGCGGCCCGCCGTGTCCTCGCAGATCGCGACGTTCTGCTCGACCCGCTCGACGGCGCGCATGCCGAGCAACGCCACGTCGACGAGCGGGTTCGACAGCACGAACTGGACGAGCGCCGCCGAGTAGTCGAAGGTGTTCTCCGGGTTCACCGCCTGAACCCACTTCTGGAAGACTCCGGAGGTCACGGTGCGCATGACCGCGATTCCCATGCCCTGAGCTTCGGCGTCGAACATGGTGCCGGCCCCCCAGTACGGGTCGTAGGGATGCTGGTAGATCAGGTTGTACGCGAGCTGGATCGAGTCGAACCGGCCGCAGCTGATGAGCCGAAGCGTCGTCGCGTTGATCGCCTCAACGGTGAAGCCGATGTACTTCGTCAAGCCTTCGGCCTTCGCCTTCTCGAGCTCGTCGATCAACCCGCCGGACGCGAAGAACCGCTCCTCCTGCTCCGGGGTGTACGCGGTGCCGTGGAGCTGGAAGAGGTCCACGTGGTCGCGGCGCAGCCGCTCGAGGCTCGCCTCCATCTCGCGCCGGGCCTCCGACGGCGAGTCGTTCGGTCTCACCTTCGTCGCAAGAAAGAGGTCCGAGCCGGCCTCGCGCGCCTTCCGCGCGAGGCGCGCGCCTTCGAGCGCCTCGCCGAAGATGCGCTCGCTCGCCCCGTTGCCGTAGGCGGGGGCCGTATCGAAATACGTGATCCCGAGCTCGAGCGCGCGGCGGATCGCCGCGATCACCCGCTCCTGATCGGCGCGATCGTCGGGATCGTAGGTGCGAAGGTAGTTCTTCAGCCCGGCGGGCGCCCCACCGAAACCGATCCGGCTCACGACCCTGCCGGTCGCGCCAAAGCTTGTGTACTCCATCTAGTCCTCCAGAATCAGCTCGACGACATCGTAATCCACGAGCCGCGGTATCGTCACGACGAATCGGTCGCCGGATCGAGCGATGTCCACCGACTCCCCGGTGCTCGCCAATCGCGCGGCCGTCAGCGGCACACGCGCGTCGACCTCGAGCGGCAGGTCGAAGACGGGCGTGAACGCCGTCAGCAGCCGCTGCCTCCCGGTCGTGTTGACGAGGTGCACCCAGAGGCTGCGCCCGTTGCGCCGGAGGGACAGGAGTACATCGGGGAACCCCGCCAGGCTTACCGCCTGCGGAGCGCGCGAAGCCCACGAGACGGCGTTGGTCACGAGTCGCGCGGAGTCAGGGTGCGCGGTCCGGCCTGCGCTGTGACCGGCGTCAAAGCCCATGTACACGACGCGCGGCGCGTCGCCCCGGCTCCCGGAGGCGAGGACGATCGGATCACCCGGCTCGTCCTCCGGGTAGCTGAGCCCTTCGGGAAACACGCGAAACGCCGGGCCGCGGACGACCGGCGCAACGGTACCGGCCGAGGACACCACCTTCCACCACGGCCCGGCGACAGGGACGTAGACGGCAGGGATCCCGTCGGTGAGCGGCTCCGCATCCCGCGCGCCAGCCGCGGGCGTACCGACGATCCGCAGGTACGCCTGAGCAGCGCCCACGTCGCCGGCCGCCGCGATCGCTCCGCCGGCCTCCTCGATCGACTCGATGCCGAGCAGGCGGCCGAGCGGAGCACCGGTTCGGACGGTTCCGTCGGCGTCGAAGCGCCCCGGATCGCCCCACGCGACGAGCCCTGTCCCGGCGCGCACGTGCGATTCCAGCGCGGCGATCGCTGCATCGCTCAACACCGAGGCGGCCGGCAGCACGACCACGTCGTAACGGTCGCTCGCCACACGACCGAGGTCGTCGGCGCTGACGATGTCGTACGCGATGTGCGCCTCGTCGAGCAGGTTCTCGGTCGCGTGAAACCCGAACACGTAGAGGTCGCGGGAGCGTCCGATGCGCGATGCGAAATTCGAGCACCCCTCGCTGTACACGAGCGCGACCGTCGCGGCTGACTCGTCCCCTTCGAAGACCTCCGGACGATCGGCCATGAACGTGTACACTTCTTCCGTGGCCTGGAAGCCCCGCGGATCCTCGTGGACCTTCGGAGGCCCGCCGGAGAGATTGACCATGGGAGCGGCTCCGTTCGCGGCGAGCTGAGCGAGGATGAGCTTCTGCTCGTGATAGGGCGTTGCGACCCGGCGCCACGGCCAGGCGAGAAAGTAGCTCGCCACGACCCAGGGCGGCTCCTTCGTCAGGAGCGTCACGTAGCGTGAGGTCTCGGTGGCGAGCTTGAAGCGCGCCCACTCGGGCGGCGCGTCATCGGTGAACCCGAAGTACTTCGGCTGCACTTCGACCTGCACCCAGTCCTGACTCCGCGCTGGATCGCGGATATCACGACCATCGCCGAGGTGCCAGACGGCGTTGCTCACGACCGGGACACCCGCGACCTCGTGCACCATGTCCACGAGGTATCGGACGGTCTCCTCCTTCACCCGGTCACGCCAGAGGAGGTACGACTGGTAGTCCGGAGCGGACGGATCGTCGTCCGCCGGGAGCTCGCTCCCCGTCTCCTGCCGGTACTTCCGCCGGCAGTTGTCGCAGTAGCACACGGCGCCGGGCATCTGCTGGCTCGCGCCGCCGAACTTCATCCCGTCCAGGTCGTACCGGGCCGCGAGCTCTTCCACCATCGCGCGGGTCCCCTCGCGGACGTAGCCACCGTTCGGACACGCGCTCACGATCGTGTCCGTCTTGTGGTAGAGCCCGCCGTCGCGCGTTCGTCCCGGCCACTCGGGGTACGCGCGTGCGACCTCCACGGGCAGCTCACCCGCGTCGATCATGGGAACCGCGATCATGCCTGCCCGGTGCGCCTTCTCGATGATCTCGCCGGTGAGGTCACGGCTTTCCATGCCCGGGCTCAGACGCATGAAGGGCAGCTTCGATGGGTACGTCGTGATGTAACCGGCGGCGAAGAACGAGAACCCGGTGACCCGCCAACGAGTGTAGGTGTCGATCATATGATCGACGTCGAATTCCGGACAGTCGGGGTCACGGATCGTCATGTGAATAAGCCGATGCCTCGGAACGCGCTTGCCCATGGAACCTCCCACGCCATAGTAGAACAGCTTTTCACAAATGGCAATCGGGTGCGCTACCCGAGCGCCATCGCAGTGACCGGCGCCGCGGTTTCGGCTACGGGTCGATCCGACGGCGCAGCTCGTCGGCGAGGAATTCCTGGAAGCTCAGCTCGGGATCGCCGAACTGCCGGGCGATATACCGGCTCATGAGTCTGCCGTGCAGGTCGAGCGGCAACTCCAGCGGTCCGGTGCGGACAACCGGTACGGGCTCGTTCGCCTCGATGAAATCCCGAAGCCCGGATTCGACCCAGGCGGGAACCGAGACATCGTCCGGCGTGGGAGGCGGGCTCGCGAAAAAGAGGCGCGCGGCGTTGCCGCCGAGGTACGCCGCTGCCTCGGTCTCGCCCATCGGCACGCCCAGACGCTTCAGCCAGTCGCGGGCCCCGTCCACCTGCTCGTCGCGGTGGTATACGACCGGCAGCTCGCTCCCCCAGAGAACGCGTTCCCAGGTCAGCAGGGGCACGACGTCCTCGACCCACGGGTAGAGATCCTCGTGCGGATACGGGCGCGACGAGATACCGCCGTGGCGCGAGAAGATCGCGTGCATACGCGGGTGTCGCAGCAGATCGCGGAACGCGCCCGGGTCTTCTACGCCGGGCGAACAGGCGTCGCCGTCGATCGCGGCGGGGCGCAGGAAATGAGGCGCGGCGATGGTCCCGTTCGGATAGCGCTCGAGCCAGTCGAGCACAGTGCGCGTGAGACGGGAGGTCTCGTAGACGTTGATGGCCATCAGGCACAGGCCCGCCTCGCCGAGAACGGCGAGCACGTCCGGGTTCTCCAGCACCTCGTTCGGCATCAGGCGCATCCCCGAAACGCCGAAACGCACCTGTATCTCCGCGAGCTCGCGGCGCGACGCAGAGTCGTCCCCGTACGGTATCCCGAAGAGGCGCACACGGTCGCCGAGGCGCTGCCGCGCACGGTCGAGACCCCGGAAGTCCGGCATGCCGGGCGGAAGCGCGATGCAGCCGCCGTGGACGTCCCACTGCTGCCAGATGTCGATGAGCTCGTTCGGAGTGCCGAATCTGGGGAAGCCGATGTGGGCGTAGGCGTCGATCGTCATTGGAAAACCCTCTGTATCATTTGCCGCAGCGTAGCATAATCGGTATCAAAGAGGGAGTATGAAACGAGCGTCGACCGGCGCCCCGCGCGAGGCAGGCGGCAGCGGATGAAGGTATCCACGTTCCTGTGCAAGGCGACCGCCGTCCTGGTCCCGGGCGCCGCGTCGCTGTACATCGCGCTTCGCGCCAACATCACACTCATGCTCATGGTAAGCGGATCGAGGCCCGAGACAACGTCGCACGTGTACGCGCTTCGGTTGCTCGACCTCGTATCGCTGATCGTGCTGGTCATGGCGTGGCTGGCACACACGATCTGGCTCGAAACCCGCGTGAGACGGGCCGCGAGCTGCGGGCGGGCGCTCCGGGTCGGCGCCCAGCACACGGGGGTCAGCCTGCTCGTGCTCGGCGTGCTCGGTGCCGTCGTGAGCCTCGCGGTGCCCCAGGCATCGGGCGGGTTGCTGGCCGGCGCGATCGCGATCGCCGCCTGGGCGGGCGGGATCGGCCTGATGCTCTACGGATTCCGGCGCATCGGCACACACCGTGATTCCGGATAACTATTGACGTGACGCCTGCGATTTCACATGGTATAATTCGATAAAACTGTTACGAAAAGGACCGGAGATGGCCCCTGCAACCACCAAGAGAAACCAGTCGATCGCGAAGGCGCTTCAGATCGTCGAAGTCATGGCCGATGCGGACGGTCCGATGAGGCTCCAGGACATCGGCAAGAACGTCAAGCTGCCGGCGAGCACGGTTCTCCGCTTCCTGAAGACGCTGATGGACCACGGATACGTCGAGCAGAACCCGCGCACGCTGCAGTACTACCTCACGCTCAAGTTCTGCCAGATCTCGGAGCGTATCAAGCGACAGATCAAGGTTCGCGACATCGCACACCCGGTGCTCGTCGAGCTCTCGCGGGAGCTGCGCGAGGCGACGTCGCTTGCGGTCGCGCGCGACGGTCAGGTAGTCTACGTCGATGTCGTAGAGGGCCCCGACCACATGCTCCAGACGCTGCAGCGAATCGGCAAGATCGCCCCGATGAACTCCACCGGAGTCGGCAAGGCGCTCATGCAGGACTACACCGGCGACGAAATCACCTCGCTCGTCACGACGCACGGTCTGCCCAAACCCACACCGAACACCATCGGTTCGAAACGGGCCCTCGTGAAGGAACTCTCGGTTGTTCGCGACCAGGGCTACGCCACCGACGACGAGGAGTGCGAGGTCGGCGTCCGGTGTATCGCGGCGCCCGTCCGCGACTACTCAGGCGCGGTGATCGCGGCGATCAGCACGTCGGGCCCGGTGGGACGCATGACCCCCGACCTCATGAGGAAGATCGCGCCGCGCATGACACGGGCGGCCGCCGAGATCTCTCGGCAGCTCGGGCACGAGGAGTAGGCTCAGGCGCTCGACGGCTGCGCCCGTTTGGGCTACCAGTTCGGCAGGCCCTTCGTCGCTCGATCCCACGCGTTCGGTGCCCCGAGAAGCTCGACCTTCGTCCACGCGTTGCACAGAGGATCGCCGACGTCTTCCATCCATTCGACCAGGCGAGCGCGGAGCCTCGCGAGCTCGTCCGCGTACCGCGGGTCGTCGTAGAGATTCGTGAGCTCTCCCGGATCGGCCTCCAGATCGTAGAGCTCGTCGCGATGGAGGGCGTTCCAGACGTACTTCCATCGGGCGTCGCGGAGCATGCGCGAGGAGTACATGCCGCTCTCGGTGCCGAAGTACTGGCTGAAGATGTCGTTGCGCGGCACTCCGGCCTGAACCAGGTTCTGCCCGACGAAGCTCTCCGGCGGCTCAACCCCGGCCGCCTCCAGGAAGGTCCGCGCGAGATCGATCTCCTGACTCACGAAGCCGTCCGGGCGCGAGCCCGGCTCGGTGTGCCCGGGCCATCGCGCGATGAGCGGGACGCGAAGCACGTCGTCGTACATGTTGAAGTGCTTGTCGAACAGCCCATGACCCCCGGCGAAGTCGCCGTGGTCGCAGGTATAGACGACGAGCGTGTCTTCCGCCAGGCCCAGCTCGTCGAGACGCGCGAGCATCCGTCCCACATGGTGGTCGATCTCGCTGATCACCGCGTAGTAGAGCCGGACGATCGGCTCCCAATCCTCCCAGGTCCATCCGCCGGTGCCCCAGACGTCGTGCTGGCGACGCTGCGGCTCCGGCTTCCCCTCGAGCGCGTCGGGAAAGCTCGCCCACGGCGGAATCCCGACGTCCTCGTAGAGCTCGTGGAACTCCTTCGCCGGATGACACGGCAGGTGCGGCTCCGGCGGATCCCAGCGGATGAAGAAGGGGCGTTCACCGCCGTTCGCCCCGCGCTGCGCCGCCGAAGACCCGATCAGCTCCAGCACCCGGTCGGCCTGCCAGGCGACGGGAGTCTGATCGCTCGGTCGGTCCGCGAGCACCGATCCGAACAGCCCGCCCGCGTGGCGACGGTGATCCGGCAGTCCTGCCGACTCGGCCCATCGGCGGTAGCCGTGGTTCGACACGTAGTCGTGAACGCCGTGGTCCGTGGGCCTGCCCTCCAGCTCGCCGTGGTACTTCCCGACCCAGCCGACGTAGTAGCCGGCGTCGGCGAGTAGCTCGGTGAGCACCGGCAGCTCGCGTCGCGCCGGCTGGTAGAAGTCGGAGGTCGGGATGCAGAGCGAGCGGTGCGTCGTCGGCCAGGACCCGGTGAGCAGACTCGCCCGCGCGGGCGTGCAGATAGGACAGGTGGAGAACGCGTGCGGAAACGTCGCGCCTTCGGCGGCGAGCCGGTCGAGGTTCGGCGTCCGGATAGCTGTGTTCCCGTGCGTCGCAATCCCGTCGTATCGATGCTGGTCGCTGTGAATAAGCAGGATATTCGGTCTCTTCATGGTCTATCCTTCGATCGGGCTCTCGGGGACGGCACCCGCTTCCATTACGCACGATCGCGGCCGACCTCGCAACCCCGTCGCACCTCCGTGCCGCAGAATGGAATTCAATCCCGAAAAAGATTGCGCTCATCAAGATTGGCGGCTATGCTGGTTCCTTCGAGCGAACCGAAGGAGTGCGCATGGATCCGAGCAAGATTCAAGGTATCAAGAGGCCGTCGAAGGAGCTCATGGAGAAGCTCCGGAAGAACGTCAACTCAGCAACCGCGGCCGGCGAGCTGAGCCGCCTGGGCATCCGAGACCCGTTCATCAAGGGCGTGACATCGTGGACGCCCGGAGTCACCGTCATCGGCCCGGCGGTCACGCTACAGTTCCTGCCCAAGCGCGAAGACGTCTACGGACAGGGCGAGTACGTCGACCCGGAGTCACAGATCCACCGCCACGCGCTCTACCAGGCGGAAGCCGGCGACATCGTCGTGGTAGACGCACGGGGTGATCTGCAGAGCGGCGTCTTCGGCAATATGATGCTCACCTACCTGAAAGGCAAAGGAGGCCTGGGCGTCGTCGTCGACGGTGCGATCCGCGACTCCGAGATCGCAAAGGGCCTCGGCCTCGGACTCTTCCTCAGGGGTGTCACGCCGAACTACCATACCCAGACGAACATCTTCCCCTACGCGGTGAACGTGCCGGTAGCGTGCGGCGATGTACTCGTCATGCCCGGCGACATCATCATCGCCGACGACGACGGAGCGGTCGTCGTGCCCATCTCGCTCGCGGAGGAGCTCGCCGAGCACGCGAGCCACCACGCCGAGTGGGAGGACTTCAGTCGCGAGATGCTCGAATCCGGCGGCGACCTGCGCAAGTACTACCCGCTGAGCGAGGAAGGCTGGGCCGAGTACAAGGAATGGTGCAAGAAGGTCGGCCGTCCCGATCCGGGTGAACGGCCGGTCCGCAAGGCTCCGCCCAACGAGGGCCTGAACAAGAAGTAGTGTCGGTCGTCGGGGCGGGTTGAACCGCCCCGGCGCTCGAGCGCTCATCACATCGGCACGAAAACGGAGCGACCATGTCAGCGATCCCCGGCTACACGAACTCGACCCCGGGCCCCCAGCTGGGCACGAAGATCAGCCACAACCCGTCGAACGACGAGGTGCGATTCGTCAGGCAGCTCGGCCTCGAATGGATGATGGTGCACGTCCCGCACGACGAGGACGGTGAGCCGGCCGAGCCCTACGACACGATCCGAGCGCGCTTCGACGAGCTGGGTCTCAAGATCTACCGCCTCGTGAACGGAAGCTGCCACAACATGCCGGAGGTCGTACTCGGACTGCCCGGACGCGATCGGAAGATCGAAGAGTATCGGCGCTACCTGCGCGCCATCGCCCGTGTCGGGGTCCATTACGTGACCTACGCGCACATGGCGAACGGCATCTGGAGCGGCCCACGCGAGCTCGCCCGTGGAGAGGCGTCCGCACGCGCCTTTCGCCCCGGGGGCGAGAACGTCGGCTGGTGGATGGGACAGAGCTGGACCGACGAGCCCGGCGACCGCGAGTACACCGAGGACGAGCTCTGGGATAACTACGAGTACTTCATCCGCGCCGTGGCCCCCGTCGCCGAAGAAGAGGGCGTCTTCATAGGCATGCACCCGGACGACCCGCCCGGCTGCACGCTCGGCGGGGTACCGCGACCCATCTTCAGCTCTCTCGCAGGCTACCGCCGCGCGATCGAGATTGCCGACAGTCCGAACGTGGGCGTCTGCCTCTGCGTGGGCTGCTGGCTCGAGGGCGGCGACGCCATGGGCGCGACCCCGCAGGAGGCGATCCGCGACTTCGTATCCGACGGCAGGCTGTTCAAGGTCCACCTCCGCAACGTCACCGAGCCCATGCCGACCGGCTTCGTGGAAACCTTTCCCGACGCCGGCTACGGCGATATGCGCGACATCGTCACCACGCTCGTGGACTCAGGCTTTGAGGGAGCGGTGATGAGCGACCATATGCCGGAGACCGTGGGCGGGCCGATGGTCGGCGAGGCGTACGGAGTCGGCTACCTGAAGGGGCTCCTCGAGCAGGCTATCGCTGCACGCGTCCCGACCCGCCGCTCGTGAGCAGTTTCTCCACGTCCGCCCGGGTCGTGTAGTTCACATCGCCTTCCACGCTGTGCGCGAGGCACGAGTACGCGGTCGCGAACTCGAGCGCACGCGCCGGATCGGCTCCCTCACGGGTGGTCTGGATGATCGCGGCGGCGAAGGAGTCGCCTGCGCCAACGCGGTCGACGATGTCGGTGATCTCGTAGGGGGTGTAGGCGCCGTCGCGCTCGGGAGCGAAGAGCGCGTCGTCGCTTTCGGCCGAATAGAGCATCGTGCCCCATCGATTGTGCGACGCGGAGACGCTCTCGCGCAGCGTGAACGCCACCGTCCGCACCTTCGCGAAGCGCTTCGCGACCGCGCGCGCTACCTCCACGTACCCCTCGCGACTGATCATGCCCTGCTCCACGTCGGAGTCCGGGGGTGCGATGCCGAGCACGTCGTTCGCGTCCGCCTCGTTCCCGATGACGAGCGTCGCGTGCTCGAGAATGGCCGGCATCGTCGCGCGAGCGAGCGCGCGCGGGTCGTTCGCGCCGTCCCAGCGCCAGAGCGTGCCCCTGAAGTTGAGGTCGCAGGAGACAGTCAGCCCGGCCTTCGCGGCGGCTTCGACGGCGATCCGCGTCGCCTCCGCGGCGGACTCGGAGATCGCCGGCGTGATCCCGGTCACGTGGAACCAGTCGGCGCCTTCGAAGATCGTCTCCCAGTCGTAGGCCGATCCGGGGGTCTCGGCGATCGCCGAGTGCGCGCGGTCGTAGACGACGACGCTCGGGCGCTGATTCGCACCGCGCTCGCTGTAGAAGATGCCCAGCCGCGATCCCGGCACGCGGACGATGTGGTCGGTGCGCACGCCGTCGGCGCGCAGTTTGCGGACGAGCGCCTCGGCGACCTGGTTGTCGGGAAGCGCGGTGACCACCTCGGCGTCGCCGCCGAGAATGGAGATCGCGCTCGCGACGTTCGCCTCCGCACCGGCGAAGATGGTGCGCATCTCGCCGGGAAGCGCCTGCACGAGCCTGCCGAAACCGGGGGGTTCGAACCGGATCATGACCTCACCGAATGCCACAACTCGTCCTGTACTCATGGGGTTCCTCCGTTGTGCGTCTCAGCGCAGTACCGCGGCGACCGCCTCCGCGGCGCGCCGCTCGATCTCATCGGTCTTGCCCTCGCGCACGAGATCGCCCGGCGCGAGCCAGCTACCCCCGAGCGCGAGAATCAGGTCGTCGGCGAGGTACTCGCCGACGTGCCGCTCCTTGAGCCCGCCGAGCGGGATGAACTCGAGCTCGCGGTGCCTGTACGGCCCGGCCATCGACCGCAGCATGGGCAGGCCGCCGGAAGGCTCGGCCGGGAAGTACTTCAACATCGTGCACCCGAGCTCGAGCGCCGCCTCGATGTCCGACGGGGTGCAGATCCCGGGCGCAAAGCTCAGGCCCGCTTCGAGCGCGGCCCGAACGATCCTCGGGTTGCACCCCGGGGCGACCGCCGCCTCAACGCCGCGGCGGACGAGCTCGTCGACCTGCCCCGGCTCGATGACCGTGCCCGCTACGGGCAGGATGCCCGGGACCTCTCGCACGACCGCCTCGATACAGTCGAGCGCGCGCGGTGTGCGCAGCGCGAGCTCGACGGCGCGGATGCCGCCGCGCACGAGGGCCTGGCACGCCGCGACCGCCTGATCGGGCTCGTCGGCGACCATGACGGCGACGACCGGATGGCCGTTCAGCACGCGCAGGTGTTCGTCGCGGAAGTTCGGGTGTGATCGCATGCGTCCTCTCCTCGTGGATCTACGCGATCATCGTCGCCGGGCTCCCGCCCGTTGTCAAGATGGTCTCGAATTGCGGCGTGGATTGGTGATGATCGGCGGGGCCCTACACGATACGCGTGGCCCCCTGATACGCTTCACGCACGCGAACAAGCGCGGCGGCGTGGCCCGGAAGCTTCTCCGGATTCCACTCCTTCATGAAGTCGAACACCTTACCGCTCTCGTGATACTCGATCTCGCCCTTCAGTTGGTAGCCCTTTTTGTCCTTCGTGATGAACAGCACGGATCCGCTGCCTCCGGCGCGTACGTTCGCGAGTGTCTTGTCGAAGAAATTGTTTGCGACGACGATCGCGTCGTCTCCCATCATCTCGACGCAGCTCGCCCAAATCGCGTTGGGCGTTCCATCCTTGCTTACGGTCGTGAATACGATCGGCCCCTCACGGTCCGACCACGCGTCGACGATGTCCTGTGGTAGAGCTGGCATAGTTCCTCCTCGTGTACCGGCAGTATGCCGGAACGCATCGGAGCGGGCCAAGGGCAAGGTCGACAGGCGCACGCCGATCTGCGAAAATCCGACGGCATGAGCACCATGCAGCCGTGGTACCGGACGGTTCATCGTTGGGGCCAGACGAATCTGACCGAGATCGACGCGCGCGACTACGATCGCGGGTTCTGGCGCGAGCGCTGGCGCGCAACCGGGACGCAGGGCATCATCGTCAACGCCGGCGGTATCGTCGCCTACTACCCCTCGTCGATTCCCCTCCACTACCGCGCCGAGCATCTGGGCGATCGCGACCTCTTCGGCGAGATCGTGAGCGACGCACGAGCCGAGGGCCTCGCGGTCCTCGCCCGGATGGACTGCAACCGAGCCACGCCCGAGTTCCGCGCCGAGCACCCCGACTGGTTCGTCGTCCGCGCCGACGGCTCTGCGGTAGAGACGCAGGGTCGTTTCGTAGCGTGTGTGAACTCGCCCTACTACAAGGAGCACATCCCCCGGATCCTCGAAGAGGTAATCGAGCGCTACGCGCCGAACGGGTTCACCGACAACAGCTGGACGGGGGCCGGGAGCTCGGTGATCTGCCGCTGCTCTCACTGCAGCCGGAAGTTCCGCGAAGACGTCGGTCTGGATCTGCCGCAGACGCCCGACTGGGACGACCCCGTCTACCGCGCGTGGATCCGATGGAGCTACCGCTGCCGGGAGGAGAACTGGGACCTCTTCAACGAGGTGACCACGCGCGCGGGCGGATCCGACTGCCTCTGGTTGGGAATGGTGAACGCGAACCCGTTCGGCTCACACCTCAACTTCGCAGACCTCCGCGCGATCGGGCGCCGGTCGAAGATCCTCATGTGCGACCATCAGTCCCGCGACTCGCTGAACGGATTCGAGCAGAACGTCGTCAACGGCGCGCTGCTGCACGCGATCTCATCCCCCCACACGATAATCCCGCAGAGCATGGCGCACTACGTGCGGGGGCCGCAGGCGTTCCGCCGGGCGTCGATGCCGGCGGAGGAAACACGGACCTGGATGCGTTGCGGCTTCGCCGGCGGCATCTCACCGTGGTGGCACCACGTGGGAAGCGTGCAGGAAGACCGGCGGCAGTTCGACACGTCGCCGGATCTGCTGCGCTGGCACGCCTCTGTCGACGCGTACCTGCACGACCGGACACCGATCGCGAACGTGGCGCTGGTCTGGAGCCAGGCCAACAACGACTTCTACGGACGCGGCGAGGCGCACGAGCGCTGCGCGCTGCCGTGGCGCGGCATGACCGCCGCGCTCATGCGCGGGCGCATACCGTTCGACCCGGTGCACGCCGACGACCTGCCCGACGCTCCGTCCCGCTACGCGACGCTCGTCTTGCCCGACGTCGCCGTACTCGCCGACGAGCAGGTCGAACGCGTCCTGCGCTACGTCGATGCCGGTGGCAGCGTCGTGATCACCGGAGCCACCGCCACCCTCGACGGCGACGGGGCGGCGCGCAGCGAGTGGCCGTTTGCAGGGCTCACCGGGTTCGCGCCGACCGGGACGACCCTCGGCGTGGGCGGGACACCCTCGTCGAGCTGGGAGGTCCACGAGGGGCACTCCTACCTGCGCATCCTGGGCGACGACCCGACCGGCCTCACCGATGGGTTCGCCAACACCGACATCCTGCCCTTCGGCGGGTCGCTGCAGGAATACGCGCCCCGCGGCGACGAGCCGGGAACGCTCGACGTACTCGCCACGCTCGTGCCGCCGTTTCCCATCTACCCGCCGGAGTTCGCCTGGATGCGAACGGCCTCCACGTCGACCCCGGCGCTCATGGCGGGCACGTCCGCTTCAGGAGGACGAATCGTGCTGCTGCCGGCGGACGTCGATCGGCAGTACGGCCGCCTGCGCCTGCCCGACCACGGCGACCTGCTCGCGGCGGCCGTTCGCTGGACCGCGGGAACGCTTCCGGTGGAGGTCGAGGGTCCCGGCTACCTCGCCTGCCGGCTCTACCGCCACCAGGAAGGGCTCGTGCTGCACATCGTGAACTTGAGCGGGCTCAACGAATGGCCCGGTTACGTCGAGGAAGTCTTCCCGGTGGGGCCGATCGAGGTCACGGTGCGCGCGGGCAACGCCACGGACGGTGGCGACGCGGACGGCGGCGGGGGTGACCCCGACGTCGGGAAGCGCGCGCGGTCGCTCGTCACCGGTGGCGTCTACGAGACATCCGGCGGCGAGGGCGGCGCGTGCAGCTTCGTCGTGCCGTCGCTCGGGGCGCACGAGGTCGTGCTGCTGCCGACGTAGGCCCGGCTCGCGGCCGCTACGCTTACGGCTCGCGCCTCAACCGCTCCGGCGAGCTCGGCTCGCGCGCGTCCATCCACGTCACCTCCGCGCCCTCCGGCGGGTGGATGAAGCCGGCGAGTAGCGGGTCGTCGGTCTGCTCCATGTGCGCGGAGAGCGTCGATCGCAGCTCGCTCGCGACGAACGCGTACTCCGGGTCATCTGCGAGGTTGTTCGTCTCGTTGGGGTCGAAGACGAGGTCGAAGAGCATCTCCTCATCCGGGCGGCGGTCGCCCCACCCTGCGTCCATCCAGACCTCCTTGCTCAGGCCCGCGTCGCAGTTGGGAAGCACCGGTCGCAGACGCGGGTCGAAGCGTCGGATGTACTTGTACCGATTCGTCCGCACCGCGCGCATGGGCTCGTAGCTCGCGTGGAAGGAGACCTCGGTGAAGATCTCGTCGTGGATCGAATCGGCCCCTCCCCGGACGAGGGGAAGAAGACTCGTCCCCCGCAGCCGTTCGGGCGGATCGAGACCTACGAGCTCGCACAGCGTGGGATAGACGTCCATGTGCGTGGTCATCGCGTCGACGACCATCCCGCCCTCGAACCCGCCGGGGCCGCGGATGATGAGAAAGGTGCCGGTGCCCGAGTCCTGCAGATTACACTTCATGCGCGGGAAGGCGATGCCGTGGTCGGTCGTGCAGACGACGATCGTGTCGTCGGCGAGCCCCTCCTCCTCGAGCGCGGCCAGCACGGCGCCCATACGTGAATCCAGGTCGCGCGCCATCTTCGCGAACCGGGCCGTGTCCAGGCGCGTCTCGGGTGTGTCGGGAAGCGGGGCAGGTGGCAGCGTGTAGCGCGGGTCTTCGGGGTCACCGTCCTCGAGCTCGGGAAACTCCCGATGCGTCTCGTGAAAGCCCACCGACAGAAAAAACGGCGTCTGCGGCTTCGACCGCAGCCATTCGAGCGCCTGCGTGTGCGCCTCCGGCTCCCAGCCCAGGCACTCGTCGTAGCCGATGACCTCCGCCGGTCCGGCGAGCCCCAGCTCATCGGCCTGCTTCCGGCTCGCGATGTGCTGCGTACCCGAGAGCACGGCGCGGTAGCCGGCCTCCTTCAGCTGCGCGATGATATGCCAGCGGTAGTCGTGGAGCCGAAACCCGCGGTGCGCGAGCCCGAGCATGCCGTTCTCGTGCGGGTAGGTCCCGGTCAGCAACGCGGATCTGCTCGGCGAGCAGGTCGGACAGACGCAGTGGTTGTTCCGGAAGAGGACGCCCTCCCCGGCGAGCCGCTGGAGGTTGGGCGTCTCGACGGCGTGACCGAAGGGCCGGATGAATCGGCCCGTATCGTGCGAGTGCAGGTAGAGGATATTGGGCGCACTCATAGCAGCGGGCTCTCCACGTGGCCGGGTGCGAAGCGCTCGGGGCGCTCGCACACGCGCTCGAGGCTGTGGTAGGCGCCGGACTCCGAGCTCTCCTTGAGGCCGAGCATGACGTCGAGGCAGTGGTAGGCGAGCTCGGCGCTCGCGCGGTGCGGCCTGCCGGCCTGGTGCGCGAAGAGCATCTCCACCAGGCCCAGCCCGCGGTTTCGATCGTTGTACTGGTGCGTGAGCGGGATCTGCATCGGCTCGCCTCCGCGGCGATGCACGATCACCTGCCCGCCGAACATGTTCGGATCGTTGCACGTGAGCCAGCCCTCGGTGCCCACCACCGAGAGCTCCGGGCCGTAGCGGTGGCCGTCGGAGGTCGTCGTGAGGTGCGCGAAGACGCCGCTGTCGTGTTCGAGCGTTCCGGCCACGGTCGTGGGCGATTCGACGGAAAAGCTCTCGCCGTAGTCCGGGCGTCGCATGTCGGTGATCGTCCGGGTCTCTGATGCGACGGCGGCGAAGCCGGCGAGCCGCTTCACCGGACCGAACATCGCGGCGAGCGCGGTGATGTAGTAGGGTCCCATGTCCATGAGCACGCCGCCTATCCCCGCGCTCTGGTACCGCGCGCTCAGCGCGGTGGTCATCGTGATGCTGCCGCGCGCGACGAGCGGCCGGCCGATCCACCCCTCGTCGAGGAGCTTGATGCACGTCTGGATCCCGGCGCCGAGAAAGGTGTCCGGTGCGCACCCGAAGCGAAGCCCCGTCTCCTTCGCCTTCTGCATCACCTTCCGCGCGTCCTCGCGGGTGAGCGCGAACGGCTTCTCCGCGTAGACGTGCTTGCCGGCCTCGAGCGCGGCGAGGTTCACCTCCGTGTGCGCCCACGGGTTCGTGAGGTTCAGCACCGCATCGATCCCCGGGTCCGCGTAGACGTCATCCGGCGTACACGCCCGACCCGCGCCGAACTCGTCTGCCACGCGCTTCGCCGCCTCCTGGTCGAGGTCCGCGCACGCGGCGAGCTCGATCGTGGCCGGGAACCACTCGGTCAGGTTGGTGAGGTACTGGTTGCTGATCCTGCCGCATCCGATGACGCCGATCTTGAACCTGTTCATGAGTTACTCCATTTAGCGGTTGTTGGCTCCACTATACACGAAACCGCGCGGAGTCTTCGACAAGCGGTCCACGCGGCATGGTAGAGTCGCGACATGAGTACCCGCGACGCGAATCGGCCCTTCCTCATCGGCATCACCGGCGGCTCGGCCTCCGGCAAATCGACCTTCGCCCGGATGCTCGCCGAAGAAATCGGCCCGGACCGCTGCGCGGTCATCGGGCAGGACGGCTACTTCAGCGACTTCTCGGAGTTCCCCGAGGCCGAGCGCGAGGCGGCGAGAAGCCACAACCACCCGCGGTCGGTCCGCTGGGAGTACCTGCGCGCGGACCTCGCGTCGCTTCGCGCCGGGCGGAGGGTCGAGGGGGCGCCGCCGGCGACCGTCCTCGCGCGCAGCGCAGCCGACCGCGTCGTCGAGCCGACCGATTTCGTCATCGTGGAGGGGCACATCCTGCTCTGGGACGACGAGGTGCGCGAGCTGCTCGACCTGAAGCTCTACCTGGAGGCCGATCCGCACGAGCGGGTGCTACGACGCATAGAACGGACGATGGCGCGCGAGGGCGCCGATCTGGACGCCGCGATCGCCTGGTACCGCCGCGACGTGATCCCGCACTACCCCCACTACACCGAAACGACGCGCGCGCACGCGGATCTCATCGTCCCCTTCGACCGACGAAACGCGACCGCGGTACGGCTGATCGCGGCGGGACTGGAGCGACTGGCGCGCGAAGGCGCTTGACCTCCGCACACCTATGTGGGATGATCCCACTATGGCGATCATGCGAGCGGATGCCAAGAAACGTGTCGTCATCCCGGGTGCGCGACCCGGAGACGTCTTTGAGGTCGACAGCACCGGCGAAGGTCGTTACACGCTCGTGCGTCTCGAGCGAAGCGACGATCGACCGCGCCCCTCCCGCGACGAGGCGGTCCGCGCGATCGCTGAGTCCCCGCTGACCCCAGGCCTTCCATGGGAAGAGCTCCGCGAAGTCACTCGCGAACCATGATCCTCCTCGACACGAACGTCCTGATCTACGCCTCCTCGCCCGACTCGGACTTCCACGACTGGGCTGTCTCGACGATTGCGGATTCGGTGGCCACCGGCGGCTGCTCGGTCGACTCTGTGTCGCTCGCGGAAATCTGCGTGGGAGACAGCGACCCTTCCTCCGTGGCGGATCGACTCGCTCGATGGGGTGTGGAGGTCGTGGACACTCCGGCTGCGGCGGCGGTCGCGTGCGCGGCCGGATTCCGCACCTACCGCGCGAGACGCCGTCGCCAGTCCGGTACGGACGCGCCGGCTATGCCGCTGCCCGACTTCTTTATCGGTGCACACGCGCTCGTACGTGGGTGGGACCTCGCTACCGCCGATCCGCAACGGTTCCGGACGTATTTCCCGGAGATTCGTCTCATCACACCGTAGACCTCGACCTGCACCACTACCGCGCAAGATAGTACGCACCCCGCCTCGTCACTGCTGGTAACCGACACCGGACCCGCTATACTGGGCGGTAGATGAACCCGGGGGCGCCCTCGCTCTATCTCGACCCGCTCCTCCCGCTCGCGCTCTACTCGCAGCCGCGTTCGATGCCGGCGGTCGCCGGGGCCGTTCCGGCACGGGCGATCCTCGTCGCCGCCGCCTGTGGGTATCGCCTGAGCGGTGACGGGATCGCTCGTCCGGTCGAGCTCCACGCGCCCGGTCTCCTCTGGCGACGCGCCGACGAGACGCTTCGTCTGAGACCGCTCGCCGATGGCCCTGGACGTGAAGGCGATGGTGACGGCGCCGGCGCACCGATGGGCTGGCTCCTCGTCGTCGGACAGCGCCTGCTCGACCAGCTCATCGTCGCCGCCTTCGGCGAGCCCGGCTTCTCGCGATTCCTCGA
>CAZICD010000074.1:0-23271 GCA_964537725.1 uncultured Spirochaetaceae bacterium | reverse complement strand
TGGCCCGACGAGATGGTCGAGACGTGCCGCGCGGCGGGTATTCCGCTGCTGTGAGGTGGTGGTGTCAAATCGTCATTTTGTTCAATGATTTGACGAAATGCATGCTTTTTCGACGAATCATTCGACAAGATGTCGATATTGGGATATCATTGGCGTGTGGATCCCGGTCGTGTCTTCGAGCTTGACGCTCTTGCCTGCAATCAGGTTCGCTCGTACCCGAGACGGCGCTACCTCTACGACGAGCTGATCGGCGTTCCCGGACGGCCCTTCATCGCGCTGGTCGGTCCGCGAGGAACCGGGAAGACCGTCCTCCTCCGGCAGCTTCGCGGTGAGGACGAGACGTCGCTCTACGTCTCCGCAGACACGCTCGACCGCGACACCGATCTGTTCGAGCTCGCCCGTGTGATGCGCGAAGGCTATGGGATCGTGCATCTCTATGTCGACGAGATTCACTTCCTCGCCAACTACCAGCGCGATCTCAAGAAGATCCACGACTTCCTCGATGTAGCCGTGTGGCTCACGAGCTCGGTGTCGCTCGCTCTGACAGCCGCCGGGTGGGATCTGTCCCGCCGAGTCCGTCGGGTCCGGCTCTGGCCCTTCAGCTTCCGGGAGTACATCGACTTCAACCAATCCACCACGCTTCCACGGCTCCGGCTCGCCGACGCACTCACGGGCCAATTGTCGCCGCGCTACCTCCGACATCAGCATCTCTTCAGTCCATACCTCGCCGGAGGCCTGTACCCGTTCATGCTGCAGCAGGGCGCAACGACCGATCTTTTCGGGAGCATCCTCGACAAGGTTGTAGCGAGTGACATCCCGAACTTCGACCGGTCGCTGGCGGCCCAGGACCTCGACGACATCCGCAAGACCGTGCAGTTCATCGGGAGTTCCGCGGTCGACGGCATCAACTACTCGAGCGTCTCCCGGAACGTGGGCATCACGAAGTACAAGGCGGAGAAGTTCCTCGCGTACCTCGAACGGAGCTTCCTCATTACGCGCGTGTTTCCGGCCGGCACCAACGTCCTCAAAGAACCGAAGATTCTGATGCAGCTGCCGTACCGGCTGCTCTACACCTCCCGCGACAACGCAATGGGCGCGACGCGTGAGGACTTCTTCGCCCTCGCGATGCACCAGCACGCGGTGGCCTTTCACTACGCGAAGACCACGCGCGGCGGGAAGACACCGGACTTCATCGTCGACCTCGACGGCCGCCCCACGGTGATCGAAGTCGGGGGACAAGGCAAGGGCCGCTCGCAGTTCAAGGAGGTGGAGTACGAGCGGAAGGTCGTGCTGTTCGACGGAGAGGCGGATACGATGCGTCCCGGCGCGCGTGTACCGCTCTTCTGTATCGGGTTCGCGTAGCAGTACGTATCGCGCTTGATTGTGAACCATAATCATGGTATCATTGAACCAGGAGGTGGTTTATGGCTTTCACGCTCCATGATGTCGACCCCGATCTCGACCGGAAGCTGACCGAACGCGCGCGCCGCGAGAACCTCAGCAAGAACCAGCTCGTGAAGCGGATTCTCGCCCGGGCGATGGGTATCTCGAAGTCGGAAGCTGACGACGACTATCGGGAGTTCCTCGGGCAGTGGAGCGCCCGAGAGAAGGCCGCGTTCGACCGGCGGCAGGCCGCCAACGAGCGCGTTGACGGCGAGGATTGGCGGTGATCACCCGCGTCGTGATCGACACGAACGTCTACTCCGCGCTCTTCGCCGGAGACGAGGCGGTTGCCCAGGTGCTCTCCGAGTCCGAAGAGGTCCTCCTCTGCGCGGTCGTGATCGGCGAGCTGCTCGACGGCTTTGCCGGCGGCTCGAAGGAGGCCGAGAACCGCCGGCAGCTCGATCGGTTTCGGCAGAAACCGCGAACGACGACGGTGGCCGTCACCGAGGCGACGGCCGAGTGGTTCGCGCAGATCAAGCGGCAGCTTCGTCGCAAAGGGAAGCCGATCCCGATCAACGACGTGTGGATCGCGGCGGTATGCATGGAGCACGGCGCGGCGCTCCTGAGCAAGGACGGTCACTTCGGACACATTGACGGTCTGCTGCGGTGGCCGCGGTGATAGAATCGATCCCGACCATGCGCAGGCGTCGACGACGACGGACCAGATCGGCCCGGACCTACTCCATCGCGCACCTCCTCAACCGGCAGCCGAAGACCCTGTCCAAGGACCCGAACTACGCGACGATGATGCGCCACTACTTCGCGAACGAGCGCCTGCAGCGCATCCGGGTCGGCCGCCGCTGCTACACGCTGCTCAACAACGCGCGCATCGCGCCCGAGAACCTGCACCACTTCTACCGCACCTACCGGCTGCCCGCGGATCCGTTCTTCCCGCTCTTCTTCGCGGCCAAGCGCCGCTACCTCGCCGAGCGTGAGCGCGTTCGCGAGGAGCGCCGCCGCTACATCCTCGCGACGCTGCGCTCGCTTCCCGAACCGACGCTCTCCATGGTCCGCTACCTGGGGCACCTCGAGCGTTACTACAATCCGGCGGGTCTCTCGCCGGTCTGGCAGGGCGAGCTCTTTCCGGGGTCGAAGAAGAAGGCCGATTCGTACACCCGGCTCGACGAGACGACGTGGCTGCTCGTGTTCCGACACCACCTCGCGCTGCTCGAGGCGCGGTACCGCGGACTCTCGGATGTCGTCGCCGAGCGCGTGCTCGCCGCGTGGGTGCTCGGCCTCGACGACGTGCTCGACCCCGAGCGCCTGCCCCCGCAGCGACCCGACCGGAACGCCGTGACGCGCGCCTACCGTCGGCTCTCGCTCCTTCACCACCCCGACCGCGGCGGGAACCAGGCGATGTTCATCGAGATCAAGCGCGCCCGCGACGTGCTCGTGGGGGCGGAGCGGTAGGACGGTGCGGCTCGCGCACACGCCTGACCCGTGCTACGCTCTCGTCATGGTCATCGACAGCCACAACGATACGATCGTCGCGCATATCCGGCGCGGTTACCTGAGCCCGTTCGACGAGGCCGGCGGAGACCCGTTCGACCCGCAGCGCGCGAGATACCGGCTCCTCGCCGGGGAAGAGCCGGTGGGGACCATCGGGCTCGTGGACGGGCCGGAGAGTCCGCGCGGCGAGGCCGCGACGATCCAGATCAACGTGGCGAAGATGCTCCGCGGCGGGATCGATCTCGCCTTCTTCGCGATCGACGTGACGCTCGCGCTCGGCAACCACCTCGCCTACGCGGCCGACGGGTTCGGCTGGTTTCTCGACGAGCTCGACCGGCACCCCGACCGGCTCGCCGTGGTGCGGTCGGTCGCCGACATCGCCGGCGCGCACGCGGCCGGCCGGCCCGCGGCGCTCCTCGCGGTCGAGCACGCCGACGGCGTGGAGGGCAGCCTCCACGTCCTGCGGTCGCTCTTCGAAATCGGCGTGCGGTCGATCGGCCTCACGCACAACCGCAGCTCCCGGGCCGCCGACGGCTGCGGCGAGGCGCGCGACGGCGTGGGGCTCACCCGGTTCGGAGAGGAACTCGTGGCGGAGATGAACCGGCTCGGTATGCTCGTCGACCTCGCTCACGTGAGCCGGTCGGCCTTCTTCCACGCGATCGAGGTCTCGCAGAAGCCGGTGATCTTCTCGCACGGGAACGCGCGAGCGCTCTGCGACCATCGGCGCAACCTCGACGACGAGCAACTGGTCGCGCTCGCCGGGTGCGGCGGCGTCATTGGCGTGAGCTTCGTGCCGTTCTTCATCGACGCAGACGACCCGACCTTCGAGCGCCTGCTCGACCACGTAGACCACATCCGCGACGTGGCCGGGATCGACACGGTGGGCATCGGGAGCGACTTCGACGGCGGCGGCTCGCTGCTGCGCGACGCGGGCGAGTTTCCGCGGATCGAGGCCGGGCTGCGCGAGCGCGGGTACACCGACGAGGAGATCCGCAAGGTGATGGGAGAGAACACGCTGCGGGTGCTGGGAGAGGTGCTCCCGGACGAGCGCGGGACGCACGGCGGCTGAGGCCCTCGGATGCGGTCCGGCGCCGCGTAGTATGAAGACGCCCCGCGTACTAAGAAAAGGCCCCGCGCGGGCGGGGCCTGCTCGTCACGATCGGTCGCTGCGCCTACTCGCTTACGACCTCCAGGTCGTGGAAGCGAACCGTGCCGAGCGCGCGCATCGCCACGACGCGCCCGCTTCGGATGATCGCCTCGTCGAGGAACGAGAAGACGTGCCGCTCGTTCACGAGCACCGAGATCTCGTTGGCGCTGCGGTCGACGTAGACCGAGGTGTCGATCGGGTCGCCGATGTCCTCCTCAACCGCAACGCTCGCGAGGAGCTCCATACGAACGTCGTCGTACGAGCGATAGAGCTGGACGTACGTTCGCCGGTTTCTCATCGCCCGCTCGTCGCGCGTCAGCCAGACGAGGTACGATCGGCCGAAGCCGTATCCGCGGTCGCTCGACCAGTCGTCGGCGAGGAAGTGCATCCCGTAGCCGACCCATCCGTCGTCGGTGCTCTCCGCGCGCAGCGTGTACATGAGGTCGGTGTTCGCCTGGATCGCGGGCACGGCGAACCTCGCGAAGAGCTGATCCGAGTCGGTCTGGTTCAGAGTCGGGCCGGATGGATTCCAGCTTCCGAGCATCGTGCCGCCGGTCTCGAAATCGGTGTCGATCTCGTCCGTGAGGCGCTCGTCCGCGGTCATCCACGGCTCACGCAGGCTTCGGATGCGCCGGTTCAACCCGTCGATCGTCCGGCGACGGGCCCGCAGCTCGAGCTCGAGGTCGGCCGCGCGGCCGAGCGCATCGTCGAGCTCGTTTTCCAGCTCGCGGACCTGGCTTCTCAGATTTGCGACGGTCTCGGGCTCGGGAAGCTCTTCGATCTGTTCGTTGAGCCGCTCGATGCGCGCGTTCCGCGCCTCGAGCGTCGACCGGAGATTGCTCACGTTCTGCTCGAGATCCTCGATCTGGTCGGACTGATTGCCGACCGTCGTCTCGAGCTCGCTCACGCGCGAGCGGCTCGCCTGGAGCTGGTCTTCGAGCTCGCGTGTCTGCTCGCGGAGCTCGGTGACGGTTCCCTCCTCGGGAAGCTCTTCGATCTGCCGATTGAGCCGGGCGATCCGCCGATTCTGGTCGTCGATCGTCGCCTCGAGTTGCTCGATGTCCCGAAGCAGCCCCGGCACCGAGTCCTCGAGAATCTCGCCGCGCTCGATGCTCGCGACCTCCAGATCGTTATCCGGCTGGACGACGAGCAGCCCCGTGTAGGCGCGTCCGTCCACACCCAGACCGGACAGCTCCAAGCCGTTCTCGGTGAGCTGAACGTTCGCGTTCGTGAGGTCGAGACGCTGCGGCTTGCCGGCCGTCGTCGTCGTGCTCGGGGCACTGATGGTGATCGTCGACTCGCCGTCGTACCGCAGCAGAGCCGCGTAGCTGCGATCGCGGTACTCGATACCCGACGCGTACAGGACGACGGGGCCCTCGAAAAAGAACTCTGCGTCCGAGAGGTCGACTTCGGAGAAGTCGATCTGAGACGGCTCGATGTCGTCGATGTCGACGCTCTGTGCCCAGCCCAGCGAGCAGACCCCGACGAGCACCAGCGCAATACCTAACTTTTTCATTTGTTCTCCTTTGCGACGTGCGTCACGTCACCCTTCATGCAAGAGCTGTACCAGCTTGCACAGCCGCTACGCACGGGTAAGTTCTACTCGGCGTGCAGCCCGGCGTGTCGAGTCGGCGTCTTTGACGACCGCCGACGGATGTGGTATCGAGAGGTGCGGCCCGTACGGCTGCTACCCGGAGGAACTATGGCCATCGACATCCAGAGCATCAGGGGCTTCAACTACGCCCCCGGCTACGCGTACACCGGCGCCGACATCTGGCGCTATTTCGATTCACAGGTATTCGAGCGGGAGCTGGGCCAGGGAAAGAAGCACTTCCCGAAGATGAACGGCATCCGGCTCTGGCTCGCGTGGGAGGTCTTCGCGCTCGGCTCCGACGCCGAGAAGGAGGCGTTCCTCGACAACTTCGACACCGCGCTGGGCATCGCAGCGGAGCTGAACCTCGTCGTAATGCCGGTCCTCTTCAACCGCTGGCACCACGGCATCCCCGACTGGGGCGGCGTCTACCTCGACCACCTGCTGCCGAACGCCGGATGGGCCGGCGCGGAGTTCGGCACGCGCTCACGGGAATACGTGCGTTCGGTCGTGGGGCGCTTCGCCGACGACGACCGGATCTTCGCGTGGGACCTCTGCAACGAGCCGTACTCGTACAGCTTCGACGCGGATCCGGACCCCGCTTGGGAGCTCGAGAAGCACGAGACCGCCTGGCTCCACGACGTCTACGACACGGCGAAGGCCGCCGGCGCGGCCGCGCCGCTGTCGGTCGGATTCTGGAAGGGCGTGCACCACCTGCGCGAGCACCCCGAGCTCAGCGACATCCTCAACTTCCACTCGTACTGGATGGGAGGAGACGCCGATCCGGACGAGTGGCTCGCGGGGCTGGACGCGTGCGTGGAGCTTCGCGAGAAGACGGGCAAGCCGCTGTTCTGCAGCGAGTCGTGCTGGGGGAACGTGGACGACGCGAAGCGCGTCGATATCCTCGAGTTCAACCTGCGCGAGCTCAACCGACGCGACATGGGCTGGTTCATCCATGCGCTCGCCCACAGCCCCATCGCGGATCTCCACCGCCCGGAGGCGGGGCCGGTCCAGGGACCGGGGGTCATGCACTGCGTCGAGCCCGACGGGTCGATCCGGCCGGGTCACGAGGCGATCAACGAGTATCTGTAGGGATTACGGGGCGGGGTGAGTGACGGCCGCGCGCCAGCCGGGCGCGTCCCCGCTACACCCCCAGCGACGCGGTGAGCCCGCCGTCGACCGGGTAGACCGCGCCGGTGATGAAGCTCGCACGCTCTGAGACGAGGAAGACGACGAGCGAAGCAATCTCGTCGGGTCGGGCGTACCGATGAAGCGGGACGTGCGAGAGCACGGTCCGCCCGCGGTCGGTGGGCTCTCCGGTCTCGCGGTCCTCGAGCAGGAACCGATTCTGTTCGGTGAGCGCGAAGCCCGGCGCGACCGCGTTCACCCGCACGCGCCCCTCGTGCCGATTCGCCATCTCCATGGCGAGCCAGCGGGTGAAGCTCGCGACGGCGGCCTTCCCGTCTGAGTACGTCAGCGCCCGCGACAACGGCTGGATCCCGCCGACCGACGAGACGTTGAGGATCGCGGCGGTGCGCGTCGCGGCCTCGCCGAGCTCCTCGAGCATCGCGGGCACCAGCGCCTGCGAGGTCAAGACGGCGCTCAGGTAATTGAGCTTCATCACGTCGACCATCGCCTCCGGATCGAGATCGGAGAAGGGTCGATCGTCGGTCGTCGTCGTGCGCGGGCTCGACCCTCCCGCGCCGTTGACGAGGATCGTGGGCGCGCCGATCTGCGCCCGGGTCGCGTCGAGCGCGGCGTGAATGCTCGCCGCGTCGGTGCAGTCGCAGGCGACCGCGAGGCCCGTGCCGCCCGCGTCGCGAATCGCCGCCGCGGTGCGTTCGGCCGCCTCGCCGGACACGTCCCACACGGCCACGCGCGCGCCCTCGCGGGCGAGCTCTCGAGCGACGGCGCCGCAGATCGCGCCGCCGCCGGCGGTCACCACCGCCGCCCTGCCCTCAACACCCAGGTCCATCGACGCTGCCTCCCCGGGCTCAGCCGGCGAACCGGTGCTGCGGCACGCCGGGAACGTCCACGCGAGCGCGGAAGAGTCCTCCGGCGGCCGGCTGCGCCTCGCGCCTGCTCTCGTCGAGCCCGGCGCGCGCGGTCGTGATGTAGAGGTCGCGCAGCTCGTCGCCGCCGAGCGCGCACGAGGTGACGTTCGAGGCGGGCAGCTCCACGGTGTCGAGGAGCGACCCGTCGGCCGGGTCGAAGTGCCGCACCGCCGAGCCGCCGAACATCGCTACCCAGAGCGTGTCGTTCGCGTCGATCGTCATGCCGTCGGGGTGGCCCATCCCGTCGGGGACCGTGAACGCGACCCGACCGTTGGAGACGGAACCGGAGGCCCGATCGTAGTCGAACGCCTGGATCTGGCGCGTCGGCGTATCGATGTAGTACATCGTCTTCTCGTCGGAGGTCCACACGATGCCGTTGGAGATCGTCACGCCGGTGAGCGCGACGCGGTAGGAGCCGTCGGCCTCGACACAGTAGAGACGGGAGGTCTGTTTCGCGCCGCCCATATTGAGCGAGCCTACCCACAACCTTCCGGCGGGATCGCACTTCCCGTCGTTCATACGGCTGTCGTCGGCCTCTTCTTCGAAGGTGCACAGCGTGCGCGGCACCTGTCCGGGTTCGTCGACGAGAACCACACCCCGCCCCAGGGCGATCACCAGCCCGCCGGATTCTCGCGGAACGACGGTACCGGGGCGATCGGCCATCGCGTAGACCTCGTCCGCGTCGGTCGACGGATCGTAGACGCGCACCTCGCGCCCCTCGATGTCGATCCAGTCGAGTATGCCCGCGCGCTCGTCCCAGAATGCGCCCTCGCCCAGCGTGGTGCGGGCGTCCTTGATCAGCTCTGCCTGTCGTGTCATGGAGTGATTGTATGCCCGAACCCGCCGGGCGGCAACTGGCGTCGTTGCGCCGATGTCGTCGCGCCGATGTCGTTGCGCCGCTGTCGTTGCGCCGCCCGCGGTCGGCATCTACAATGATGGCGCCCCATGGACCTCAGCCGAACCTCCATACGCCAGCTGACCGCCCCCTCGGAGATCCGCCCGTACACAACCGACGAGTCGGGCGCGTTCGCCGGGCACGCGTCGGCGGTCGTTCTGCCCCGCAGCGCGGACGAGGTCGCGGAGGTGGTGAGCCGTGCCCGCGCGGCGCGCTCGCCGCTCACGGTCTCCGGCGCGGGGACGTCCATCACGGGCAGCCGCGTGCCGGACGCCGGCATCGTCCTGAGCACCGAGCGGCTGCGCAGCTGGCGAGCGGTGATGCCGGAGGCGATCGTTTCCTCCCGCGGGGAAACGGACTGGGTCGAGCTCGCCGAAGGCGACTGCCGCGTTGGCCTCGCGCCCGACGGCGGGTGTGCGGTAGTCCCGGCGGGCGTGCGGCTCTCCGAGCTCGACCGCCTGCTCGCCCCCCATCGACGGCTCTACCCGCCGGATCCCACCGAGCTGACGGCCATGCTCGGCGGCACGATCGCAACGAACGCGAGCGGCGCCCGCAGCTACCGGTACGGCGCGACGCGCGAGTGGATCGACGGGCTCCTCCTCTGCGGACTCCGCAGCGAGCCCATCTGGGTGCGCCGCGGCGAGTGGGTCGCGTCGCGCGGCGTCCTTCCGCTGCCGAAAGCGCTGGGCGGCGGGAGTCTGGACGTGTCCACCGCAGCCGAACCGCCAGAGACCAAGAACGCGGCCGGACTCATGCTCGCGAGCGATGTCGACCTGGTCGATCTCATCGTGGGGAGCGAAGGCGTCCTCGCCGTCGTCATCGCGGCGCTCGTCCGGCTTGCCCCGCGTCCTGAGCCGCTCGCACAGATCGCCGGGTTCTTCGGTTCTGCCGAGGACGCCTTCGCGGCTGCCGACGAGGCCCGCGACGACCCGGACGTTCTCTCGATCGAGTACTTCGACGAGCGGTCGCTCGCCTTCATGCGCCGGAGCTACCCCGACACGCCCGACGCCGGGTCCTGCGTGATGTTCGAGATCGAGTACGACGAGGCGGCGCGACACAACCCCTATCCGCGGTCACAGACGCTCGACCGGTGGGCGGGCCGTTTCGCGAATCACCACGCCGTGGACGACTGGACCGCCGCGGGCGAGGAGCTCGCGGGCATGAAGTCCTTTCGCCACGCGCTCCCGGAGCAGGTCAACCGCTGGGTCCGCGAACGCGTGGGCAAGCTCGGCACCGACATGGCGGTCCCCGCCGACCGGTTCACGGACATGCACCGGCGCTACCTCGAAGCGCAGAGCGCCGGGATCCGCACCGTTCTCTTCGGCCATCTGGGGCAGTACCACCTCCACCTGAACTTCCTGCCGGAGAACCGGCACGAGCTCGACACGGCGCGTCGCCTCTACCTCGGGCTCGCGCGGGCCGCGGTCGACACCGGCGGGACCGTATCCGCGGAGCACGGCGTGGGCCGCAAGCGCCTCGCCGACGAGAACGGCGTGAGTCGCCCCTACCTCTCGTACCTCGTCGGCGAGGCGGGAATGCGGGCGATCGCCCGGGTCAAGCGCCGGTTCGACCCGGACTGGCTGCTCAATCCCGGCTGCATGGTCGAGGAGCCGTAGGTGGACGCGATCGTTCTCGTGAAGTACGTCGCCGACGTGGAGGACATCCCACCCGACGCGTGGGATCTCGACACCGGGACGCTGCGTCGCGGACACCTGCGCATGGTCGCCAATCCTCTCGACGACCGCGCGCTCGCCGCCGCCCGTGCGCTGGCCACAGGCGAGCACGACCGGGTCGTCGTCATCTCGATGGGTCCGCGGAGCGCCGAACGCGTCTGCCGACGAGCGATCGCCTACGGCGCCGACGAGGCGGTCCTCCTCACCGACTCCGCGTTCGCCGGCGCAGACACGCTTGCCACGGCACGGACCCTCGCGCTCGCCGTCGAGCGCGCGATCTCGTCGTTCGGACTCACGGACCCGGTCATCCTCGCCGGCATGCAGAGCCCCGACGGTGACACCGCCCAGGTTCCGGCCGAGCTCGCGGCGGTGTCCGGCCTTCCGTTACTGCCGTACGCGAGCTCGCTTCGACGATTGGATCACGGGATCGAGGTCGAGACGGTGTTGCGCCGCGGTCGACGACGCGTGAGCCTGCGCTCGCTGCCGGCGGTCGTGACGCTGACCCCGCTCGCCGCTGCGCTCCCCTTCCACGCCTCGCTCTCGGCGTTTCGCACCGCCGCCACGGCGGACGTCACCCGGTGGCGCGGTTCCGATCTGGGACTTCCTGCCGATGCCACCGGCCTCGCCGGTTCGGCGACACGGGTCACGCGAATAGAGACCGTCGCGCACGACCGCTCGGCGACGACGAGGCTCGTGCTCGAGGAGGCCGACGACCCGGCCGCAGCGGTAGCCGAAGTCGTGGACGCGCTCGCGGCGGGCCTGGAAGGCGACGGCGCCGGCCGGCCGAACACGCGTGCGACGCCGGCGGTGGACGACGGCGGGGGAAGCGTCGCCGACGAACCGCGTGGCCGGCGCGCCGGTGCGCCCATCTTCGTCCTCGCCGAGCGAACCGGCGACGCGGTCGACGCGCTCGATGAGGGCAGCCTCGAGCTGCTGGGCGAGGCGCGGGTCCTCGGCGACGCGCTGGGCGTCGACGCCGTCGCGCTCGTCTGCGGCGTCGCCCCGTCGGCCGCGACCGTAGAGACGCTCGCCTCGCACGGAGCGACGGCTGTGCTCGCCGCGCTGCCTGCGGCCGGCGTGTCGCAGGCGATCGATCACCACACGACCGCAGCGCTCGTGGCCGCGGCGGCGCTCGCGCATCGACCGCGCACGGTGCTCGTTCCGGCCTCGCTCGAAGGAAGGACGGTCTCCGCGCTCGCGGCCGCCCTGCTCGGCGCGGGGCTCACCGCGGACTGTACCGGCCTCGAGCTCGAGCCACCCGCGATCGTGCAGGTTCGCCCCGCGCTCGGAGGCAACGTGCTCGCCTGGATCGTCTCAACGGTGCGCGACCGAGGGCTGCCGGAGATGGCCACGGTGCGATCCGGCGTCTTCGCACCACGACGCTTCGCGGCAGGCCGGATCCCGGTCGACGTCGAGCGGCCCGACCTCTCCGGCTTCGCCGATCGGTTGCCGCCGGAGGGGTGGTGCTCGGACGCAGGACCCGACGCGGCGGACGCCGGCGTCGGTGGCGGCACCCTGGCCGGCGGCGACGCCCCGGCCGACGACGCGTCCCGGGGCCGCGCGGCCGGCGTCGACGTGGACGCCGACGTCATCGTGGCCGTCGGCGCCGGGATCGGTGAGGCGGAAGCTGTCGATCGGCTCGTCGAGCCGCTTCGCACGGCGCTCGCCGAGCGATTCGGCGTTACGGCATCGCTCGCCTGTTCGCGGGCCGCCGTCGAGGCGGGTATCCTCCCGTACGAGTACCAGATCGGGCAGACCGGCAAGAGCGTTCGCCCGCGGCTCTACATCGCCCTGGGTGTCTCCGGGGCGATCCAGCATCGGCTGGGCATGGAGCATTCGGCCCGGATCCTCAGCGTCAATCCGGACCCGGACGCTTCCATCCACGCGGTGAGTGACTACGCGATCGTCGCGACAGCGGAGGACGCTCTGCCGCTGCTGCTCCGGTCGCTCGAGACGAGGAGGAAGGAATGAAGGCCGATTTCCGCACAGCGACATGGATCAACGAGCCGCGCGAGTCGCGGGTGACCGGGGACGAGGTCGAGATCGGCACCGATCCCGGCACGGACTTCTGGCAGCGAAGCTACTACGGATTCCGGAACGACAACGCGCACGCGCTCGTGCTCGAACGGCAGGACAACTTCACGCTCGAAGCGCGAGTCTCCTTCGAGTATCGCGACCGCTTCGATCAGTGCGGCCTCGTGATCTACGAGGACAGCGAGAACTGGTTCAAGGCGTCGATCGAACACGAGACCGAAGGGCCGGCGAGGCTCGGGAGCGTCGTGACCAATGCCGGCTACTCCGACTGGGCGACCACCGACATCGGTGGAGTCGCGTCGATCCGGTACCGCCTCAGCCGACGCGGTCCGGACTTCCTCCTCGAGCGTGCGTTCGGCGGCGAGGAGTACCACCAGATGCGCGTCTTCCACCTCCGCGTCCTGGGCGAGACGACGCAGGAGATGGGACGAGCGAACCCGCCGCTGCCGCCGATGCGACCGGTGCACGTGGGCCTCTACGCGTGCAGCCCGATCGGCGCGGGCTTCCGGGTTCGATTCGAGGAGCTCGTACTGAGCGAGTCGATCTGGCGCGCGCACGAGTAGCGCGGCCGCCGATCGGGGGCGGTTTGCACTCTTCGCGCCGCCGATGTACGATTCGGGCGCACATCAACCAAGGAGCTACCTATGAACGCACCAGACACGAAGATCGCACTCGAACTCTACACGATCCGCGACTCGATGAAGAACGAGACCGACTTCGCCGACGCGATGGCGAAGACGCGCGCGGCCGGTTACGAGGCCGTCGAGCTCGCCGGCGTGAGCCCGGACATCCCGGCGAAGCGGATCAAGGAGATCCTCGACGACACCGGCCTCTACTGCATGGCCACCCAGGCCGGGCTCAACGCCCTCACCGACGACCTCTCGCAGACGATCGACGACCTGAAGACGCTCGAATGCACGCACACCGCTCTCGCCGCGGGTCCCAAGGAGTCGCGCTCGCGCGAGGGCTACACGAGCCTCGCGAAGACGCTCACCGAGTCCGGAAAGATCCTGGCGAAGGAGGGCATTAAGCTCGCCTACCACAACCACGCCTTCGAGTTCGAGCGCTACGGCGACAAGACGGGCTTCGAGCTCCTCTACGACGAGTCGGACCCTGAGTACCTCGAGGCGAAGATCGACACGGCGTGGATGCAGAAGGGCGGCGCCGACGTCGTCGACTGGATCGAGCGGCTCGCCGGACGGATGACGGTAATCCACTTCAAGGACTACACCATCGTCGACAACGAGATCACGCTGACCGAGGTCGGCGAGGGTAACCTCAACTGGTCCGGCATCATCAAGGCGAGCGACGACGCGAAGATTCGCTGGTACGTCGTGGAGCAGGACCGCTGCGAGCGCGACCCCTTCGAGTCGATCAAGATCTCCTACGACAACCTGAAGGCGATGGGGGTGAAGTAGTCGTGCCGGCGCTCCAGCCGACCGGCCTCATGGTCAACCTCCTCGCCCACCCCGAACGCACGGTCGTCACGACGCCGACGCCGCGCTTCAGCTGGGTCGTCAACGCGAGCCATCCGGGCGCGATCCAGCAGGGCAAGCGCATCCTCGTTGCCTCATCGCTCGAGCAGCTCGTTCGCGACGAGGCAGACGTGTGGGACTCGGGCGAGCCCGGCATCGCCGGCGGCTGGACGACCGACGCACGGTCGGTGGCGGTCGCCTACGAGGGCCCGCCGCTCGAACCGCACACCGAGTACTGGTGGAAGGTCCGAACCTGGCTCTCCGCGACCGACGCGAGCCCGTGGTCCGAGCCGCAGCGGTTCGTCACCGGCGAGCTCGTCGACGCCTTCACCGTGGATCACTACCTGCCGGAGGCGGAGGTCGTGCGTCCGGCGAGCTTCGTGCGCCGCGACGACGGCACCGTCTTCGTCGACTTCGGCCGCGCGGCCTTCGCGACGCTGCGCCTCACCGTCGACGTTTCCGAACCGACCACCCTCACCGTCCGCCTGGGCGAGGTCCGCGCCGGCGACTACGCGATCGACCGCGCGCCGGGCGGCTCGCGGCGCTGCCGCGTCCTCACGCTCGACGCCGAGCCGGGCCGTCATACCTACCGCCTCGAGGTTCCTCCCGACGAGCGCAACACCGGCCCCTACGCGGTTCGCATGCCCGCCGACCTCTTCGAGGTCACGCCGTTTCGCTACTGCGAGATCGAGCGGGCGGGGACCGGAGGCGCCGGGACCGACCGAGCCGCGCCCGACGGTGCCGGTGCCGACCGGCCGGCACCGGCGACGCTCACGAGCGCGGACGTCGAGCAGCTCGCCGTCCACTACCCCTTCGACGACGAGGCTGCGAGCTTCCGGTCGTCGAACGCGGTCCTCAACGACGTCTGGGAGCTCTGCCGCTACTCGATCAAGGCGACGAGCTTCCTGGGCGTCTACGTCGACGGCGACCGCGAGCGCATCCCCTACGAGTCCGACGGCTACATCGACCAGCTCGGTCATTTCGGCTGCGACCGCGAGTACACGATGTCGCGCCGGTCGCTCGAGCACCTCGTCTTCCACCCGACCTGGCCCACCGAGTGGCACCTCTACCTCGTGCTCGCCGCGTGGAACGACTACCTCCACACCGGCGACGACCGCTTCATCGCCGCGCGCTACGACGAGCTGGTGGCGAAGTCGCTCCTGAGCCTGGCAGACGGCGACGGGCTCATCAGCCTCGACGCGCTGAGCTCCGGGGTCCTCGAGTCGATCCACTTCGGCGAGGCCGCGGAGGCGCAGTTCCCGCAGGGCGTTCGCGACATCGTCGACTGGCCGCAGGTCGAGCGCGACGGCCACGAGATGGTGCCGGTCAACAGCGTGCCGAACGCGCTCCACTACCGCGCGCTTCGCTCGCTCGCGCGAATCGCGGCCGCGATCGGGAAGCAGGCCGATGCGAAACGCCTCGACGACCGGGCAGCCGCCGTGCGCACCGCCTTCGCCCGGCGGCTCATCGACTCTTCTACCGGACTCGTCCTCGACGGTGAAGGCAGTACGCACAGCTCGCTGCACGCGAACATGTTCGCGCTCGCGAGCGGCGTCCTGCCGGAGGGGAGCGTCGCGCCGGTGGCGCGGCACGTGCGCTCGCGGGGGATGGCGTGCAGCGTCTACGCCTCGCAGATGCTGCTGGAGGCTCTCTACGCCGCCGGCGACGACGACTACGCGCTCTCGCTCCTCGCAGGCACCGGCCTGCGGTCGTGGGCGCACATGATCTACGACGTCGGATCGACGATCTCGCTCGAGGCGTGGGACGATTCGATCAAGCCCAACCAGGACTGGAACCACGCGTGGGGCGCCGCGCCCGCGAACGCGATTCCGTTCGGGCTGATGGGCGTGCGGCCCGCGGAGCCCGGCTGGGCGCGGGCGATCGTCGACCCGCAGCCGGGACACCTCGCCTGGGCCGAGTCGCGCGTGCCGACGGTCCGGGGCGCGATCACCGTCCGCGTGACGAATACCGGTGCTCTCTTCGCGGTGGAGGTCGATGTCCCGGCGAACATGACCGTCACCGTGGGCGCTCCGTCCCGGAGGCACGCGCCGGACCAGCTCGTCGTGGACGGACGCGCCGTACCTGCACGACGCAACGGCGATCGGCTCTACGCCGACGGGGTCGGGAGCGGGCGGCACACGGTGGTCGCCGGGGGCGAGTAACGTCGCGAACCGGGAGGTGCGCAGGCTCGCGGAGGGAAGCGGGAAGCGCTATACTCGGTCGTCGAGGAGCCCCCATGCCCATCACGTACACCGCAACGCAGTACGAGCCGTTCGAGTGGCCGCTCTGCGGGGCCGCCGCTCCCGACGCCCCGCACACGCTGGATGTCGACGTCGTCGTCTCCGGTCGTGACGGGACCTGGCGCGTACCCGCCTTCTGGTCCGGCGGGGGCGAATGGCGCGTGCGATTCGCAGCACCGGCGCCCGGCACCTATTCGTGGCGGAGCGAGTGCAGCGACCCGTCGATCGAGGGCGTTCACGGGGCCGAGGGCGAGCTTTGCGTCGTACCCTACGGGGGCGATAATCCGCTCTACGCCCGTGGTCCACTCACCGTCGCCGACGACCGCAGGACCTTCCGCTACGCCGACGGGACGCCGTTCCTCTGGTACGGTGACACGTGGTGGATGGGTTTCACGAAACGGCTCTCGTGGCCCGACGGGTTCGACGAGCTCGCCGCAGACCGCGTCGCGAAAGGCTTCACGCTCGTCCAGATCGTCGCCGGCGTCTACCCGGACATGCCGTGGGCCGACCCGCGCGGCGCGAACGAGGCGGGTCTGCCCTACGACGAGGAGCTCGACGAGCCGAACCCCGCGTGGTGGGATCTCGCCGACCTGAAGCTACGCGCGCTCGTCCGCCACGGCCTCGTGCCCTGCGTCGTCGGGTGCTGGGGATACTACGCGACCGTCTTCGGCGAGGAGAAGATGAAGCGTCACTGGCGGCATATCGTCGCGCGGTGGGGCGCGTATCCGGTCGTCTGGTGCCTGGCAGGCGAGGGCGCGATGCCGTACTACCTGAGCAACACTCCGCAGGAGGACGCCGCGCATCAGCGGACCGCGTGGACCGGGATCGCGCGCTACGTTCGCGAGATTGACCCCATGGGCCGCCTCGTGACGATTCACCCCACCCAGGCCGGACGCGAGCAGGTCGACGACGACACCGTGCTCGACTTCGACATGCTGCAGACCGGCCACGACGGCCGCACCGCGATCGGAAACTCGCTGCGCCGGATCACGGAGAGCCGGGCGAAGGACCCGGCGATGCCGGTGGTCGTGGGCGAGGTCATCTACGAAGGGATCATGCACGAGTCGGACGCGGAGAAGCTCCGGCTCGTCTGGTGGGCGAGCATGCTCTCCGGCGCCGGCGGATTCACCTACGGGGCGAACGGACTCTGGCAGTTCAACGAGCCGGACAACCCGTACGGCGCGTCGCCGCACGGCGCGACGTGGGGAAACACCCCGTGGCGCGAGGCGGCGCAGCTTCCAGGCTCGCGCGAGCTCGGCTTCTCGACACGCTTCCTCTCGCGCTTCGAGTGGCAGCGAATGGAGGCGCACCCGGAGTGGATCGATCCCCCGGCGGCAGACGACGACTATCACGCGGTGTACGCCGCGGGCGTGCCGGGTGAGTTCCGGCTGTGCTACTTCTACCGGCTGATCCTGCCGTGGTCGAAGGACCCGCGACCGCGGCTCGTCGGTCTCGAGGGTGACCGCGACTGGACGGCGCTCTGGTTCGACCCGCGCACCGGCGCCGAGTACGGGATCGGTCCGGTCGAGCCGCAGCCCGATGGAAGCTGGGAGGTCCCGCTCACGCCGGAGATGAAGGACTACGTGCTCGCGCTGCGCGCGAGGTAGCAGCGCGAGGTAGCAGCGCGGGCGCCGCGCCGGCGGATCTGCGTCCGGGCTGCCGCGGCAACCTCGTGGGCTTGCCGCGCACGCGCTTCAGGTGCACTATGGTAGCGAGGCACACCGTGGTGGAAATCACCGCCCGCCGGGGCGGGAACACATGGTTCGGCATCGCGTGGTCCGGGGCCGACTTCGTCGCGACGGCCGTAGGCGCGACCGAGGCATCAGCCTTCGCCGCGGTGCGCCACTGTCTCCCGGCCGGCGTGAGCGCGCGTCTGCACGCCGGGCCTTCCGCCTTTGTCGATGAGGCGGTGCGGCTGCTCGCTTCGCTCGAGGCCGGCGACGAGGCGGACAAACGCTACGCGTTCTCGCAGCGACACCTCTCCGCTCCCCTGTTCCGCATTCATTCCGCCGCCGCACGCATTCCGATCGGCTACGTCAGCACCTACGGCGCGGTCGCCCGGGCCGCCGGCTCCGAAGCGCGCGCGGTAGGCCGTGCGATGGCGACCAATCCGCTCTACCCCATCGTTCCCTGTCACCGCGTCGTCGGGTCTGATCTCTCGCTCGTCGGCTACGGCGGGCGCCAGGACGAGGCCGCGCTCGCGGCGAAGCTCGCCCGACTCGAGGCCGAGGCGCGCGGTGCGCCGGATGCGAAGGAGATCGACGTGGAGACCGGAACGCTCGAACTCTACCCCGTCGAGTGGGTGCTCGCCGCGACGCGCGAGGCGGACGCGCGCGTGCGCCGCCGTCGCGAGGCGGACGCGGTGCGCGAGCGAGACGACACTCTGCAGGAGCAGCTGTTTTGACGCGACCACACACACTCGCCGTTCCAGCGCGTATCCGAAAGCTCAAGGCAGAGTTGCTCTCCACGCAGAGCGAGCTCTGTTTCGAGCGCGCGCGGATCGTGACCGAATCGTACCGCGAGACCGAAGGCGAGCACATCGCGCTCCGCCGCGCGAAGTCGATCGCACGGGTCTTCGAACGGATGCACGTCTTCATCCGCCCGGACGAGCTCCTCGTGGGGCAACGGGCAGCGCGGCTGGGGGGCCGATCGGTCTACCCGGAGTTCCATCTGAACGGGCTCGACGAGAGCACGACCCCGCCGGAGATCTGGTCGTACTGGCACGGAAGGACCATGGGCGATCGCACGCGCGCGTGCCACCCCGAATCGCTGCGACTCGCCGAAGACGAGCTCGCCGCCGGCTACTGCACCGGGAGCTCGACCGGTTTCGGGCATATGATCGTCGACTACGAGAAGGTGCTCCGCGTCGGATTGCGCGGGGTGATGAGCGAGGCGGAGCGCGGACTCGCAGCGGCGCGCGCCGAAGGCGACGCCGAGGGGGCGGCGTTCCTCGAGTCGGTGCTGATCGTCTCGCGCGGTCTCATCCGCTGGGCCGAACGGTACGCCGAGCTCGCCGAAGAGCTCGCCAATCGCGACCCGGATGCCCGACGGCATGAGGAGCTCGTCGAGATCGCGCGCGTCTGCCGCCGCGTCCCGGAGTTCCCGGCCCGGAGCTTCCACGAGGCGCTCCAGTCGTTCTGGTTCGTCCACCTCGCGCTGCATATCGAGCAGTTCGGCTGGTCGATCTCCGCCGGCCGCTTCGACCAGTACATGGAGCCCTTCGCGCGCGACGCGCTCGCCGCCGGCGACGCGTCGCAGGACGACGCGTGGGAGCTGCTCCTGAGCCTCTGGGTGAAGTTCATGGAGAACGTGGGAACCGAGGTCAAGCGCACGGTGTTCCAGAACCTCACGCTCGGCGGCAGCGACGGCGCCGGGAGTGACGAATCGAACGAGCTCTCGCACCTGTGCCTCGACGCGACTGCCGCGCTGCGCATGGTGCAGCCTGCGCTCTCGGTTCGCTGGCATCGGAACATCGACCCGGACTTCTGGCGTCACTGCCTCGACCTCATCGCGCTGGGAACCGGGATGCCGGCGGTGTTCAACGACGAGGTCGTGATCGACGCGCTCGTGACGCACGGCGTGGCGCGCGAGGACGCGGTCGGATACGGGATCGTGGGCTGCGTGGAGGCGAGCATTCCGGGCAAGCAGCAGGGCGTCACCGCGGGCGGGCACCTCAACGTCGCGAAGGCGCTCGAGCTCGCGCTCAACGACGGCCGTTCGCTCACGACCGGCCGGCAGATCGGCCCGCAGACCGGCTCGGCCGACTCGCTCGACTCGTTCGACGCGGTGTGGGTCGCCTACGAGGAGCAGGTACGGTATCTCGCCTCGCTCGACGTGCTCGCCGCGACGCTCGCCGGCGAAGAGCAGAAGCGAAGCGGCTACTACCCGCTCGAATCGGCGCTGCTGTCGGACTGCGTCGCGCGGCGTCGCGACCTCGTCTTCGGGTCGACGACGTACAACCTGCCGGGCGTCGCGATCTACGGACCGAGCAACGCGTACGACGCGCTCCACGCGATCCGCCGCCTCGTCTTCGAGGAGCGAGCGATCACGCTCGAGGAGCTCGCACGCGCGCTCGCCACCGACTTCGAAGGCGCCGAGCCGCTACGCCGCATGCTCGCGAACCACGCCGAACGCTTCGGCAACGGGAACGACGCGGTCGACGCGCTCGCGAACGATGTCAACGCGGTCCACGCCCGTTACTTCTGGTCCCACACCGACGGCCGCGGCGGTCGCTTCACGTGCGGCGTCTGGCCGGTGGAGGGCCACGTGGACGCCGGGGCGAAGACCGGTGCGGGCGCCGACGGCCGGCGCGCGGGGGCGCCGCTCGTCGACGGAGTCGGCTCGTGTCAGGGGGCAGACCGAAGCGGTCCGACGAGCCTCGTGAGGTCGGTGGCCGGGTTGAACAACCGCGACCACTGGAGCGCCGGGAACACGTTCAACATCAAGTTCTCGCCGTCGACGATCGCCGGCGAGAACGGGATGAACGCGATGAGCGCGCTGTTGACCACGTTCTTTCGGTCCGGAGGTCAGCAGGTGCAGGTGAACGTCGTTGACGCGGCGACGCTCCGCGACGCGCAGGAGCGGCCGTGGGAGCACGAGGACCTGCTCGTGCGGGTCGCCGGGTTCAGCGCGAACTTCACGACGCTCTCGCGCGCGACGCAGGACGAGATCATCTCGCGGACCGAGCAGGCGGTGTGACCGCCGCAGAGGCGACGCCTCAGGCGCGCGAGACGTCGTGCAGCTCGCACACCTCGCCGTCGGGACCGCGGAAGTAGAGCACCCACACGCCCGGTCTGAACTCCACCGGCTCGCCGAGGAACTCGACCCCGTGCTCGCGCAGGAGCTCCACCCGCTCGTGGAAGTCGTCGATCTCGAACCCGACGTGCACGATCGCCTGGTCGCGTTGACGAAGCGAGCGCGCGACGTTCTCGCCCCGCTCGGGGGCGTAGTACTCGAAGAGCTCGAGCACGCCGTCGCCGAGCCGCAGGTGCGTGATCTTCACCTTCGTGCCCGGCTCGCCAAGAACGCGGGCCATCCGGTCGTCGGCGATGTCGAGCTCCATGACGACTTCCATTCCGAGCAGCTCGGTATAGAAGCGCTTCGATCGTTCGGTGTCTGAGACGCTCAGCCCCACGTGGCCGAGCGAGGGGATGGTGGGCATCCTTGGCTTCCTCCGGCGACAGCGTCTTACCCCACGATAGAGCGTTTGTGCGATCGCGTGAAGGGGCTCCCTCAGACGAGCGTCGGAGAGTCAGGCCCCCGTACCGGCGCGGATGAGCTCGAACATATCGACCGGCTCCGCTCGTGCGAGCGTTCGCACGATGAGCCCTCCCAGGTCGACCACCGGCACGGGGCACCTGTCGACGATCGCGGTGTCGCTCGTCGCGATGACGCCGGCGTTCGTAGCCGCCACGGCGCCGTCAACGCTCGGCTCGGTCCGAATCTCGGCAGGCGTGGACGGCGCACCGCCGATCGCGGCCCACAGCTCGCGGAGTTCCGCGGCGTGCTCGCGGCTCCACGGGAGCGGCTCGTCGAGGAGGATCGTCACGCCGGCCGGTCGCAACGAGACGAGCGCGTCGCACAGGAGGCGGGCGATCCGGGTGAACCGGTGGTCGCGTGGCAGGCGGGACCGGGTGCCGCCAATGTCGCGTACGAAGCCGTCGGTTGCGAGGACGATCGGCCTGCCGGCGAGGCAGTTCCACGCGGTGAACAGGACGTTGTGGCCGTCGACTGTCATCTCCCCTTCCGTCGCTTCGACGAGCCGTGCACAGCGGCGGGCCGAATCGGGACTCGAGAAGACCCCGCGATAGAGCATCGCGCGGCCGACCGAAGAGAGACGATACCGGTCGCCGACGATCTTCAGCGCCGGCTGGTCGGGGTAGCCGCGGTCGAGGAGCCATCGGTAGTCGGCGGCGGCGGGGGCGAGGCCGGCCTCCGGAAGGCGTTCCATGGATCGAGGGTAGCGCGCCGGCGGCCGCGTGTCACGCGCCAGGTCTGCTCGGCGGCAACGACGACTATGTGGACGGGGCGGGTATGTGGCCTCCCACGACTCTTCGGATAGACGTCCTGCAGAGCGCGGCCGATAGATGTAGAATCCCCCCATGACCATCCGCACCGTCTCCTCCTTCATCATGCACGTCCCTGTCACCGGCCCGCAGATCGCCGACAGCACGCACGCGATCACCCACTGGGGCGTCGTGGGCGCGCGCGTCGAGCTCGAGGACGGCACCGCCGGCTTCGGTTTCACCGGGACGCACGCGCACCTGCCGAGCGATCGGCTCATCGCCGCAGCGGTCGACGATTGCTACGCGCCGCTCCTCGAGGGCGTCGAGTTCGGCCACCCGCGCGCGCACTACCGCGCGCTCTTCACGCACCCGCCTTTGCAGTGGGTCGGGCGGGCCGGCCTGCTCCAGCTCGCGCTCTGCGCGGTAGACGTCGCGCTCTGGGACGCCTACGCGAAGACGCTCGGGAAGCCGCTTTGGGCCGTCGTCGGCGGGCCGGCGCGCGAGACCGTCCAGGCGTACAACACCGACGTCGGGTGGCTCAGTTTCGACCAGGGCCAGCTCGTGGCGAACGTGAAGCGCGCGGTCGACGAAGGGTTTACAGCGGTCAAGATGAAGGTCGGGGCCGATCGGCTGGAGACCGATATCGCCCGCTGCGAGGCGGTGCGCGCGGCGGTCGGCCGTGAGATCACCGTCGCGACCGACGCGAACGGCAAGTGGGACCTGCCGACCGCGCAGCGGTTCGCGCGGGAGACCGCGGGGCTCGGGCTCTTCTGGATCGAAGAGCCGCTCTGGTACGACGACGTGGAGGCGCACCGCGAGCTCGCCAGAACGACCGAGCTCCCCGTCGCGCTCGGCGAGCAGGTCTACAACCCGGAGTCGATGGCGCAGTTCATCCGCCGGAAGGCGCTGCACTTCGTCCAGCCGGACGTCACGCGGATCGGCGGCGTCACCGGCTTCCTCGACGCCGCCGCGCACGCGCAAGCGGCCGGCCTGCCGGTGGCCGCGCACGCCGGCGAGATGAGTCAGGTCCACCTCCACCTGGCCTACGCCCTGCCGAGCCACACGATGCTCGAGTACATCCCCTGGATCGCGCACTGCTTCACCGAGCCCGCGACGGTGCGAAACGGACGGTTCGTCCGGCCGGACGAGCCGGGGGCGTCGACGACGCCGACGGATGATGCGTGGGAGGAGTATCGGGTGCGGTGAGGCGGTCGAGGCCGCGGCGTGGTACGAAGCCCGCCGTGCTGTTTCGCGTCGAACCTGAT
>CAZICD010000073.1:0-23375 GCA_964537725.1 uncultured Spirochaetaceae bacterium | reverse complement strand
TCCGGCTCGGGTTCCGGTTCAGGCTCGGGCTCGGCTTCCGGGGTCTCGGCGACCGCATCCTCGAGCGCCGGCTCGGGTTCCACCTCGGTCGCGGCCCGGTCCTCGTCGGCAGGGATGTCGGCCTCCCCGGTGGGCTGCGGCGGCGGCAGCGTGTCGACGAGCGAGTCCGCACCCGCGAACGGGTTGATGTCCGGATCGCGCGAGAAGGCTCGCTCGCTCGCCGGATCGGTGCTCGCCGCGCCGCCGGTCGGTATCTCGGTCAGGCGCACGCGCGTCGCCCCGCCGGGATCGACGTCGAGCGACTCAGCGGCCTCCGGCGAGAGCACGAGGAATACCCCGGGCTCCCGGACGCCGTCGGTGATGATCACGCGCTCCGACCGTCCCGTCTGCAGGTTGCGGACCGTCACGAGCGTATTCGGCGGCACGAGGTTCGACGCGCCGAAGAGCCCCGTCGGGAATCGGCCGAACGAGCCGATCGTGGCGAGTCCCTCGTAACTCTCCTGGGCGGTGAGCGGGCTCGTGGGAACGAGCAGCGCGGCGATGATGGCGAGTCCTGTGACGAATCGTCTGATTACCATGAGTCATTGCCCCCCGCGATCGCCTCGAGCGCGCTGCCTGCGGCGAGCGCTCCCAGCCGGTCGGCGACCGTCTGCGGCGTCAGCTCGGCGAAGCGCTCGAGATCCGAGGCGCTGAACGCGCCGCGCGCGAGCTCGTGCTCGGAGACGACGTCGAGAACGGCCAGATCCACCGTGTCCGGAGCGAGCTCGCGCTCGGCAGCCGTCATGAACGTCATGTCGAGCACGACCACGTACGCCGCACCGCCGGAGAGCGCCTGGTCGATCGCGCGGTAGGTGTAGACTTCATCGTTCGGATCGATGTCGAGATCGAAGACGATATGCCCCGCCCCGAAGAAATGGTCCATCGCGCCCTGCTCGACCCGCGCGGCCAGCACGGGCCCCTGCTCGTGCTCGCTGCGCTGCCGCACAGATACCGCGATGGTCTCGCCCGCAAGTGGAGCGAGCACGACCAGCCCGATGAAAACCGTTATGATAGCTCGCGTTACGTTCATGGCGCCCTCTGGGTAGAATCCCTCTCCGTCATTATCGGCAACCGCCGCGTATTGATGAATTGCATGCGAGGTGGTAGCTTTCGTGCATATCATCGGCCCTCGGGGCACCCACAAAGGGGATTCTCACGCGTGAGCGATTCACACGATAATAACGATCCGACCGAAGAGCCCCGGGCTCACGGCACGGGCGCCGTCGAACAGCCGGAAGACTCGGCCCGCCCAGCCGGCGAGAACCGTCAGCTGCCCGCCGACGACACGGTATCGCTGCTCGATCTCCTCGCGATCCTGGCGAAACGCTGGAAGCTGATCTTCTTCACGACGTTCTTCGCCGCGATCGGGATCGTCCTCTTCTCATTGTATACCATCCGACTGCCCAACGACGCGCCCAACAACCCGCTGCCGAATTTCTACGAGTCGGAGGCGCAGATCCTGCTGCGTGAACCCTCCTCTTCGGGCGGATTGCCTCGCGGACTCTCCGAAGACGACCTGGGCGTGCTCGGCGGCTTCGTCGACGTCGGCGCGCTGCGCGAGAACAACAGCGCCGCGCTCGCGCAGAGGCTGCTGGAGGGACGCCATCTCACGGATCAGGTCATCGAAGAGTTCAACCTCGTAGAGGTCTACCAGAACGCGGAGTTCCCGCGCACCGCCGCGCGCGAGGCGATCCAGGGCGGTCTGACGTACGAGTTTGACGGTGAAAGCCAGGTCCTGTCGGTCGCGTTTGAGAACACCGACCCGGTCTTCGCGACCGACGTGCTGCAACGAGTGGTTACGCTGCTCGAGGAGCGCTTCACCTACCTCACGCGCGACGAGGCGCGTGCGCGCACCGAAGCGATCGAGGACCAGCTCCGGCGCGTCGAAGACGACCTGCAGCAGGCCCGCTCTGCGCTTCGGGACTTCCAGGAACGCTACGGGGTCGTCGATCCGCAGAGCCAGGGTGAACAGACGATGGATCTCATCGCGCAGTTCCGCCGGCAGAAGTTCGAGCTCGAGCTCGAGCGCGAGCAGGTCTTCGAGCTCGTCCAGGACCGCGACGACCCGCAGATCAGACGCATTAACCAGAACATCCGACGGATAGAGGAGCTCATCACCGAACTCGAGACCGGCTACCGGCTCTACTCGCCCATCAGCATCCCGCTCGACCAGATTGGGTCGCTCACTGCGCAGTATACGGATCTGCGGCGCGACCTCGCGCTCAAGGAACAGATCTACTCGACGTTCCAGCTCGAACTGATCCAGTCACGGGTTCAGGCTCAGGACACGGCCCGCCGATTCCAGGTCATCGAGCCTCCTGAGGTGCCGGAGGTGAAGGCCGGACCGAGCCGCGGCACGATCTCCATGATCGTCACCATTACCGCCTTCTTCCTCGCGGTGTTCACCGCCTTCATCATGGAGTACTTCTCGCGGGCGAGACAGGACCCGCAGGAGTCGAGGAAGATCGAGCTGATCAAGGACCAGTTCCGGTTTCACAAGCGTCGATGAGCTACTACGTCGTGAGCGTCCGCCCCGGAGAGGAAGCGAGATTCCTCGGTGTCGCCCGCGATCGCATCGGCGAGCAGCACGTGCGATTTCACTGGCCGCGCCGCAAGCTGACCATCCGCCGCCGGGGCAGAAAGCAGGAATCGCTCGCGCCCGTCTTCCCCGGCTACGTATTTCTCGAGACCGACCGCATCGACGAGGAAATCTTCTCGACCGTTAAGCGCCTGCCCGGCTTCTACCGATTCTTAGAGAGAAACGATCGTATCCGGCCGCTGGCCGGAAACGATCTGGAGCTGGTGGCGCACTTCGTCAGGTTCGGCGATGTGATCGGGAAGAGCGTAGTCACCTTCGACGAGAACTCCAGGATCGAGGTCAAGGACGGACCGCTCGCCGGCCTCGAGGGACGCATCGTGAAGGTCGACAGACGGAAGCAGCGGGCGAAGGTCCGCCTCGACCTCTACGAGGACAGCTTCCTCGTAGACTTCGGGTTCGAGCTACTCGACCCTGCCAGCTCCCCGCAAACGGAGAGCTGAGCGAGCGATGAAGAAGAGCACGAACAGGATCTATATCATTGGCGCCGGCTTCGCCGGTGCCTCGATCGCAGCAGAGATCACGCGCAAGGGTATTCTGGGCCAGGTCGTGGCCTTCCTCGACGACGATCGCGAGAAGATCGGCACGCGGATCGAGAACACCCCGGTGCTCGGGCCGATCGACGCGGTCATCGACCTCCTGCAGCGGACGCCCGCCGACGAGGCGCTGATCGCAATGCCCGGGGCCACCCGCGAGCGGCTCAGGCAGATCTACCTCGTGCTGCTGCGCGCCGGCTTCGCCCGGATCCGTATTCTACCCTCGGTCGCCCAGCTCGTCGACGGCGAGGCGCACCTCATTCAGACGCGCGAGATCGACCCCGAAGACCTGCTCGGACGAAACCCGGTGCAGATCAACCTCCGCGAGAGTCTCGCCTATCTGCGCGGTCGTCGCGTCGTTATCACCGGCGCCGGCGGGAGCATCGGAAGCGAGCTCGCGCGCCAGCTCCTCTCCGGCGGCGCCGAGCGGCTCTACCTGTTCGACCACGGAGAGAACGCGCTCTACGAGATCGAACGCGAGCTGCGCCTCCTCCAGGAAGAGGGGGTCGGTGAGCGGGCGACGATCGTCCCGGTCGTCGGTGAGCTTCAGGACGCCGACTACACGCGCTTCATCCTCGGTCGCCTGCGGGCCGATGTCGTATTCCACGCCGCCGCGCACAAGCACGTCCCCATGATGGAGGCGAACCCCGTCGAAGCGGTGAAGAACAACGTCTTCGGCACCGAGCACCTCGTACGCGCCGCGCGCGAAGCCGGGGTGAAGCGGTTCGTGATGATCTCCACCGACAAGGTCGTCGAGCCGACGAGCGTCTACGGAGCGTCGAAGCGCATCGCCGAGCAGATCGTACTCAGCCACAACGACCCCGAGCACGCGTTCATGGTCGTCCGCTTCGGGAACGTCCTCGGGTCGACCGGGAGCATCATCCCGCTCTTCCGCAAGCAGATCATGCGCGGCGGACCGGTTACGCTGACCCATCCCGACGTCACGCGCTACTTCATGACGATCAGCGAAGCGGCCGCGCTCGTACTCCAGGCGGGCGGCGTGGGCCATCCCGGGGAGCTCTACATCCTCGACATGGGCGAGCCGGTTCGCATCCGCGACCTCGCGGAGCAGATGGTTCGATTCTACGGGTTCGAGCCGGACGAGGACATCCGCATAGACGTCGTGGGCATGCGCCCCGGCGAGAAGATGCACGAGCGGCTCTTCGAGGCCGACGAGCGCCCCGAGCCCACCGAGCATCCCCGCCTCAACCGCGTGACGAACGCAAAGCGGCTCGTCGCCGACCTGCCGGCGCTGCTCGAGACGTTGCGCCCCATCTGCTTCTTCGACCCCGACCAGCCCGACAGGTACCGGCGCCGGCGGGCGCTGCGCGCACAGCTCAGCGTGCACGTTCCGAGCCTGGAAGCACCGTGCGATGAGCCTGAGTACTGACGATCGCATCCCGTTCCATCGGCCGTCGATCGGCGCGGAGGAAGAGGCGGCCGTTCTGCGCGTGCTGCGCAGCGGATGGCTGACCACCGCCGGCGAGGCGCGCGCGTTCGAGGCCGAGTTCGCCTCCGCGACCGGCGCCGCGCACGCTATCAGCGTGAACTCTGCGACCTCGGGGTTGCACCTCGCGCTCGAGGCGGTCGGCGTGGGACCGGGCGACCGGGTGATCACGACGCCCTACACCTTCACGAGCTCGGCGGAGGTCGTCCGCTACCTCGGGGCCGACGCGCTGTTCGTCGACGTGCGCGAGGACGACCTCAACATAGACCCGGAGCTCGTCGCGGACGCGCTCGCCGGACGGCGCGGGTCCCGCGCGGAGCCGGATGTCCCGGCAGCCGGCGACGCGAGCCCGATCCGCGCGATTCTGCCCGTGCACCTCGGCGGGCATCCCTGCGCGATCGGCGAGCTCTGCGAGATGGCCGACGACGCCGGGGTGGCTGTCGTCGAAGACGCCGCGCACGCGTTCCCGGCGAGCCGTGATGGACGCGCTCTGGGAACGTGGGGGACGTGCGGCGTGTACAGCTTCTACGCGACGAAGACGATCACCACCGGCGAGGGAGGGATGGTCGTCACCGCAGACGAGGAGCTCGCGAAGCGCATGACGGTCATGCGGCTGCACGGCATCGATCGGGAGGTCTGGGACCGCTACACCTCGGCGACGCCGTCGTGGCGGTACGCCGTTGTTGAAGCCGGCTTCAAGTACAACATGCCGGATGTGCTCGCGGCGATCGGTCGCGTGCAGCTCACGAGGGCCCGTGCCTTCCTCGAACAGCGACGAGCGATCGCCAGCCGGTATCACGAGCTCCTCGCCGATCGCGACTATCTCAGGCTCCCCCCCGCGAGCGGCGAGAGCTCGTGGCATCTCTACCCGATCCGGCTGCGCCTCGAACGACTTTCGATCGACCGCGACGAGTTCATCGAACGGCTCGCCGAGGCCGGCATCGGCACGAGCGTGCACTACATCCCGCTCCACCTCATGCCCTACTACCGCGACCGCTACGCTTTGAAGCCCGATGATTTTCCGGTATCATGGGACGCGTACCGGCGCGCGGTCAGCCTGCCGATCTACCCGGGCCTGAGCGACGAGTCGGTCGCTCGCGTGGCGGAGACGGTCGTGGCGATCGGCGACGCCGCGCTCGCATAGAATCATGGCAGTAACCGTCCGCCAGGCGCTCAAGGGGCGCGGCGACTTCATAAGCGACATCTACACGCGCGACATGCTCTACGGGGCGACCATTCGCTCGCCGTTCGCGCGCGCCTCGATCCGACGGATCTATCGCACGAACCTCCCGGAGGATGTGATCTGCATCACCGCCGAGGATATTCCAGGCTCAAACGAGCTTCGGGTTCACGACGAGTCGATGCCGCTGCTCGCCGACGGGGAGGCATCGTACGTCGGCGAGCCGGTCGCGCTCCTCGCCGGTCCGAACCAGCGGGCGGTCATCGACGCGATGAACAGCGTGGTCGTGGAGTACGAGGAACGGCTGCCCTCCTACTCGTTTACGCAGCCGGCATCTTCCCACGTCATAGCGCGCCGTGTCGGCGAACGCGGCGACGTCGAGGCGGCGCTGCGACGGAGCGCCAGCCGCGTTGAGGGCACCTACCGGACCGGGGTGCAGGAGCACCTCTACAACGAGCCCCAGGGTGCGGTCGTCTCGCTGGAGAACGGAAACGTCGTCGTGCGCGCGGCGACGCAGTGGCCGTTTCACGTGCGTGCAGCGGTCGCGACGGCGCTCGGAATCGCGCCGCGGCTGTGCATCGTGCGCCCCACCGACCCGGGCATCTCGCTCGACGGCAAGCTCTGGTACCCTTCGGTGGTCGCGGCGCACGCCGCGCTGCTCGCCCGGGCGACCGACCGTTCGGTCAAGCTCGTCTACTCGAACATCGAAGACTTCCGGTTCACGCCCAAGCGCGCTCCCTTCGCGATCCGATACGTCACCGGGCTCACGCAGGAGGGAAACCTCTGCGGCGCCGACGTGGAGATCGTCTACAACGCGGGCGCGTACGGCGTCTTCACCGATGAAATCTGTGATCGCGTCATGGCGACCACCCTCGCCTCCTACGAGTGCCGCGATCTGCGTGTTTCGGTCACGGCGGTTCGAACCAACCTTCCGCCGCTCAACGTCCTCTCCGGCTTCGGGGCGGCATCGTCATTCTTCGCCGGCGAGACGCACGTGGCGCGCATCGCCGAAATAGCGCAGATTGACCCGCTCGAATGGCGACGACAGAACGGGCTGCAGGAGCGCAACGGCGGGCGGAGCGCGAACGGACAGGCGCGGGCGGCCCGGACCCTCGGGGCGGCTGCGAAGGCGAGCGACTTCAGCCGCAAGTTCGCCGCGTACGAGCTGCAGAAGAAGCGGCGCACGGAGTTCGACGACCTGCGCATGCCGACCCACGGAATCGGGATCGCCGTCGCTGCGCACGGTGGAGGCTTCATCGGCGATCACGAGCCTCGCCACGGCGGGACGGTCATCGTCCGCCTCGAGACCGACGGCTCTGCCGTGCTGCGGACCTCGGCGGTACCGGGTTCCCGGTCGGTGCTCGCGAGCTGGCGCGAGAGCGTTGCGACGATACTCGGCCTCGAGGCGGCAGACGTGCTGATCGAGAACACCGACACGTCGCTCGTCCCCGACTCCGGACCATCGACCCTCTCGAGGAACATCGTCGTGACGAGCAGACTCGTGGAGCAGGCGTGCAACGCCATCCAGAAACGCCGGTTCCGCTCGCCGCTTCCCATCGAGGTTCGACGCAGCTACCGCACCGGACGGGCCTCCCGCTTTGACTCGGCGACGCTTTCCGGGACGGCATTCCCGCACACCTCCTACGGTGCGGCCGTGGTGGAAGTGGCGGTCGATCCGGTCACCTTCGAGTCGACCGTCGACAAGGTCTGGCTGACCGTCGACGCCGGCCGGATCCTCGACGAGGGCGAGGCGAAACGAAGCCTCGAGATGAGCGTCTACCAGGCGCTCGAATGGGCGACGCACGAGCTCGTGTCGTATCGCAACGGAGCGATCGACCCGCGGAGTTACCTCGCCTATCGCAACATCGCCGATCCGGTCCTGCCGAACATCCAGATCGCGCTGCTCGGCTCGCCCGACCGCAGTCCCGAAGGAATCGGCGAGCTCCCGCAGAGCTGTATCCCGGCCGCGCTCGCGGCGGCGGTGAGTCAGGCGACGGGACGCTACATGGATCGCATCCCCACGAACCCGGCGCTGATTCACGGCTACCTGGAGGGCGAATGAGGATCTACTTCACCCTCAACGGCGAGGCGACCGAGATAGACGTGGACCCGGCGGAGCTGCTCGTGGACGTGCTGCGACTGCGAATGGGTCTGCGCGGCGCGCGTCCGGGGTGTCTGCAGGGACAGTGCGGCTCGTGCACGGTCCTCTTCGACGGGATGCTCGCGGCGAGCTGTCTGATCCCCGCGTTTCGCGCCTACGGCGCGGACATCCTCACGATCGAAGGCCTGATGAAGCGCCGCGAGTACCAGGACATCGAGCGCGGTTTCGATCGTGCAGGGGCGCGCCCGTGCAGATTCTGCGCGGCGGGCAAGTTCCTTTCGGTGCACGCGCTGCTGTCGAGCGGTTCGGATCTCTCCGACGAGTCGATCCGCGACACGCTCTCCGGCGTCTGGTGCCGCTGCACGACGCACGAGCGGCTCGTGCGCGGCATCCGCTACGCGGCCGACTACCGCCAGAGGAGGCGCCAGCGTGGCGGCTGACGGCATTTCGGTCTACTTCCCCGAGACGCTCGGTGAGCTCCTCCAGATCCATCGGCGCGAACCGCAGGCGCTCGTCTACGCCGGGGGAACCTTCATCCTCAGCCAGCGCGCCGGCCGGTTCGCCGAGCTGCCGCCGGCGGTCATCTCGCTCCAGGAGGTCGAGGAGCTCAGACGAGTGTCGCGAACCGAGCGGTACGTCGAGCTGGGAGCGGCGGTGCCCGTCCGGCAGATCCTCCTGCTCGGCGAGAACAACATCCCCGGCGCGCTGCACGAAGCGCTGCGTCACATCGGACCGCCGGCTGTCACCGGGCTCGCGACGCTCGGCGGCAACCTCGCGGTGCCGGGCCGCATCATGACGGCGGTACCGGTGCTGACGCTGCTCGACGCGCGCGTGGAGCTCCGGAGACAGGGCGGAACGCGCTGGCTGCCGGTCGGTCGGATCCACCGCGCCGACGGCAGCCTCGACCTGCAGCCGAACGAGATCATCACGCGCATTCGCACCCCCCTCTACCCGTGGACGACCGAGGTCTTCCGACGCTTCGGCAGCGAGCTCGCGCCGGACTCGAACCCACTCACCTTCTGCGGGCTCGCGCGGGCGAACAATCGGATCGTGGAGGAGCTGCGGATCATCGGGTCGGTCGGCCAGCCTCGAATGCTGCGCAACAAGTCGATGGAGGCCGAGCTGGTGGGTCGCCGGCTGCCGCTCTCCGAGCGCGACGTACGCCAGGCGATGGACGCCTACGGCGACCCCGACGAGGATCTCTCGCCCATCCAGCGCGACCGCTTCCGCCGCCTGGTCCAATGGCTCTTGCTCAACTTGCGTTGAGCAACGGACCGACTCCGCGCTCAACCGCGCACCGGCGGCGCGCATCTGGACAGCGGCACCGGGGCTCCGGTATAGTTTCCCCGAGTCCTGGGAGGGATCGTGCCGACCTTCGTCAGCCTGCACAACCACACCGACTACAGCCTCCTCCGCGCGAGCTCCCGGGTCGGCGACCTCGTCGCGCGCGCCGCGGAGCTGGGCATGCCGGCGCTCGCGATCACCGACGACGGCAACCTCTTCGGGGCGCTCCAGTTCTACCAGGCGTGTCGCAAGGCCGGGATCCAGCCGATCATCGGCTGCGATTTCTACCTGGCCTCGGCGTCGCGGCACAGCAAGACCCAGGCCGACAGCGGCCTGCGCGCGAGTCGTCTGGTGCTCCTCGCCACCAGCGACCGCGGCTACCGCAATCTGATCAAGCTCACGTCCGCGGCGTACACGGAGGGCTTCTACTACCGCCCTCGGATCGACGACGAGCTCCTCGAGCGCTACCACGACGACCTCATCTGCCTGACCGGCTCGGTCTCCGGCGACGTTCCGAAGCTGATCCTCATGAACCAGCAGGAGGAGGCGGAGGCGAGGGCGCGCTGGTATCGCGATCTCTTCGGGCGTGACAACTTCTTCTTCGAGCTCAACGATCACGGCATTCCCGAGCAGGCGGTGCTCAACCGCACGCTGGTCGACCTGAGCACGAAGCTCGAAGTCCCGCTCGTCGCGGCGAACGAGTCGTACTACGTCTACGGCGACGATGCGAACGCTCACGACACGCTTCTGTGCATCGGCTCGAGCAAGAAGAAGAACGACTCGAGCCGGTTCCGGTTCAGCACGAGCGAGTTCTACCTCAAGAGCGGCGATGAGATCGCCGCGCGGTTCGCCGACCATCCGGAGGCGATCGAAAACAGCGCGAAGATCGCCGAGCGGTGCTCCTTCGAAATGGAGCTGCCCGGCCCCATGTTCCCGCACTACGAGATCCCCCCGGAGTTCGACGATCCCGACGCGTATCTGCGCCACCTGTCGAACGAGGGTCTGCGCGAACGCTACGGGACGGTCACCGAGGAGATGCAGAAGCGCCTCGACTACGAGCTCGACGTCATCATCTCGATGGGCTTCACCGGCTACTTCCTCATCGTCTGGGACTTCATCGCGTACGCCCGCAACCAGGACATCCCGGTGGGCCCCGGGCGCGGCTCGGGGGCCGGGTCGATCGTCGCGTATTCGCTCGGCATCACCGACATCGACCCGCTGAAGTACAACCTCCTCTTCGAGCGCTTCCTCAATCCGGACCGGGTCAGCATGCCCGACTTCGACATCGACTTCTGCTACGAGCGGCGCGGAGAGGTGATCGATTACGTCACGCGAAAGTACGGCGAGGAGAAGGTGGGCCAGATCATCACCTTCGGGACGCTCAAGGCGCGCGCGGTCATCCGCGACGTCGCCCGCGCGCTCGACCTCCCGTTCGCCGAAGCGGACACGATCGCGAAGCTCATCCCGAAGGACCTCAAGATCACGATCCCGAAGGCGATCGACCAGGTCCCCGAGCTCCAGGAGATGATGGAGCGGGAGGGGATTCACCGCGAGCTCCTCGAGACGAGCATGAAGCTCGAGGGGCTCCACCGCCACGCGTCCACCCACGCGGCCGGCATCGTCATCGGGCGCGAGGAGCTCACGAGCTACGTCCCGCTCTACCGCGATCCGCGGACCGGAGCGATATCGACCCAGTACACGATGGACCTCCTCGAGGACTGCGGCCTCGTCAAGATGGACTTCCTGGGCCTGAAGACGCTCACGCTCATCGAGAACACGAAGACGCTCATCGCGAAACGCGGCATCGAGCTCGACCTCGACGCGATCCCGGACGACGATCGCGCAACCTTCGCCATGCTCGGTCGCGGCGAGAGCGCCGCGGTCTTCCAGTTCGAGAGTCAGGGCATGGCGGCTATCCTCAAGCGGGCGCGTCCCGGCCGGATCGAGGACCTCATCGCGTTGAACGCGCTCTACCGGCCCGGCCCCATGGAGAACATCGACCAGTTCGTAGACTCCAAGAACGGGAAGATGATGATCGAGTACCCGCTGCCCCAGCTCGAGCGGCCGCTCGAGGAGACGTACGGGGTCATCGTCTACCAGGAGCAGGTGATGGAGATCGTCCAGGTCGTGGCGGGTTTCTCGCTCGGTCAGGCCGATATCCTTCGCCGCGCGATGGGAAAGAAGAAGGTCGAGGAGATGGCGAAGATGCGCATCTCCTACATGGAAGGCGCGCGCGGGCGGGGTATCAGCGACACGGATGCGGAGCGGATCTTCACGCTCCTCGAGCCGTTCGCCGGCTACGGGTTCAACAAGTCGCACGCCGCCGCCTACTCGGTGCTCGCGTACAAGACCGCCTACCTCAAGGCGAACTACCCGGCCGAGTTCATGGCGGCCAACCTCACGAACGAGATCAACAATCCGGACACCTTCGCCGACTACATGGCCGAGACGACCCGGATGGGGATCGAGTTGCTTCCGCCGGACATCAACCTGAGCGAGAAGTACTTCTCGGTAGCCGACGGCAGGATCGTCTACGGTCTCGTCGGCATCAAGAACGTCGGGTCGGCGGCGGTCGACGCGATTCTCGCCGAGCGGGAGGCAGGCGGGCGCTACGAGAGCTTCATCGACTTCTGCGAGCGCATCGACACGAAGAGCGTGAACCGGAAGGTCATCGAGATGTTCGTGCAGTGCGGCCTCTTCGACGCCTTACCGATGGGAAGCGCGGCGCAGCCCGCCGCGGCGCCGTCCGCCGCGGGCACGGCGGGCGCCGCGGGCACGGCGGGCGCGGACGACGGCCCGAGCGCGGGCCGCGCGATCCTGATGGGAAATCTCGACCGCGCGCTCGACTTCGCCGCTACCCGCCGCGAGGCGCGCGAGAGCGGGCAGGGCTCGCTCTTCGAGGATACCGACGAGATCGCCTTCGCATTTGAGCCGGTCGACCCGTGGACCGATCTGGAGCGACTGAACCGCGAACGCGAGTACCTCGGCTTCTACTTCTCCGGTCACCCGCTGGACAGCTACCGGCGCGCCTGGCTCACGCGCACGACGCTCGACCTGTCACGGGCGGCGAGCGCGAGCGCCGAGCGCGTGCATCGCGTGGTCGGCCTGCTGAAGGGCGTGCGCGCGATCTACACCAGGAAGGGCACGATGATGGCCTTCGGGCAGCTCGAGGACTTCAACGGCACGATCGAGCTCGTGCTCTTCAGCGACGCCTACGAGACGAGCCGCGAGCTTCTCGTCGATGAGACGGTCGTGGGGGTGGAAGGATCGGTCGACACGAGCCGCGATCGCATCCAGTTCGTCGTCGAGACGCTCGTACCGCCGGAGGAGCTTCCCGAGCGCGACACGGGGCAACTCCACCTGCGCATCACGCACGCCCACGCGTCCGAGGAAGAGCTCTACGAATTGCGCGCATTCCTCCACGACAGACCGGGCGGCTGTTCGGTATACTTGCACGTGAACGGTACCGACGGCAGCGATGAGTGCGTCATTCGTGCTTCCAGCCAGCTCATGGTGTCGTCGCAACCGACGGCGGTAGCCGAAATCGAGCGCCATCCGTTCGTGGAAGCCGTCTGGAAACAACTGGGGGACGAATGGACGTCATCAGAGTAATCATGCAGCTGCTCAGTATCGTGCTGAGCATCTACTCCTTCATCATCTTCGTGCGAATCATCCTGACCTGGTTCCAGGGCGCCGAGTTCGGCCAGATCACGGCCTTTTTGGCCCGCATCACCGACCCGTACATCAACTGGTTCCGCAGGTTCGACTTCCTGCGCATCGCCGGGATCGACTTCTCGGTGATCGCGGCGCTCGTCTCGCTGTGGATCGTGCGAAGCGTCGCGGTCAATATCGCGTACGCGGGCACGATCAGCTTCGGTATGATCCTCGCGATCGTGGTAAACGCGATCGCCGGTGCGGTCTTCTTCTTCCTCACCCTCTTCCTCATTCTCGCGGTGATCCGGCTCCTCGGCGCGCTGTTCGGAGCGAACACAGCGACGCGCTTCTGGATCGTCGTGGACCAGATCGTCGAGCCGCTCGTCCACCGCATCGTCACGCCGCTCGCGCGCGGGCGGGTCATCAGCTATCAGACGGCACTGCTCGTCTTCGCGGGCATCGATCTCGTGGCGATCATCGGGGGGCGCTTCCTCGTCTCGCTGCTGGTTGGACTGCTGCGCGGCCTGCCCTTCTAGCGCCCATGCACGTCGCCGAGATCAGCCAGCCGGTTTCAGACCTGCCCGGCGTGGGACCGGCGCGAGCACAGGACCTCGGCGGAATCGGCATCACGACGATCGGTGACCTGCTGCTGCACGTGCCGCGCGGCTACGAGAACCGCCAGACGCACGTCCCGCTCGCCCAGGCCGCACCCGACCGCCCGGTCAACACGGTCGCGGAGGTCGTCGCGCACAGTTACATCGGCGGCAGCGGCGGCAAGCGTACGCTCAAGGTGCACATCCGCGACGAGAGCGGCGTGGGCGCGCTCGTCTGCTTCGGACGCAACTTCCTCGCGCGTTCGCTTCCGGAAGGCAAACGCATCCGCGTCTACGGCAGCTTCGCGCGCCGCTACGGCGACATCCAGGCGACGGCGTTCGAGTTCGAGCCGGCTGACTCGCCGCCTCGGAAGTTCGGCAGGATCCTGCCGATCTACCCGCTCGGCGGTCGCCTCACCCAGGGCGACCTGCGCAAGGCGACCGGCGCCGCGGTGAAGCGCTACGGACGAAACGTGGAGACCGATCTTCCCGACGCGCTTCGCCGCAAGCGCCGACTCCTGCCGACCGCCGAAGCGCTCGAGGCCGTCCATCTGCCCGACACGATCGAGCTCTCCGGGGAAGGACGCCGGTCGCTCATCTACCTCGAGCTCTTCTACCTCCAGCTCGCGATCGGGCGCAGGTCGGCCCAGCGGTCGCGGAGCGAACGGCCGGAACGTACCCTGCCGCGCGCGCTCGCCGAGAAGCTCATCGGATCGTTGCCGTTCGAGCTCACCGACGACCAGCGGCAGGTCCTCGACGAGATCACCGCCGATCTCGAGGCATCGATCCCCATGGCACGGTTGCTCCAGGGCGACGTTGGAAGCGGCAAGACGGTCGTCGCGCTCGCCTCCGCGCTTGCGGTGATCGAATCGGGACAGCAGGTCGCGTTCATGGCGCCCACCGAGCTGCTCGCGAGACAGCACGCCGACGCCGCCGCGCGGCTCTTCGCCGACGCGGGGCTCGACGTCTCGGTGGGGCTGCTCTCCGGAACGGTTCCGCCGTCCGCGCGGCGTCCGCTGCTCGAGGCGGTGAGCACCGGCGCGGTCGATCTCGTGATCGGAACGCACGCCGTCTTCACGGACGAGGTCTCCTTCCGCAACCTGCAGTACATCGTGATCGACGAGCAGCACCGCTTCGGCGTGCTGCAACGGGTCGCGCTCATGGCGAAGGCGCGCCGACCGGACGTCCTGTTCATGACCGCGACGCCCATCCCGCGCACGCTCGCGCTCACGGTATTCGGCGACATGCAGGTGAGCTCGATCCGGACGATGCCCTCCGGCCGCATGCCGGTCGAGACGCACCTCGCCCGCCACGGCAACGACCGCAAGGTCTACGACTTCGTTCGGCGTGAGCTCGCCTCCGGCAGGCAGGCCTACTTCGTCTACCCGCGAATCGACGACACCGGCTCGCTCGACCTGCGCGACGCCGAATCCATGTGGCGGCGGCTCGACGCGGAGGTCTATCCGGACCATTCCGTCGGGCTCGTCCACTCGCGGATCGCCGACGAGGAGAAGCGCGAGACGATGGAGCGCTTCCGCCGGGGTGAGCTCGACGTCCTCGTCGCCACGAGCGTCGTGGAGGTGGGGGTCGACGTGCCGAACGCCACGTGCATGGTCGTCGAGCACGCCGAGCGGTTCGGACTCGCCGCGCTGCACCAGCTCCGGGGGCGCGTCGGGCGCGGCGGGCACCAGAGTTACTGTTTCCTCGTCTACGACGAGGAGCTCACCGACCTCGCAAAGGAGCGACTGAAGGTGATGCATCGCACGACCGACGGGTTCGAGATCGCCGAAGAGGACCTGCGTATCCGGGGGCCTGGCGACATTGCCGGCACACAGCAGGCGGGCTACCTGCGCTTCCGGGTCGCCGACCTGGGCCGCGACATGGCGCTGATGAACGAAGCGCGCGACGACGCGTTCGATATTCTCGAGCGAGACCCAGAGCTCGCCGAACCGGAGCATCGGTCCCTCGCGGAGTCACTCGAGCGCGCACAGGCCCAGCACCGCCATACGCCGTTTTCCTACCCGGAAGGCAGCGCCGATGCGGAGGGGGGCGCGTGAGGATCACCGGCGGCGAGCTCGGAGGTCGGCGCGTGGAGGTGCCGCCCGGCGTGATCCGGCCGGCGATGGACCGGATGCGCGAGTCGATCTTCAACATCCTCGGTCCCCTCGAAGGCACCGCCTTCCTCGACCTGTTCTGCGGGTCCGGGATCATGGCGCTGGAGGCGATCTCGCGGGGAGCAACGCGCGCCACGCTCGTCGAGCGAGACCGGGGCAAGCGACGAGTGCTGCTGCAGAACGTGACGCTCGCGGCCGAAACGTCGTGTCCCCGCCCGCGCGTGATCTTCGCCCCCGTGGAGGCGTTCGTCGCCCGCGAGAAGGCTCGCTACGACACGATCTACCTCGACCCACCCTTCGCCTACCGACACAAGGCCGATCTGCTCGAGCGTGTCGCCGACGCGGGACTCCTCGAGCCCGACGGCCGCCTGCTGATCCACTACCCGCAGGGCGACGACCTCCCCGACCGCCTCGGCGACGTCGTCTTCGAGGACGAACGCAGCTACGGCCGCAGTACCGTCCGCTTCTACCGCGCCCCGCTCGAGCCCCCGGAATAGAGGAGCGCGCGTCGTCGGCTTCGGAGCCCGCGGTGACCGCGTCACCGGCGCCCGCAGCGACCGCATCGTCTGCCGGCTCTCCTCCGGCCCGCCTTTCGATTGCACGCTTTTTTGGTATATTGGCCGGGCAAAGGAGAGATCGTGGCTCAGGAGAACCTCCATCTACCGCAGGGCACCGAAGCATTCTACCTCGACGAGGCGTACGCGCACCGCAAGCTCGTGCGCGCGTTCGAGGACCGCTGCGAGCTCTGGGCGTATCTGCCGGTACAGACTCCGGTGTACGACTTCCACGAGCTCTACCGCGGGTTGCTCGACCGCGGCCGGGAGGCGATGACCTACCGGCTCGTCGACCGTGCCGGCGACCTGCTGGTCCTGCGCTCGGACATCACGCTGTTTCTCGCGCGCCAGATGGGTCTCGTGCTCGAGGAGGCAGACCTCCCGGTGCGGGTCTACTACGGCGATACGATCCTGCGACACGAGGACCCGTACGACATATCGCGGAACGAGTTCTTCCAGGTGGGTGCCGAGCTGATAGGCGTGACCGGGCTCGCCGCCGACGCCGAAGTGATGCTGCTCCTCTTCGATGCGCTCGACCACTGGGACCAGGACGACGTCGTGGTGCACGTGGGCCATCGCGCGCTGCTTCGCGAGTACAACGAGTCCGGTGAGCTCGCCCCCGCGGTTGCGCGACGCGACTGGCGGGCTGCCCGGGAGCTGCTCGAACGACAACACGTCGCGGCCGACCAGATCGACGCGCTGATCCGGCTCTACCGGTTCATCGGCTCGCCCGAGGAGCTCTCGGAGACGATCGAGGCGCTTCCCGCGCTCGGGACCGACGAGCGGGCGACGCTCAACCACCTGCTCTCGCTCGCCGACGAGATCGCCGCGCTCGGTTACGGCGAGCGGCTGCGGATCGACCTCAGCGAGGTGGGCAGCCAGACCTACCATTCGGGCGTCGTATTCCAGGCCTACGCTCCCGACCTCGCGGCGCCCATCGCGAGCGGCGGCAGGTACGACGGGCTGCTCGCGCGCTTCGGATCCGACGCGCCGTCGGTGGGCTTCTCCGTGATGTTGCGCCGGCTGCAGTCACGGACCGGCAGCGGCGGGCACCCGACGCCGCAGATCGAGCGGGCGAGCGGGACGAGCTTCCGCGAGCGCGTCCGTGACGCCCGACGACTCCGCGACCAGGGGAAGGTGACGATTCTATGAGCGAGCCTCTCACGCTTGCGTTGCCGAAGGGCAGGCTGCAGGAACAGAGCGAGGCGTACCTCGCCGAACGCGGATTCCGGATCCGCTTCGAGAAGCGGAAACTCGTCGCGACCGACGAGAGCGGGTCCATCAGGATCATGCTCGTCAAGAACAGCGACCTGCCCACCTACGTCCACCACGGCATCGCCGGGCTCGGAGTCTGCGGGACCGACGTGATCTACGAGAGCGGCTTCCCCTTCTTCGAGCTCATGGAGCTGCCCTTCGGCTCGACGCGGATGTGTCTGGCCGCGCACAAGGACTTCGACCCGGCGAGCTACACCGGCCGCCTGCGAGCTGCGACGAAGTTCACCCGGTTCGCCCGCGACTACTTCCAGCGCAACGGGATCGCGGCGGAAGTGATCAGGCTCGGGGGATCGGTCGAGCTCGCGCCGGTGCTCGGGCTCGCGCCGTACATCGTGGACCTCGTTGAAACCGGGAACACGCTCCGCGCGCACGATCTGGAGGTCGTCGAGGAGCTCGCGCGGATCACCGTCGTCCTGATCGCGAATCCTGCCTACTACAAGTTCCATTACAGGAGCATCGACTCGCTGGTCGATACTCTCAGTAGCGGGGGTACGCATGAGTAGACGATCCGAGGTCGAACGGAACACGAAGGAGACCCGGATCCGCGTCGTGGTGGATCTGGAGGACGCCGGAGAACCGTCGATCTCCACCGGGATTCCGTTCTTCGATCATATGCTCACGGCCATGGCCTTCCACGGCGGCATCGGACTCGAGGTCGCCGCCGGGGGCGACCTGGAGGTAGACCCCCACCACGTCGTGGAGGACACGGGGATCGTCCTCGGTAGCTGCCTGGAGCAGATCTTTCGCGAGGGCTCCGCGATCCGACGTTTCGGGCACGCGGTGATTCCCATGGACGAGGCTCTCTCCGAGGCGACGGTGGACGTGTGCGGTCGCCCCACCCTCGCCTACCGGGCCGAGTATCCGCAGGACTACGCGGGAGACTTTGCGATCTGGCTCTTCCGTGAGTTCTTCTCAGGGCTGTCGATGGGCGCACGCCTCGCGCTTCACCTCGAGTGCCGCTACGGCGAGAACGCGCATCACATGGTGGAAGCGCTGTTCAAGGCGCTCGGCAGGGCGCTCGCGCAGGCCTTCGAGCCGGCCGCCGGACCGACCGGCACGGAGATGTCTACCAAGGGGATGATATAGTCTGGGTATGGGCGATCGGACCGATGTATTCAAGGATGAGCTCGCGTCGCCGGGGTTCGTCAAGACGAGCCGTACCGACGGCCCCCGGCTCTCGGCGGGTCAGCGGACGGCACTCGTCCGCAAGGGAAACGAGCTCTTCAACGCGGGGCAGATTGAGCAGGCGAAGCGCATCTTTCTCACCGCGCACTACACCGACGGGCTGGTACGCATCGGCGACTACTACATGAAGAAGAATCGGCCGCTGGACGCCTTCCGGATGTACTGGATCGCGCCGGACAGCCACAAGAGTGAATACCTGATCGAACGGATGGCCGGCGTCATTCGCGGCTGGCTGCGGGAGTCCGAGGATGCCTGAAGAATCGGCAAACGGCAGGGACGTGGCCGAGCTGTCCCAGCAGGGCTATCAGTTGCTCCGGGAGCGGTCGTACGACGAGGCAATCGACCGCTTCGAGACCATTCTTGAGATCGAACCGGACAACAGCTACGCGCTCGTGGGCCTCGGAGACATCGCGAGAAAGCGCGGCCGCCACCACGACGCCGTCGGCTTCTATCAGCGCTGTCTTGAAGGCGACCCGGACAACGCGTTCGCGCTCTTCGGGCTCGCCGACAGCTATCGGTCTCTGCGCAAGTATCACGAGGCACTCGCGATCTGGGAGCGCTACCTCGAGCACGACAACGAAAACGTCACGGTCCTCACCCGGGTCGCCGACGCCTACCGGAAGGTCCGGCGCAAACAACGATCGCGCGAGCTCTACGAGCGGGTGCTCGAGCTCGAGCCCGACAATCCGTACGCGCTCATCGGCCTCGGCCACCTGCACTACGACTTCCGCGAGTACGACGAGGCCCTCTCATCGTGGAAGCGGATGCACGAGATCTCCGGCGAGTCGGTCGACATCCGCGTGCTCACCTCGATCGGTAACTGCTACCGCAAGCTGAAGGAGTTCAGGACGGGCATCCCCTACTTCAAGGAGGCGCTCGAGCGCGAACCGGACAACTTCTACGCGCTGTTCGGCCTCGCCGACTGCTATCGCGGGCTGAACGATCCCGAGCAGAGCCTGACGTACTGGAACCGGATTCTCGAGAAGGATCCGGAGAATCGGGTGATCCTCACGCGGGCGGCCGACGCGCATCGCAGCATGGGAGACCTCGACGAAGCCGAAGAGCGGTATCGGGCCGCGCTCGAGATCGGAGACGACCTCTACGCGAGCCTGGGTCTCGCCATCGTCGCGCGTATCAACGGGGACGAGGACGAGGCGTTCAGAATCCTCGAGGAGCTTCGGCGGCGCGAGCCCGATAATCACCGCGTCTACGTGGAGCTCGCGACGACCCACGCTCAGGCAGGCAGTCCCGAAGAGGCGGTCAGGGTCCTCGCCGAGTACAAGAGCTCCGGAGGCACCAACGCGTACGTGGACGAGCTCATCGACCGGTACCGCCGGCAGTCGTAGCGTCGCCACCGCCCGGCGGCGCCGCTACGCCCGGGCCGCTACGCCTCCTCGAGCACAGCCTTGATGCGGCGCACGCCCTGCGACGAGCTCTGTTCCTTGACGATCCGGAACCTGCCGAGCTCTGCGGTGTGCTCGACGTGCGGACCGCCGCATACCTCGCGGGAGAAGTCCCCGATGCTGTAGACCTTCACGATCTCGTCGTACTTGTCGCCGAAGAGCGCGATCGCGCCGCCGTCCCTCGCCTCTTCCAGCGTCATCTCGGTGAAGTCCACCGGGAGGTCGCGCTCGATCTGCCGATTCACGATCTCTTCGACCTGTTTGATCTCGTCGGCGCTCATCTTCTCCGGGTGCGAAAAGTCGAATCGCAGCCGTTCGCCGGTGATGTTGCTGCCCTTCTGAGCGACGTGGTCGCCGAGCACCTCTCGCAACGCTTTGTGGAGCAGGTGCGTCGCCGTGTGGAGCCGGGTGGTCATCTCCGTGTGGTCGGCGAGGCCGCCCTTGAACGAGCCGGCCGAATCGGCCTTGCTCTTTTCCTGGTGCTTGCGGAAGGCCTCTTCAAAGCCCTCGCGGTCGACCGACATATCGTGCTCGCCGGCGAGCTCCTCGGTGATCTCGATGGGGAATCCGTACGTGTCGTAGAGCCGGAACGCCACCCGCCCGGGAATCACGCGGGCAGGATTCTTCTCGAGGTTGGGAAGCAGCTTTTCGAACTCGTGCTCGCCCTTGCGAAGCGTCTCGAGAAACTTCTGCTCCTCGCGCGTCAGCTCGGCGAGCACCTCTTCTCGCTTGGTCGCGAGCGTCGGATAGATCGACTCGTACATTCCCACGATCACCTCACCGATCGACGCGAGGAACGGCTCGGTGAGTCCGAGCTTGCGACCGTGACGGACCGCCCGGCGGATGAGACGCCGGAGGATATACCCGGCCCCCACGTTGGACGGGAGCACGCCCTGCTCATCGCCGATGATATGCGTCGCCGTCTTCGCGTGGTCGGCGATGATGCGAATCGACGCGTCGCTCGCCTCGTCGGAGCCGTACGCCGCACCGCTCACCTTCTCGATCGCCTCGATCACCGGCGCGAAGACCTCGGTGTCGTAGACGGTCTCCTTGCCCTGCAGGATCGTGCTCGTCCGTTCCACGCCCATGCCGGTATCCACGCACTTCCGGTCGAGCTTCGCGAAGCTCCCGTCGGCCTGTTTGGCGTACTGCATGAAGACGTTGTTCCAGATCTCCATCCACTTCCCGTCGGAGACGCCGGGGCGGCTCTCCGCGGTGCCCTCGATCCCGGTATCCACGTAGATCTCGGTATCGGGGCCGCACGGACCGGTCTCGCCCGCCGGCCCCCACCAGTTGTCTTCGCGACCAAGGAAGAAGATTCGCTCTTCGGGTACCCCGAGCGACTTCCAGATCTCCGCCGACTCGTCGTCGCGCGGCACCTCGTCATCGCCGGCGAAGCAGGTGACTGCGAGCTTCTCGGGCGGGATTCCGAGCCAGTCGGGGCTCGTGAGGAACTCCCAGCTCATCCGGATCGACTCATCCTTGAAGTAGTCTCCCAGCGACCAGTTACCGAGCATCTCGAAGAAGGTCAGATGCGAGAAGTCGCCGACGTCCTCGATGTCGGCGGTACGCACGCACCGTTGCACGTCGACGAGTCTGGTGCCCGCGGGGTGCTTCTGCCCGAGAATGTAGGGCACGAGCGGGTGCATCCCCGCCGTCGTGAAGAGCACGGTGGGGTCATTCTGCGGGATCAGCGACGCGCCGGAGATCTCGGCGTGGTCGCGGCTCTTGAAGAATTCGATGTACTTGCGTCTCAGTTCGTTCGCGGTCATGCGGTGTCCTTTGCGTGGAAATCAGAATCGCTCGAGGTCGGCTGCGCCGGTATCGTCCAGGAAATCCGGAAAGACGTAGGCGATCGACCCGCTCTTGCGGACGCGCACCTCACCGATACCCTTGTCGACGAGCTTGTCCAGTTGCTCCCGGGCGTCGTCGGTCGACAGCTTGCCCTCCAGGGCGACCTGAGCCGGCGAGGCGATACCGTGGTTCGCCTTCGCGACCCGCAGGATCACGTGCTCCGGGGATTCCGAGCCGGCGGAAGACTGCCCGCTCTGAGGGCGCCGTCGCGACGGGTCGTATCCCAGCTCGTCCAGCTCGTCGAGCCTGTCGTCGAGCGCACGGCGCATACGCGCCTTCAGACGTACCTCGCGGATCTGGTCGGGCATCGTGATGCCGTCGTAGATGGTGCCGAAACCGAAGAGCCCCCACGTGAGCAGGTACAGGACGCCGCTCCCCACTTTGCCCATGTAGAGCCGATGGAGCCCGGCCACCCCGAAGAATGAGGCGAGCCAGAGTATGTAAGCGGTCCTCGTCGAATACACGATGCGTCCTCCACGCCTGCCTGTCGGGTAGCGACCCTAAATATAGCGATCACCCTCTCTCGGTACAAGTATCGACCCGTCCTCTTCGAGCTCGCGCAGCCGCTCGAGGACCTCGCTGGTCACGCGATCGACCTCTTCGCGTCGCTGCGCACCGAGATGCGCGTACTCGTCGCTCACCGACTCACCTCGTCGCTCGGAGAGCGCCCGCAGCACGCGCGCGCGAAGCGCCTCCGCCTTGCCTTTGAGGAAGAGCGCGATCTCACGATCGCTGAGCTCGCGCAACAGGTCGGCGAGGTGGCGATCGCTGAGGTCGAAGAGCAACTCGGTCGAGTAGAGCTTCCTGCGCACGGTCTCGCTCAGGTCGATGTTCGCGTCGCGAAGCTCTCCGAGTATCGACTCGCTGCGGCTCGGGCCCAGGTGGTGCAGGATCGCGGCGAGCGTCGCCGCGCCGTCGACCTCCTCGCTGACCGGTCTGCCGGTGCGACGGATCTTCTCCCGCACCGCTTCCTCAACGCGGACGACGACGTCGCGCGAGAGCTTGCCCATCCGGGCGATCCGACGCGCGACTGCCGCGCGGGCCTCCTCGTCGAGCATTGACAACGTCTTCGCAGCCAGGCCTCGCTCTACGTGCGAGAGGATGAGCGCGGCGGCGGCAGGCGACTCGTCCTTCACAGCAGCGTGGAGCTGCCCGGGCTCGAGCTCGTTCAGGAAGGCGAAGTGGTGGGCGGACGCGTTGGGTACCGATCTGAAGAAGCGACGCTCGCCCTCCTCTTCGCCGAAGGCTGCGCGCAAGATCTCCCGTGCGACGTCGGGCCCACCCTTTGCGGGCGGAGCGATGGGACCCGCGGCGAGGTGAGCGAGCACGGCGTCTGCCTCTTCGCGCGACAAGGCACGGACCCGGACGAGCGCGGAGGCGACCGCCTCTACCTGATCCTCGTCGAGCAGACGCATCACCTGCGCCGCGCGTTCGGTACCGAGCGCGAGCAGCAGCTTCGCCGCCCGATCGGCCCCCGGCCCCTCGAGCATTCCCGAGAGCCGGTCCCGAAGCGCCGCCGCATCCGCGGCGGAGGCGCGCCCGACGCGCTCGGGCTCGGGC
>CAZICD010000072.1:0-23490 GCA_964537725.1 uncultured Spirochaetaceae bacterium | reverse complement strand
CCGCCGGAGAGCTCCTCGAAGAGGTCGAGCATGTAGTCGCGGTGCGTGACCGCCCACTGCCCGATCGTGCCCATGCCCAGCGACCCCGCCTGCCCGCCGATCCACATGAGGAAGCTCGTCAGTCGCGCCATCTCGAGCGTGAGCAGTCGCAGCCAGTTCGCCTTCTCCGGGACTTCTATCCCGGCGAGGTCCTCGACGCAGGCGGCGTAGAGGTACTCGTTGAAGTCGGGCTCCGGCACGCAGATGCGGCACACGAGCGGGAAGTTCTGGATGTAGAGCCTGCGCTCCATGAGTTTTTCGAACCCGCGGTGGAGGTAGCCCACGTGCGTTCTGCACTCGACGACCTCGTCGCCGTTGACCGTGAGCTCCAGGCTCATGTTCCCGGTGATGCCGGGGTGCTGGGGGCCCTGCCAGACCTTGAGGAACTTGCCGCTCTCGAGGTCGATGTCGGGCCGACCGTCCCGGTGCTCGGGGAAGAGGCTGCGGTCCTCGTCGAAGATCCGCTCCGGCTCCTTCCCGTCGTTCGGTCGCGCGCGCAGCAGCCCGCCGTGCGGTGGGTTGTTCCAGGTACTCACAGATCGACCTCCGGGTAGAGTTCCTGCTTCATGACCTCGACCTTGTCGTGCTTCTTCCTGCCTTCGCGCGGGAAGTAGGTGCGCTCTGAGTACTCGCGCGTATCGAAGTCTCGTCGCATGGGCGGCAGATCGTCCCACCCTTCGAGCGCGAAGGCCTCGTCGACGCGGGGGCATCCGGGGAAGTCGATCCCGAACATCTCCTTGAGCTCGCGCTCGTAGGTCGATGCGCCCGCCCACAGGTGATGGATCGAGTCGGCGACAGGCGCGTCGCGCGAGATATCGACCTGGACGCAGACGTCGATTCCCGCCTCGTAGTTGTGGAGCATGTAGGTCAGGCGGAAGAGGCCGCGCTCGATGATGTCGATTGCGGTGAAGAAGACGAGGTGCGTGAAGCCCCACGTCTGTTTCAGGTGCGTGATCGCCGCCACCGCCTCGCCCTTCGCTACCGGAACGAATGCGAGGTCGTCGCGCCGTCGTTCGGCGGAGCCGGCGCGGAATCTCGCGCTCAGGTCGTCTGCTACGCTGTCTATCGCGACCGGTGATCCGGCCGTCGGGGTCTGTCTATCGCTCATGGGTCACCTACCAGTTATAGTCCGGCATGTTCCAGTCTTTGATGATCTGCTTCTGGTTGGCCTTGTACCAGTCGAAGTTGCGCGCGTAGTCGTTCGCGCCCTCCGCCTTGCCCTCGCGGATGAGCTGCTTGAGCTTCATGAAGCCCGCGAGCAGCGACTCGGGTCGGGGCATGCAGCCGGCGACGTAGACGTCCACGGGGATGTAGTGGTCGAGCCTGTTGATCGTGTTGTAGCTGTCCCAGTACATCCCGCCGTTGACCGTGCAGCTTCCCAGGCCCATGACGAACTTGGGGTTCTGCATCTGCTCGTAGCTGCGAACGATCCGCTTCATCGTCTTCACGCTCGCGTACCCGCCGATGATGAAGACGCTCGACTGGCGGGGCGTGGGCCGAGGCTGGATGCCGTAGCGGTACATGTCGTAGCGCGCGGTCATCAGCGGGCGCAGCTCGATCGCCCCGCACCCGGTGCCGAAACCGAGGATCCACAGCGACTCGCTGCGCGCCCAGTTGAGAAACTTCTCCACGATCCCCTTGAAGGGCTCCACGGGGCGCGGCGGCTCCTCGCAGAAGTACGTGCGGTCGAGCTCGGGCAGCTCGATGCGCGCCCGGTCGATCTGGTCGGTGACCGCCTCGCGGGCGGCCGTATCGTCGGTGGTGCTCATGCGGCTCCTCCTAGAAGGCGACGATCAGGATGCCGGCGATCCCGAGCAGCGCGGGAACGCCCAGGAAGAACCTGATCGACTGGTCGGTGCGGAATCGGGGGAAGGCGACGCCCACGAAGACGGTGATGAAGTAGAGCAGGAAGGTCTTCACGATGAGTTCGATGAAGTTCGTCGCTCCGCCAAAGAAGAGGTTCACGTAGAGGACGAGTTTGGCCGCGTTGAAGATCGCGCGATTGGTCTGGAGCATGCCCATGTACGAGCTCTGATACTCGGTGGGCGGTCCGATGGGTATCTCCTGCGGCGCGATCACGACGCTGAACGGGTTGTGCATGCTCATGCCCAGGAAGGCGATGATCGCCGCGAGGCCCGCGAGCGGATTGGTCATCGCGTTCCAGCTCATGATGCCGTCCTGCTGGACCGCGACCAGTTCGGTGATCGAAAGCGTGCCGTGCTGAGCGGCGAGCGCGATCACCGCGAGCGCGAAGGGCACCTCGAAGGCGGTCATCTGCGCGAGCCCGCGGCTGACGCCGATCGCGCTGTACGGGTGGCCGCCTTCGCCGGCGCCGAGTGCCATCCCCAGCTGGCCGAAGAAGATGAAGTACATCACGAGCAGCGCGTCGCCGGCGAAGCTGAAGTTGCCGAAGACGACCGAATCGTAGATGACCGGTACGAACATGAGCGTGCCCAGCCCGCCGGCGAGGCGGAAGACCGGACCCAGGTAGAACATGATTCCGTGCGTGATGCTCGTGCGCTTCGCGTTGTTCTTGATGATGTCGATGTACGGCTGCCAGATGCGGATACCGATCCGGCCCTGGACGCGAGCCCGGATCCGGGCCATCGATGCCATAAGCAGGATTCCGTAGTTGAACATGATGAACGCCGTCAGCGCGGCGAAACCGATTCGGGCGAGCAGGGTGGGCTCCATTACATACCTCCCGCGATGAAGTAGAGGGCGACGGTCAGAAGCAGGATGTGCAGCGCGTAGGTCTGACCGTTGCCGCTGTAGATCCGGCGGATCGCGTCGGCGATCGAGCCGACGCCGTCGATCGCGTACTCCCACGCGCGTCTGACCGCCGGCGCGGCGAGAAAGCCGAGCGCCTTGCGGTACGGCGCGAAGAAGTTGTGCGCGTAGTGCGTCGTCTCGGGGCGTTCGGGACGCTCGGCCGCGTAGACCACGTTGAACTGACCCACCTTCTGAGGTCGGCGCATCGCAATCATGAGCCAGGCGAGCGGCAGGATGAACACGACCATCGTCACCCACATCACGAGATTCCCGTTCCAGTAGCCGAGCGCGGTGACCACGGTCATCTCGTTCCAGTTCACCGTCGAGGCGAAGAACGGCTCGATGCCCGCGATGATCGGATCGATGATGACGTTCGGGTACATGCTGATCGCCATCAGCGTCCCCATCAGCACGACCTGCGGAATCAGCACGGAGATCGGTGCCTCGCGCACCTCGCGCAGCGGGTCCTTGAGCTGCCCCAGGAAGACCGTGTAGATCAACCTGAACAGGTAGAGGAAGGCGATCGTGCTCGCAAAGAAGGCGACCCCCGCCTGCAGGTACCATTCGCTCTCGAGCAGCGCGCCGTAGATCAGCCACTTCCCGCCGAAGCCGGAGAGCGGCGGCACGCCGGAGAGCGCGATGATCGCCATCAGCACCGAGATGAAGGTGAGCGGCATCCGCTTGATGAGCCCGCCCATCTCGTACATGTAGCGCGTCCCGGTGCGCATGATCACACCGGTCATGGCCAGAAAGAGCATGCCCTTGAAGACGAAGTGGTTGACCGCGTTGTAGACGCCGGCGAGCCACCCGAGGTGCGTAGCGAGGGCGATACCCATGACCATGTACCCGACCTGGCTGAGCGACGAGTAGGCGAGCAGCTTCTTCACATCCTCCTGGAAGACCGCGACGAGCGCTCCGAAGAGCGCGGTCAGCGCGCCGATCCAGCCGAGGATCGCGGTGAGCGGCGCCCCTGCCCCTGCGGCCCCGGCCGCGCCTGCCGCTCCCGTGCCCGCCAGCACGACCAGGACGAGGACGCCCAGCAGCCCCGCCTTGCTCAACGAGGAAGAGAGGAAGGCAGTCGTCTCGTCGTCCGCCTCGGTGTAGCTGTCCGGCAACCAGACGTGCACGCCCATCGCCCCCATCTTGACGAGGAAGGCGAGCCCGAGCAGGACGAAAACGGCCAGTCGCGCGCCGGCCGGAACGCTCGCGGCCCACGCGCCGATGCCCGCGCCCGCCTCGTCGGCGGGACGCGCCTCCGCCGTGCCCCGAACCGCATCCGCGGAGCGCAGCACCGGCAGCTCGACGTAGCCGTCGGCTGCGAGCAGCTCGGGGAGGGCGATCTCGCCCGTCGCGCCCGACCCGCCGCCGGTGACCGCACCGCCAGCGGCCTGCAGCGAGCCGTGCGACGCCACGATGAGCCCGGCCATGAGCAGCAACGCCGCCGCCGTGGAGAAGCCGATGTAGCGAAGCGCCGCCGACGGCGCGCCCGGGCCCTCGCCGCGGATCACGCGGCGGACCAGGCCCGCGCGGCCGGCGGAGGGCGCCTCTCCCGCCGCGGCGCGCGAAGACCGCGCGATGAGCAGGTAGCTTCCGACGGTCATGAGCTCCCAGAGGAGAAAGAAGGCGATCGGCTCGGACGCGACCACGAGGCCGGTGAGGCTCGTCCCGGCGAGCAGGAAGAGCGTGTACGTGCCGAAGGGCGTCGAGCGCCGGGCGAGGCTCGCGACGACGGCGGCGATCGCACCGAAGGCGAAGACCCCGCCCAGGATCAGCGGAATCCCGGATACCAGCGGCGCGGCGAGCCACGCGTAGACGCCCAGTCCGGCGAGCGCGAGCACGCCCTTGACCCGCGACGGCAGCCATTCGAGCAGCAGGAGCGCCGCCGAGAAGAAGAACGGCGCCCATACGACGCGGTCGTTGAGTCCGAGGACCCAGCCGGTGAAGACCCCGGCCGCGGCGAGAAAGACCGTGACGATCGCGAGCGCCGCGCCCACCGCCGGGGCGACGCGAACGGGGTCGGTGGCAGGCGCCACGTCAGAGCCGGCGGCCCGCGCCGCCGTCGATGCGTGCGCCGGCCGCGCGATCAGCCGGCCCGCCCAGCGCAGGATGTAGATCGCCTCGAAGAGCGTCCCGGCGAGCAGGAGCACGAGGAGCGCGATCCGGTCGGTCGCGATCAGCGTGTGCACGACCTGCCACTTCGCCCAGAAGGCGGGGAAAGGCGGCAGACCCACGAGCGCGAGCGCGAGGAGGATCAACGCCACCCCGGCGACCGGGCCGATGCCGCGCGCCGGGCGGCCGGCCGCCGTGCCGGCTGTGTCGGCCGCCGCGCCGGTTGGGCGCGTCGCCGCGCTGGCTGGGGCCGCCGCCTGCGCACCGGCCGCACCCGCGATCCAGAAGAGCCCGGCCTTCGCGAGCATGTGGTTCACGAGCAGCCCGCCGCCGGCGATCGCGACGTACATCGCGCTGCGCCCGTCGAGCGCAACCAGCGCGACGACCGCGGCGATGAGCCCGATCTGGGCGACCGAGCTGTAGCCGAGCATACGCCTCGCCTCGCGCTGGCGCATCCCGATCAGGTTGGACGCGAAGAAGGTGAGGATGCCCACCCAGACGAGCGTGGAAACGATCGGCCGCGGGAAGATGGGGACGAGCTTGTAGAGGAGCATCACGACCGCGGTGGCGTTCACCGCCGAGACGAGCGCGGCCACGCCGGGGTTCGACGCCTCGTAGGTGTCGAGCGCCCACCCGTTCGCCGGGAACGGCTTGAGCTCGATCAGCAGCCCTGCGAACAGGAGGAACGGCGCGGTGAACCCGGCGCCGATCGCGAGCAGCCCGCCGCCTCCGGCGTCCGCGAGCGCACCCTCGTTGACGGCGGTAACGATGCCGTCGATGTTGAGCGTACCGGTGAGCCGGTAGAGGTAGACGGTTCCCAGGAGGAAGAGCACCGACGAGAGCCCGCCGGCGATCAGGTACTTGAAGCCCGCGGCGTACTGCTTCGGCTCGTCGTCCACGGCGATGATCCCGTAGGTGCCGATGGAGAGGATCTCCAGGAACACGAACGCGTTGAAGAGGTCGCGCGTGAGCACGAGCCCGTTCGCTCCGAGCAGCACCATCAGCGCAAGGACGTACCCTGCGGCGCCGCGCGCGTGGATCGCGCGCAACCCGGCGACGACCGAGAAGAGACCCGCGACGTTGACCAACGTGAGCACGAGCGCCTCGACGAGACCCATGCGCAGGTTGATCGACAGCGGCGGCCGTACGCCGGCGGTGAAGACCTCTGCGTCCGCAGCCCCGGATGCGAGCGGCAGGAGCCACGTCGCCGGGATCACGATGAGCGCCGCAACGGCGGCGAAGAAGAGCAGCGAGGCGAGCGGCGATCCGCCTTCCTTCGAGCTCGGACCGATCTGCGCGAGCAGCGGGATGAGGAACCCGGCGGCGAGGGCGACGACGACGATCAGAAGCGGGCTTACCATTTCATCTCCCTGTAGCTCGATACCTCGAGGGTCCCCTTCGTCCGCGCGAGCCGCACGACGTAGGTGAGCATGACCGCCGTGACTGCGAGCCCGATGACGATCGCGGTCAGCACGAGCGCCGACGGCACCGGGTCGACGAACGGGGTCCCGGCGGCGACGTCGGCGTCGAGGATGGGCGCCGCGCCGCCGGTGACGTATCCGATCGACACGATCATCAGGTGGACACCCGTATCGATGATCGAGAAGCCGATGACCATCTTCAGCATGTTGCGCTGCGTGAGCATGCCCCACGCGCCTATGACGATCAGCAGGACGCCGATGATCGGTATGAACTGCATTAGCGATGCTCCTGTGCGCGTAGTCGGTCGACGACCCCGGCGAGCTCGGTGCCCACCTTGATCCCCACCACCGAGTAGATCAGCGGCACCGCGCCCGCGCTCAGAAGCGCGCCGAGCGAGCCCGCCGGCAGGTAGGTCGGATCGAGGAAGCCGCCGGCGAGCGCGAGCCCCAGCACGCCGAGGGCGACGTAGGCAGCCCCGGAGATCGACTCGAGGACGGTCATCAGCCCGTGCGCGAGCCGACGGTCGGGCGCGCCGAAGATGCCGAGCACCACCGCGGCGGCGAGGATGACGCCGCCCTGGAAGCCTCCGCCGGGCGTGAGGTGGCCGTGCACGAAGATGTAGGTGCCGAAGAGGAACAGGATGGGCGCGAGAAACCGCGAGGCGGTCTGCAGGATTTCGCTCGGCCCCTGCGCCGCGCTTCCCGCGGTCGGGTTCTCGATCCCCGCATGGGCGCCGACTGCGCGGCCTTCGCGCACGGCGAGCTCCTCGCGGCGGCGCCGCCGGGTCATCACGAATCCGACGCCGGCCGTCGCGGTGAACAGGACGGTCACCTCGCCGAGCGTATCGAGCCCGCGGTAGGTGACGACGACGGCGGTCACGGCGTTCGCTGCGCCGACCTCGGCAGCGCTGCGCTCCACGTACTCCTCGCCGAGCGCGGGCGTCTGTTCGTGGATAGGGACGTCCAGCGCGAGGGGAGCGAGCAGCACGGCCAGCGCGGCGACGACGACGATCGCGATGATCCGGTTAGCCATGGGTGTCCTCCGTGTCGGCCGAACGGCTTCGGTCTCGCAGCCGGGAGAGCGCAAAGAGGAAGACGATCGTCGTGAGCGCCGATCCTATCGCTGCCTCGGTCATCGCGACGTCGGGTGCCGCGAGGAAGAGATAGATGATGCTCGCGACGAGGCTGACCGCACCTGCGGCGAGTATCGACGTGACCAGGCTCGTGTGCATGAGCGCGACGATCGCCGCGGTGACCATGACCGCCCCGAGCGTGAGAATAACGACGGTGCTCATCGCGAGACCTCCTCGTGCTCCTGGTGTTGTCGCGGCTCGGGGCCGTCCGCCGCCTCCGTGTCCTCTGCGAGGTCGTCCTTGACGCTCCGGTCGGACATGGGGATGCCCACGAAGTGCGCGGCGCGTGCGAGCGCGTGCGAGCTGATCGGATTCGTGAAGACGATGAACACGATGAGCACCAGAATCTTCGCCCACCACTCGGGTCGCGCCACGGCGATTCCGATCAGGAAGAGCATGCTGCCGAGCGTCGTGGCCTTGGTGCCGGCCTGCATGCGGTTGTAGACGTCGGGCATGCGAATCAGCCCGAGCGCAGCCAGAAAGAGCAGCACGCTGCCCGCGATGCTGATCGCTCCTCCGATGATTTCGAGCGTTGTCATGAGAGCCCCCGTTCCATGTACCTCGCGAGCGCTACGATTCCGAGGAAGCTCACCAGTGCGTAGACGAGCGCGACGTCGAGGTAGATCGATCTGCCCGCCATGAGCGCGATCGCCGCCATGAGCGAGACCGAAACGATGGTGACCGCGTCGAGCGCGACCGCCCGGTCGGGAGCCGTGGGGCCGAGCACCCCGCGCAGCGCGGCGAGAACGATCGACGCGAGGACGAACACGACGGCGATACTGAAGAGGATGTTACCCAAGGAATACCTCCAGATGGCGCTCGAACTTCCCGACGATCCGACGCGTCGCCTCCTCGGTGTCGCCTTCGGCGACCGAGATCCAGTGGACGTAGAACACGTCCGCGCGCGACTCCACCGTGATCGTCCCGGGGGTGAGCGTGATCGCGTTCGCGAGCAGCGTTCGAGCGAGCGGCGTCTGCAGCGAGGTCCGTATCCGCACGATGCCCGGTGAGATGGGCAGCGACGGCTGCAGGACGCGGAACGCGACGTCCAGGTTCGATCGGACCAGCGCGACGACGAACGACGCGAGGAAACCGATCGCCGCGGCGATCGCCCGCGGGGTCACCCGGATGTCCTGCATGACTCCGAGCGCTCCGGTGGGGAAGAGCGAGATCACGAGCGCCGCGATCGCGCCGGCGATGAGCTCTTCGGTGGAGAACGGATGGGTGAGCAGCAGCCAGATCGCCAGCAGGAGGAGAGCCGACAGAACGAAGCCCTTGACGTGTTTCATAGGCAGACCCCGATTGACCTCACCGTCGCCTGCGTGTGGCGTCGGTGAATCGTCGCTTCTTTATCTATATTGGATTCTTAATATAAGGGCGATTATATGCTATGGCCGGTGGCTTGTAAAGAAGAAATCGCGGCTATTGTGATTCGGCCTTCAATAAACCTGACCAGATCTCTTCATTGAATCCGAAGGTGAACTCCCCGTCGATTTCGAGCACCGGATAGATGACGGGCTTCCCGTAGAGCTCTCGAAACCGGGCGAGCACCGGGCGCCGTACGTCCGGTTCGAGCTTGTCGAGATGGGTGTGCGAAAACGCAACGCCGCGTTCTTCGAGGAACGAGCGTGCCTGCGCGCAGTGATCGCAGAACGAGAGACCGTAGAGGATCACCCGCGCCGGTTCGTCCGACGGGGACGCGTTCGGGGATCTCTCGTAGGGTATTGTGCTGAACATGCGCGGCTCCTGTATTTGGAAACGGTTATATAAGATATTCTATACCCGTTCGCGCGTGAAGGCAATGCGACGCGTCGGCGTCCCCGGCGCCTTGACCCCGAGGAAAGCGCCGTCCTATAAAAGAGCAGCCGCATGCGGCCGCACGAATGAAGATGTCCGCGTTCCGTCCCCAGGTACAACCTCACCGTGCAGACCGCAGCGCGAAGCAGCTCGGTCTCGCGGTGTTGACCCTGATCCTCACGGTGGTGATCGGGACGGTCGGCTACATCGTGATCGAGGGGTGGTCGTTCTCCGATGCGGTCTATATGACGATCATCTCGCTGACGACGACCGGTTTCACCGAGGTAAGGCCGCTCTCGGACGCGGGCCGCGGTTTGACCGCCTTCGTCATCGTCAGCGGTATCGCGTCGCTCGCCTACGTCGGCGGGCGGGTGCTGCAGCTCGCGATCGAGCTGTACCTGATCCGGAGAGGACGTATGGACCGACAGATTCAACGACTGCGTGGACACGTGATCCTCTGCGGGTTCGGTCGAATGGGCCGCCACATCGCTTCCGATCTCGCCGAGGCGATGGTTCCCTTCGTAGTCCTCGAAAGCAGCCCGGACATGGCACCGGAGCTCGAGCGGCTCGGATATCTGCACATCATCGGCGACGCGAGCTCGGACTCCCTGCTGAAGAAAGCCGGTGTCGAGCGGGCGCGCGGCTTGATCGCGGTCGTATCGACCGACGCGGAGAACGTCTACACGACGCTGACCGCGAAGGCGATCAACCCGGCGATCACGATCGTCGCGCGCGCGCTCGGCGACGAGAGCGAACCGAAACTGCGTACCGCCGGCGCCGACCGGGTGATCAAACCGTACGAGATGGTGGGGCGACGCATCGCCCAGCTCGTGATCCGTCCCGCGATGGTGGAGTTCGTCGACACGGTGGCCCGCTCCAACTCGGGCGAGATCACGATGGAGGAGATCACCGTGTCGCCCGACAGCGGGCTCGTGAACGTCGTGCTTCGGGATACCGATATCCGCAGCCGGCTCAACGTGATCATCGTGGCGATCCGTCGCGGCGAGGAGAACCTGATCTACAATCCGGGGCCGGAGACCGCGATCGAAGCCGGCGACCGGCTCGTCGCGATCGGCCGTCGCGAGCAGCTCGCCGAGCTCTCGGTGCTCTGCGGAATCGAGGCGCCGTAGATGCTCGCCGCCGTTCCGCTCGCCTCCGTGTACTTCATCGGCAGCGCCGCTGCGGCGTTTCTCGCCGTGCGCACTCGCGACAACCGGGGCGCGGTGGCGACCGAGCTCTTCGGGCTCGCGCTGTGCGTGGCCGAGTGGTCGTTCTTCTACGGGTTCGAGACGCTCTCGCAGTCGGCCACGTATCGCGAGCTCTGGTCTCAGTTCGCCTACATCGGCACGTACGGAACGGTGGCCTTCATGCTGCGCTTCTGCATCAGGTGGCTGAGCCCGCGCGTCGCCGGATGGTGGATGTCGATCCTCTGGGTGGTGCCATTCGTCATGGTGATTGCCGCCTTCACGAACGGCATCCACGGGCTCGTCTGGCCGGATATCCGCCCCGCCGAGTCCATTCCCTTCGTCTACGAGTACGAGCACGGCCCGCTCTTCTGGGTGGGAATCGCGTACCAGTACGCGGTCGTGACGGCGAGCGTCGCGCTCGTAGTCGCGGGCGTGCTCCGCCGGCGCAACATCTACCGCCAGCAGGCGCTGCTCGTGCTCTTCGGGCTGCTCGTGGCGGTCGCCGGCAACGTCCTCTACGTCTCCGGTGCGCTCGGACAGATGCCGCTCGACATCACGCCGCTCACGCTTGCGATCGCGACCGGGTTCCTGCTCGCCGGGATTTCGCGCGCCCGGCTGCTCGAGCTGCTGCCGACCGCGCGCCACCGCGTCGTCGAAGTGATGCCCGACGGGCTGCTCGTGCTCGACGAGCAGAGCCGGGTGGTCGACTGGAATCCGGCCGCCCTGCGGCTGTGGGGTATCGATCAGGCGGCGATCATGGGAACCCCCGTGGCGCACCTCATCCCCGACTGGTCGCGAGCGGTTCCCGACCCGCCTCCCGACTCGCTGACCGCGACGCTCGTCGCGAGGTCCGGGGGCGCGGTCCGCCACATAGATCTGGAGATCGGTCGCATCAACTACCCGAGTCCGCGCAGCGCGGGCTGGATCGCGCTGTTCCACGACGCGACCGAGCTGCGCTCTGCGGAACGACGTCTGCAGGAGGCCAACACGAGGCTCGAGCAGCTGAACGCGGAGCTCGCGCGAGAGGCGGTTCACGACGGGTTGACGGGGCTCTTCAACCGGGCCTACCTCGACGACTCGCTCGTGCGCGAGCTCGCCCGGGCCGATCGTGAGCAGAGGCCCATCGGCCTGCTCATCCTCGACATCGACCACTTCAAGACGATCAACGACCGCTTCGGACACGGGCTGGGCGACGACGTGCTGCGTCACGTGGCAGACCTCGTACGATCGCAGGTTCGAGCCGGCGACATCCCGTGCCGGTACGGAGGCGACGAGCTGGTCGCGGTCATGCCCGGAGCGACGGTTGAGGAGGCGATGCGCGTGGGAGAGCGTATCCGGCGGTCGGTGGCGGAGACGGGTCTCGTGTCCGAAGGCGGACCGGTTCGCTCGACGGTCTCGGTAGGCGTCGCCGTCTACCCCGACGACGCGGCCAGCGCTGCCGATCTGTTCCGCGCGGCCGACCGTGCGCTCTACCTCGCGAAGGACCGCGGGCGCGACCGGGTATGCGGAGCGCACGATGTCTGACGGCGCGATGCCTGGCGGCCGGGAACCCGTTCGCGGTGTGTTCGACGCGCTGACGCCGCAGACGATGATCGCCGCGGTGGAACAGGCGTACGGGCTCGTGCTCGACGGTACGGTCACGCCGTACCCGAGCTACGTCAATCGTGTCTACGGCGTGCGGGCCGACTCAGGCGTGGACTACATCGCGAAGTTCTACCGTCCCGACCGCTGGAGCACCGAAGCGATCGCCGAGGAGCACGAGTTCGTGCTCGACTGTGCCGATGCCGAGGTGCCGGTCGTCGCCCCCATCGCGGACGAAGAGGGCTACACGCTTCAGACCGTGGAGGTCGAGGCGAACGCCGACGCGGGTGAGCCCGCGTTCGTGTACGCGTTCGCGCTCTACCCGAAGCGCGGCGGACGAGGCTTCGACGCCGAGCGCGACGAGGACTGGTTCCGGCTCGGCTCGCTCGCAGGGCGGGTCCACGCGGTAGGGCAGCTGGGTACCGCCGTGCATCGGCTGGTCTGCACGCCCTCCGAGTCGACGACCCGCTTCGCGCACGAGCTCCGCGAAGCCGACGTCGTCCATCCGGAGCTGCGCGACGAGTTCTTCACCCTGCTCGATCGGGGCATCGAGCTCATAGCCCCCCTGTTCGAGGGCGTCGAGCTGCAGCGCATCCACGGTGACTTCCATCGCGGCAACGTGCTCGACCGCGGCGACGAGGGACTGCTTCTGATCGACTTCGACGACACGATGCTCGGCCCGGCGGTGCAGGATCTGTGGCTGCTGCTTCCCGATCACGCCTGGGCGGCTCGGCGGCAGCTTACGCACATCCTCGACGGCTACACCCAGTTCTGCGACTTCGACGACTCGACGCTGCGGCTCGTCGAACCGCTGCGCTTCATGCGGATGGTGTACTACCTCGCGTGGAGCGCGCTGCAGCGCGACGACCACCGGTTCCGCGAGGAGAACCCCGACTGGGGCTCGCGGTCGTTCTGGATCCGCGAGGTAGAAGACCTGCGAACCCAGCTCGACATGGTGGCCGAAGACGTCGGGCGCTGATAGGATGGCGTTCATGTCCGAAACGAGCCCTTCCGTACGTCCGTACAGCGCCGATACCGACGCGGTCTTCATCGAGCGCATTCTGCTCGAGGTGGGGTGGCGCAAGCCCTCCGAGCGGAAGCAGGCGAAGGCCGCGCGCGAGGCGTTCCAGAACGCGTCCGACGCCTTCGTCGCCGAGCTCTCGGGGGAGCCCGAGTGCTACGTGACGACCATGCCCGGCGACTACGACTACCACGGCGAACGCCTGCGGTTCTCCGGGGTGACCGGTGTCGTCACGAGCCGCGTCGCGAGGAAGCAGGGGCTCGCGTCGCGCACGACCGCCCGGGCGCTCGCCGCGTGCGCCGAGCGCGGCTCGGTCGTCGCCGGGCTCGGGATCTTCGACCAGGGGTTCTACGACAAGCTCGGCTTCGGTACCGGCGGTTACGAGCACTTCGTCCGGCTCGACCCGGCGTCGCTCACGGTGCCCTACTGCCGCCGGCCGCCGGTTCGGTTATCGCCGGACGATATCGCCGAGATGCACGCGGCGCGCCTCGGGCGCCGGCGTCGCCATGGATCGGTCTCACTGCTGCCGGAGGCGTTCTCGGGCATGGTCGCCGCGGAGTCGGAGCTGGGATTCGGGCTCGGGTTCCGCGACGAGACGAGCGGGGAGCTCACGCACCACGTCTGGGTCCACACCGACAACGGCGAGGAGGGCCCCTACCGCGTCAGCTGGGCCGCCTACCGCACGCTCGCCGAGTTCGTCGAGCTGCTCGGCCTCCTCCGCAACCTGGGCGATCAGGTCTACCTCGTCTGGCTCGCCGAGCCGGCCGGCGTGCAGCTGCAGGACTTCATCGACCGGCCCTTCCGCCAGCGACGCGAGCGCAGGAAGGGGGAGTTCGAGGCGGCGAGCTCGGCGACCGCGGTCTTCCAGTACCGGATCCTCGACGTCGAGCGGGCGATGGCCGCGGCGGCCGCCCGGCGCGCGCTGCCGCGGTTCGTGATGCGCGTCGTCGACCCCGCCGCGCGTTACCTGCACGACCACGACGGCTGGCAGGGAGCAGCCGGCGATTACGAGGTGGGTGAGTCCGGTGCCGCGCGGCTCGACGGGGAGCACGCGACGCCGGACGTCGTGATCGGCGTGGGCGATCTCACGCGCGCGTGGTCGGCGGTACTGCCGATGAGCACGCTCCGCGAAACCGGACGCGTGGAGATCGCCGGGGATCTGGCTGCGGCGCTCGACGAGGCGTTTGCCGGGACGGCGCCGCGCACCGATTGGCTGTACTGACGCGGCGCATGATGGTAGAATAGCCCGATGAATCGCACGATTCTTATAGCGGGGCGGTACACCCCGCACTACTCTTGAACATCAAAGTGAGGTGACCGATGGCTGATTTGAACGCGATCTCTGAAGCACTGCAGAAGGGGAAGGCCAACGACGTCAAGGAAATGGTCCAGGCTGCGATCGACGAGGGTGTGACCGCGCGCCAGGTCCTCGAAGAGGGCATGATGGCGGGCATGGACGTCGTGGGTCAGAAGTTCAAGAACAACGAGATCTACGTGCCGGAGGTGCTGATCGCCGCCCGCGCGATGAACGCCGGTATCGAGATCCTGCGCCCGCTGCTCGTAAGCGAGAACGTGAAGGCGAAGGGGACCGTCGTCATCGGCACGGTCAAGGGCGACCTCCACGACATTGGCAAGAACCTCGTGAAGATGATGATGGAGGGCAAGGGCTTCAACGTCGTCGACATGGGCAGCGACGTATCGGCGGAGAAGTTCGTAGAGGCCGCGCAGGAGAACGACGCCGACATCATCTGCTGCTCGGCGCTGCTCACCACGACCATGACCGAGATGAAGAGCGTGGTCGAGGCCGCCGACAAGGCCGGAATCCGCTCGAAGGTGCACATCATGGTCGGCGGTGCGCCGGTCACGGAGCAGTTCTGCGAGTCGATCGGGGCCGATGCGTACACGCCGGATGCGGCGAGCGCGGCCGAGCGCGCGATCGAGCTCGTCGGCGCCTGATCACGATTCCCGCCGCGGCACGCGCCGGCTCAGCCGGCTCGTGCCGTCACCCGTCCCGGAGGGCGCTCGGCGGAGTGCCCGTGACCGACCGGAAGACCTTCGTGAAGTAGCTGTGATCGCTGAATCCGCATCGGTGCGCGATCTCCTGAACCGGGAGCGTCGTGGATCGCAGCAACTCTCCCGCGCGCTCGCAGCGTATCCTATTCAGCGATGACACGAACGTCTCACCCATCTCCGCCCGGAAGACGCGGCTGAAGTGGCTCGGGCTGAGCCCCGCCACGCGTGCGACCTCGGCGACCCGCAGCGGGCGTTCGGAGTGGTTGCGCATGTGCGAAAGCGCGCGCCGCAGCGCGCGCGCGTGCGTGAGGTGGGGCAGGTAGAGAATGAGGTCTGCGAAGCGCCGGACGATGCGCGCCATCCAGTACGCGACACCGGTGGTGTCGGTCTGATGGTCGATCGCGTCGACAAACTGATAGTTGAGCCCGAACACCTCCTCGGGGTCCGCCCCCTCGGTGAGAACCGCACGCGAGAGGAGGACGACCAGTTCGCGCGCGCGAAGCTTCGTCCGGTCGAGCCGTGACCCGGTGGCGAAGAACACGTGGCCGAGAAGCTCGTTCAACGTCTCCTGCGCGGCCGGCACGTCGCCCGAGCGTATCTGGTTGAGGAGCGTGGTCTCCTTCTCCACCGGGTAGGACGGCCGATCCGGGTCGGTGCCTTCCCGGCTCCGGCTCCTCTTCAGCTCCTGGATGTACTCGTTGATTCGGGACTGCTGCGCGAGCGAATCCTCGGAGTCGCGCAGGCCGCTCGCGTCGGTGCTGATCGCGAGGGCGAGCTGCAGCAACAGCTCGGACAGGACCGTCACGCGCGCCGGCTCGAGCCGTGGCACGAGCTCGTAGAGCCGTCGCAGCCCCTCGATGATCGCCGGCGAGTGCGCGCCGTCGAAGCGGGCGACGAGCTCGTTCTCGAAGAACCCCTCCTCGTCGATCGTCAGCACGGGGCCCGCAACGAGCGCGCCGATCATCCGCGCCCCGTCGACGATGGGCGAGGTCCAGTGCGTGAACGCGTTGCTGCACATGAAGATGCTGCGCCCTCCGAACCGCATGGACTCTTCGACCCACGTGAGGTGCCGCACGCCGTCGACCGGTGGCTGCGCCGGGCGCCTCGCTGCCTCGCGGTCGCCGCTGATGGTCCTGCAGAGCCGACAGGGGTAGTCGTCGGCGTCCGGGTAGAGCACGGTCCCCGTGCGGTCGAGCACCACGCAGGGCACGCCGGTTACCGAGGTGAAGAGGTTCGCCTGTGCGGCGGCGGTCGTACGGTCGAGCGATTCCATCGACCTATGATCCTACCAGTTGACGCATAATTTTCATAGCGGCCGGCGTCGCGCGTGCCGTATGCTGACCGGCGAGGTAAGGAGGAGGCTGCATGACCGGAAAGGAACTCGTCCTCGCGACGTTTGATCACAAAGACACTCCCTCGGTTCCCTGGGTGCCCTTCGCGGGGGTCCACGCCGGCAAGCTCATCGGTGTGGCTGCCGACGAGCTCTACCAGGACGGCGAGAAGCTCGTCCGCGCGCTGCGCGAGGCGCATCGGCTCTACCACCCCGACGGGATGCCGATCATGTTCGACCTGCAGCTCGAAGCGGAGATCCTCGGGTGCGACCTGCTGTGGAGCGGCGACGCACCGCCCACGGTTACCTCGCACCCGCTCGAGGCCGACCCGACCGTTCCCGGGAAGCTGCCCGAGGCCGGCGACGGCCGGCTGCCCGTCGCGCTCGAGGCCACCAGAGCGATGGCCGACGAATTCGGCGATGACACCGCGCTCTACGGCCTGTTCTGCGGGCCGTTCACGCTCGTCTCGCACCTGCGCGGGACGAACATCTTCATGGACATGTTCGACGACCCCGATTACGTGAAGCGGCTCGTCGCCTACGGCGTCGAGGTGGGAAAGCGCATGGCCGAGCTCTACGTGGACGCCGGCGCCGCCGTCATCGCGAGCGTCGATCCGCTCGTCTCGCAGATCTCGCCCGATCACTTCACGGAGTTCCTCAGCGACGCGTACACCGATCTGTTCGCGCACATTCGAGCGCTCGGCGTGCCTTCGTCGTTCTTCGTCTGCGGCGACGCGACGAAGAACGTGGAGGTGATGTGTCGCACGAAGCCCGACGGCATTTCGATCGACGAGAACATCAACCTCCCGGCGGCGAAGGAGATCACCGACCGCTACGACATCGTGCTCGCCGGCAACATCCCGCTCGCGAGCGTCATGCTGTTCGGCAACCAGCAGGACAACATGAAGACGACGCTCGACATCGTGGACTCGGTGTCGCACCGCAACTTCATCGTCTCGCCCGGATGCGACATGCCCTACGACGTCCCGCCGGAGAACACCGTCGGGTGCGAGCAGGCCGTTCACCAGCCCGACCAGACGCGGCAGCTCGTCGCGAACTACACGTCCACGACGCTCGACATCGACGTGGATCTGCCCGACTACGGTTCGCTCGAGCGCCCGCTCGTCGAGGTCTTCACGATCGACTCGGATACGTGCGCCGCGTGCACGTACATGTTCCAGAGCGCGATGGACGCGAAGAAGACCTATGGCGAAGCGATCGACGTCGTCGAGTACAAAGCGACGAGCGCAGAAAACATCGCGCGGATGCAGAAGGTGGGCGTCACGCAGCTGCCGGCGATCTACATCAACGGCGAGCTCGCCTTTTCGTCGATCATCCCCAGCCGGGAGGCGCTCAACCGCGCGATCGAGGCGGCGCGGGGCTGAGCCGTCGTCGCCGCGCGCGTCGCCTCAGATCAGGTCGGCGACCGGAAGCTCCAGCTCCTCCTCGAGCCAGACGCGCATCCGGTAGAGCGCCGACCGCGCGGCCGCCGATCGGTTGTGGCGCATGTGCGGCGAGGCGGCCGGATCCACGTCGGTGACGGGCCTGATCTCGGCGAGGTACGATCGCGCGACGCGCAGGTTGAAGTCGTTGGGCATGAGCTGGTAGTCGAAGAAGCTCGACATCGCGTTGAGAAAGATGGGGTACTTCACCCGGATCTCGGGGAAGACCGCGATCTCGGCACGGCGACGGTGGAACTGCTCGTCGTAGGCGGCGAGCGCCTCGCCCGCGCGCGGCGTGTACTCCTCGGCCGCGTCCATCGCGGCGGCGAAGGCGGCCGCGCAGGCCGCCGGGAGATCGCGCCCGTCGATCCGGAGGCTGGGCAGCAGCGCCTTGTAGCGGTAGAGCCCGGCGAGGACGCGGTCGCGCGCGGGCGCCGACGTTCCGGGTGCCCTCGCGCCGCGGAGAGGTGATCCGCCGGCCGCCGTGGCGACATCGGCCCGCTCGGAACGCTCTGCGAGGTGAGCGTGCTCGCTTCGTTCGATCAGGAGCGCGAGTGCCGCGTGGTAGTGCTCCTGGAGCTCGGCGAACGCCGAGGCATCGCTCATCGAGGTGTCGGGGTGGGTCCGTTTGGCGAGGACGCGAAAGAGCTCCTTCAGCTCGGGCGCGCCGGCCGCACGGTGTGAGGCGAGGTAGGCGAGGAACGGATTGCGGTCGATCGGCACGTCGACTCTCCTACGGCTCGCCGGAGATATCGCCCACGATCATGTCGTCGGCCTCCCGGAGCCGGCGGCTGATCTCGCGGGCCAGGTTCATCACGAGCAGCGCGTACGTCTTCATGTCGGTCTTGGAGACCTTGTAGAGGTCCCGATTCGAGAGCGAGAGCGTATCGGTGGGCTCGAGCGCGCGTACCGATGCAGCGCAGGGCTGGATGTCGATGAGCTCCATTTCGCCGAAGGTATCTCCCACGTTCATCGTCGTGAGCCGACGCTCGGCCGGCTCGCCGACGCGGCGCAGGCGCTTGAGCACCTCCACCGATCCGATCTCGATGAAGTAGATGCGGTCGTTGACCTCGCCCTCGGTCACGATGCGATCGCCCCGGTCGAAGTGCATGTGCTGGATGTGCGGACGAATGGCTTCGAACGCCCGCTCGGTTACGCCTCCGAACAGCGAGCACCGTTTGAGCTGGGCGAAGTCGAGCTCGGGCCGAGCTTCCATATCTCGAAAATATCAAACCATCCCGGACAATTCCAGCGCTGCCCGGCGACGTGATAGGCTTTTGCCATGCGCGAGCGTACTCATGAATCCGTATGGAACTACCCGCGTCCTCCCGCCGTCGAGCCGGTCGGCGAGCGCGCGAATGCCCAGGCCGGAGCCTTCTACGGCGGCTGGATCACGTCGTGGATCGAGGGACCCTTCAAGGGTGGGGCGGGTACGCGCGGATGGTAGCCGATCGGCTCAACAAGCGCTGGGACCTCGTCGCGCTTGGCGTGGTCGTCAACATGTGTCTGGGTACCGTCTATTCGTGGTCGGTCTTCCGCGCACCGCTGGAAGCCTCGCTGTCTCTGACGACCGCCCAGAGCGGACTGCCGTACTCGGTGTTCCTCGCCGTGTTCGCCTTCTCAATGCCCGTCGCCGGGCTGCTGATGGCGAGAATCGGGACCCGCGTGACGCTGCTCACAGGTGGTGTGCTCGTGGGCGCCGGTTGGATCAGCGGCGGGCTCATCTCCAGCTTCGTTCCGCTCGTCGTCTCGTACGGCGTGGTCGGTGGAGCGGGCGTGGGCTTCGCCTACGGCGTGCCGCTCGCCGTCGCCGGGAGCTGGTTCCCGGCTCGGCGCGGGCTCGCCATGGGGGTGACGCTCGCCGGGTTCGGGGTGTCCCCGTTTGTCACGGCACCGCTTGCGGAGGTGCTCATCGTCCGAATCGGCGTGCAGCCGGCGATGGTCGCGCTGGGAGCCGGCTTCGCGGTTGTGATTCCGGCGCTCGCCGGATTCTTCACCCGGCACGAGCCGGAGGCCGACGGTGAGGATCGGCGTGCCTCCTCCTCGCAGGCCGGCGCTTCGGCCTCCGCGGAGACCCGACCGCCGGCCGAGGCGACGAGCCCGGCGGCGGCGGCGGTCGTCACCCGGGCGCGCCCGGCCGGCGAGGGCGCCGGAGGGGCCGACGGCCCGTCCCTGCAGCACGAGCTGGGTCCCGCGGCGATGCTGCGCTCGCCCAACTTCTACGGTCTGTGGATCGCGTACGTGGTGGGGACGCTCTGCGGGCTCACGGCGATCGGCATGACCGCGTCGTTCGCCCAGCAGACCGCGGGCCTGAGCGGTCCGGCTGCCGCAGCGGCGGTCAGCGCCTTCGGCGTTCTCAACGGCGTGGGGCGACCGCTGTTCGGCGCCGTGCACGACGCAACCGGGGTGCGACGTTCGATCGTCATCGCCTTCGTGCTCATCGCCGCGGGTGCAGCGGCGGCCATGTTCGCCCGACCGGATCTGCCGCTCCCGTTCTTCGTCGGGTTCGGCATCTTCTGGCTCATGCTCGGCGGCTGGCTCGCGATCGCGCCGGCGGCAACCACGAGGCTGTTCGGCGCGCGGAACTACGTGAAGAACTACGGCATCATGTACACCGCGTACGGCGTCGGCGCGCTCGCCGGCGGCGCGGCGTCCGGCGCGCTCTTCGAGCGTTTCGGGTCGCATACTCCGCTCTTCCTGGCGATCATCGGGCTGTGCGTCGTGGGCGCGGTGGTGGCGGTCGGGGTGATCCGCGAGCCGTAGGCGACGAACGATTGGGCGACGTTTCTTCCTAACGTAAAATGTACGCTAATGAACAAGCCTTGACCCATAGAAGCTCAAAACGCTCACGCACCAGCGCCCAGGATCTCGAGGTACTTCGTGTAGGCGTACAGTTTGCCCCGATCACGCCCGGTCACTTCCGTGACTATGCCGAGCTTCTCGAGCGCGTTCATCGCTGAGCTCACAGTCGGATATACCAGGTCCGTTGCCTCAGCTGCTGCGGTCACAGAGGTTATCGGGCGACGCTGCAGGTAGCTGAAGACCCGTAGTGCCGAGCCGGCAGCTCTGCCGATTCCTTGAGTGCGGACTCGGTCTGCCTCGAATAGCGAGGTGATCCTCGTGGCGGTCGAAGTTGCCTCGTTTGCGGTTTCGCGTACACCGTCCAGGAAGAAGCGAATCCACGACAGCCAGTCCGATTCTTCCCTTACGCGTTGCAGCAGTTGGTAGTAAAGGTCACGGTGCTGCTTGAAGTACAGGCTCAGGTAGAGAAGTGGATCACTAATCGCATGTTCGTTCATCAGAAGCAACGTGATCAGCAGCCGACCGAGCCTGCCGTTTCCGTCGAGAAACGGGTGAATGGACTCGAACTGAACGTGAGCGAGCGCTGCCCGGATCAGGAGCGGCATGGCAGGTTTCGTGGCGTGCAGGAACTGCTCCAGGTTGGCAAGGCACGCCGTCAGGTGAGCGGGCGGCGGCGGAACATACGTCGCGTTCCCCGGGCGGGTTCCTCCGATCCAATTCTGTGATCTCCGGAACTCGCCGGGCTCCTTGTCGCTGCCTCGTCCAGAGTCGAGCAGTACCGCGTGGATTTCTCGAACGAGGCGCAGCGAAAGGGGGAAGCCATCGTCTCGGATTCTCCGAATGCCGTGATTCAGCGCCGCAACGTATCGGGAGACTTCTTCCACGTCGTCGATTGGGACCCCTGCTGGTTGCGCTTCTTCGAACAGAAGCAACTCGGACAAGCTGCTCTGGGTGCCCTCGATTTGGGAGGACAGGACCGCCTCTTTGCGAACGTAGAAGTAGATGAAGAGGGATGCATCTGGCAGCATGGCGGAAAGCCCGTCGAGTCGACCGAGGGATCTGTTCGCCCGTTCGAGGAGGTCGAGGTCCTCAAAGCCGAAAGCCGTCAGATCTGGCGGGGGTAGACTATCTGGAACGAAGGCCCTAACTGTCTCACCAACTGTTGAGATCGTGATGTACCGGCCGGATGGACTTGTTGAGTGTTCTTTCATAAGACAGCGTGCTATTCAATAATAGGCCGTAATCTTTAATAACGCAATTCGCTATTCAAGCGATTGAGACAAGGCATCGCCGCTCGGCCTACCGCCATCTCTGGTGACGCGGCGTGCAAAATCGGTCCAGCAGGACTCTGCATCGTGATACTCCCTTTGGACCCGCAACAAGTGCCCGCCGGCATCCTCCCGAGATGGCCAGACGCCAATGGTGTACCATAGTCGTATGGGGAGAGATCAGAGGAACGATACGGAGTTCGCGACCAAGCTCAGGCAGGTCATCAGCATCGTGCAGGAGCTTGCTGATGACCACCGCCGGCTGTACAAGCACAGGCCGGATCAGATGAGTCGAGATACGATGCGCCAGCTCGACAAGCTCGAGACCGAGGTGCTCAAGGTGGCTCGGGCGATTCGAGACACCGCTGAAGAGTAGTGGAAAGATCTGCTGCCTCTCATCGTCCGACAGTGCTTTTGCTCGCGCGTGCCAAGCGAAGCTGCCCTGCGGACCGAGATCGGACCGCTTCTCCTCGTGATGGCGAGGGTAGTCGATGTCCTCCGCCTACTTCTTCGGAATGCCGCCCACTATCGCCGAGAATCGGGCATTCGCGTCGGGCTGCCTTGCCAGGAATCCGCCGAGCTCGCGGACAGTCAGGATGTCCTTGGCACGCTTCTGAGCGTCCTTCCGCTTCGGGATCACGAGCAGCTTCAGGACGACAAAAGCCTCGGGTTGTGGGACGCGCACGTCGTGACTACGGTGCCGGACGATCATGCTTCTGTCATACGCCAGGGACACGTACTCGAGCGGCTGGGCGACCGTGCTCAACTCCTCGACGGGAACGGGCTTCGTCCTGTCCGGTTGCCTGCTCGGGGCGAGGAACTCAACTTCCATGTCGGGGCTCTCGTACTTGCAGTGCCCACCGACAGACGCCCACTCCGTGTCGAAGCCCAAGTCTGCAAGCATCCGGCCGACATCGAATCTCGCTCCCAATCGAGGTGGGTTCGGCACCAGGAAGTCGACATCTGTGGTGGCGAGGATCGGCACTTCCGGGTCGTTGTCGAAGTGAGTCTGGTAGACCCGGAGCGCCCAGCTTCCGATGAGGACGACCTGCTGCAAGACGCCACCGTCGTCGAGACCTGCGATTATTCGAAGGAACAGATCTTCATCGTCCGGCACGGAGGCTCCGTTCTACGGCGTTCAGATTCTGCTTCACTTGCCGGATCTTGTCCTCAAGCTCCTTCCGTCGTTCGATCATCTGCCTGAGTTCCTGAACGGCGTCGGAGGACGCCGGCCCCACATAGTCGAACACCACCTTCTTGCCCTCTCGATGAGCCAGGTACGCGTAGTCACGGTTGCTGCGCTTCTTCATCGATATGGAGCCCTTGGGCAACTCTGATACCTCCGACTCGTACTTCGAGAGGAGCCTGACGAGTCGCTTTCTTTCATTGTCGAGTATGTCGATTACGACCGCCATGGTTATCCTCCGTTGCCTAACACATGATACATCGAGCGGCGTTTGTTGGGCAATGGTTGCTGCCTAACATATCGGCACTCCCAAGGATTCTGTTAGGCAGTGTACCCGTGTTGGATCGAACGTGCTACCAGGCACCGTCTCAGATTCGGGTGCAAATCTC
>CAZICD010000071.1:7329-23530 GCA_964537725.1 uncultured Spirochaetaceae bacterium | reverse complement strand
TTGTACCGTTGACATCGTCGGTAGATTTATATAGAGTCAAAAATATTACAATCCAAGGAGTCATCATAGATGAAACACCTGAGAAGCAGATTGACGCTGGTGTTCGTTCTCGTTGCCCTGATCGCGGGATTCGCGACGGCGGAAGGGCAGGCTGAGGACGGCGCAGAAGTACAGGAAGTTGTCTTCGCAGACGCGTCCTGGGACAGCATCCTCGTCCATAACCGCATCGCGGCGTTCATACTGGAGAACGGCTACGGCGGCTACACCGCCGACTTCATCCCCGGCGATACGATTCCCCTGTTCAACGGGGTCGCGTCGGGCGACATAGACGTCATGATGGAGTCGTGGCACTCGAACTACCCCGAGGCGTACGAGGAGCAGATCGACGCCGGTACGGTCGTCAACCTGGGCGAGAACATGCCCGACGGTCCGCAGGGCTGGTGGGTTCCGCGGTACATGATCGAGGGCGACGACGACCGCGGGATCGAACCCATGGCGCCCGATCTCGAGTCGATCGAGGATCTTCCCGAGTACGCCGATCTCTTCCCGGATCCCGAGAATCCCGGAATGGGCCGCATCCTCGTGGGACCCCCGGGCTGGTCCGCCACCGAAATCAGCGAGAACCTGATGGAGGAGTACGGCCTGTACGAACACTACACCGCGTTCCTCCCCGGCTCCGGCGCAGCGTTGGCCGCGTCCATGAAGAGCGCCTACGAGCAGGGTGAGCCGTGGGTCGGCTACTACTGGGAACCGACTGCGATCATGTACCAGCTCGACATGGTGCGGCTCGAGGGAACGGAGTTCCCCGCGGCGGACGTCGACGTCCTCATGAACGCGGAGAGCTCCGAAGAGATGCCCGAGGTCGCCGAGTTCCTGTCGAACTACGGCGCGAGCGTCGCGGTGAATAACGAGTTCCTCAACATCCTCGACACAGAGGCCGACGACGCCGAAGAAGCGGCGATCTGGTTCCTCGGGAACCGGGAAGACGTGTGGACCGACTGGGTCTCCGACGAGGTCGCCGACAACGTCCGTGCGGCGCTCCCTTAGGATCGGTATGACAGAAACGACTCAGGCCGGCGAAAGCCGGCCAACTTCCGACGTCGCCGCCACGGGTGCAGAACAGGCACCCGACGGCGACGTCGCGGTTCGAGTGGAAGGCCTGTGGAAGGCCTTCGGGAAGAACCCGGCGCAGGTCCTGACGCCGCAGCTGCGCGATCTCCCCAAGTCGGAGCTGCAGGCACGAACCGGCAGCGTCATCGCGCTTCGCGACGTCAGCTTCGAGGTTCAGTCGGGCGAGCTGTTTGTTCTCATGGGCCTTTCCGGGAGCGGAAAATCGACGCTGATTCGAACCCTCATTCGTCTCATCGAGCCGACGAGCGGCAAGCTCTGGGTGGATGGCGCCGACGTGTCGGCGATGACGCCGCACGAGTTGCTGGACTTCAGGCGAAACGCGATCAGCATGGTCTTCCAGAACTACGGTCTCCTCCCGCACTACACGGTGCTCCAGAACGCGGCGTACGGACTGAAGCTTCGCGGCGAGGAACGCGAGAAGCGCGAAGAGCTCGCGCGCGAGGCGCTCTCGACAGTAGGACTGTCGGGCTGGGAGGAGTACCACCCCTCCTCGCTCAGCGGCGGCATGCAGCAGCGGGTCGGGCTGGCTCGCGCGCTCGCTACCGACCCTGACATACTCCTGATGGACGAGCCGTTCAGCGGCCTCGATCCGCTCATCCGGCGCGAGCTCCAGGACGAGTTCATCAATCTGCAGGACCAACTGGGCAAGACGATCGTCTTCGTCACGCACGACCTGCACGAGGCGCTCAAGCTGGGCGATCGCATTGCGATCATGCGGGACGGCGAGATCGTCCAGGTAGCCGAGCCCGAGGAGATCCTCAGTAATCCCCACGACGATTACGTCCGGGCGTTCACCCGAGACGCCTCGGCGGCGCGCGTGTTCAGCGCCGCGACGGTCATGAGCGACCCGGAAATGCTGCTCTACCGCTGGCAGGGCCCGCGCGCGGCGCGCGTCGAGCTCGAGCACGCCAAGCGCGACTGGGGCTTCATGGTGGACAAGCGACACCGCTACCTGGGGATCTGCACGCGCGATCTCGTCGATCGGCTGATCAGGGAGAACGTGAGGCAGATTGACGATGCCGAGCTGATCCGACCCGAGCCGGTGGACGCCGACGTCCTGATCGAGGACCTGTTCGGTCTCGTCAGCGCGGAAAGCTATCCGCTTCCGGTGACCGACGACGACGGAAAGCTCCTGGGCGTCGTCCGTCCCCGGGCGATTCTCGAGGCGCTGCACACGCCCGAAGAGGAAGAGTCCGATGTTTGAGTTTCCCGAGTGGCTGCGCATCCCGCTCGCCGGGTGGGTTGATAGCGCGATGGACTGGATACTCGCCAACCTGGGCGGTGTCTTCGACTGGATAGGCGGCGTGGGGTTGCAGATACTGATCGCCGTCGAACGCGCGCTCGTCTTCTTCCCGTGGTTCGTCCTGGTCATCGCGGTGGGAGTGCTTGCGTGGCGGGTAATCGGGTCGTGGAAGTACGGCGTCGGCATGGCGATCATGCTCATGCTCGTGGGCACGTTCGGCTACTGGAACGAGGCGTTGACCACGCTGTCGGTCGTCATCGTCTCCGTCGCGATCGCCATAGCCTTTGGCATACCGATCGGCATTCTCATGGCGTGGAGCAAGACGTTGAAGCGGATCCTCACGCCCGTCCTCGACGCGATGCAGACGATGCCGTCGTTCGTGTACCTCATACCCGCGCTCATGCTCTTCGGCCTCGGGCGGGTTCCGGCGACCTTCGCGACGCTCATCTACGCGATCCCTCCGGTCATCCGACTGACCGATGTGGGCATCCGCGAAGTGCCGGGCGATACGATCGAGGCGGCGAGGGCGTTCGGCGCCAACCGCTGGAATCTACTCTTCGACGTCCAGCTGCCGCTCGCACGCCCGTCGATCATGGTCGGTATCAACCAGACCACGATGATGGCGCTCGCGATGGTCGTCATCGGGTCGATGATCGGCAATCGCGGCCTGGGCATGGAAGTCCTTCTGGCGATCAACCGCGTCGATATTGGCAAGGGCTTCGAGGCGGGACTCGCGATCGTGTTCCTCGCGATCGTGATCGACCGGATCACGAACGGCTTCGCCCGCAGTCGCCCGGCGCCCATGGCGCCGGCCGGGCGCGAGCAGCCCGACGACCCCGACGCCGAGGCGGTGAGCGAGAGCGAGACCCGCGTTGACAGCGAGGCCCAGGCGAGCTGACGCCCGGGGCCTCACACCTCGCCTATCTCACCCGCCCTCACCGAGTACATCCTCGTCGAATCGCGCCTGAACCGAGCGTACTGCTCGTCGGGCAGGAAGGTGAAGAACGCCTGCTCGTAGTCGGGGAGGGTTTCGACGAAGCGGCCGCGACGGAGCGGGTCGAGCTCGAGGAGGACGTCGTCGAGGAGAAGCACCGGCAACCTGCCGGTGACGCGCGAGAGGAGCTGTGCCTGGGCGACGCGGAGGATGAGCGAGACGAGGCGGAGCTGGCCGGTACTCGCGACGTCGGTGAGCAGGCGCCCGTCGAGGCGGAAGGGAAAGCGGTCGCGGTGCGGGCCGCGGGTGGAGGTGCGCATATCCAGGTCGCGGTCGCGCGCGCGGGCGAGCTGGTCTCGGATGGACGCGGCGTAGGCCGGGCTGTCCGCCGGCACCGCCCGGGGCGGCTCGTCGGGCTCGGCCGGAAGCACATCGGCATCCGAGAGGCCTTCGGGGTCGTTCCAGCTGGGCCGGTAGGAGAGCTCGAGCGTGCGGTCCTCGCCGAAGACCTCCGAGAAGACGTTGACCAGCGCGTCGTTGAACCGCCCCGCGAGATCGGCACGGCGAAGCTGGAGCGGAAGCCCGGCCTCGACGAGCTGAGCGTCGAGCACGTCGACGAGGTCGGTGCGCGCGTCCTTGAGCGCGGCGTTGCGCGCCTTGAGCACCCGGCTGTAGCGGCGCAGCTCGGTTATGTACGACGGTTCGAGGAGCGACTGTGTCTGGTTCATGAACCAGCGCTGCATGTCCGGGCCGCCGGTGACGAAGGCGATGTCGTCGTGGCAGAAGACGATGCACGGGATGTTCGGGACGATCTCCTTGCGGTCGGCGACGCTCGCGCCGTCGAGCTCGATCTGCTTCGTGCGTCCGATCTGCTTCACGACGACGGTGCGGGGCTCGCCGTCGGTCTCGAATCGGCCTTCCACGGCCATCTCCTGCTCGCCGTTCCTCCGCATCACCTCGTCGCGGCGCGTCCGAAAGCTGGAACCATAACATACGAAGTAGACCGCTTCGAGGAAGTTGGTCTTGCCCTGGCCGTTTTCGCCCACGAGGAAGACCTCGCGCGCGTCGGTGGAGACGGTGGTGTCGGCGAGATTGCGGAAGTGGTAGAGGCGGATGGACGTGAACGCCACGAGCGCCCCGGCGGCAGCGCGACCGCCGCTAGTCGAGCTGCATGGGCATCACGATGTGGAAGTAATCGGCCTCGGGCTCCGGGTTGATCGTGATCGCCTTGTTGCTCTCGGTGAAGTTGAGCGTGATCTCCTCCGCGTCGATGACGCGCAGCGGGTCCATGAGATACGTGAAATTGAGCGCGAGCGTGGTCTCCGGCCCGTCGTAGCTGCACGAGATCTCCTCGCTCGCCGCGCCGATGTCGCTCTCCTCGCTCTTCAGCGTGAGGCTGTCGGCGGCCACCGTGAGGTAGATCCGGCGCGACTTCTCCACGAGCAGGCTCACGCGCTTCAGCGCCTCTGCGAGCTCGTCGCGCCTGACGAGCAGACGGTGCGTCTGGCTCTCCGGGATGACCCGGCTGTAGTTGGGGAACTGCCCCTCGATGAGCGCCGAGCTCACGCGCTGGTTGTCGAACTGGACGAAGACGTGCTTTTCGGCGACCGCGAGCTGGACCGATCCCTCGCCTGAGGCGAGCTTGCGGATGAGGTTGAGGACCTTGGGCGGGACGATCACGCCGGAAAACTCGGGGATCGATCCTCCGGGGGTGTGCGAGATGTAGCTCAACCGGCGGCCGTCGGTGGCGACCATGACGAGGTTGCCGTCGAGGTTCTCGAGGTAGACTCCGTTCATGAAGTAGCGCGTTTCGTCGTCGGAGACCGCGAAGATCGTCTGCGTGATCATCGTGATGAGATCGGCCTGCGGGAACTCGAAGTACGACTCCGGCGGCGCGAGCTGGACCTCGGGGTACTTGTCGCTGGAGATACTCTTGAGGCGGAAGTCGATCTTCTTGAAGAGGGGACGGATGACGAAGCGCTCGCTGTCCTCCTGCTCGAACTCGACCTCGCCGGAGGGCAGACTCCGGAGGATGCCGAGAAACTTGTCGCAGAAGACGGTCGTGCTGCCGGCTTCGGCGACCTCCACCGGAAGCTTCGTCTCGAAGCCGACCTTGAGGTCGGTCGCGCGGATCGTGAGCTCGTTCTCGCCCGCCTCGATGTAGACGTTCGACAGGATGGAGAGGGCGTTGCGCGAGGATATGATCTCGGCGGCCACCGAGATCTCCTTCATGATGACGTCTCGCTCGCACGTGAACTTCATGGACATCTCCTCAATACGTTCCCCCGAACTATATAGAAAAGAGGCGCGTGGTAGAAGCGGGCGGGGTTGGACACTCCGCATCGGCGAAGCTCACGATCCGATAACCCGAACGACCGCGCGGTGCCCGTGCGACCGTCCCAAGCGAGCGTCGCACGTTACAAGTGGTCCCCCCACGGCCTCCGCGAGCGCGAGGTAGGACGCGTCGTACGCGCTCACCGATTCGCGGAGCTCCCAGATTCGCCGAACGAGCGGCTCGTGCCCGTAGCGGGTGAGCGGCAAATCCCGGAGATCGGCGAGCGCGACCGCGGCGCGCGAGGCGGGGAGCTCTCGGGTACGGACGTAGCGGCGGAGGACCTGGCACACCTCCACGTCGAGAATCTGCGGCGCGCACGCGGTCTCCGTCGGTTCGAGCACGAGTTCGCGGCAGGCCGGAGCGAGCGGGGTATTCAGAAGGATCTCGATGATCGCCGACGCATCCGCGACGATCACCGTGAATCCCGTTCCGATCTCACTGCATCCGCCGGCGAGTCGTGAAGGACGAGCGGTTCACGTTCCTCGAGCCGGGCACGCATCTCCAGCGGCGTCGGTCGCTCTGCGATTCGCTTCAGCTCACGAAGCACGTAGTCGGACAGTGAAAGCCCCTCGAGCGCGGCGCGAGACTTGAGCACGGCGTGCACACGGTCCGGAACGTTGCGGACCTGGACCATTTTCATGTGTATAACATGTTCGCATGTGATTTACATGTCAAGGCTGCCCCCGTGTGCAACCGGCGTAATCCGGGTAGTATTGCAGGAACGTTTCGTTGAGATAACGAAACCTCGGATAATTGAAGGAGAATCGGCATGGCAAAGAGGAAGTCTATGGAAGATCTGCTCGCGCAGAAGGCGAAGATTGAGGATGAGATTGCATCGCTCGAGCGGCAGCGCGCGATCGAGTCGCTCGAAAAGTCTGCGGATGTACGTTCGGTAGCGAAGCAGGTCTCGAAGCTCGGACTCAGCGACGACGAGATCGTCGGGCTCTTCCGGAGTACGGCCAGGCCGAAGTCGAAATCGACGAGCAAGCGCCGATCTACCACGGCGAGCGCGAAGAAGAAGACGCCGACGATTCCGGTGGCGACCTACCAGCACCCCGAAGACCCGAACACGACGTGGTCGGGCCGCGGGCGCAAGCCGGGCTGGATCCTCGAGTGGATCGAGAGCGGTAAGCCGGTCGAGGAGTTGCGTAAGGGGTAGGCGCGGAGGGCCGCGTTCGTCGCAGGCGGCGACCGGCGGCGGATTCAGCTTCTGCCGAACCCGCTCTGCGAGCTCATGCCTTCACCGCAAGGTCGCTCTCCCTGATAGCGTAGAGCGGCGGTCGGCCGCCGAGGTAGCGTTCAAGCTCCTCCATGCAGAGCGCGCCGAGTCGTCTGCAGTCCTGTCCGATCGCGCCGGCGATGTGCGGGGTGAGGACGACATTGGGCATGGTCAACAGCGGGTTCGACGACGCGGGAGGTTCGGGGTCGGTGACGTCGAGGCAGGCTCCAATGCGGCCGCCGGCGAGCTCGTGCGTCAGCGCGGCTTCGTCGACGAGCGCTCCGCGCGCGGTATTGATGAACCACGCGCCCTCGCGCAGAAGGCTCAGCCTGCGCGCGTCGACGAGACCGCGGAGTTCCGGCAGGTTCGGCGCGTGGAGCGAGACGATCTGCGAACGGGCGAACAACTCGTCTATGTCGGCCAGGCGTACGCCCATCGCCGTCGCCTCCTGGGACGACACGTACGGGTCGTAGAGCAACAACTCGCACGGATAGGTCGCGAGCAGCTCGATGACTGCGCGACCTACGGCGCTCGCAGACACGATGCCCACCGTAGCCGACGCGAACCCGCCGGGTCCTCGCCACCCGACTTTGCGCGCGAAGTAAGGAATCGTACCTGCCGGGTCGCGCACGAACCGCCACGCGTCCTTGAGACACATGGTCATGAGCGCGACGACGTACTCGGCCACGACGCGCCCGTTCGCGGCGGCGGCGCTGGTTACCCTGATTGACCGCCGAAAGACCTCGCGGGTGACGAAGCTCTTCACCGATCCGGCGCCGTAGATGATGATCCGCAGCTGCGGCGCCGCGCGTAGGATCTCCGGAGTCATGGCGGGCATACCCCAGCTCGACAGCACGATCTCCGCATCGGCGAGCGAGGCGAGAACGGCTTCGGGGTTGGTCACGTCGACGTGCGCCGCGGTGAGCCGGCACCGCTCGGCGACGGTCTCCACCGCCTCGGGCCCGAAGACGAGGTCGACCGTGGCGGCGTCTGCGAGGAAGACTGCGGCGGGTTTCACGGGACATCTCCCCGGAGACAGCGGCGCACGTATTCGAGATTACGCTTCATGCCGATGCGCGCAGGCGGCAACTCATCGGGATGCCAGTAGCGTTCGTACTCGTCGCTCGCCGGGCCGTCGTAGCCAGCGTTCACAAGCTCTGCGAAGAACTCACGCCAAGGGATGGTCCCCTCGCCCATCAGACGCGCGTGCCAGACCGGCTTGTCCGCCTCGGCTTCGATGAGCCAGTCCTTGTAGTGGCAGTGCACCAGATAGGGAAGACAGGCGGAGACCGCTTCACGCGCGGTTTCACTGCCGGCGAGGTAGACCCAGGCGAAGTCGAGCAGGATGCCGACGTTAGGACGGTCGACGTCGCGGGCCATGCGCACCGCGTCGGCTGCGAGGAAGGTCAGCGAGCCGATGTGCGTCTCGATGCAGAAGCCGACGTTCCGGTCCGCGGCGTAATCGGCGAGCTCGCGGATACCGGAGACCGTCCGGTCCCACGCCTGATCCGAGGAGACACCTTCGGGGACGGGATCGGTGCCGCCGTAGAGACGGACGAGGCGGCAGTCGAGCGCGGCGGCGAGGTCGACGACGCGCCGCAGGGCGGCGAGCTCGTCGGCTCGAGCCTCTGTAACGAAGTCGCGGTTGTACGGGGTCAGGCAGACGACCGACAGACCCGTGCGTTCGAGCGTCGCCCGGGCGTCGTCGAGGTCCGCCTGCGAGATCGACTCCGGGTCGATCTGTCCGTCCGGGGCGCAGCGCACCTCGATCCCGTCGAACCCGATCGACGAGAAGAGCTCGATCGAAGCGCGGAGGTCGAGGTTGGGCGTTCCCATCGTATGTCCTGCAAGCGTCATGCAGCCTCCTATCCCTTCACCGCGCCGGCGGTCAGGCCCTTGAGCAGACCGCGGCCGTAGACGACGAAGAAGACCAGCATCGGGATCTGAACGATCGTCGCGAGCGCCATCATCATGCCCCAGTCGACCCGCATGTCGCCGTGCATGAGCAGGTAGAGCCCGGCCGAGATCACCTTCTTGCGTTCGGAGACGATGAAGACCAGCGCGTAGAGGAACTCGTTCCAGGAGGTGATGGAGCTGAAGATGGCCACGGTCGCGATCCCCGGTAGCGAGAGCGGGAGAATCAGGCGTGCGAAGATCGTCACGTTGAGCGCGCCGTCGATACGGCCCGACTCGTCGATCTCGCGAGGAATCGTTTCGAAGTACGAGAGAAGCATCATCAGAGAGAACGGAACAGAGAACGTCGTGTAACTCAGAATAAGACCCGTGTGCGTGTCGAGGAGCGCGAGCCGGTAGATGATGAGGAAGATGGGCACGAGAAAGAGAATGGGCGGAAACATGTAGAGGAGCAGCATGACTCTCGTGATGAGCTTCTTTCCAGGAAAGGTAAACCTGGAGAGACTGTACGCCCCGAGCGAGGCGATCGCTATGGAGAAGAAGGTGGTCAGAAGCGTGACCTTGATGCTGTTCCAGAAGTACGCGAGGACCTGGGTCTCACGCAACGAGCGTTCGTAGTTCGCGAGCGTCCATTCCACCGGAAGCAGCGTGAGCCCGTCGTAGTACTCGCGTTCGAGCCGCAGCGACGTGGAGAGCTGCCAGAAGAAGGGGCCGAGCGCCACGAGCGCGAGCACGAGGAGGAGGAGATAGCGTACGATGAATCCACCGGCCTTCTTCACCTGCCAGGAGTGAACCGTCATACGCCCACCTTGTCCCGCAGGCGCAACGCGTAGAAGTACACGACGAGGAGGATCGCGAGGAAGAAGGTGATGAATACCGATAACGCGCCCGACTTGCCGAGCAGGTACTCGCCCCACGCCGTCTCGTAGGCGAGCAGGGGAAGGGTCTGGGTCGACCTGAGCGGCCCGCCGCCGGTCATCGCGTAGATGTTGCCGAAGTTGTTGAAGGTCCAGATCGTACGGAGGATCGCAAGCACACCGACGATACCGCGCACGTTGGGGAAGATGACGTAGCGAACCGTCTGGAACGTGTTCGCGCCCTCGAGCTTCGCGGTGTCGAGCTGGCCGGCGGGAATCGACTGCATTCCGGCGAGGACCGACGTCATCATGAGCGGAACCCCGAACCAGACCGTTCGAAGCACGACCGAAACCATTGCGAGACCCGGCCGGCCGAGCCAGGGTATAGGTTGCTCGATGAGCCCGACGACGGAGAGGAGGTGGTTCAGAAGGCCGACCAGGTCGTGGTAGATCCACCTCCAGATGAAGACGCTCGAGATGAAGGGGGTGGCCCAGGGGATGAGGAGCACGTTACGCGCGAGCGACTTCCCGACGGGTCGACCGATCTTGAATACCAGCAGCGCCGAGACGAAGCCGACGACTACCTGACCTCCAACCGAGAAGAACGAATATGCGACGCCGTTGACGAGCGCGTTCCACGTCGTCGGATCGGTGAGGATCCGGACGTAGTTACCGAACCCGACGTACGCGGTCGTCGTCCGCACGAGGCTACGGTTGGTGAAGCTCAGGACGACGTTCGAGACGACCGGGTATCCGAACATGAGGAGTATCGCAACCGCCGCAGGAGCGATCGCTATGATGCCAAAGTGTCGATCGAGTACTCGTATGAGTCTGCGCATGATCTCCTGCTCCGCGAGCCGCGCCGGGTTCGCCCGGCGCGCCCGTTCAAGTGCCGCGCTACTGCTCGGCGATCATCGCCTCGAGCTCCGCCTGGGTGTCGGCGAGAGCCTCGTCGATGTCCTTCCCGGCGACGACCTCGTGGAGCATGTTCTTGATGACGTCGGTTCCCTTGAGAAGACCGGCGTACGGATTCACCCCGTTGGCCATACCGACCGGCGTCCCTTTGGAGTAACCGTCGATCGCGATCTCGATGTCGTTACGATGGTTCTGCATGTACTCGTTGTTCCAGAACGCGTCGGAATCCGCGGTGGACTTCAGAACCGGGAGCATGCCGCCTGGCGCGTGATGCAGGAATCTTACGTACTCCTCCTCACGGTAGAAGTACGGGATGAGCTCGAGCCGCTTCGCATCGAACTCGCTTCCGCTGCACATGACCATCACGAGGTGCTCGCTCATCCAACCGACCGTCTCGCGTCCCGGAGGAGCGGCGATGCCGAACTTGGGCAGGAGCTCCGGCGCGTTGTTGTTTATGTTCGCCGAGAGGAAGAGCGGCTCGAAGGTCATGCCGTTCATGCCGCGCAGCACGAGATCGTTCCGGTCGCGGTCGGTGTAGGAGAGGCTTCCTTCCGGCGACGCGTTGCGGTACAGATACATCAGCATCTCGACAGCGTCGCGGTTCTCGGGAGAGTCAAGGATCACGTTCCCGTCGGCGTCGAAGAAGGCACCCCCGTTCGAGGTCATGAAGATGTAGAGATAATCGACGGCGAGGTTTCCCTCCTTGCTGAGCGGGACGACGAAACCATAGCGGTCCGGCGGATCGGTCATCGCAGATGCCGCCGCGCCCAGCTCCTCCCACGTGGTAGGAACCGACAGCCCGAGCTCCTCGAGCCAGTCGCTTCGGTAGTAGAAGACCTTCGAATGACCGTAGTGCGGCAGCGCGATGTAGGCATCCTCGTAGCGCAGCGTCTCCAACGGCTGCGCGAGGAAAGCGTCTTCTCCGCCGAGCACGTCTACGCCGGGTGTCGCGTCGACGCTCGCGCCGGCGTCGGCCATCGCGAGCGCGTGGTCGAGCGTCGCGCCGAAGAGGTCGGGCAGCGTGCCCGAAGCGAGCCCGGTGACCCATTTGTTGCGCATATCACCACCCCACCCGATCTTCTCCAGCGTCACGCTCCAGCCGGGGTTGTCGGCTTCGAAACGGGCGGCTGCAGCACCGAGCGATTCGATTCTCGACCCGCTGTACGGGTGCCAGAAGGTGAGCTCTCCCGATTCGGGACCGGTCTCCGCTTCCTGGATGCCCGTGGCGAGAGCCAGCGATCCGACAAGCGTGAGGATCAGAGTCACCATCGTCATACGTTTCATGAGGTACCTCCTATGAAAACGAAGTATGTATAACGTTTTCATGCTCGCGAGCGTACCACCGGTAATGGGGGCTGTCAAGTCGCGATACGGCACCCAGGGCGATTCCACGGTTCTTTCGAGGTTGACAACGATCCCCGGGGCGCCGTATCGTTTATGAAAATGTTCTACGTGAAACGAAATGGCTAGTATGAAAGACGTGGCACGCATCGCTGGCGTCAGCCTCGCGACCGTCTCACGCGTTCTCAACGACAAGGGTGGTACGATCCCGATCAGCAAAGAGACCCGGGATCGCGTTCTCGCGGTGGTGGACCGCGTCGGGTACAAGCCGAATTACGCGGCCCAGCGCCTGCGGTCGCAGAAGCTTGATCACAGCATCGCGGTCTACGTACCGTGGGGATGGGGCATCGGCGGCTTCGGATCGTTCACCGGTAAGCTCCTCGAGAGCGTAAGCAAATCGATGCGGGGCATGCCGTACACGGTCACGCTCGTGTTCTACGAGCTCGGCGACATCCGGGCGCACCACGAGGAATTGCAGCGCGTTCGCGCTCACAGGATCGACGCGATGCTCATCGTCGGCGCCGACCATGACGATCTCGACTACCTCGACACGGTCTCCAACGACGGGAGTCCGCCGTTCATCGCTGTGCACCGGGAACTGGTGTACGGAAACTTCGTCACCGCGAACAACCGGGAAGGCGCAAAGGCAATCGTGTCGCACGCGATCGAACGCGGCCACCGCCGGATTGCAGTGCTCTCCACGCCCCCTGTGCACGGCGGTAGAAGCGATTTCATCTACCAACAACGCTACGACGGCTACCTCGACGCGGTACGCGACTACGGAGCTGCGGTAGATGAAGGATTGACCCGGTTCGTTGAAGAAGACGACTTCGCCGCAGCCGGCGCGGCCGTTCGAGAGCTCTGTGCACTCGACGACCCGCCTACGGCCATCTTCGCCGCCCGTGACTCCCTCGCCGTCGCGACAATCCGGACGCTTCGATCGCTGGGAATCCGTGCCCCGGAAGATATGGGCATCGTCGCGTTCTCCGACAACGCGGAAGTGAGCGACATCATCGATCCACCGCTGACGCGCGTCGTCGTACCGGTCGAACAGATGGGCGCGATCGCAGTCACACGTCTCATCGCCACACTCAGGGGTGAACGCACCGAAGGACCGCTGCAGGTGTCGCTCGACTGTCAGGTTCTCGTAGGGGAGACCTGCTGAGCGGCCGGGGGTCCCGCCTACCGGGGGAGACGCTCGGCCGTCGCCGTCGTGCCGATACCGCAGGGCCCTCCAAGCGCGATCGCCGGGAGTTCCCGCGTACACTGCATTCTCGGCAATCCGAGGCCGCGCTACTCGGCAATGGCGTCGAGCCTCTCGCGCGTATCGCGCACGAAGAACTCGTACGTGTCGCGGTCGAGACCTTCGCGTGACGAGATGCGCTGGTCGATTCGAGAGATGATCTCGAGCGGGTCGGCGTCGATATCGCCGCGCGCGATCGCGACGATGATCGCGTCGCGGTACGCCTGATCACCGCGGAGCGCGACGAGGTCGTCTGTGTACGCGCCGTCGGTCTTGATCACGTAGTCGAGCGGCGAAGGCCTGCTCCACGCATCAGCCGGAACCTCTGACACCGCACGTTTCACCTCGTCGATCGTCAGACGGTTAGGGTGTTCGTACGTGAACCGGTCGAGCAGCCCGATCTTCGCGTCGTCACCCACGTACTCCACGCTCCGTGTACCAATATTCCACGCGACCGCGTGCCACGCGTCGGGATCCTCGCGCGTCCCGTGACTCGAAGCGAACACAACCCGAACGCTGTATTCCCCGAGCTCGAAGTACGAGGTCGCAACGTTCAGTCCCCGTTGCGGGTCTTCGAGGATCACATCGAGCCGATCCAGCCGGTCGGTCCGGGTATCGTACTCGTAGAGGCAGACGTTCTCGAACAGACGACGTACACGACCGCCGTCGGGGAAGCGGGCAATCCCCCTCGGCGCCTGGTAGAGCGTGTAGCGGGCGAGGAAGTAGATAGAGTCGTCGACGGCGAACCCGCCGCTGAGCGACGTGGAGGTGAACACCTCTTCGGAATAGAAACTCGAGCCCATGCCGAAGCTGTCGGGGGTAACGAAGGCGAGTACCACGAGCAGCAACAGCGCCGGCACCGCTCGCCCGGCGGAGGGAAGCGACCGCATGACGATCACCAGCGTACTACGGTGGCTCGCCCGACGCAAAGCCGTCGAACTTGATCCCCAGGTCGTTCAATGCATAGCTCCCGGGTTTGACCGGCATCTTTCATTCTTCGAGCGAAGAAAACGCTCCGCGTGTAGCACTTGTCCCAGTTCCTTCTTACTCTCTAGTATTAAAGAATAGTAGTTGTAGTAGTAGGGCCCCGGAACATGTGAGTAACCCCGTAAGTCCTTGAGGGAGCGATGGTTGACTCCGGGATAAGGTGGGGACGATCGGGAATGGTTGTCCACACTGTCCACAGGGCTCGCGGTTTCCCACAGGTTGTGCCGATGTTGTCCCGAGGTTGTTAGATCCGCGGGGGAGCGGTCGGAACGGGTCGTGGCGGCCGGCGGCGGTCTCTGGTACGATCAACCGATTCCAACCGGGTGAGGTCTATGGCAGCAGTCATGCAGGTATTCAACCTGATCGGGGGTCTGGGGATCTTCCTGATCGGGATGCGCTGGATGAGCGACGGGATCCAGCGCAGGGCCGGTAGCAAGTTCCGGTCTCTTCTCCACACGATGACCAACAACCGCTTCGCCGGCGTGGCGACCGGGTTGGGGGTCACCTCCGCGATCCAGTCGTCCTCGGCGACGACGGTGCTCCTCGTGAGCCTGGTGAACGCGGGGCTCGTGACGTTGCGCCAGTCGATTGGCGTGATTATGGGCGCGAACATCGGCACGACGCTCACCGCGTGGATCGTGTCGATCGTAGGCTTCAAGCTCCGCATCACGGACTTCGCGCTGCCGGCGATCGCGCTCGCGCTTCCGCTCTACTTCGGCAAGAACCAGACGAGGCGCGAGATCGCCGATATCCTGATCGGCTTCGGGCTGCTCTTCCTGGGGCTTCACCTGATGAAGGAGTCGGTCCCGGACATCGACGCAAACCCCGAGGTGCTCGCCTTCCTGCAGAACTGGTCCGATCTGGGTTTCTGGTCGATCCTCCTGTTCGTGCTCGTCGGGTCGATCCTCACGGTGGTGGTTCAGTCGTCGTCGGCCGCGATGACGATCACGATCACGATGGCGTTCCGCGGCTGGATCAGCTTTCCGGTCGCCGCGGCGATCGTGCTGGGCGAGAACATAGGCACGACCATAACCGCCTTTCTCGCCTCGCTCCCGATGGGTACGACGGCGAAGCGCGCGGCGCGGGCGCACATGATCTTCAACGTTCTGGGCGTTCTCTGGATGCTCGCGCTCTTCTATCCCTTCGTGCGGTTCGTGGACGGGATCATGCCGGGGCCCGCGGACCTCGCGGAGAACATCCCCTTGCACCTCTCGCTCTTCCACACGTTGTTCAACATCGCGAACATGGCGCTGTTGATCGGCTTCGTGCCGATGCTGGCGCGGCTGGTGGAGCGGATCGTGCCCGAGCGCGAGGCGGTGGCTACAACCGGCGCGTACCGGCTCTCGCTCGTGCCGGCAAACCTGCCCGACGCGCTCAACTCGAACCTGCTGACGATGCGAGGCGAGCTCTCGCGCATGTCGGGACACGCGATCGGTATGCTCCAGTCGGTGCTCGACGCGTCGAAGAACCCGGAGGACCTCGCGGACGTCCGCAACGAGCTCGAGCGCACCGAGCAGTTCGTGGACGACATGCAGGAGACGATTACCGGGTATCTGACCTCGACGATGCGCCAGTCGATCAGCGAGGACCAGGCGCGCTATATCCACGCCGCGCAGCGGATCGCGCACGAGATAGAGGGGATCTCCGACGCGTGTTACAGCATCGGGCTGCTGCTCGACAAGTTCCATCGCAAGGGACGACGGCTGCACGAGGACGGCGAGCAGGAGCTCTTCGACTACACGCGCCAGGTGATGGAGTTCCTCCGCTACAACAACGCGGTCCTCGAGCGCGAGATCGACCAGTCCGATCTGGAGACGGCGCAGACGATGGAGGACGACATAGACACGGTGCGCAGGAAGCTCCGCAAGCGGTCGCGCAAATCGATCGAGCGGAACGCCGAGGCCGACGTCCGCGGCGAGCTGATCTTCATCGACATCATCCGGCACCTGGAGCACATTGGCGACAACTGCCTGAACATGTCCGAGGCGGTGGGGGAGTTGGCGTAGAGGCCGATTATCAAGGGGCCCAACTAACGTTGGGCACAGTTGATCGGACCATCGCGCGCAGCTATCGTTGCGCGCT
>CAZICD010000071.1:0-7229 GCA_964537725.1 uncultured Spirochaetaceae bacterium | reverse complement strand
TGGTCCTTGATAGAGCGGATGAGGTACTGGAGGGTCGGCTCGAGGGTGGGGTCGGTGCGCATGCGGGCTTCGATGCGCTGGCAGGCGTGCATGACGGTCGTGTGGTCGCGTCCGCCGAACTCGAGGCCGATTTCGGTCGTGGAGTACTCGGTCACCTCGCGCGTGATGTACATCGCGAGCTGGCGCGGGAAGGCGACGACGCGCGTGCGCTTCTTGCTCTTGAGCTCCTGCGTGCTCAGGTTGAAGTAGTCGGCAACGGTGCGCTGGATGAGGTCGACGGTGACGTTCGACTGCTTGGGCGAGGCGAAGATGTCCTTGAGCTGCGAACGGGTGATTTCGACGGTGATGTTCTTGTTGACGAGCTCGGCGTACGCGACGAGCTTGGTGAGCGCCGCCTCGAGGTCCCGGACGTTGGTCGTGACGTTGTTACAGATGAGGCTGATCGCCTCCTCCGGGATGTTCAGGTTGAACGACTCGATCTTCTTCTTGAGGATGGCGTAGCGCGTCTCGTAGCTGGGCGGCTGAAGGTCGACGTTCAGCCCGCGCTCGAATCGGCTTCGCAGGCGGTCGGTGAGGTCGCGGAGCTCGCTCACCGGCCGGTCGCAGGTGAAGACCATCTGCTTGTTCGCGTCGTAGAGCGCGTTGAAGGTGTGGAAGAGCTCCTCCTGCGTCTCAGATTTCTTCTGCAGGAAGTGGATGTCGTCGATCAGCAGCACGTCGGCGTAGCGGTACTTCGCCTTGAACTTGTGCGTGTTCTTCTCGCGGATCGCCTGGATGAACTCGGTGGTGAAGTTCTCCGCGGTCACGTAGACGACCTTCACGTTGTCCATCTCGTTGTAGACCGCGTTGCCGATGGCCTGGATGAGGTGGGTCTTGCCGAGTCCGACGCCGCCGTAGACGAGGCACGGGTTGTACGCGGTGCCCGGGTTGCGCGCGATGGCCATCGCGGCGTTGGCGGCGAAGCTGTTGTTCTGGCCGACGACGAAGGTATCAAACGTGTACTCGCGTTTGAGGCTCTCGTGCGGGCGCTTGGCCTTGCGTTTGGGCGCGGGGTCGGCGGTGGGGGCCGATGCGCCGGCGGCGCGGCTCGAGCCGTTCGATCCGGGCGAGCCGGAGGCAGCGTTCCGGGCCTCGTGGGGCGCCGAGCCGTTGCCGTTGTCCGATGCGCCGGTGGGCCCGTCGAACTTCTTGATCTCGAACTCGATCGCGAGCTTGCTCCCCGATAGCTCGAAGAGCTTCTCTTCGATGACCGGAAGGTATCGCTGCTTGACCTGGTCACGGTAGAACGAGGAGGGAACGGCGACGACGATGCGCGTGTCGTCCGACCGGATGTAATCCATCCGGTTGAACCACATGGCGAACTCCTGTTCGCTCAGCTCTTCCTCGAGCTGGTTCATCGCCTCGGTCCAGAAGATCCCGTACCCCGTATCACCACTCGTCATAGTGCTCATGTTTCCACAACTTATCCACAGTTTTTACCGCCCGGTGCCGGGATCCCTCGATTTCCGGTCCGGGCGACGAAGGAACATACTACCACAGCCCGGCGGAATTGCCACCCCTGTCGATGGCAGAATATCGCAATAATCGCGCGGATCGGCCACATTCTGTCGACTGAAGCCGCGAAAACGCCGATTCAGGAGCGTCGCGGCCGGGTAGTGTGCCGAGTGTCTGTGTAAAGGTCTGTACAGGCTGGATTTGAACGGGTTATGCACGTACTTATCCACAACGTTTGCACAGACAATCCACAGAATTCGGGGGTGCGGTGGAGGGTGGTGGCTCGCCTTTACCGGGCCGCAGCAGCGCAGTATATTAATGAGACTGCCCATGGAAGACAAATACTCTGCAGAAAGCATCCAGGTTCTCAAGGGACTCGACCCCGTTCGCAAGCGTCCGGGGATGTACATCGGGTCCACGGGACCCGACGGACTCCACCATCTCGTCTACGAGGTCGTCGACAACAGCATCGACGAGGCGCTCGCCGGGCACTGCTCGACGATCAAGGTGACGCTCGAGAAGGGTAACGTGGTCCGCGTCGAGGACGACGGCCGCGGAATCCCCGTTGCGGTCCACGCCGGTGAGCACGTGAGCGCGCTCGAGCTCGTAATGACCCGCCTGCACGCGGGCGGCAAGTTCGACAAGAAGAGCTACAAGGTCTCCGGGGGGCTGCACGGCGTTGGTGTCTCGGTCGTGAACGCGCTGAGCGAATGGTGCGAGGTCCACGTCCACGTGGACGACGAGGTGCACGTCCAGAAGTACCAGCGAGGCGTGCCCGACGGACCGGTCCGTCAGATTGGTTCGACCGAGAAGCACGGTACGATGGTGCGGTTCGCACCCGACACGCAGATCTTCGAGACGACGATGTTCAACTTCGACACGCTCTCGAATCGACTCCGCGAGCTCGCGTTCCTGAACAAGGGGATCCTCATCACGATCGAGGATCAGCGCATACCGACGCCCAAGCGCCACGAGTTCAAGTTCGAGGGCGGGGTGAAGGAGTTCGTCAGCTTTCTCAACAAGAACAAGACGACGATCAACGTCGAGCCGATCTACTTCGAGGGCGAGCGCGACGGCGTTATCGTCGAAGTGGCGATGGAGTACAACGAGACGTACAACGAGTCGATGTTCAGTTTCGTCAACAACATCAACACCCGCGAGGGCGGCACGCACCTCGTCGGCTTCAAGAGCGCGCTCACCAGGACGCTCAACGACTTCCTCAAGAAGAATCCGAAGTACGCGAAGAAACTCGACGAGAACCTCTCCGGCGACGACGTGCGCGAGGGCCTTACCGCAGTCATCTCGGTGAAGGTCCCTGAACCGCAGTTTGAAGGGCAGACCAAGGGGAAGCTCGGCAACAGCGAGGTCAAGGGTGTCGTCGAGTCGATCGTGAACGAGGCGCTGACGGGCTACTTCGACATGAACCCGAAGGAGATCGCCGCCATTCTCGACAAGACGGTCATGGCGGCGAAGGCTCGCGAGGCCGCCCGCCGCGCGCGCGACCTCACCCGACGGAAGAGCTTCCTCGAGTCGAGCGGTCTTCCCGGCAAGCTTGCCGACTGCAGCGAGAAGGATCCGAGCAAGTGCGAGATCTACATCGTGGAGGGCGACTCGGCCGGCGGCAGCGCGAAGCAGGGCCGCGACCGGACCTTCCAGGCGATCCTCCCGCTCTGGGGCAAGATGCTCAACGTCGAAAAGACGCGCGTGGACAAGGTGCTCGCGAACGACAAGCTCCAGCCCATCATGTCGGCGCTCGGCAGCGGCGCGGGCAACGAGTTCGACCTCAGTAAGGTCCGCTACCACCGCGTGATCATCATGGCCGACGCGGACGTCGACGGGTCGCACATCCGGACCCTGCTGCTGACGTTCTTCTACCGCTACATGCGCGAGCTGATCGAGGCCGGGTACGTCTACATCGCGATGCCACCGCTCTACAAGGTCAGCTACGGCAAGGAAGTGCACTACGCGTTCAACGACATCGAGCGCGCCCGGATCGTCCAGGAGATGAGGGCCGAGAACGAGAAGATCTCGGTCCAGCGCTACAAGGGTCTCGGCGAGATGAACCCGGATCAGCTGTGGGAGACCACCATGAATCCGGAGAATCGGCGCATCATGCAGATCCAGCTCGAGGACGCGGTCGAAGCGGAGGACGTGTTCACCACGCTCATGGGCGAGCACGTCGCACCGCGCCGGGTGTTCATCGAAGACAACGCGCTCGCCGTCTCAAACCTCGACGTCTAGTCACTCGGAAACCGGAGGTCCCCCATGTCCGACCAGAGCAGGGTGATCCCTGTCGCCATCGAAGACGAGGTCAAGGAAAGCTATCTCAACTACGCGATGAGCGTCATCGTCAGTCGCGCGCTACCCGACGTGCGCGACGGGCTGAAACCGGTTCATCGGCGGATCCTCTACGGCATGAACGACATGGGGATCAGGAGCGACCAGCCTCCGAAGAAGAGCGCGCGCATCGTCGGCGACGTCATGGGTCGCTACCACCCGCACGGCGACGCGAGTCTCTACGACACGGTCGTCCGCCTCGCGCAGCCGTTCAGCATGCGCTACCTGATGGTGCAGGGGCAGGGGAACTTCGGTTCGATCGACGGTGACCCGCCGGCGGCGATGCGCTACACCGAGGCCCGGCTTGCCCGCATCGCGGACGAGATGCTCCGCGACATCAAGAAGGAAACGGTCGACTTCGCGCCGAACTACGACGACACGCTCCAGGAACCCGAGGTGCTGCCGGCGGCGTTCCCGTACCTGCTCTGCGAGGGCGCGAGCGGGATCGCGGTGGGCATGGCGACGAACATTCCGCCGCACAACCTGGGCGAGGTCGCCAACGCGATCGATGCCTACATCGACAACCCCGAGATCACGATCGATGAGCTCATGACGCACGTGACGGGGCCCGACTTCCCGACCGGCGGAACGATCTACGGGCTGCAGGGAATCCGCGACGCGTACACGACCGGCAAGGGCCGGGTCACCGTGCGCGCGAAGTTCACCATTGAATCGACGAAGGCGGGCAAGGACGTGATCATCGTCCACGAGATCCCGTACATGGTGAACAAGGCGACGCTCATCGTGCGCATCGCCGACCTCGTGCGCGACCGCAAGGTCGACGGCATCTCCGACCTGCGCGACGAGAGCGACCGCGACGGTATGCGGATCGTGATCGAGCTCAAGAAGAGCGCGAGCCCCAAGATCATCCTGAACCATCTCTTCAGCCACACGCAGCTCCAGCAGAACTTCAACGTGAACGCGCTCGCGCTGGTCAACGGGCGACCCGAGGTCCTGACGCTCAAGGACATGATCCGCCACTTCGTCGCGCATCGGCGCGATGTCGTGATCCGCCGCGCGAAGTTCGACCTGGACAAGGCCGAGAAACGCGCTCACATCCTCGAGGGTCTGAAAGTTGCGCTGGAGAACATCGACGAGGTAATCGCGGTCATCAAGCAGTCGCAGACGGTCGAGATCGCGCGCGTGAGCCTGATGGAACGCTTCGAGTTCAGCGAACCGCAGGCGACCGAGATCCTCAACATGCGCCTCCAGCGGCTGACCTCGCTCGAGACGCAGAAGATCCTCGACGAGCTCGCCGAGGTGCTGAAGCTGATCGAGGAGCTCAAGGCGCTGCTCGCGAGCGAGGAGAAGATCCTTGGCGTGGTCCGGGACGAGACGCTCGAGCTCGTCGAGCGGTACGGCGACGAGCGCCGTACCGACATCGTCCCGTCGGAGGTCGAGAAGATCGACATCGAGGACCTCATCCAGCGCGAGGACATGGTCGTGATCATCACCCACCGCGGGTACACGAAGCGCGTGCCGTGGAGCGCCTACAAGGTTCAGGGACGCGGCGGTAAGGGTACGACGAGCAGCGGGAGCCGCGGCGAAGAGGACTTCGTCGAGCAGCTCTTCATCGGCAGTACGCACGACTACCTGCTCTTCGTCTCCAGCGCCGGACGCGCGTACTACCTCAAGGTCCACGAGATCCCGGAGGCCTCCCGGTACGCGAAGGGCACGCACGTGCGAAGTCTCCTGCAGATCTCCGCGGACGAGGAGATCACCGCGGTCGTGTCGATCAAGGACTTCAGCCCGGATCAGCACCTGTTCATGGCGACCGCGCGCGGCGTGGTCAAGAAGGTCACCACCGATCAGTTCACGAACGCCCGCACCCGCGGGATCACGGCGATCAGGCTCGACGAGGGCGATCGGCTCTGCGTCGCGCTCCTGACCGGTGGCGACGACGATCTGTTCCTCGTCACGCGCAAGGGGAAGGGCCTGAGGTTCCACGAGAACAGCGTCCGCGCGATGGGCCGGCCGAGTCGCGGCGTCACCGGCGTCAAGCTCTCGCAGAACGACGAGCTCACCGGCTGCGTCGTGGTCGCCGACGGCGAGCAGATGCTCACCGTGACCGAATACGGATACGGCAAGCGAACCGAGTACGACGAGTTCTCGCCGCACGGTCGGGGCACCGGCGGTCAGATCGCCTACGGTACGAACGAACGAACCGGCGAGCTCGTCGACGTCGTGAGCGTCCAGGAATCGTCCGAGCTGATGATCGTCACCTCGCAGGGCCAGACGATCAAGCTGCAGGCCGGAGTCATTCCGATTCAGTCGCGCTCGGCGATGGGCGTGCGGGTCGTGAATATCGCGCAGCCCGACTACGTCGTCGGTCTCGATCGGACTGTCGAAAGCGACGAGGCCGGGGAGCAGGCCACCGAAGCTCGCGGCGGTGACGATGGCTCGGTGGACGGCGATGATGCGTCTCGCTCCGAGGACGCGTCTCGTTCCGAGGACGCGTCTCGTTCCGAGGACGCCGACGAGTAGGCAGTCCGCGACGCGCCGCGGTCTCGATTGACACCAGTGTTTCACGTGAAACAATGAAACCGGGTGCGCCCCGAGACCGGCGGCCCGGAGATCTCGCATGATCACGATCAGAACGCGCGTGCGATACAGGCGCTGTATCGGGAGCTCGATCGGATTCACCACGAGGCGTTGCCAACGGTATTTCGATTCCTGACGGACGATGCCCGGCCGGATTCGCTCATCACCGATCAGATCCACCGCACACGTAGCGATTACATCGAGACGCCGCGCCGCGTCGCCGGCCGGCGACCCGACGGCGAACCCGCTTCAAAGTCGATTGCCCCCGATTGTTTCACGTGAAACAATGCCGTATGCCGTCTGAACCCGCCGGCCCTCGAGAGCCCACCGGATCCGCCCGCGCTGAGATCGTCGTCAAGCGCTCTCGTTTCATCGCTGCGGCCACGGCGGTGACCTCGGTAGACGCGGCGGAAACCGAGCTCCGCCGGATCCGCGACGAGCACGACGAGGCAAACCACGTCGTCTACGCGTACCTCATCGGCGACGAGCGGAGCGAGCAGGCCGGCCTGAGCGACGCCGGTGAGCCGAAGGGTACGGCCGGCCGGCCGGTCATGGAGATCCTGCGCGGCTCCGGGGTACGAGACGTGCTGCTCGCCGTGGTCCGGTACTTTGGGGGGACGAAGCTCGGTACCGGCGGGCTCGTCCACGCCTACGGGGACGCGGCTCGAGCGGTGCTCGAACGACTTCCCACTCGCGACCGCATCGACCGGCTCACAGCGCGGTGCTCGGTCACCTACGACCTGCTCGAACGGACGCGACAACTGGTCGACGCAGCCGGCGGGACCATCGCGGACGAGCGCTTCGGCACGAGCGTGGCGCTGGTCTGGGAGATGCCGAGCGAGAACCTCGCCGGTCTG
>CAZICD010000070.1:1318-24285 GCA_964537725.1 uncultured Spirochaetaceae bacterium | reverse complement strand
CGTGCATCTCGTTGGACCGAGAGCACCTGGTTGGAGATTTCTGACCATGTCGCACAGACCTTCCGGCTCAGCGAAGAGGAGACCGTGCAGTTCCGGGCCTCGCATATCGCTAAGCTACTGGGCGCCATTCCGTACCTGGCAGGATGCGACAATCCCATGCGCTGTGCGGTCTCCAACCTTGCCGTCTACATGATGTCTGTAGGGAGCGCCAAGGAAGCGTTCAACGCAACGGCCGGTGATGATCAAGACGTCTTCGCCCGACTCAAGCTCGCTCGCTATGACGGTGGGGATCAGGCGATAATCGATCGTGGGATGGCCCTCATCGCATTGAACATGATTGCCGACTATAAGAGAGACGTCATTTTCGATGTGGCGAATGAGAAGCACAACCCGGTTGCGTCGGGCGCTTGGGACTACGCCGAAGTCGCTGGCGCCTTGATCGGGCAGATCGAAGCTGTCGACTGTCCGGAAATGGATGACATCGCCGACGTGCACACGATTGTCGACAAGAACTGGGCTTGGAGCTCTTGGCCTAGCTGGTTCTAGTATGGATGCGGGAGCCTGCCGATGCAGATATTCGACGATAGCTTCTCGAACTACTCTCTGCAGAGGTGGGTTGCCGTCTTATCGGGAGCTGCTTGCGCCGTCATCGTAGTGATCAACTCCGTTGGTCTTGCGACTGACGGCGCGCCTCTCGAACTCATACCGACACACCCGAGTGTCCTCTTCATAGCTGTCCTGTCAGCAATGTTCTTCGTATCTGGCGTGAAGGACTCGACCGTCTTGCGGGGGCTCCAGATAGGTGCCTATCTCCTCGGCGGCGTATTCACCGCGATCGAGGCTCCGCGTGGCGATCTTACCAGTTCGCTTTTCGCGATATTCGGGATGCTTCTCTACAACGAGTACGGTAAGCCTGGGGGCCGAACGATCGTATCGGTGATCGGCGGGATCGTATACGTCGTGTTTCTTATGCTCGTCGGAGAGAACTCAGCGGACCCGCTGTATACGTTGATTGCAGTCGTGTTCGTGTCTGCCGTAGTTGCACTCTATGGTCTGCTCGCGTATCGCCAGACGATGATTCGTAAGAGGCACGCAGATGATCTTGAGAGCAAAGTCGAGCAGCGGACCTCGGAGCTACGCGAGGCTGTCCTGCAGCGCGACACGATGCTACAGGAGATCCATCATCGTGTCGGGAACAGCCTTCAGCTGCTTGCGAGTTTCGTGAGTTTGCAGCAGGAGGGCGCGCGAGAGGAGGAGCAGCAGATACTCCGCGAGACTGAACTGCGAGTCCACGCCATAGCGGATGTTCACGCGACGCTGTACAGTCAGCACCAGTTGTCACATCTGCCCCTCGCTGACTATGCCCGGGACTTGATTTCAGACATGCAGATCGCCTATCGAAGCGACGCTGATATCCTCGTGGAAAGCGATCTATCAACCGAAGCTCACATAGACTTCGCCATATCCTTCGGGATCATCCTGAACGAGCTGATTACCAATGCCGCCAAGCACGGAGCGATAACCAACGAGCAGGCACAGATCAAGGTAAGCTTGTCCGAGCAGGACGATGGACTGATCCTCGTCGTCAGGGATTCCGGTTCGGGGTTCGGCGAAGACTTTACAGCCGGAATCGGCACGGAGGTCGTGGATCAGCTCGTGCGGCAGAACAATGGCACGATTGAACGGCGTTCGGAATGCGGGGCGGTGGTCAGAGTCACCTTCCCTTCCTCGTCGGTAGCCCGGGATCAGCCAGTGAGAGTGATGGAGGGACAATCCGCCTGACGCGAGACGAGCACGCGTGGTCTGGACGCCCTATCCCGTCATTACGCTGACCGGAAGCCTGAAGCTCCAGGTCGTCGTGTCGCCACGTGATAGCGTGGCTTGGCAGTGAAGCCGCTCCAGTAGTGCCGGAAGAAGACCAAGGTCACTACCTAACGCGTCATTGGGCTCGACGGACGGTGGTAGCTCCTTCCCGCGGTGTGATATATCCAGACGAAGGTATTCCTCCTCCCGCACTTGGGAGAGACGGATCGTTCCGGGTTGCAGCTCATACGCGTGCCGACAAATGAGAGAGACAACCTCGTGCACCATGAGTCCAAAGTTGATCGTCGGCTCGATCCGCGTCCGGTGGTCTCCGCCCAACGACATGTCGATCATAACGGGGCCATACTCCGCACTCATCTGAATGTGACTTGCGAGTCGCTCCGTGTACTCCTCGAGCGAAATGGAGCTCAGGTCGACGGCACTGTCCACGAGATCGTAGACGAGCCCGATGGCTCTCACCCGGTTAATCGTTGCGACGGTGGCTTCCGGTGAATCGTAGTCTGACATTTCCAGCAGCGTGAGCGTCATCTGAAGGCTGTTCTTTGCTCGATGGTGGACCTCGCGTAGCAACTCCAGACGCTCGACGGCGAGTTGCTCCGCTGTCTCTGCAGACCTGTTTGCCAGCTCCTCAGCCCGTTTTCTCGACTCCACTTCACGGCTGAGCGCTTGTGTGCGGTCGTCCACCGCTTGCTGCAGTGCCGCCTGCCGCCGCGACGCAGACGCGGCCGCGTCTCGCAGTACCACCAGGTACGACGCTGCCAGACCGACAACTCCTACGGCGTTGTAGCTGAACTGAAGAGCCGTCCACGACAGTCCATCTGCCGAAGATCTGCTTGCCGCCTGGATAGCCAGGGATAGAAGCGTACCGAAGACGATCGCGACGGCCTTGATCCGCGTCTGGTTGCGCAAGTATCCGTAATGCGCGGCGAGCATGACCCCCACTGACGCGATTGCGAGACCGGTGAGGGCACCGAGTACCGCACTGGCGAGCGTAAGGTAGCCGAACAGGATCAGCACGAGGACCTGCGCAATCCGCGCTGTTCTGTGTCGAATGGCCGCACTCATTGCGAAGACGACCAGCACCGCGAAGAGCACGATCGTGGTATCGTCCTGCAGGAAACCTGCAAATGACCCTTGCGGTCTCAGCGAGAGGTAAATGGGATATCCGAGAACGAGCAGTCCAAGCAGCGTCGCCGATCCCCCGATCCCGACCGTGCGTTGGAGGCTAGAAGGCGTGGTGTTCATCCCCACCATTCTACCCGATTTCCCCGTCGGTTTGTGGACTGGCGAAGCGCTGTTCGTGCTTGTCAGATGACCGCGGTGTGTGCACACTCCGAGGCAATGGCGGACCAGCAGACAGTTGCCTCGCGCGTGGCGCGGGAGCTCGGTGAGGCGGCGGAGCGTGTCGCCGCGGTGGCGATGTTGCTCGACGAGGGGGCGACGATTCCGTTCATCGCGCGGTACCGGAAGGAGCGCACCGGCGGGCTCGACGAGGAGCGCTTGCGAGAGATCCGCGCGGCGATCGAACGGATCGTCGAGCTCGACCGCCGGCGCTCGAGCATGATCGACTCGCTCGCCGAGCGGGACGTCCTGACGCCGGACCTGCGGCGGGCCCTCGAAGGCGCGTCGAGTCTCGCCGAGCTGGAGGACGTCTACCTCCCGTATCGGCCGAAGCGGGTGACCCGGGCTTCGCGCGCGCGCGAGCGCGGATTGGAACCGCTCGCGGACGAGATCGTTTCGGACGAGCGATCGGCGCCCACCGCGGCGGCGAAGCGCTTTGTGAGCCCGGAGAACGGGGTGGAGTCCGTGGCGGACGCGCTCGCGGGCGCTTCGGACATCATCGCCGAGCGGGTGAGCGAGGACGCGGGCACCCGCGGGCAGCTTCGCGATCTGTTTGCACGCGCATCGGTGATCGAGAGCAGCCGCTCGCGCAGCAAGCGGGACGATCGCGAGGCCGAAACCTATCGCGACTACTTCTCATGGTCGGAACGCGCGAGCCGCGCGCGGTCGCACCGCATTCTGGCGATGCTGCGCGGCGAGCGGCAGGGGTACCTGGTCGTCCACGTCTCGCCGGCCGAACGCGACGCCCTCGACCTCGTGCGGCGTCGGTGGGTGCGCGGGTCGGGCGAGCACGCGGCGTTTCTCGATGCGGCGGCCGTTGACGCCTACCGCCGACTGTTGCTGCCCTCGCTCGAGAAGGAACAGAAGAACGAGCTGTTCCGCTCCGCGAGCGAGGCGGCCGCGGACGTGTTCAGCGCGAATCTCCGTGACCTCCTGCTCGCCCCGGCGCTCGGCGAGAAGCGCGTGCTCGCCATGGACCCGGGGTTTCGCACCGGCTGCAAGGTCGTCTGCCTGGACGAGCGCGGGTCGCTGCTCCACGACGATGTCATCTACCCTCTCGAGCCGAAGTCGCGGACCGCGGAGGCCGAGCGGCTCGTGCTCTCGCTGCTCGAGCGCTACGGAGCCCACGTGATCGCGGTGGGCAACGGGACCGGTGGGCGCGAGACCATCTCGTTCCTCTCCGCCCTCGAGGCCGATCTGCCCCCGGTGGTTCCGGTGAACGAAGCCGGCGCGTCGGTCTACTCGGCGTCGCCCGCCGCGCGGGAGGAGTTCCCCGATCACGATGTCACGGTCCGTGGCGCGGTGTCGATCGGGCGGCGGCTGATGGACCCGCTCGCCGAGCTGGTCAAGATCGACCCTCGCTCGATCGGGGTGGGGCAGTACCAGCACGACGTGGATCCGAAGCTGCTCGAGCAGCGGCTCGAGGCGACGGTGGAAAGCTGCGTGAACCGCGTCGGCGCCGATCTCAATACGGCGAGCTGGCACCTGCTGCGCCGCATCTCCGGCGTGAGCGAGCGGGTCGCGAGGTCGATCGTCGCCTGGCGCGAGGAGCACGGAGGGTTCCATGCGAGACGGCAGCTCCTCGACGTGCCCGGCATCGGGGCGAAGGCGTTCGAGCAGGCCGCCGGCTTCCTGCGCGTGCGCGACGGACGCGAGCCGCTCGACGCGACGGCGATCCATCCCGAGCGCTACGAGACGGTCCGTGCGATGGCGCGCGAAGCCGGCTGCGACGTCTCGGATCTCATCGGCGACGCTGCGCGCATCGGCACGATCGATCTGCAGCGACACCTCACCGACGAGGTGGGAATGCCCACGCTCGAGGACATCGCCGCCGAGCTCGCGCGGCCGGGGCGCGATCCGCGCGACCCGTTCTCGGTCGTCGAGTTCAGCGACGAGGTGCAGTCGATCGAGGATCTCTCGGTGGGCATGCGGCTCTCCGGCGTGGTGACGAACGTGACCGACTTCGGCGCCTTCGTCGACCTGGGCGTCCATCGTGACGGCCTCGTGCACGTCAGCCGCCTCGCGCGGCACTTCGTACGCGACCCGCACGAGGTCGTGAGCGTGGGCCAGGGCGTCGAGGTCACGGTGACCGAGATCGATCTGGACCGCGGGCGCATTTCGCTGAGCATGATCGAGTCGTAGGTTCATTTGCCTCGGTGCACGCGGCGGCGAGATCTTCGTCGCATGAAGCAATTCCTGATCGTCGCGATTATAATCGTGCTCTCGCTGACAGCCTGTGTCTCTCTGGAAGAGACGGTGACGATGCCGCCGGAGACGAACGTGAGCTACACCGCCGAGGACGGAACCCGCATCGACGCGTATCTCGCGGTGCCCGAGGGCAGCGGACCGTTTCCCGCGGTGCTCATGATTCACGAGTGGTGGGGACTCAATCAGGACGTCGTGATCCTCGCGGAGGCGCTTTCCGACCATGGGTACGCGGTGCTCGCGGCGGACGCCCTGCGCGGCGAGCTCGCGACCACGGTACCTCAGGCGATATCGCTCAACCGATCCACGCCGCAGGAGCAGATCTTCTCCGACCTGGACGCGGGGCTGGCGTATCTGCGGGCGCACGACGCGGTCGACCCATCACGCGTTGCGACCATGGGCTTCTGCTTCGGCGGACGGCAATCGATGCACCTGGGCATCCGTGCGGAGGGGCTCGCCGGCGTGATCACGCTCTACGGAAGCGGACTCGTGACCGATCCCGACGAGCTGGGCAACACCGCGGACAACGCCCCGGTGCTCGGCATCTTCGGGGAGGACGACTCGAGCATCCCGCTCGACGAAGTGCGCGCCTTCGAGGCGGCGCTCGAGGAGATCGGGGCGGAGCACACGATCACGGTCTACCCCGAGGTGGGGCACGCGTTCGTGAAGAGCTCGACCTATCGCAACGACGGGGCTGCAGGCGCCGCGTGGGACGAGGTGGTCGCGTTCCTCGACGAAGCGCTCGCCCCCTGAGAGGGGGTTCGCTCCCAGGCGATGCGCCGGTACCGTCAGGCGCGGGAAGCCTCGCTCGACGCGTCTCACTCGTAGTCGCCGGTCGCCGGACGGGGCTTGTCCGCTCCCGTGCATTTCCCGATACTCGTAGTGAATGGCGGCCACGACGACCATCACGCCCACCCTCGTACGCAACGCGTTGCGGATCGTGTTCGGCGAGAGCTCTCCGTATTCCGATGGCCTGTCGGCGCTCGCGACGCTCTCGCAGGACGAGGTGGCGGTCTGGTTCCGCAAGCGGGCGCTCGAGCTGCATCCCGATCGCGCGAGCACGCTGGGCATCCCGCCCGACCGCCTGGAGAAGGCGTTCAAGCGTCTGCACGGGGCGTATCGTCTGCTGAGTCGGCTCCTCGAGGATGAGGCGCTTCGCAGCCGGCTGATTCAGGCCGATTCGGCCGCTTCGGGGCGTGGCGCGTCGGGACTCTGGACGCCGCGTGAACCAGAGCCGCGCGAGCGACATCGGCACGAAGAGCCTGCGCGCGACGAGTCGGACGTGCGCCGTTTCTACCGCGGGCGAGTGCCGGAGAGCGAGCTCCGTTTCGCGCAGTTCCTCTACTACAACAGGGTGATCGACTGGAGAACGATGATCGACGCGCTCACCTGGCAGCATCGGGTCCGGCCGAAGGTGGGCGAGATAGGCCGATCGTACCGGTTTCTCGATTTCAAGGCGGTCTCGAGGATACTCCGCGTGTCTCCGCGCGGCGAGCTGTTCGGCAGTACCGCGATGAAGCTGGGCGTGCTCGACCGCCGTCAGCTCTACGTCATGCTCGGCAAGCAGCACCAGCTCAACTACCCGATCGGGCGTTACTTTCTCGAGCAGGACATCCTGTCGAAGCCGGAGATCGACCATCTCCTCGTCCAGCACAGGCGCCACAACAGCAGGTTCCGCGGTTCCTGAGCGCGCCCCCGCGCAGCCGCGCCACCGCGTTCACGGCCGTTCCGGGGTGCCCGCAAGCCGCCGCATTCACTATCTTGTGCGCGTGCTACACCACCGCCTGGCCGCAGCATCGCTCGCCGTACTCATCGTGTTCGCGGGTTCGCTCGTCGCGCCACCGGCGCTCGGCGCGTGGGACGACTGCGAGCCGATCGACCACTCGGGTGAGTGGGAGTACCGTCACGAGCGTGCCAAGAGCGCCAGAACCGACGAGGAACTGCGTGCGCTCTTCGAGAATCCGACGGTGATCGAGGCGGCGGCCGTTCCAACGGACGAGCGCGGCGCGAGCATAGAAACGCTGACGCAGACGCACGCGGTCTTCCCGGTGGACGCCTCGTCGATGATGCGGACGCTGCGCTCGAACGACATCCTCACGAGCTTCATGCCCAACCTGGGAGACCACGAGGTGGTCTGTCGACCCTCCGACCACGTGGAGCGTCAGCGACAGCGGACCGACTTCGGGCTGCTGATCTTCACGCTGGGCACCGAATACGTGATCGACGTCGAATACGTGGACCGCGGGCCGGATGTCTACTCGTCGCGCTGGGTGCTCGTGGAGTCGCTGGACGGGCGGATGTCGTACCTCTACGGGTCGTGGTACTTCGAGTCGATCACGCTCGACGGCGCCCCGGCGACGTACGTGCGGCACTACGCGCGGACCGGGCTGACGACGCGGGTCCCCGGCGTGCGCGCGTTCATCGACCGCCGACTGGAGGGGCAGGTCACGAATCTCTTCACGGTCTTCTACGAAGAAGCCGCCCGACGGTTCGGGCGGACCGTACTCGAATAGACGAAAGGAACCTCATGGCAGATCTACTTGGTGACCTCGCCGCGCAGCTGCCGCTCGCGGCGCTCGTGGCAATCATCGCCGCGTCCGTGTTTCTCCTGAGCAAGGGCGCGGACATCCTCGTCAGCGAGGCGGTCGCGCTGAGCAGGCGTTTCGACGTGAGTCCGGTGATCATCGGCGCGACGATCGTCAGTCTGGGAACGACGACGCCCGAGGCGGCGGTCAGCGTTCTCTCGGCGATCGAGGGGGATCCGGGGCTCGCGCTGGGCAACGCGGTGGGGAGCGTGATCGCGAACGCCGCTTTGATCGTCGGCGTGGCGGCGCTGATCAGACCCATCCCGGTCGACCGCACCATGCTGCGCCGCCAGGGCTCGATCCAGTACGGCGCGGCGATCCTGCTCGTGCTCGTCTCGCTGCCGTTCGCGACGGGCGAGTGGGGGACGCTGACCGAGGCGGGCAGCCGTGTTCCGCGGGCAGCCGGATTCGTGTTCGTCTTCCTGCTCGGCGCCTACCTCTTCGCCTCCGCCCGCTGGGCACGAAAGGGCGACGGCGACGCCGTGCTCCCCGAGGAGGCAGCAGACGTACCGGTGCCGCAGACCACCGCTCAGACGATCGCGACGATCGTGAAGCTCGTAGCCGGACTCGCGATCGTCATCGCCGCGAGCCAGATCCTCATCCCGGCGGTGGAGGTCAGCGCGTTGCGGCTGGGTGTTCCCAGGGCCGTCGTCGCGGCGTCGCTCGTCGCGCTGGGGACCTCGCTGCCGGAGCTCGTGACCGCGATCTCGGCGAGTCGCAAGGGGCACGGGGAGCTCGCGCTGGGGAACGTCGTAGGGGCGAACGTGCTCAACGTCCTCTTCGTCGTCGGACTGAGCGGCGCCGTCACTCCGGGGGGGCTCAGGGTCGGGCCCGAGTTCTTCCGGCTGCTCTATCCGGCGATGCTCGTCACCGGGGCGGTTCTGTACGCGACGGCCGGGCTCGGCAGAAACCGTATAGGCCGCACGCCGGGCGTCCTCATGCTCGTTCTCTACGTCGTGATCGTCGTTGGCGGGTACGTGATCTGACTACTTCGACACCTTGTCGAGCGCTCGCCGCAGCTGCGGCGAGCGCTGCGGTATCTGCAGCGGGGTCCGCGACCAGGGCGACTCCACCTTCTGAGATGTGCGTTCGAGCGTCTGCAGCGCCTCCGGGTCGATGCCGAACTGATCGGCGATCCGTCGTCGCGCCTGCTCGCCCAGGCGCAGTCCGTGGAAGCGGACGAGCTGTGCGACGCGTCGCAGCGCGTACTCGGCGTGGTTGTCTTCGACCTCGTCGATGAGCGCAGCGGCCCAACCTGCACGCACGTCGGCCGACAGCCCGGGCTCGAGCGATTCGACCGTTGGGGCGCGGCTGAGCTCCACGGCCTGCTGCACGTCCGAGCGGTAGAGCGGGAGGTGGTTCTCGATTACCGACAGGACGTTGACCGCGATGCCCAGGATGTCGGGGGCCGGAATGTCGATCGACTCGGACTTCCACACATTGGCATCTTCGAGAATGCGGCGCGTGGCTCGGGCGAGACCGATCCGAGCGCGCTCGTCGAGCCCGATCTCCGACTCGGAGATCCGCACCCCGTCCCCGCCGTTCACGGCAAAGCCGATCGTCTCGTCGCCGGACGTGCGGGCCTCCACGATCGACTGGTAGCGACGAACCGCCTCGACCATTCGCTCGTGCGACCGGAGCAGCTGGTCGTTGGCCTGCTCGAGGTAGCGGTAGGCGTGCATCGCCCTGCGGAACCCATCCACCTCGCGCTTCGCCAGCTTGCGCAGACGCGGGCGCTCGAGCTCCCGCGCCCACGCGTCGATCGCGGCGACGATGTCGTCGCGCAGCTCGTTCAGGTCACGGATCCGCGCCATGGACGGGACCACCCCCTCCATCCGCGCTGAAAGCCGCTCGGCGGCGATCCGCAGGCGGCTGTTGCGGCTGCGCAGTCGGGCGCGAAACTCGCGTCTCGTGCGTTCGAGCGCTGCCCACGCGTCCGCGATCCGGCGGTCCCCGGCAAACTCGAAGGTGATCAGCAACAGCGACCGACCGGCGAGCATCTCGATCGCGAAGGTGAGGATCTCCTCCACGTCGGTGAGGCTCATCAGCCGGGCGTTGTCTTCGGACTCCGCGGCGAGTCCGCGCTCGATGAATCCCTCGGTTCGCACGCGGCCCCGGCGTTTGCTCGGCGTCTGACCGTGCGAGCGACGGCGCACCATCGTCGCGGTGTCCGGCGATCGCGCCTCGAGCTCTCCGCAGAGCCGATCGACCTCGGGTGCGATCGTGGCGCGCTCGGCCTCGACGCGGCTGGGCATGCCGTTGCGACGGAAGACCTCGATGCGCTGAAAGGCGTAGGCGAGGTCGCGCGAGCCGCCCAGGTCGCGCACCGCCGCGGCCACCGCGAGCTCGGTCGCGTCCGGGTTGGCGAGCAGGTGCTTTGCCGCGAGCAGACGCGCGTCTTCCTCCGAGTACGACGCGAGCGCGGCGTCGCGCGCGGCGAGCAGCAGGCGCGGGAGTTGATCGAGGCAGTCGCGAAGGATCCGCGCTCCCCGCTCCACGTCGCGCCCGCGGGTGATCTGGTAGATGAGTCGGGCGAGGATCGCGACGACGCCGGCGATGATCGTATAGGCGCCGAAATAGATGAACAGCGCCGGCGGCGCCGGCTGGCCGTAGCCGAGGACGTAACCGCCCTGCAACGCAAGATAGGTGACCGGGCCGGCGGTCCACGCGAGCTGGATGATGTTCCGCCCCCAGCTCTCCCGGCGTAGCGCCCGGTTGATGTCCCGGACCAGCTCGCGCGCCCGATCCTGTCCCGCGTTCCTGCCGGGAGCGGTGCTCATCGTCCGCTTCTCCTAGATCTCGAGCAGGTGATGACCGTGGTAGTGCTCGTCGCGTACGGCGCGCACGTCCTCGCTCTTCAGATAGTCGTCGAAGCGCATCGTGCGGTCAATGACCCCGCTCGGGGTGAACTCGATGATTCGGTTTGCGACGGTGTCGACGAACTCGTGATCGTGACTGACGAAGAGCACCACCCCCCGATAGTCGATGAGCGCGTCGTTGAGCGCGGTGATAGACTCGAGGTCCAGGTGGTTCGTAGGCTCGTCCATGATGAGCGTGTTCGGGCCTGCGAGCATGAGCTTGCTGAGCATGCAGCGTACGCGCTCGCCGCCGGAAAGCACGCTCACCGGCTTGTTCGTCTCATCCCCGCTGAAGAGCATCCGGCCCAGGAAGCCGCGGACGTACGACTCCTCCTCCACGTCGGTGTACTGCCGGAGCCAGGTGATGAGGCTCTGGTTCGATTCGAAGTAGTCGCTGTTGTCCTTCGGGAAGTAGCCGGGCGTGATCGTCTGCCCCCACTCGTAGGTGCCCGCGTCCTGCCGTTCGTTGCCGGCGAGGATCTCAAAGAGCATCGACTTCGCCTGGTGGTACGGGCCGACGAAGGCGATCTTGTCGCCGGGATTCACGACGAACGAAAGGTCGCGCAGAACCGGCTCGTCGTCGACCTCCTTCGAGAGCCCGTCGATCTCGAGCACGATCTTGCCCACCTCGCGCTCCGGCGTGAACGCGATGTAGGGCGACTTGCGACTCGACGGCCTGATGTCGTCGATGCTGAGCTTCTCGACGAGTTTCTGCCGGCTCGTCGCCTGCCGCGACCGCGCAGCGTTGGACGAGAATCGCTGGATGAAGGCGCGCAGCTCGGCGATCTTGTCCTCCTTGCGCTTCTTCTCGTCGCGTTGCTGCTTGCGCGCGAGCTGCGAGGAGTGGTACCAGAAATCGTAGTTCCCCACGAAGAGCTGGATCCGGCCGAAGTCGATGTCCGCGATATGCGTGGACACGCGGTTGAGGAAGTGCCGGTCGTGCGACACGACGATGACGGTGTTCCTGAAACCGAGGAGGAAGTCCTCGAGCCACGAGACCGACTCGAGGTCGAGGTTGTTCGTGGGCTCGTCGAGCAGCAGGATGTCCGGGTTGCCGAAGAGCGCCTGCGCGAGCAGGACTCGGACCTTCTGCCCGCCGTCGAGCTCGCTCATCTGCCGGCCGAGCAGCTCGTCCGAGAGGCCCAGGCCCGAGACGAGCCGGCCGGCCTCGCTCTCGGCTTCCCAGCCGCCCATCTCGGCGAACTCCGCCTCGAGCTCGGCGGCTCGTATGCCGTCCTCCTCGCTGAAATCGCTCTTCGCGTAGATCTCGTCCTTCTCGATCATCGTGCGGTAGAGCCGCTCGTGGCCGAGGATGATCGCGTTGAGGACGCTCAGCTCCTCGAACTGGAACTGGTCCTGCTTGAGAACCGCCACGCGCTCGCCGGGCGCGACGATGACCTCGCCTTCGTCGGGTTCGATCTCTCCGGACAGGATCTTGAGAAAGGTCGATTTGCCGGCGCCGTTCGCGCCGATGACGCCGTAACAGTTGCCCGGCGTGAACTTGATATTGACGTCCTTGAAGAGCACGCGCTCTCCAAACTGCAGCGTGATGTTCGATGCTGTAATCATGGATCTCCTCGTGGATGGCGCCGACGGGCAGGTGGGACCCGCAGACCGACGGTGAAGATACCGCAAAACACGCCTCGCAGACACCCCGGGCGCAGCCGTGATACGATTTCGCGAGGAGGCCCCATGGGCATGACGAAGGTGACGATCGACGGCGACGACTTCCTGATCAACGGCACGCGGACCTACGCCGGGCGCGAGTACGAGGGTCGGAGGATCGAAGGATTGCTCATGAACTCGCGCATGGTGCAGGCGACCTTCGACGACCTGAACCCGGCCACGCGGGGGCGTTGGGCGTATCCCGACGGCGACTGGGACCCGGACCGAAACACCGACGAGTTCGTCGCCATGCTCCCGGTCTACCGCGACCACGGGCTGCTCGCTGTCACCGTCAACCTGCAGGGCGGCAGCCCGGAGGGCTACAGCAAGGACCAGCCGTGGGAGAACAGCGCCTTCGACGAGCGCGGCGGTCTGCGAGCGGCGTACATGGCGCGCCTCGAGCGGATCCTCGCGGAGGCAGACCGGCTGGGCATGGTCGTCATCGTGGGCCTGTTCTACTTCGGCCAGGACGAGCGGTTGCGCGACGAAGCGGCTGTCGTCGCCGCGGTGGACGCCGCGACCGACTGGCTCGTCTCCAGCGGCTACGAGAACGCGATCGTCGAGATCGCGAACGAGGTCAACGTCCGCAAGTACGAGCACGAGGTCATCACGCCTCCGCGCTGCCACGAACTGATCGAGCGGGTGCGCACGCGCTCCGACGCGAAGCTCCTCGTGGGTACGAGCATGGGCGGCGGTGCGATCCCGCCGCAGAATATCGTGGAGGCGAGCGATCTGCTGCTCGTGCACGGCAACGGGGTCAAGGAGCCCGACCGCATCCGGGAGATGGTCGACGAGTGCCGCGCCGTCTCCACCTACCGCGGCCAGCCCGTCGTTTTCAACGAGGACGACCACTTCGACTTCGACGAGCCCGACAACAACATGCTCGCCGCGATCGACCGGCACGCGGGGTGGGGCTACTTCGACTACCGCATGAAGGGCGAAGGGTACGACGAGGGCTACCAGAGCGTTCCGGTGAACTGGGGCATCTCATCCGAGCGCAAGCGCGGGTTCTTCGAGCTGCTCAGGAAGGTGACCGGGGCGTAGCGCACCCGCCCCCCCCTGCCCGGGGGCACGATCAGCGCTGCCGCGACTCGTCCGGGTAGCGGTACTCGTCTCCGGCGTCGTCGCGCAGCACGTACCAGCCCGGCTCGCGCCGGGAGACCGTCGCCTCGGTGAGCGGGACCTTCCCGCCGCCGCCGGGCAGGTCCACCGCGTAGACCGGTACCGCCACGCCGCTCAGCCGGCGGCGCAGCTCGCGCATCAGGGCGAGCCCCTCGTCGATCGTCGTGCGGAAATGCGAGGTGCCGGCGGCGAGGTCGCCCTGGAAGAGGTAGTACGGCTTGACCCGGTTGCGCACCAGCCCGCGGAAGAGCGCCTCGAGCGTGTCCGCGTCGTCGTTCACGCCGCGAAGCAGGACCGTCTGGTTGAGCACGGGGACACCCGCGTCGACGAGCCGCGCGATCGCGCCGGCAAACTCGTCGGTGAGCTCGCGCGGGTGGTTCGCCTGGATCACCGCCCACAGCGGCGCGAGCCCGCCGAGTAATCCGGCGAGCTCCGGGGTCACGCGCCGCGGCTCGACGACCGGCATCCGGGTCGCGAGCCGGAGGATGAGGTGGGGCCGGGCCGCGCGCAGCGACTCGAGCAGCCGGCCCAGGCGGTCGTCGGCGAGCATGAGCGGGTCTCCGCCGGAGACGAGCGCCTCCTGCACCTCGTCGTGCGACGCAACGTAGTCGGCGGCGTCGCTGATCTCCTGCGCGGTGATCGCCCCGCCGCCGTGCGCGGTGAAGTGCCTGCGGAAGCAGTGCCGGCAATAGGTGGCGCACCGGTCGTGCGCGAGGATGAGGACGCGGTCGCGGTAGTGGTGGACGACGCGCGGCGCGACGCGGTACGCCTCGTCGGCGAGCGGGTCGGCGGTCTCGTACGGGAGGACGCGCCGCTCGGCGTCGCGCGGGACGAACTGCGCGGCGATGGGGTCGCGCCCGGGGTCGCGACTGCGCGCGAGCGAGGCGTAGTACGACGTGACGCCGAAGGGTAGCGACCGCGCCTCGCCGGCCTCGCCGCCGCCGGGCGGGGCCTGCCACTCGGGTTCGGTCACGGCAGGAGGACGATCTTGCCGTGCGACGGGTCGTCCATGACCGCGCGGTGCGCCTCCGGGGCCTCGCCGAGCGGGAGCGTCTTCTGGATCACCGGCCGCAGCGCGCCGTTGGCGCCCGCCGCGGCGATCATCGCGTGGATCTCAGTCGTCTCCTCGGGGGCGGCCTTCCCGAGCATCAGACCCCGCACATCGGCCTCGCGTCCCATGAGCTTTCGCGGGGTGATCTCGATCGTGCCGCGGCTTCCCACGACGACGACCCGCCCGCCGCGGGCGAGCATGTCCAGATCGGCCTCGAGATTCACGTTCGCGAGCATCTCCACGATGAGGTCGACTCCCTCGCCGCCGGTCGCCTCGAGGATCTGCGCCCCGTGGTTCTCGTCGCGGTGGCTGAACACCTTCGCCACGCCGCGGTCGGCGAGGAGCGTCCTGCCTCCGGCCGACCCATAGGTCGCGTAGAGGTCGAGCCCCCGGTAGCGCGCCCACTGCACGGCGGCCACGCCGACCCCTCCGGTCGCTCCGTGGATCAGGACGCGCTCGCCCGAACGCGCCGCTCCGCGCTGGAAGAGCGCGCGGTAGGCGGTGCCGTAGTTGATCCAGAGGCAGGCGCCCTCCTCGAAGGAGAGCGGCTGCGGAAGCGGGTGGACCTGGTCGGCCCCGCAGAGCGCGAGCTCGGCGTACGTACCCGTCTTCGACCCCGAGGTGTAGACGCGGTCGCCTGCCACCACGCGCTCGACGCCCGGACCCACCGCTTCCACCACACCCGCCCCGTCCGCTCCGGGGGTGAAGGGCAGCGGTCGGTTGTAGCCCTGGCTTCCGCTTCGCTGGTAGGTCTCCACCGGGTTCACGCCCGCCGCGTGCAGCCGTACGACGACCTCGCCGTCGCCGGGCTTCGGGTCGTCGACCTCGCGGACCTGCAGGACGTCCGGCCCGCCGAACTCGTCGATCACGATCGCTCTCATCGATGCCTCCCGGCTTGAGTCTACTCAAGGTGCCCTCGAGCGGTCTACCGCTTGCCTCCTGCGGCTCATCCCGCGCACCTTATCCGTGGTGAATATCTGGCCGCCGCAGAGCGCGATGAACATGAACGAGGTTCGCTACCCGCCGGGCGGGACGCTCGGCCCGCGCATCCAGCACCATCTGCAGCTCGTCTACGTCTGGAGCGGAGAGGCCTCGGTGTGGATCGACGGGGTCCGTCGCGACGTGGGCGAGGGCGAGTCGATCCTGCTCGCGCCGTTTCACCGCGAGCGGTTCCGATTCGCGCGCGACCGCGAGACGCACCACGGCTGGTGCGAGGTGATCGAGCCGGCGCTCGAGCCCGAGGTCGCCGGGCGGCTCGCCGCGGTGTGCGGGCAGGTGATCCGCACGCCGCCTGCGATCGGTGAGCTCTGCGCCCGGGCGCTCGCGCTGCGGGCCGATGCGCGCTGGGCGGCGCGCGAGGAGTTCGCACACCTGTGCAGCGCCGTGATGTTCGAGTTCTTCCGCGCCGTCGGGCTCCCGGAGCCGATCCCGGGCGGCGGCGCCGGGGCGCCCGCCCCGCGCGCGCTCGGCACCGCGCTCGACGCGATCCACCGCGACTACGCGCGCCTGTCCGGCGGACGCGAGCTCGCCGAGCGCGCGGGCGTCTCGCCGCAGCACCTGAGCAGGCTCTTCCGCGAGCACCTGGGCGAGACGCCCGTGGCCTACCTCTGGCGCGTTCGCACCGAGCGCGCGTACGACCTCATCACCGCGACCGGGCTCCCGCTCGCCGACGTGGCCGAGCAGGCCGGCTTCCAGACGCCGTTCCACCTCTCGCGCCGCGTCCGCGATGCCTACGGCGCGTCGCCGCGCGAGCTGCGCGCGCGGTGCGCCGCGCCGTAGCGCACCGCCTCGTCGAGGAACGCCTCGATGTTCTCAAGCGGCGTCCCGGGGACGATGCCGTTGCCGGCGGCGATGCACATGCGTCCCTCCGGGCGGTCGAAGGTGTCGACGAGGAAGCGCACCTCCTCGCGCACCCCCTCGGCATCGGCCTCCTGCAGCACGTGCTGTACGTCTATTCCCGCGAGGAACGCGACCCGGCCGCCGAACTCATCGGCGACCGCGCGCTCGTCCATCGTGTGCTTCTGAACCGGGTGGAAGACGTCCACGCCCGCGTCGACGAGGTCGGGCAGCAGCAGCGTGTTGTCGCCGCAGCTGTGGAGCCAGAAGTGTTGATCGGCCCTGGCGACCGCCTCGCCCACGGTGCAGTAGTACGGGTGGATGAGATCGTGGAAGATCTGCGGGCTCATCATGGGCCCGCTCTGGTGGCCCAGGTCGTCGCTCGTCCAGAAGCCGTCCGGGTCGAGCCGGCGCTTCGCCTCGGCGATCGTGCGCGCGTACTGATCGGCCATCGCGGCGTGGAGCCGATGGATGTTCTCCACCTCCACGTAGTAGTCGATCATGAGGTTCTCCATGCCGCGGATCATCCAGGGGCGCTCGAAGAAGAGGTTCCAGAACCCCCAGAGGACGTAGCGCCCCTCGCGGTGCGCCGCCTCGGCCTGCCGTTCGAGCCCGTCCCACGCGGGGTCGGCCGCCGGGTCGGGCATCTTCTCCAGGAACTCGTCGAGCTTCGCCCAGTCGTCGACGACCGCGCGCGCGTCGTGCGCGCCTTCGGATCGCCACTCCCACGAGAGGTCCATGCGCTCCGGGTCCACGGGGTTGGCGCTGAAGAGGTGGACGACGTCGTCGGGGAACCGGTCGAAGCGGTCGAGCTGCGACCCGTAGTGATCGACGAGGCCCTCGCCCCACCACTTCGCGCGCACGAGCGGGACGCGCCGCGGCGACCCGCCCTCGACGGCGGCGGTGACCTCGTCGCGGCTCAACGGTTGGAACACATCGGCATGACTCATGCCTCGAGTATGGCGCATCCGCGCGCGCGCTGCATGCCCGAGAGACGCGCCGGCATGTCCCGGATGAACACGTACGCGCGTCAGCCGGCTACCGAGGCTCCCGCGCGCGAGTCGAGCACGCCGTTGACGTCCACGAAGCGCTCGTGCGCGTCCTCCGGGATGGGCGGCGCGACGGCGGTGTCCGGGAAGCGCGGAACGGCGACGTGGTTCGGGTGCGTGCGCTGCAATCGCGCGAGCGGCAGGATCTCCTCGCGCCACGTGCGGAAGAGGCCCTTCGTCGCCGGCGCGACGTCGTGCTCGATCGCTGCCCGCAGCCTGGGCAGGTTGTAGAAGGGGACCCCCGCGTACATGTGGTGCTCCACGTGGTAGTTCATGTTCCAGTAGAGGAAGCGCGGCAGCCAGCCTATCTCCATCGTCCGGCAGCAGACGCGGAAGTCCGGCACGCTGGGCAGGAGCCCCAGGTGCTGCGGGAGCCCGCAGAGGAAGTTGAGCCAGTTCGCGGTGAAGGGGGCGAGCGTGACGAGGAAGAGGAGGATCCAGTTGCCGGTGAGGATGAAGGTGGCCGCGAGCGCCGCGTGGCCTGCGAGCGTGATGCGCGCCCACCAGGTCACCTTCGCTCTGCCGGTCGTGTCCGAGGGCGGCAGGATCCGCTGTTCCCACTCGGTGCGGAAGATGCCCAGCGCGTGCCGGCCGTAGAGCCCGAGGATCCGGACCATGCCGGGGACGTTGATCGTGAGGACCCAGAGCCAGGCGATGGGCTTGTAGGTGACCGGCAGGATCACCTCCAGGTCCTCGTCCTCGTGGACGGTGAGCTGGTGGTGCTTCGCGTGGCTCTTGCGGAAGTGCGTGTAGGGAAAGAACGACAGGAAGGCGGTGACGACGATGAAGAGCTCGTTCAGCCATTTCGATCTGAACACCGTGCGGTGCGAGAGCTCGTGTCCCGACCCCGACGCGCCGAAGAAGGTGTACACGGTGCCGTGCGCGAAGAGCGCCGGGATCAGAAACGGCCACGGGAGATGCAAGTACACGAGGTAGGCGCCCACGCCTGTCACGGCGGCGAGCGCGAACTGCCCCATGATGTGGACGAGCGGGCGGACGTTACTCTTCGTGGTGAGGTCCCTGAGCAGCGCCCGATCGATCTTCGTATGGTACCAGGTAATCCGGTTCGCCATGCGTCCTCCTCGTGATGACGGTAGCGTCGGGCAACCGGCAGGGCCATATACCCGATGAACCTGAGCATATCCGTCGTGAATATGGCGCGCGTGCCGGAACAGCCCGATAGACCGGCTGAATTCGCACCGCCTCCGTTGTGCAGAATTGCGATCTCCCAGCACCTACGATACACTTGTATACGAGGTCCTGAGCTCCACGACGGTGTAGTCGACGGCGACGCGGGGACCTGACATCACCTTGTGCGCTCATCCGCGCCGCTTACGCCAGCCTGTCTCACACCAGCCGATCGCGCCTCAGTTCGTGAACGAACTCGAGTGGAGGTAGCTCCATGGCGCGCATTCAGATCGATCCAACAAGCAGACGGCGAGCACGCCGGGGTCGCGGGGCGCTCATCCTCGCGCTCCTCCTGATCCTGCCGATCGCCGCAGCGGCGCAGGACGAGGCGGCACCCGCGGGTGAGCCGCGCTACAGCGTGGGTATGTCGAGCGGCTACGGGTTCCCGCTCTTACAGGACGGGGTCGATGTCTTCGCAGCAGGAGTCCCCTTCGACGTCGCGGTGGGCATCGAGCCGGCGTGGCGGCTTCCATTCACGCTGCGCCTGTCGGTCCCCACGAACATCATCTACGTGGAGGACCCGGTGGACGCCGAGCCCGACCCCGACGCCGGGCAGACGCCGTACCCGGCGCCGGCGACGATCGGGCTGGGCGTCGGTGTGCGCTCCGAGCTCCCGCTGGGCGAGCGACTCTCGCTCCACGCCGATGTGGCGGGCGGGCCGTTTCTGGCGGGAACGGGCGGTTCGTCCGAGCTCGGTGGCTGGCTCGGCGGCGGCGCCGGGGTGAGCTACGAGCTGTGGCCGTCGCTCAGCCTGGAGGCGGGCGCGACCTACCGCGAGTACTTCGGCCTCTACCGCGACGTCGCGGCGGTCGCCGGCGTCACGTACCGCGTCCCGGCCGGGCGCGGTCGCACGCCCGGCGAGACGGTCGACCCTGCCGCTACCGGCGATGACCCGCTCGCGGCGAGGGAGCCGGTGCGGCCGGTGTCGTTCGCCTACGGCGCCGGCTACAAGACGGCACTCGGCCACGTCGATCCGGATCTCGCGACCGAAGGTGTCCCGCTCGAGGCGCGCGTTTCGGTGGAGACGGCGGCGGCGCTGCCGCTCGAATGGCTCGTCGAGTTCGGCGGAGAGCTCACGTCCGAGCCGGAGACAGAGGACGATAGGGACGATCCCGAGCCCGAGCACGGTACGGCCCAGCATCTCTGGATGGGCTCCGGCCTCACGATGGGCCTGCCGCTGCTGCCAAGCCTCTCCGGATTCGCCGGAGTGAGCGGCGGGCCCGTCTTCGGGTACGAAGGACAGCGCTGGCCAAGAGACGACTACGGCTGGCACCCCTGGCTCGGCGCGGAGCTGGGCCTGCGCTTCCGGCCGTGGCCGGCGGTGAGCTTCTCGCTCGCCGGGCGGTACCGCGAGGCGTTCGGGCTCTCGCGGACGGTGGCGGTGACGCTCTCCACCGCGTATCACTTCCAGCGGTCGGAGCGCTACCTGCAGGCGCGCGAGGCGGAGGAGATCGACACCGGCTTCGCCGTGCAGCCCATGGCCGCGCCACGGGCGGAGGACGAGTACCGACGCCCGCTGACGGTGGGCCTCACCGGCGACGCGACGCTGCCGTTCAACCGAAAGGGCGACGACTTCTTCGGCGTTGGCCCCGGGAATGGCATTACCATCGGATTCGCGCCGTTCCGGACGCTGCCGATCGAGCTGGGGGTCACCCAGCAGTGGACCGGGCAGTGGATGCAGGTGGCCGACCTGCAGATGTACTGCTGGGGGCTCGACGCCGGGATCGTCTACCCGCTCCTCGAGGACCTCGCGCTCACCGGCGGCGCCGCCGGGGGCGTCTACGGCGCCTGGCTCGGGAGTCACAATTCAAGTGGTACCTTCGGCTGGAGCGGCTGGGCCTCCGGGCGCGTGGGGGCACGCTACTACCTCACCTCCAAGATCAGCCTTACGGCCGACCTCAAGTACCGCGAGCTCTTCGGGCTCTACCGCGACCTCGCGCTGGGCGTGGGAACGGCCTTCCACATGGGCCGCTCGCCGGCGCTCCGCGGTGAGGCGCGGCGCGCGCCGGCGATCGAAACGAGGCCCCAGCTCCTCGAGCAGCGCGAGCCCACCGATCCGAGCGGGCCGTGGGCGGTCGGGACGCGCGGTGGCTACGCTCCTGCGCTGAACATGGGCGGCGACGACCTCTACACCGACGGCTACGTCGTCGGGCTCGACCTGGGCTACACCCCGTTCGGGTCCTTCCCGTTGGCGCTCGCGCTGGTCGCCTCGCACACGTGGGGCGGGCTCGAAGACGGCGCGGTGGACATCGACCCCGCAACGTTCGCCGACGCGACGCACTTCACACAGCTCCCGGTTGGACTCCAGGCTCGCGCGGCGCTTCCCATCGCGGGCGATCTCGCTGCGCTCGGCTCGGTCTCCGGCGGCGCGACGTATACCGACATAGGCCCCGACGAGTGGTGGGGCGGCTGGGCCTCCGCCGGCCTGGGCCTGGGCTACCAGATCGTCCCGCACCTGAGCCTCGCGCTCACCGTTCAGTACCGCGAGTTCTTCGGGATGTCGCGCGACCTCGCGCTGACGCTCGGCACGGCCTACCACTTCGACCTGAGCGGCATCTCCATCGACTGGGAGCGCCGCGAGCGCGAGCCGCGGGTCAGGCCGCAGACGGTGGACTCGGCGCCGGAGGACGACGCGGAGGTCGCGGAGGCGACCGAACCGGCCGAAGACGCGGCGGAGGAGACCGCCGCGGAGGAGGGCGACGCGGTCGAGACCGCCTTCGGCACCATGCGACTCGCCATGACATCGATCTTCCCCGTCTACTACTCGTACTACGATACGCACCCGGTGGGGACGGTGACCGTCACGAACACCTCGCGCGACCCGGTGGAGAACCTCACGGTGAGCTTCTACGTCGCGCAGTACATGGACAATCCGAAGGAGTCCGATCGCATCGCGCGGATCGACCGCGACGAGTCCTCGCAGGTGGACGTCTACGCGCTCTTCACGAACGAGATCTTCGAGATCACCGAGGGCGCGAAGGTCTCCGCGCGCTTCACGCTCGACTACACGCTCGACGGGAAGGAGATGAGCGAGGAGTTCGTCCAGACGATAGAGGTGCACAACCGCAACGCGATGACGTGGGACGACGACCGCAAGATTTGCGCCTTCGTCACGGCGAAGGACCCGGCGGTGATGCGGTTCGCCCGCAATACCACCGGCTACATCCAGGACGCGCTCAACCGGGGCGTGAGCTCGAGCCTGATGAGCGCGATGGGCCTGCACGAGGCGCTCGACTGCTACGGCATGCACTACATCCCGGACCCGACCACGCCGTACACCGAGCTCTCCGAGCAGACGCAGACCGTCGACTACCTGCTCTTCCCGCGCCAGACCCTCGAGTACCAGGGAGGCGACTGCGACGACCTCTCCGCGCTCTACTGCGCGCTGCTCGAGTCGCTGGGCGTGGAGACGGCGTTCATAACCATACCCGGGCACATCTACACGGCCTTCTCGCTCGGTATGCGCGAGGACGACGCGCGTGCCGCGTTCCACTACCCCGACGAGCTGATCTTCCGCGACGGGTGGGCGTGGGTCCCGGTGGAGATCACGCTGCGCGACGAGGGCTTCATCACCGCGTGGCAGCTCGGCGCCAAACAGTGGCGCGAGAACAACTCGGCAGGGCTCGCCGACTTCTACCCGGTTCGCGAGGGGTGGGGCGTCTACCAGCCGGTGGGGCTCCCCGGGAGCGCCACACTCGCCTCCATGGACTCGGACGAGGTAGAAGACGAGTTCGCCGGTGAGCTCATGGATTTCATCGACCGGGAGATAGCCTCGGAGGTCGCGACGCTGCAGGCGCGTATCGACGAGAGCCCCCGCAACCCGCGCTGGTACAACAAGCTCGGGATCGTCTACGCGCGCTACGGCGTGGACGAGCGCGCGGTGAGCTACTTCGAGCAGGCGCTCGCCCGCCGTGGCAACTACGCGCCGGCACTCGTGAACCTGGGCAACATCCACTACCTGTCGGGCGACGTCTTCTCCGCGCTCGACTACTACGAAGACGCGCAGGCGATCGCGCCCGACCACCCGGACGTGCTGCTCAACGTCGCGCGCGCGAATCACGAGATCGAGAACTACGGCACCGCGCGTCGCGCGTACGCGAAGCTGCAGGATGTCTCGCCGTCGCTCGCGAACCGGTTCGCCTACCTGGACCTGCGGGGAGAGGAGGCCGATCGCGCCGCGCAGGCGGGCGACGTGGACGGCGTGATTCTCTGGAGCGAGGAGGACGAGGAATGAAGTACCGAT
>CAZICD010000070.1:0-1218 GCA_964537725.1 uncultured Spirochaetaceae bacterium | reverse complement strand
TCGGTGCTGGTGTCGTGTACGATCGACGACGACGGATACGACGATTGTTTCCAAACGTCCTACATCGACGGATTCACGTTCCTTGCCGCCGGAATCCCGGCGCTCTACGCGGAGCGCCGCATGACGATGCGGAACTGCGTGGTGACGGTGGCGCAGACAGGCGACTTCGTCTCCGCGGTCCAGCTGCAGGGCGACGGCGACGACGGCTGCGGAGGCGACCACAATCTGATCAACAACATCATCCGCACGGACGGGGACACGGGGGTGCTCGTTCCCGCCGGGTGCGACATAAGGGTCTCGTTCAACACAATCGTTGCCGGAAACAAGGCGATCTACTTGGAGGGCGGTGACGAAGAGTCGTCGGTCACCATAGTTTCGAACATCTTGGGCGGGCCCGGATCACCTGCTGCAGGTGTCTACAACGAACACAGCGGCGAGTGCTACTACAAGGGCAATCTGATGTACGGCTTCTCCGGCGTGTTCGATGGCAACGTCACCGACCACGGCAGCAACGATTCCTACGAGGCCGTCGACCTCTCCGGAGATCTCTTCGCCGGCGGGCTCGACGAAGACCTCTCCGACGGCGACGACACCGACTACCATCTCGTCGACGAGGGCGGCACGACGTACGCCGTTGACCTGGCCGTCTGGAACGACTGGGACAACTATCCCGAGTTCGACTTCGAGGGCGATCCACGGCCCTACGGCGGGGGAAGCGACCGCGGCGCGGACGAGAAGGTGCCGTGATGGCTGCGTTTGCGAAGAGGACAACGGCGCGCGCGCCGGGGAGGCGGGAGATGAAGACATGGTGCGTTCGGACGGTCGTGGCGAGCCTGCTCGCCGGCGCGGTGCTGCTCGCCGTCGGCGGCTGTGCCGATATGGATCTGCTGCACGTGCTCAAGGCGCGCGTGACAGGCGAGGTGCTCGCGGTGCACGTCGCGCCGGACGGCACGATCGGCGGATCGAACCGTGGGCTGGACCCCGGCCAGCCCGTGGGGAGCCTCGCGCGGGCGATGGAGATCGCGAAGGACAGCGGCGCGACCGAGGTCTGCGTGGCAGAGGGCCAGTACGAGATCACGTCGGATGACTACGACGACCCGAACGGGTGGCTCAGGCTCGAGTCGGAGGTAACGATACGAGGCGGGTACAGCGCGGACTTCGAAGACCGCGACGTGAACCGCTACCAGAGCCGGATCGTCGTACGCGGCTGGCTGCAGA
>CAZICD010000069.1:11394-24311 GCA_964537725.1 uncultured Spirochaetaceae bacterium | reverse complement strand
GTACAACGCGCCAAACGCTCCTCGTGCTTCACTTCAAGCCCCAGGGTTCGTGACAATTCACTTTTTTTGGCCCGCGTCTCGGTTCGCGCGCCACCCGCTACAGCTTCCCCGACTCCTTCGCAATCTTCATCGCGGCCTCTACGTCGATCTTCTCGATCTCGTCCTGACTGCGCTTGTCTTCCGGGAGCGTGATGTTCTTGGTGCCGACTTTGATGTAGGGACCGTATCTGCCGTCGTGGACGGCGACCTTCTTGCCAGAATCCGGATCCGTGCCCAGGTCCTTCAGCACCTTCGACTGCCCGCGGCCCCGCTTCGGCTGCGCGAGGATCTCCAGCGCCCGCGGCAGCTCGATGTCGTACGCGTTGTCTTCGCCCTTGAGGCTGCGGAAGTCTCCGTCGTGGACGATGTACGGGCCGAATCGGCCGTTGTTCGCGACGATCTCCTTCCCGGTCTCCGGGTGGACGCCGAGCGTGCGCGGGAGGCTGAGCAGCCGCACCGCGTCTTCCATCGTGACCTCGCGGGGCGGGATCTCCTTGGGCAGCGACGCGCGCTTGGGCTTGGGATTCTCGTCGGTCTTCTCGCCGAGCTGCAGGTACGGTCCGTAGCGCCCGACGAGCGAGTAGATCGGCTCGTCGGTCTCCGGGTGGTAGCCGATGGGCACCGGCCCGTTCTTCTGGATCTCGATGATCTCCTGAACGTCCTCCTCGGTGAGGTCGGCCGGCGGGATCTCCTCGGGGATGGACGCGTGGATCTCCTCCCCGTCGATCGTCTGGACGATGTACGGTCCGAACTTGCCGATCCTGATGTTCGGTACCGACTCGAGCTGCGGCAGCGAGACGGTGCGGCACTCCGAGGGCTTGATACTCGACTCGCGCTCATCGACCCGCGTCTTCAGCCCGTTCTTCCCGGTGTAGAACTCGCGCAGGTAGTCGAGCCTGTTCCGCTCGCCGAAGGAGATCTCGTCGAGCGCGTTCTCCATTTGCGAGGTGAAGCTGTACTCGATGAGGTAGTGGAAATGGTTCTCGAGGAACTGCATCACCGCGTAGCCGGTGTAGGTCGGCACGAGCGCGTTTCCCTGCTTGCGGATGTACCCGCGCTCGAAGAGCACGCTGATGATCGATGCGTACGTCGAAGGGCGCCCGATGCCTTCCTTCTCCAGGCGCTGGACGAGGCTCGCCTCGGTGTAGCGCGCCGGCGGCTTCGTCTCGTGGTAAACGCTCTCGAGCGCGGCGACGACGAGCTCCTGCCCTTCGGCGAGCTCGGGCAGGAAGGTCTCCTTGTCGTCGAGCGCAGCCTCGGGGTCGTCCTTGCCCTCGACGTAGACGCGGATGTAGCCGGGGAAGAGGATGCGCGTTCCGGTAGCCGTGAAGACCGCCTCGCCTACGGATATCTTCGCCGTGACCGAGGACTTGCGCGCATCGGCCATCTGACTCGCGAGCGTCCGCTTCCAGATGAGCTCGTAGAGCGCCTTCTCGCGTCCCTCGAGCCCGGTCTCGTCGGGGTGGACGAAGCTCTCTCCGGACGGGCGAATCGCTTCGTGCGCCTCCTGCGCCTCGCGGCTGCTGGAGGTGAACTGCCTCGGCTCGGCGGAGAGGTAATCGTCTCCGTAGAGCTCCTTCACGCTCGACCTCGCGCCGTTCAGGCCCTCCTGCGACAGCGCCGGCGAGTCGGTTCGCATGTAGGTGATGAATCCCTGTTCGTAGAGGCGTTGCGCGGTGCGCATCGTCTCGCGGGCCGACAGCCGCAGCTTCCGGTTGCCTTCCTGCTGCAGGCTCGACGTGATGAACGGCGCCGCCGGACGCGAGGTGAACTGTCGCTCGGTGAGCGACGAGACGCTCCACGGCTTCGCCGAGAGCTCGGTGGCGAGCTTCTTCGCGCGCTCCTCGTCGATCACCACGACATCGCGGTCGGCGAGGAGGCTGCCGTCGAGCGCGTCGAAGTCCCTGCCGCTCGCGATGCGCTTACCCTCCACCGACTCCAGGCGTGCCTCGAAGGTGGTCGACGGGGTGTCCTCCTCCCGGCGCAGATTCGCCCTGAGGTCCCAGTAGACGGCCTTGTTGAAGGCGATGCGCTCGCGTTCGCGTTCGACGATGAGCCGCAGTCCCGGCGACTGCACGCGGCCGGCGGAGAGGCCGTACGCGATCTTCTTCCAGATGAGCGGCGAGAGCGTGTAGCCGTAGAGCCGGTCGAGAATGCGGCGCGTCTCCTGCGCGTTGACGAGGTTCATGTCTATGTCACGCTCGTTCTCGAGCGCGTGTTCGATCGCCGAGCGGGTGATCTCGTGAAACACCATCCGCCGCACGGGAACCTTCGGTTTGAGCACTTCCACGAGGTGCCAGGAGATGCTCTCACCCTCACGGTCCTCGTCGGTCGCGAGCAGGACCTCATCGGCTTCCTTGAGATGGTTCTTCAGCTCGCGCACGATCTTGGTCTTGTCGCGTGGCGTTATGTAGAGCGGCGAGAAATCGTGGTCCACGTCGATGCCGAGCCTGGCCCAGTCGAGATCCTTGAACTTCTTCGGCACGTCGGCGGCGCGCTGGGGGAGGTCCCTGATGTGACCGATACTCGCCTCTACGTGGTATTCCGGCCCGAGAAAGCGCTTGATGGTGCGCGCCTTGGTCGGTGACTCGACGATGACAAGTTTCTTTGCTGCCATATACCTTCCTGAAGCTGCACCAATGAATACAATCACCGACAGCAACGTGTAAAGGGCTACCGGTCTCGACCCCGCCAGAAGGTCCGGTAGCTGCCGAAGAGATAGGATGCGGTGATGCGCCGGGGCACGGGGTCTTCTCCGCCGGTGTAGAGCCCTCCTACGCACCGGAAGAGCCGCAGGAGACCCGCGAGCGCGCCGAGCAGTCCGTGCTTCATGATCGCCTCGCGCGTGTACTGCGAGCAGGTGGGCGAGTAGATGCAGTGCGGAGGCAGCGCCGGAGAGACGATCTTCTGGTAGAGCCACACCGGAATCGTGAGAACGATTCTGCCGGCGTGACGAAGCCGGTGGAGGAGCGATGGGCCGCTGTCTTGATTCTGGTCGGGTGGCATTGGTATTCTTGGAAGGTACCCGGCACCGGAAGGATCAGCAAGGTGGGACGAAGAGGCGGTAGGGGACGCTCCCGGCGACGGGGCGGCCGAAGCCAGAACAAACAACAGCAGAACAACCCGAATCAGAAGCCTCAGAAGCAGCCGAAGAAGGCTCCCTTCGATCCGGAGAAGCACTTCATGCCGCCGCCGGTCCCGCGACGCGAGTACGAGCCCGATCCCATATCCGGGGAACCCATCTCTGACATTCTCAGCGCCGTCGCCGATCCCGAGACCGGCAGACCCGCCAACTTCGATTCGGTGGTCAGGCGACTCGAGGAGCAGGAGGAGCTCGCGGAGAACGAGCGGATCGTCTACGTGGGAAAGGGCGCGTTCGGAGTCCTCGTCGATCAGAAGGGACAGAAGCCGCGCTACTTCATCCGCAAGCGCATCCAGGTGGAGGACGAGTACGAGAAGTACACGTGGCGCCGCGAGCTGGCCCCCGGTATCTCTCGTGACTACGTGCCCGACCCGCAACCCCTGTCGGAGCTCCACGACGAAGCGGAGGCTCACGTTTCGGACAGCGGCTTCGGCAAGGCGCAGCCGAGCATCTACCTTCCGAAGAACGACTGAACTTTGCCAACTCATGCGAATCCACTATGATGGCCCCATGGATGGCGCGGTCCTTCCCGCACAACTCGAAGGTCTCCACGTCTACATGGTCGGCATCAAGGGGACCGGTATGGCCGCGCTCGCCGAGATTCTCGTCGCGAGCGGCGCTCACGTAACCGGCTCCGACGTCACCGAGCGGTTCTACACCGACGAGCTGCTCGCGAAGGCCGGGATTCGCTATCACGAGGGCTTCGCGGTCCGTAATCTCCGGGACACCGCGCCCGCGCCCGGTCTCGTCGTTTATTCCGCCGCCTACGATCCCAATACACACCCCGAGCTCGTCGAGGCCGCCCGGCTCGGCCTTTCGCTCATCAGCTACACCGACGCGCTCGGCGCGCTCTCCCGTCGCCAGCCGTCGGTGGGCATCGCCGGCGTCCACGGCAAGACCACCACGACCGCGCTCGTCGCCTGCATCGCGCAACGGCTCGGCCTTCCGGGCACCGTGCTCGCCGGCAGCGCGCTCCCCGACGTGGGCGGGCGTGCGACGCTCGTGCAGGGCGACGGTTTCTTCGTGGCCGAGACGTGCGAGTACCGTCGGAACTTCCTGAGCTTCGCTCCCACGCTCGTCGTCGTGACGAGCGTGGAGGCCGATCACCTCGACTACTTCGCAGACGCCGCGGACGTGGAGGACGCCTTCGTCGAGTACGCCCGCCGGCTCACCCCGTCCGGGACGCTCGTCTACTGCGCCGACGATCCCGGCGCCGGCCGCGTCGCCGAGCGGGTGGGCGCCGCCCGGCCGGACATCGAGCTCGTGCCCTACGGGCTGTCCGCCGCCGGCCCCGGTGCGGTGGAGATCACCGGCCGTCGCGCCGGAGAGCTCGCGTGCACGATCGGCGGTCATCGCTTCGACCTGCGCGTGCCCGGCGATCACAACGCGCTCAACGCGGCCGCCGCGCTGCTCGTCGCGCGCGCGGTGAACGGCCTGCTCGAGACCCCTCTCCCGGATCGTGAGCTTCTCGCGGGCGCGGGCGAGGCGATCGCCGGGTTTCACGGCACGCGTCGGCGAAGCGAGGTCGTCGGCGAGGCCGGCGGCGTGCTCGTCGTCGACGACTACGCGCACCATCCCACCGCGATCGCGACCACGCTCGCGGGTTTCCGGGCCTTCTATCCCGGCCGCCGCATCGTGCTGAGCTTCATGTCCCACACGTACTCGCGCACGCGCGCGCTGCTCGACGGCTTCGCGCAGGCTCTTTCGGCGGCGGACGTGCTCATCCTCCACGACATCTACGCGTCCGCTCGCGAGGAGAACCCGGGTGACGTGGACGGGCGCACGCTCGCCGACGCTGCCGCCGGCTACACCGCACCGGTGCACTACGTCCCCGGCGTGCTCGACGCGCTGCCGCTGCTCGATCGCGTTCTCGAGCCCGGCGACCTGTTCGTTACGATGGGCGCCGGGAACAACTGGCAGCTCGGCCCGCGTGTGCTCGAGCGCCGCGCGGTGGAGGTGTCCAGGTGATCAGTATGACCGGCTACGGCTACGCCGAGCGCAGCGACGATCGCGTCCACGCGACCGTGGAGGTGAAGTCGGTGAACAACCGCTACCTCGACGTCAACGTCTCGCTGCCCGGCAGCCTGAGCCCCCTGGAGCCGGAGGTGCGCGAGCGAGTCGGCACCGCCGCCGCCCGAGGCCGGGTCGACGTCTACGTGCGGCTGCGCGAGCTTCAGGAGGATCTCGCGGTCTACGTGGACCGCTCTGCGCTCGCCGGCTACGCCGGCGCGCTCGAGGAGCTGCGCGCGGCGGCCGGCGTGGACGAACCGGTGCGCCTCGAGCACCTGCTCGCCTTCGAAGGCGTGATCAAGAGCGAGCGCGCGGTCGACCGCGACCGCTACTGGCAGCTCGTGCGCCCGCTGCTCGACGAGGCGCTGGAAGCGTTCACCGGCACGCGCCGAACCGAGGGCGAGCGGCTGGAGTCCGACATCGGCACGCAACTCTCCCGCGTCGAGGCCGCGCTCGCAGCGGTGCGCGAGCACGCCGGTGAGATCGAGGCGGGGGTACGGCGTAACCTCGCCGACCGCTTCCGCGAGGTCGTGGGCGACGCGGTCGAGGAGGGACGGATGCTCGCCGAAGTCGCGGTCCAGTTGACGCGCTTCAGCATCAATGAGGAGATTGTCCGTCTTGCCGCGCACCTGGATTCGTTCAGATCGGCGATGAGCGAGGTCGGGCCGCTGGGCAAGAAGCTCGACTTTCTCTGCCAGGAGATGCACCGGGAGATCAACACGATCGGGTCGAAGAGCATCGTGCTCGCGATCAGCGAACAGGTCGTGGAGGCGAAGGACGCGCTCGAGAACGTGCGCGAGCAGCTTCGGAACGTGGAGTAGAGCGTGAAGATCGCGATCTCGGGAAAGAGCGGGTGCGGGAACTCGACGGTCACCAGGCGCGTGGCAGAGCGGCTCGGATACCGTCGGATCAACTACACCTTCAAGGACATGGCCCGGGAGGAGGGAGTCTCCTTCGAACGCCTGTGCGAGATGGCCGAGCACGACAGCCGCTGGGACATCCGGCTCGACCGGAAGCAGGTGGAGATGGCCCGCGAGGGCGATACGGTGCTCGGTTCGCGGCTTGCGATCTGGGTCCTCGACGACGCGGACCTGCGCGTCTACCTGGACGCGCCACCGGAGATTCGCGCGCGACGGATCCAGAAGCGCAATATCGAGAACGGAGAGAAACCCACGAGCTACGAGACGGTCCTCACGCAGACCGTCGAGCGCGACCAGCGCGATCACGACCGCTACCTTCGCCTCTACGGCATAGACAACGACGACTTCTCATTCGCCGACCTCGTTATCGACACCACCGACATGTCGCCCGAGCAGGAGGCCGATCTGATCATCGAGGCGGTCGAAAAAAAACGCGCCGCCCAGTAGGACGACGCGTCACGCTGAGGACCGCTCGAGTCCGCGCTCAGAGCTCCCCGGCCGCGCGCTCGAACGCGCGCACGAGTCGGTCGAGCTTTGCCCTCGCGATGAGGAACTCCGCGCGTCCCTCGCGGACGACGGCGGCGAAGTTCTCGTTTTCCGGGACGAAGGAGACGTTGAGCGGCTCCATATCGTTGTTGAGGTTGTAGGTGACCGAGACGATCGGTTCGCGCGAGGCGAGCTCGTCGGTCGTCGGGATGCTCGCCGCATCGATTTCGGCGTCGAGCTGCAGCCCGATCACCCACTGATAGAGGTCCTTGAACGTATCCTCGTCGATCTGCTCGCCGTTGAGGAAGTACGTCTCGTCGAACTCCTCCTCCTCGGTCTCCGGATCGTCGGCGGGGGTGCGCTCGATCCGACCGGTGAAAGTCTGCTCGGCGGTCTCGAGCACGAAGGTGTCGACCAGGTCGATGTTGATGATGAGCGCGAACGGGCTGATCGTGTCGTAGGGGTCCACGTCGACGAGCGGCTCGATGCCGGAGAGCACGAACACGCTCGGCGTGTCGGGGAAGGTCGCGAAGCGCCCGCCCTCGGTCCCGGTGCCCACGAGCACCTCGAAGGTCGTCTGCGCGTCCTCGATCAGCACGCGCGCCTCCGGCGGCGCGAGGCCGTACGCCCCGAGGTCGCTCGGAGCATCGTCGACGAAAGTCCCGATCTGCAGATTCTCGAGTCCGCCCTGCAGCTCTTCGAACCAGTTCGTGTTCGCCTGGAAGCGCCTGGAGAACGGCTCGTAGACGGCAAACCGGGAGAAGCCGAGCTCCGGGTCTTCGTCCCACTCGGGGACGAGCTCGGTACGGATCGTGCGCCCCTCGAGCGTTTCGATCACGATCCGCTCGAGCGCCTGGAAGTCGACCTGCGGGATCGAACGGACGCGCATGCTGTCGAGCGTCGTGAAGAACGGCCGGATCCAGCTGTTGAACACCGAGTAGACGTTCTCGTCGCCGGGGCGCATCACGTAATACGCGTCGCGGGCAGGCGTCATCGACCCGACGGTGATGCGCTGCTGCTCGCCGTCCGAGCTCTCTACCGTGATGGTCGCGGCCGGTTCGTCGAGGCCGTACTCCGAAAGGTCGTCGACCTCGCCGATGACCCGCCGGCTCGTGAGCGATATCGCCTGCGAGACGATGCGGTTGACCCGCTGCCGCTGAAACTCGACGTCGTACTCGTAGACCGGCCGAAACTCCTCGTCGCTCACGCGCTCGATCGTGAGGTCGCTGTCGGCCCCGTCGATCGTGATCCGCTCGATCGCGTCGCGATCGGTCTCGAGGAGCGTGACGCGCTCCTGGTCGTCGCCGATCTGCGGCGTCGGTTCCTGTGCCGCAGCTTCGGGGTCCCGCGAACGCAGCAGGACGATGGCGACGACCATCGCCGCGATCGCCACGACGACGGCTCCGATTCGTATCCAGCGCTTCACAGGTGCCGCCTCCGCAGCCAGATCACCAGCCCCGCGATCAGGATCGCGAGGGGGATGACAACGACGAACAGGCCGCCGAAGATAAGCTGCTGCATCCCGGAGAGCTGCATGGGGAACTGCAAGGTGGTCTTGGGCCGGATGGAGAGCGTCTCCTCCTGCTCCTCGAGCCAGCCGAACGAGTTCATCAGGAAGTCGAGGTTGCCGTTCACCTGGTCCACGAGCGAGATGAAGTCCACGTCGCCCACCACCACGATCCGCGAAATCTCTTCGCTCGTGGTGAACTCACGCTCGACCGCGGTCGCCGCCACGGGCACCGGTCCGGGAATGTCCGACGCCGACATGTCCGGGCTCTCGATCGCCAGGTCGGTGCGGTAGAAGCTCTCCTCGGAGGTCGTGAGCAGCGGTTCGTAGGCCACTCCGCGCGGTCGCGTCTCGAGCTCGAGGACCGGACGCGCGAGCGGAGTCACCACGCGGTAATCCGCCTCGACGAGCGGGGTCGTGATCGGGGTTTCCTCGATCGCCGGCGCGAGCTGCAGCGGCTGCCCCGCGTTGTAGTTGCGGTCCGGTTCCACGACGACCGCTGCCGGGATGCCGATCCCGTAACGCTCGAGCATCCGCTCGATGTTCGGGAGCTCGCCTGCTGCGAGCTCCACGGCGAGGAAGAGCTTCCCGCCGTCGGAGAGGAACTCGAGGATCTTGTCGACCTCCTCGGCGGCGAAGTCGTTCCGCGGGCGCACGATCGCGACGATCGACCCGTCCTCGGGAACTTGCGGTGACGTCGCGAGGTTCACGGTGCGCAGCTCGAGGTTCGCGTTCTGGAACTGCTCGCCGAGCCGCCCGAACGCGCCTCCGCCCGTGAGATCGAGCTCGCCGTGACCCTGCGTCTGGTAGACGACCGGTGTGCGGCCGGTGGCGACGAAGACGAGCGCGTTGGTGATCCTGCGCTCGACGTTGAGCCCGAGCACCTGCGGCGACCGGGGGTTGCGGTTGTCGACGCTGAACAGGTCGTAGTTCTGAATCGAACGGTAGTTGTCCTCGGTCGCGACGATGACGCTCCCGTTGCCGAGCCCCTCGCCCTCCGGGTCGAAGCGCGAGACGAAGCCGGGATTCTGCTCGGCGTCGACCGTCTCCAGACTGATCCGGTTCGAGGCCTGCGCGTACCGGTCGAGCGCCTCCATGATGCGCGGATCCTCCTGGTTGCGCTCCGCGAGCACGTAGATGTTCACGTCCTCGTCCAGCTCGTCCAGGATGTCGCGCGTCTGGTCGCTCAGCGTGTAGACCGATGTTTCGGTCATGTCGATCTGCCATCCCAGCTGCTGGACGAGCACGTTCAGCACGAGGACGGCGACGATGATGACGAAGGTGATGATCCCGGCGTAGCCGCCGTACTTCACCTTGGGATTCGCGAGTATGTCCTTGAAGAAGTTGCCCATGGTGACCCTCCTACGCCCAGCGCCGCTTCTCGATCATGCGGACCGTCACGAACAGGAAGATCGAGGTGAAGCTCAGGTAGAACACCACCTCCTCCAGTTCGATCACGCCCAGCGTGAAGGCGTCGAAGCGTTCGAGCAGGCTGAACCAGTCGAGAACCTCGACGATGAGTCCGTTGAAGACGTCCGGCTGCACGAGGTGCAGGACGACGATCGTTGCCGCGCCCAGCAGCGTCACCGCGCCCGCGGTCACCCAGCTGCGGGTGTTCGCGTAGAAGAACCCGGCGAGCCCGATCGCGATGGCCGCGGCGAAGACGGTGCTCGACACGGCGTCCGTGGGGGCGACCGACTTGACCAGATTCAGAAACCAGATCAGAAGCAGCGCAAAGAACGTGAAGAACGCCGAGCTGACCTGGTTCTCGCTCACGGCGCTCACGAGCACGCCCACCGAGATGAACGAGGCGCCGAGCAGCGCGAAGCCGATGTACCCGCCGACCGTCTGCCAGACCGCGAGGTCGCCGAAGATCGCGACCACGACCGCGTAGAGCGCGGTCACGAGGAGCGTCAGCAGATAGACGATGAAGGCCGCGAAGAACTTCCCCAGAACGATGTCGGTGACCGTAATGGGACTGGTCAGCAGGAGCTGATCGGTGCGTTGCCTGCGTTCCTCGCTGATCAGCCGCATCGTCAGCAGCGGTACCGCGAAGAGGTAGAGAAAGAGAATGCTCTGCAGGAACGAGGTGAAGTACGAGCTGCCCGAGATCAGGTTTCCAAAGGTGAAGAAGAATCCGGAGACGAGCAGGAACAGGCCCATGAAGATATAGCCGATGGGCGTCTGGAAATACGTGCGGAGCTCCCGCGTCATGATGGCAATCACGAGGCCACCTCCTTCACGCCGCTGGTGAGCTCGAGGAAGATCTCTTCGAGCGTCGCGTTCTTGACCCGCAATCCGACGAGCGGCACGTTCGCCTTGCTGAACGCGTCGAAGATGTCGCGGCGCAGGTCCTTGTCCTTCTCGCTCTCCACGAGCATCTCCGTCGTCCCGGCCTCGCCCGAGGGGAGAATCTCCACCCCCGTGACGCCGTCGATTCCCGACACCGTGCCGCGCGTCGTCGACTCGTCGGCCGCCGCGGTGACGATGATCTGGCTCGCGTCGAAGAGCTCGCTGCCGAGCGTGGCCGGATCGCCGTCGGCGACGATGCGCCCGTCGTTGATGATCATGACGCGCTTGCAGATCTCGCTGACCTCCGGGAGGATGTGCGAGCTCAGGATGACGGTGTGGTCGCTTCCGAGCTGGCGGATCAGGTCACGGATCTCGATGATCTGCTTCGGGTCGAGGCCCGAAGTCGGCTCGTCGAGGATCAGGATGTCCGGGTTGCCCATGAGCGCCTGGGCGAGGCCCACGCGCTGGCGGTAGCCCTTCGAGAGGTTCCCGACGAGGCGGTTGTAGACTTCGACGATTCCTACGCGATGGAGGCCCTGCTCGACGCGATCCTGGATCTCGTTGCGCGGGACTTCCTTGATACGGCAGACGAAATGAAGGTACTCGCGCACCGTCATCTCGCCGTAGATGGGAGGACTCTCCGGGAGGTAGCCCATGCGGCGCTTCACCGCTTCCGGCTCCTCGAGGATGTTGGTACCGTCGATGAAGACGTCGCCCTCCGTAGCCGAGAGATAGCCGGTCAGGATGTTCATGGTCGTAGACTTGCCGGCACCGTTCGGACCGAGGAAACCGACGACTTCGCCCTGTGCTACGCCGAAGCTGACACCGTCCACGGCGACGTGCGGCCCGTAGCGTTTCGTGAGGTTGCGCACCTCTATCATGGGCTGTCCTCCTTAATTGCTGGCGTCGTGATGCACGACCCAAAATACAAGCAATGCCCGAAAGCGTAAAGGATGGCGGCGTTTCGCCCGCGGCAGGACCCGTGCCGGCGAGCGATTCTTCTTGGTTGTATATGCAAATGACGATATCTTGAGCGAGGAGGTCAGCCATGAGAGGTCGATGGGTTCTCGTATTGGTCGCTATCGCCACGCTCGCTTCGCCGCTCGCCGCGGGAGGCTCGCGCGAGCCCGGCACCGAAGGCGCGCCGGCGACCGACCCCGAGCTCGTCGAGGGCGGGATCGGCCCCGTGAGCGGATTCACGACCGACTTCTCGCGGTCGACGGTCCCCGGCGACGAGGTCATCTCCGGCGGCCCGCCCAAGGACGGCATCCCGTCGATCGACGATCCGAAGTTCGTTTCGCCGAGCGAGGCGGGCTGGCTCACCGACGACGAGCCGGTGCTCGTGATGACCGCCGGCGGCGAGACGCACGTCTACCCGCTGCAGATTCTGATGTTCCACGAGATCGTCAACGACGTCGTCGGGGGCGTGCCGGTCACGGTCACCTTCTGTCCGCTCTGCAATACCGGCATCGCATTCTCCCGCGAGTTCGACGGTCGTGTCCTCGACTTCGGAACGACCGGGAGGCTGCGCTACAGCAACCTCGTCATGTACGATCGGCAGACCGAAACGTGGTGGCAGCAGGCCACCGGCGAGGCGATCGTGGGCGAGTACGCCGGCTCGAAGCTCGACCTCGTGCCGGTCATGATGCTGCCGTGGGACTCCGCCGCGGAGAGTTTTCCGCGGGCGCGTGTGCTCTCGCGCGACACCGGGCTGCCGGTGACGTACGGCCGAAACCCGTACCGCGGCTACGATACCGCCGACCGTCCCTTCCTCTACCGCGGTCCGCAGATCGACGACTCGTACAATCCCATGACCCGCGTCGTGCAGATCGTCGTCGCCGGCGAGGCCGCGGCCGTGCCGTATCCGGTGGTATCGGAGGAAGGCGTGGTCGAGCGCGAGGTGGGGGGCGTCCCGGTGGTCGTGTTCTGGCAGGCGGGCACCGCGAGCGCGCTCGACGCCCGCACGGTCTCAGGCGGCCGGGACGTGGGTACCGCCAACGCGTTTCGGGCCGAGCACGAGGGACGCAGGTTGTCGTTCGCCGCCGAGGGCGACCGCTTCGTCGACGAGGAGACCGGGTCTACGTGGAGCGGGGCCGGCCTCGCCGTCGACGGCGAGCTCGCCGGAGCGCAGCTCGAGCCGATCGTCGGCATCCAGCACTTCTGGTTCAGCTACAGCGCCTTCGAGGCCGACCGCGCGTGGCAGCCGGTCGAGCGCGAACCCGAGGAGTAACCTTTACAGCGCCCGGGGCTCTTGGTAGCTTAGGGGAGAGACCGGTGAAGCAGGAGACGCGTCAATGATCCTCCCTCTGAATCTCCTGGAGGAATACCAGGGGAATGTATACGAGCTTACAGTCGCAGCGATCCGTCGTGCGTATCAGATCACGATGACCGGTGACGAGGAGCTCGAAGAAAACGACGGCAAGGTGGTTTCGACCGCCGTGAAGCAGATTCTCACCCAGAAGGTGCAGTACCGCATCGAGGACTAGCGTCTCGATGTCGAGGACTAGCGTCTCGATGTCGA
>CAZICD010000069.1:0-11294 GCA_964537725.1 uncultured Spirochaetaceae bacterium | reverse complement strand
AGTACCGCATCGAGGACTAGCGTCTCGATGTCGAGGACTAGCGTCTCGATGTCGAGGACTAGCGTCTCGATGTCGAAGACTGACGTCTCGACGCCAGGGGGTCGCTTCTGCCCGGTAGACCGGTTCTTCTCCTCTTCGGCCCCACGGCGGTCGGGAAGACCGCGATCCTCGCCGGCATCGCCGACAGGCCGATCGAGATCGTCAGCGCCGACTCGATGCAGGTCTATCGGGGGATGGACATCGGGACGGCGAAACCCGACCCGCAGCTCCGTTCCCGCGTTCCGCACCACCTCATCGATATTCGCACGCCCGACGAGCCGTACGACGTAGGCGCATTCGTCGAAGACGCGACCGCCGCGATCGACGCGATCCTCGCCCGGCAGCGGGTGCCGGTCGTTGCGGGCGGGACCGGCTTCTACTTCAAGCACCTGATGCTCGGCCTGCCCGAGACTCCGCCGTCGGATCCTGCGGTACGCGCGCGCGTGCGCGCGCGGGCCGAGCGCGAAGGGCTCGCAGCTCTCTACGAGCAGCTGCAGCAGATCGACGCGGAGACCGCGCAGCGGGTGGGGCCGAACGACGGCTACCGCATCACCCGCGCGCTCGAGGTCCACGAGCAGACCGGGAGGCCGCTTTCGAGCTTCGCGATGACCGGCCGCACCCCGGCCCGCCTCGACGCCGTTGCGTTGAGCCTCGTGCGTCCGCGCGATGAGTTGCGCCGCCGCATCGCCGAACGGATCGACGCCATGTTCGACGCCGGCCTGCGAGCCGAGGTGGACAGGCTCGTCGCGTCCGGTTACCGGCCCGGAGATCCGGGTATGCGCGCGATCGGCTACCGCGAGTTCTTCGACGAGACCGGGGCGATACGCCCGTCGTCGCAGGACCGCGCGATCGCCGGGGAGATCGTCCGCGATACGCGCCGGTACGCCAGGCGCCAGACGACGTTCTTCCGGCAGATCCCGGACGTCCGGGAGATTTCCGCGGACGACGTGGGTGCGATTGCCGCCATCGTCGACGCGATTCCGGACGCCGACGATCCTTGACACCCCCCGGGGGGTTCGCTATCTTTCGTGTCTCACGCATTCGGTTGCTGAATACAGGAGTTGCCATCGTGCCATGTGGACGAAAGCGCAAGCGTAAGAAGATCTCTACGCACAAGCGCAAGAAGAAGCTGAGAAAGAATCGTCATAAGAAGAAGGGCAAGTAGCACCTTCGCGGGGTGCGCGCGCTCAGCGTGCATCCCCGGTCGCTCGCCGACCGCATCGTTTCCTTTCCACTGACCAGCAGAAATCGCCTACCCCGCCTTGTGGTGATCGCTCATGTGCCGATACTTTAGATACGGGAATTCTGTCGGCACGGCCTGCGAGCGGTGCCGGCTCTGCGAGCGCGGCCGCGTAGCGAGCCCGCTCGACATCGGTACGACGAGATCTGAGCAGTGGATTGGCTGAACGACTTCTGGGCCTTACGAACGATCGTCCTGCCCGCGCTGGACGTACTCATCCTCGCCTTCCTCATCTACAAGGGCTATCAGGTCCTCGTACAGACGCGCGCGGTGCCCCTCATCAAGGGAGCGGTGCTCGTCCTGCTCACCTACGGTGTCGCGTACTTCCTCAACCTTGATACGCTGCGAACGCTGCTCGACCTGTTGGCGCCCAGCCTCGTGATCGCGCTCGCGGTCATCTTCCAGCCCGAGCTGCGGAAGATCTTCACGCGAATCGGGCAGGGGCGGATGCTGCGCCTGTCGGGTCGATCGGAGTTCGAGGAGCTCGACGCCGTGATCAGCGCGACGGAGGTGCTGAGCTATCGCCGTCGCGGAGCCCTCATCGTCTTCGTTCGTAACGTGGGCCAGAAGAACATCGTCGAGACCGGGACACGGCTGGACGCGCAGATCAGCTCGCCGCTGCTTCTGACGATCTTCTCGCACGATACCGCGCTGCACGACGGCGCCGTCGTGATCGACGAGGGCAAGCTCGTCGCAGCCGGGTGTTTTCTTCCGCTCTCCGAGCAGCAGGACATCCGGCGCAGCTTCGGCACGCGCCACCGCGCGGCGCTGGGTCTCGCCGAGGAGAGCGATGCGATCGTGCTGATCGTCAGCGAGGAGTCCGGCGCGGTCTCGCTCGCCTACGACGCGAACCTCTTCTACAACCTCGGCGTCGACGAAGTCCGTCGGCGACTGACCGAGCTGCTCGATCTGCAGGAGCCCGCCGACCTCGAGGAGGACGCCGTTGGCATCGGGGAGTGAGCTGGTGCGGCGGGCTCTCGAGAACTGGCCCGCGAAGATCATCGCGCTCGGTATAGCGATCGTGATCGTCCTCTTCAACGATCTCGCCGACGTGTCCGAGCGCTACTTCAGCGTCCCGCTCGAGCTGCGGCTCGCCGGTGACGTCGTACCCGGAGCCGAGTACACCAACCGGATCCGGGTCGAGCTGCGCGGCGAGGAATCGCAGATCTTCGAGGTGCTCGAGGAGGACATCGTCGCCTACGCCGACTTCACCGAGCACACCACCGAAGGCGTATTCCGTGCGCCGGTGGAGGTCCGGCGCACCGGAACCGCGCTCGACATGGAGGCGCTCGAGATCTCGGTTGAGCCGGCGAACGTGACCGTCACGCTCGAGGAGAAGCTCATCCGCAGCCTCGAGGTCGTGCCGAACATCGCCGGGTTCCCGCCGCCGGGCTACGAGCTCTCCGACTACCGCGTATCGCCGACGACCGTCGACGTCGAAGGGCCCCGCAGCAGGGTCGAGGGGCTCACGCAGATCCTGACCGAGGAGATCAGCCTGACGAGTCGCACATCGGACTTCTCCGAACGCGTGAGACTCTCGCGTCCCGACCCGCTCGTGGACTTCCCCGGCGGCAGCATCGTCGACTTCCGCGCGCTCATCGTGGAGACCGTCGTTCAGACGAGCTTCGAAGGGGTCGAGATCTCGATCGTCGACCTCGCCGATGACCTCGCGGTGGTCTCTGAGGTCCCCACCGGGACGATTCGCGTGCAGGGCAAGCAGCTCGACCTGGAGGGCGTCCCGCGTGAGCGGATCGGCCTCTTCGTGGACGCCGGCGGCGTGGACGCGCCCGGTCTCTACGCGCTTCCGGTGCGCCCGCAGATACCCGGCGGCATCCTCGTCCTGGGGATCGATCCGGCTCGTATCGAGATTACCGTGGAGTCGGCGACCGAACCGGTCGGGACGGGGGCCGAGTAGTGGTCCTGGGAATCGGCGTCGATCTGATCCAGGTGGCGAGGATGAACAGCTGGGTCGATCAGGGCGGGCTCATCGAGCGGTTCTTTCACCCGGCGGAGGTGGAGGACGCGCGCTCCCGCGGACCGAAGGCGATGGCCGCATCGCTCGCCGTCCGCTACGCGGCGAAGGAGGCGCTCGGCAAGGCGATGGGCACCGGGCTGCAGCACTTCCAGCTGCGGGAGGTCCAGGTCGTCAACGATCCGCAGGGCAAGCCGGAGATCCTGCTGCACGGGAACGCGAAGAACACCTTCGCGCGATTCGGCGGCAAGCGCATCCACCTCTCGTTGACCCACGAGCTTGACAATGCGGTCGCCATGGTGGTTATTGAGGGATAGATGGCCGATCTGACCTTCTTCTCGAAGACGCCCATCACCTGTCCCGTCTGCGACTCGAACTTCTACCGCGAGGAGCTCCGCACCGGCCGTGGACGGCTGAACGCCGGCGACCTCACGCGAGAGCTCAGACGCACCTATGTCCCGTCGCAGAAGTACGGCGAGGTATTCCCTCTGATCTACCCCGTGACCGTCTGCCCGTCGTGCTACTACGCCGCGTTGCAGCAGGACTTCGACTCGATTCCCCCCGAGGCGGCCGAGGTGGTGCGTTCCGAAGAACCCCGACGGATCGACGACGCGCGCCTGCTCTTCGATTCGCTCGACTTCGCCTCGCCGCGCGGACTCGAAGAGGGGTGCGCGAGCTACTATCTCGCCGCGGCGTGTTACGAGCATTTCCCCCGCGAGTTCTCGCCCACCTTCAAACGAGGTCTCTGCTGTCTGCGCGCGGCGTGGACGTGCCACGATCTGCACCGCAAGCGTCCCGACGACAACTACGATTATCTTGCACGGATCCTCTACAGGAAGGCTCGCTTCTTCTACGCGTACGCGGTCGCGCTCGAACAGACGGGCAAGGAGACGCTCAGCGCGGCACCCAACCTCGGCCCCGATCTGGACAAGAACTACGGCTACGACGGGGTGCTCTACCTCACCGGGTTGCTCGAGTACCTCTACGGCCCCCGCAAGGACCCGGAGAAGCGCCGGACCGCGCTCGGCCGTGCGAAGCGCACCGTCGCGCGCATCTTCGGGATGGGGAAGGCGAGCAAGAACAAGCCGGCCGCGATCCTCGACAACGCGCGCGACGTGTACGAGGAGATCACGAAGGAGCTCGGCGAGGAGAACCGCGACCCCGAGTCCGCCGCGGCCGATGCGTAACATCCGCGCGACGGTCGCCTACGACGGCACCGACTTCTACGGCTGGCAGGTACAGGCCGAGGGGCGAACCGTGCAGGGCGTCGTGATGGACGCGCTCGAGCGCATGCACCGCCGCGAGGTGAAGGTCACCGCCGCGGGCCGGACCGACTCGGGCGTCCACGCCGACGGTCAGGTCATCAACTTCCGCACCGACATCGACTCCATCCCCGCGCGCGATTTCTTCGTCGCGCTCGACTCGTACCTTCCGCGCGACGTCCAGGCGCTCGACAGCCGCGAGGTCGACGACGAGTTCCACGCGCGCTACTCGGCGCAGAGGCGCGTCTACCGCTACGCGTGGACCTGCGCGCGCGCCGTACCGCCGGCGCTGCGCCATCGTGTCACGCGGCTCAAGCACCGTCCGTCTATCGCGCGGCTGAACGAGCTCGCGCGGCCCCTGCTCGGCGCGCACGACTTCTCGACCTTCACGCTGCCCACCGAGCCGAGCGAGAACCGCACGCGCCGCGTGGATTCCATCGCGTTCGTCCCGCGCGGCGAGCTCGTCGTGATGGAGATCGCCGCGAACGCGTTCCTCTGGCGCATGGTGCGCTCGATCGCCGGGACGCTCATCGAGCTTGACAAGATCGGCGCCGAACCGGTAGAGGTGGAAGCGCGTCTGGCCGCGTGCGACCATTCGGCGGCAGGACCCTCGGCGCCCGCCGGCGGGCTCGTGCTGCACCGGGTCGACTACCCGAACGACGCCTGGGGAGGATTCGAATGAGCCGTCGCGCCGCCGGTTACTGGCGGCTTCTCAACACTGTGGACGACTACCTGCGCTACGGGGAGCGAACCCCTCACGCCGAGCCCGGATCGATCGAGCTCGCCGAAGAGGTGCAGGAGCGCCGCGAGGCGGCCCGCCACGACGAGGGGGGCGAGCGTTCGCCCGCCCGCGCGGCGGAGCGAGCAGACGGGCAGCCGCCGCGCGCCCCGGACGACCGCGCCGCGGCCGCCGCCGCCGACGCCGACTGGGACGCGAGCGACGACGAGCTCGCCGTTCGGCGCAGGCGCCTCGCCATGCTCGAGGAACGCGTGCGCGGGTGCACGCGGTGCCCGCTCCACGAGGGGCGGATGAACGCCGTCCCGGGACAGGGCGTCCTCGATCCGCAGGTCATGGTCATCGGCGAGGGCCCCGGCGCCGAGGAGGACCGTCGCGGGCTGCCCTTCGTCGGCCGGGCCGGCCAGTACCTGGACAAGTGGCTCGAGGCGATCGAGCTCGACCGGACGAAGAACGTCTACATAGGCAACGTGGTGAAGTGCCGTCCGCCGGAGAACCGCGACCCGCGACCGCACGAGTCGGAGGCGTGCCTGCCGTACCTGCGCGAGCAGATCGAGCTCATCCGTCCGCGGGTGATCCTCACCGTCGGGCGCGTGGCGTCGAGTATCCTGATCGGCACGAGCGCCGGGATCACGCGGCTGCGCGGGCGCACCTACTACTACGAAGGCACGCCGCTCATCCCCACCTTCCACCCGAGCGCGGTGCTGCGCAACCAGGACCTCAGGCGCCCGGTGTGGGACGATCTCAAGCGCCTGCGCGCGCTCCTGCAGAGCCTCGCCGACGAAGAAGAGTCCGGCGACCCGCACGGCGGGCCGGATGCCGCGGGGGGCGACGGACGTGCCTGAGCCGGCTCGCGGCTCCTACCTCGAGGTCGCCTGCAACGTCCCCGTCGACCGGCTGTTCACCTATCTCGCGCCCGAAGATACCCGGGTACCGGTCGGAAGCCGCGTCAGCGTGCCGTTCGGCCGGCGAAGCGTCACCGGCTTCGTGACCGCTCACCGCGACGAGCCGCCGGCGGGCGTCCCGGAGGTGAAGCCCATCACGCGCGTGGTGAACGCCGACCCGCTCTTCGACGAGGCGTACCTCGAGCTCGCCGACTGGGTACGTCGCATGTACTTCGCCTCCATCGGCGAGACGCTCGCCGCGATGATTCCCGGCGGCAGGCGCGAGACGAGTCTCCCCTCGCTCGGAGGGGACGAGATCCCGCCGGCTGAGGAGGACCTCGAGCTCTCCGACGAGCAGGCCGCCGCGCTCGAGACGATCTTCTCCGGCGACGGCGGGCTCTACTACGTCCACGGCATCACCGGCAGCGGCAAGACGGAGGTCTTCCTCCAGGCCGCCGAGCGAACCATCGCCGCCGGTCGCACGGTGATCTATCTCGTCCCGGAGATCGCGCTCACGCACCAGCTCCTCGACTCGGTCCGCCACCGCTTCGCCGGCAGCGTCGCGGTGCTCCACTCGCGCCTCACGCCGTCGCAGCGGCTGACCGAGTGGCAGCGGATCCGCCGCGGCGAGGCGCGGCTCGTGGTGGGCGCGCGAAGCGCCGTCTTCGCGCCGGTTCCCGATCTGGGGCTCATCGTCGTGGACGAGGAGCACGACGGGTCGTACAAGTCGGGCTCCTCGCCCCGCTATCACGCGCGGCAGGTCGCGATGAAGCGCGTCGCCGACGCCGGCGCGAGGATGGTCATGGGAAGCGCCACCCCGTCGGTCGAGGCGTGGCACCTCATGGACGCGGGCAGGCTCGCGCGGATCACGCTCACCAGGCGCCTCTCCGGCGGGGCGATGCCGAGCGTGGAGGTCGTGGACCTGAAGACCGACGCCGGCCCCATCTCCGGACGCCTGCTCGAGGCGCTGAAGGAGACGCACGCGGCCGGCCGCCAGTCGATCCTCTTCCTCAACCGCCGCGGCTTCGCCTACTTCTTCCACTGCCGTACCTGCGGCTACGAGATGCGCTGCCGCAACTGCTCGGTCGGGCTGACCTACCACAAGGAGCGCGACCTGATGGTCTGCCACTACTGCGGCTACAAGGCGCGGCCGGTGACGCAGTGCTCCGAGTGCGGCTCGTTCGACGTGGGGTATTCGGGGTTCGGAACCGAGCGGGTGGAGGAGGACCTCGCCGCGCGCTTTCCCGACTGGCGGATCGCGCGGGTGGACACCGACGCCGTGCGGCGTAAGGGCGTGCTCGAGGAGACGATCGGCGCCTTCCGTGCCGGGAAGATCGATGTGCTCCTGGGTACGCAGATGGTCGCGAAGGGGCTCAACTTCCCCGGGGTGAAGCTCGTGGGGATCATCCTCGCCGACACAGGCCTCCACATGCCCGACTTCCGCGCGGCCGAGCGAACCTTCTCCCTCGTCGTCCAGGTCGCCGGCCGCGCCGGACGGTTCCACCCCGACGGGCAGGTGATCGTGCAGAGCTACAGCCCCGAAAACGGCGCGATCCGTCGCGCGATCGCGCACGACCTGGACGGCTTCTACGCCGCCGAGCTCGACGTGAGGCGCGATCTCGCGTTCCCGCCGTTCGCGCGTCTCGTCCGGCTCGTCGTCCGCGCGAAGAAGGCCGATGTGGTGCGCCGCACGATCGGCGAGATCGCCGCGGCGTGCCGGGACGAGGTGCGTTCGGCGGAGGAGATTCTCGGACCCACCGAGTGCCCGCTGTCGATCATCTCCGGCAGCGTTCGCCACCACCTGATCGTGCGCACCTCGCGCTTCGGCGCGACGCACGAGGAGCTCGCGCGGGCGCTCGCCCGGGTTCAGATCCCCGGCGGCGCGCATCTGGAGATCGACGTGGACCCGGTGTCGCTTCTGTAGCGCCCCGGTCGAATTGACCCCCGTTGACGCATTCCGTACCATTTTGAGCAGGACATGGAGCTCGTCATCTACCCGGCAGACATTCTGAGGCGACGCGCGGCGCTCGTCCCCGATCCGAAGAGCGCCGCATTCGCGTGCGGCGAGATGCTCGAGCTCATGCGCGCCCGCGACGGAATCGGGCTGGCCGCGCCGCAGGTGGGCATCTCCGGGCGCTTCTTCGTCCTGGGGCTTCCCCGCGACCGGGACCGCGTCTTCATCAACCCGGTGATCGCCGCGACCTCTCGCCGGCAGGTGCGCTCGGAGGAGAGCTGCCTGAGCCTGCCCGGAGTGACCGTCGATGTCCCTCGTTTCGCGTGGGTCGACGTGCGCGCGTGGGACGACAGCGGCGAGCAGTTCGAGCTTCGCGCGCGCGGGTTGCTCGCGCGGGCGATCCAGCACGAGGTCGATCATCTGAACGGGGTGCTGTGCATCGATCGGATCGATCAGAAGCGGCGCGAGCGGATCGAGCGCACAATGACGCGCCGCGTGGAGGCACGGAGTTATGGAACTACAGCTGGTCATTCATCCTGATGAGCTGCTGCGCGAGACGTCGAGCAAGGTCACCGACATCGACGAGGAGATCGCAAGCCTCGCCGACGCCATGGTGGAGAAGATGCACGTCGCGCGCGGCATCGGGCTCGCCGGCGTTCAGGTCGGCTACCTGCACCGGATGTTCGTCACGCACGTGGAAGGCGACAAGCCGCGTGTCTTCATCAACCCGACCATAATCGAGACCTCCGTCGAGCAGAGCGACTACGACGAAGGTTGTCTGAGCATTCCGGCGATCTACGCCGATGTAACGCGACCTGAGGCCGTTCGGGTCCAGGCGTGGAACGAGCGCGGGCGACCGTTCACGATCGACGCCGACGGACTGCTCGCGCGCGTGATCCAGCACGAAAACGATCACCTCAACGGCGTACTCTTCATCGACTACCTCACCGAGCAGGTCCGCGACACGGTCATGGCGACCTACGACCCGTCGGTGGACCCCGCGACCGCGTCCCGCCGGTAGCCGCGTGCGCGTCCTCTTCGCCGGTACGCCGGAGATCGCCGTACCCACGCTGGAAGCGATCGCAGAGAGCGATCACGAGCTCGTCGGCGTCCTCACCGCGCCCGACCGCGCGCGCGGACGCGGCCGGGCGGTGCGAGTCTCGCCGGTAAAGGAACTCGCGCTCGAGCTCGGCGCGCCGGTCCTGCAGCCCGAGTCGCTGCGCAGCGAGGCTCGTCGCGAGGTTTCAGCTCTCGAGCCCGACGTCCTCGCCTGCTTCGCGTACGGCAGGATCTTCGGGCCCCGCTTTCTGAAGCTCTTCCCTCACGGAGGGCTCAACGTGCACCCGTCGCTGCTCCCGCGACACCGTGGCCCGGCGCCTATCCCGGCGGCGATCCTCGCGGGCGACGCGGAGACCGGCGTGACGATCCAGGAGCTCGCGCTGGAGATGGACGCCGGCGACATCCTCGCGCAGGAGCGCATCCCGCTCACCGGCGCCGAGACCACCGCCTCGCTCGGTGAGGCCGTCGCCCCTTTGGGAGGGCGACTTCTCGTGGACGTCCTCGACGCGCTCGAGCGCGGCGAGGCGCGGGCGAGGTCGCAGGATCCCTCCCGGGCGACGTACACCCGCCTCGTGGAGAAGGAAGACGGCCGGATCGACTGGGGCGCATCGGCGACCACGATCGATCGGATGGTGCGCGCGTACACCCCGTGGCCGAAGGCGTTCACGACGTGGGGGGACGAGCGGCTGAACATTCTCGAGACGATCCCGGTCGAGCGCGCCGACGCCGACGGCGGCCACGCAGCCCGGGAGGCTGTGCCGGGGCGGGTGCTCCGTGTAGACACGGAGAATGGAGTTCTGGTAGAAACAGGGAACGGCTTGCTGGCGCTCCGGAAGCTTCAACTCCAGTCACGCAAACCCCTCGAATGGAGAAGCTTCCTCAACGGAGTCGACGGTTTCATCGGCGCCGTGCTCGGAGGTTCTTGATTGCGCGAATCGTTTTGGGACCGGCTGCGGAACATCGTACCCTCGCGGTACGATGATCCCGATGTACGACTGTTCAAGATCCTGATCTACGCGCTCATAGGCGCGGTCTTCCTCATGATCATCGCCGGTCTGACGACCTTTCTCTTCTCGCTGCGCGGCGCCGAGGAGACGATGGTGCCCGACGTCAGCAACGCCGACCTCCTCGACGCGATGCTCAGCCTGCAGGAACGCGGGCTCGAGGCCGATGTGGAGGTTCGCTTCTCCGCCGACCCCGGCCTCGCGGGGCAGGTCATCTCGCAGACCCCGCCGTCGGGAACGCTCGTTCGCGCCGGTAAGGAGATCAACCTCATCGTGAGCCGCGGCGCGCGGATCGACCGGATCGGTACGTACGTGGACCGTCCGATCGCGGAGGTCAGGGCCGAGCTGCGCGCGATGTTCGCGACCGGCGAGCAGACGATCCTGCTCGCCGAGCCGCAGTACGTGTTCAGCGAGGAGGAGCCGGGCACGATCATCGCGCAGGACCCCCCGCCGGGTACCGAGATCACGTCCATCACCGAGGTCGATCTCGTCGTCAGCCGTGGCCCCGACGTCGCGCGCATCGCGCTGCCGTCGTTCATCGGTCTGCCGTTCGACACGGCGCTCGAGCGCCTCTCGCAGAACAACATCCCCTTCCGCTTCGACGTCCGCGAGCCGGAGCCCGACGAGCGCTCCGGCCTCATCGTCGAGCAGGACCCGCCGCCTCAGGAGGAGGTCGAGATCGGCAGCTTCGTCGACCTCGTGATCACGCGTCCGGCCTTCGTCCCCGAAGACGAGGTCTTCGGCGTGCTCGAGCGCTCGTTGCCCGACTACCCGGTCGAGGTCGAGCTCACGCTCGAGGTGCAGGCGCCCACCGGAGAGCAGCGCGTCATCTTCAGCATGCTTCACCCCGGGGTCGAGCTCTCCGTGCCGTACCAGGTGCGCGAGAACTCCTCGCTCGTGCTGTATCGATCTGGCCAGGAGATCTACCGGCGGATCGTAAGGCGACCGCTGGAGGACACCGCTGTCGACGATGAGGACTCCGCCGACGAAGAGGACTCTGTCGACGAGGCCGAGTCCGACGAGTAGGCGTCTCAGCCGGCGCCTCAGCCGCCGCCGAAGATGGACCGCCGGATCCCGTGGAAAACGAGAAAGAGCCCCGGCGGGTACGCGCGCCCGGCGATCCGGAGCTCGAAGTGCAGGTGCG
>CAZICD010000068.1:0-24630 GCA_964537725.1 uncultured Spirochaetaceae bacterium | reverse complement strand
AGAGCGTCGGACTTCGAATCCGCAGGTCGCAGGTTCGAATCCTGCCGGGCGTAATGAAGCCGCCAAGCGGCTTCATTCTGAAGGAAACGGCGGAGCCGTTTCTTCCGAACGGCGCGCGAGCGTTGTTCCGACAGTTAAATGGGCCGTTAGCTCAGATGGTAGAGCAGCAGACTCTTAATCTGCGGGTCGAAGGTTCGATCCCTTCACGGCTCAGTGGCCTTGAACCGGCGCGTTCCGAGAGCGAGAGTGGCGGAATTGGTAGACGCGCCAGACTTAGGATCTGGTGCCTTCGGGCGTAAGGGTTCAAGTCCCTTCTCTCGCAACCACGCGCGGACGCGTTTGGTTGACCGGCACTTGCTGGTCGGGTCGCAACCTGATAGGATTGCGGCGTCGCGAGGCTTTCCTGCGGGAGTAGCTCAGTGGTAGAGCTCCACCTTGCCAAGGTGGATGTCGCCGGTTCGAATCCGGTCTCCCGCTCTCCTGCCAGACTACTGGCGTGCCGACGACCTGGACTTTCCAGGTCGTTTTTTTTTCACTATCCTAATCGGCAACTGCGGGCGGTTGGCGCCACGCCGATCCGCCGGCAATTCCACCGGTAAGGATATCCCCTTGGTCAAAGAGAAGAACGTCGAACGCCTCGATAATTCCGCGGTCAAGCTGACCATCACGGTCGCCCAGGAATCGCTCCAGGACGAGTATTCGTCCCTGCTGAAGGAGTACGCGAAGAGCGCCCAGATCAAGGGGTTCCGCAAAGGCCACGTCCCGCCGGAAGTCCTCGAGCGCAAGTTCGGCGAGTCGATCAAGTTCGAAGCGTCGCAGAAGGTGGTCGAAGAGAGCCTCAAGAGCGTCTTCGACGAGATCGAGGAGAAGCCGCTGCCCTACTCGCAGCCGAGCCTCGACGGAGAGCTCGATTTCGACATCGACAAGGACCTGACCTACGCCGTCGTCTACGACGTCTACCCCGAGATCGAGCTGGGCGAGTACAAGGGGCTCGAGATCGAGGTGCCGCAGGTCAAGGTCACGAAGGAAGACGAGGAGCGCGAGCTCACGGCGCTGCAGGAGCAGAACGCGATCGTCATCGACAAGGACGAGGGCGCCGTCGAAGAGGGCAACATCGTCACCGTGGACTACTGCGAGCTCGACGCCGACGGCAACGAAATCGAAGAGACCAGGCGCGAAGATTTCGTCTTCACGCAGGGCTCCGGGTACAACGTCTACAAGATCGACGACGACGTCCTTGGTATGGCACCGGGAGACGAGAAGGTCGTCGACAAGGAGTACCCGGAAGACTTCGAAGACGAGAGCCTCGCCGGTCAGACGAAGAAGCTGAAGATCAAGCTCAAGGCAATCAAGGAGCGGCAGCTCCCGGAGGTCGACGACGATCTCGCGCAGGACATCAGCGACTCGTACGAGACGATCGACGACCTCAAGAAGGACATCACCGACCGGCTGGAGAACACGGTCGAAGCGCGGCTGCGCGACCGCAAGACCGGCGCGCTCGTGGACCAGGTCGTCGAAGCGTCGACGATTCCGGTTCCCGAGTCGATGGTGCGGGCCGAGCTCGAGAGCTCGTGGCAGAACTTCGTCCAGCAGGTGCGGATGGAGGAAGACCAGGTACTCTCGTTGCTGCAGGCGCAGGGCCGCACCAAGGAAGACCTCCAGCAGGAGTGGCGCGAAGAGGCGGTCAAGCGTCTCAAGGGCCAGCTCGCCGTTCAGAAGATCCTCGACAACGAGGACATCGAGGTGAGCGACGAAGAGGTCGAGGCCGAGCTCGACCGACAGGCGGAGAGCGGCGGCGCGACCAAGGAGCAGCTCAAGCAGTACTACGAGAGCCAGGGCATGATGGACTACGTCAGCCGGCAGGTGCGCGAACGGAAGCTCTTCGACCGGCTCCTCGAGGAGACGAAGATCAAGAAGGGCGAGAAGATGAGCTTTCTGGACTTGCTCGGTCGCAATGAATAACTTGGACCGCGAGGACCTACCCATGAACGATACCTATCGCGACGACAGCAACGACAATCTGCAGAACCGCGTCCCCGAGCGCTCGGTCTTCGTGCCGACGATCCAGGAGCAGAGCGGCTTCGGCCTCGAACGGTGGGACGTTTTCTCCCGCCTGTTGAAGGACCGCATCGTCTTCCTCGACGGGCCGATCGACGACATCTCCGCCGACACGGTGATCGCGCAGCTGCTCTACATCGAGAGCCAGGACCCCGAAAAGGACGTCAACCTCTACATCAACTCGCCGGGCGGTTCGGTCACGGCGGGGCTCGCGATCTACGACGCGATGCAGTACATCAAGCCGGACGTGGTGACGATCTGCATAGGCCAGGCGGCGAGCATGGGAGCGATCCTCCTCGCAGCGGGGGCCGAGGAGAAGCGCTACGCGCTGCCCTCCTCGCGCGTGCTCATCCACCAACCGTGGGGCGGCGTGCAGGGACAGGCGACCGACATCGGCATCCAGGCGCGGGAGATCGTGCGCCTGAAGAAACTCCTGACCAGTTACTTCGCGAAGCACACCGGACGGTCCGAAGAGGAAGTCGAGACCGACATGGAGCGCGACCGTTTCATGTCCGCCGAAGAGGCTGTAGAATACGGCGTGGTCGACCGGGTGTTCACGAGAGAGGCGGAATGAGCAAAGTCAAGAACGACAGCGCCAAGGTCTGTTCCTTCTGCGGCAAGAGCGCGGACTTCGCGCGCAGGCTGATCGCCGGCCCCGGCGTCTACATCTGCGACGAGTGCGTCAACGTCTGCAAGAAGATCCTCGACGAGGAGGACGACGTCCTCACGAGCGAGTTCATGGACGACGTTCCCGCGCCGCAGGAGATCAAGGGCTACCTCGATCAGTACGTCATCGGCCAGGAGCAGGCGAAGAAGTACCTGTCGGTGGCGGTCTACAACCACTACAAGCGCATCACGCAGAAGAGCCGGCTCGACGACGACGTGGAGCTGGAGAAGTCGAACGTGCTGCTCATCGGCCCCACCGGAACGGGAAAGACACTCCTCGCGCGCACGCTCGCGCGGAAGCTCAAGGTCCCGTTCGCGATCGCCGACGCGACGACGCTGACCGAGGCGGGGTACGTGGGCGAGGACGTGGAGAACATCCTGCTCAAGCTCTACCAGGCGGCCGGCAACAACATCAGCGCCGCCGAGCGCGGCATCGTCTACATAGACGAGATCGACAAGGTCTCGCGCAAGGGCGAGAACGTCTCGATCACGCGCGACGTCTCGGGCGAAGGCGTCCAGCAGGCGCTGCTGAAGATCATCGAAGGCACCGTGGCGAGCGTGCCGCCGCAGGGCGGACGCAAGCACCCCAGCCAGGAGATGATCAAGATCGACACGTCGAACATCCTCTTCATATCCGGGGGAGCGTTCGTGGGGCTCGACAAGATCATCGAATCGCGCGTGGCCGAGCATCCCATGGGATTCGGGGCGAAGGTTCGCGCGAAGAGCAAGGCCGACGCCGAAGCGCTCTTCCGCCAGCTCCACCCCGACGACCTGATCAAGTTCGGGCTCATTCCGGAGTTCGTGGGGCGACTGCCCATCCACGTGATGCTGCACGACCTCACCACCGAGGACCTCGTGCGCATCATCCGCGAACCGAAGAACAGCGTTCTCAAGCAGTACCAGAGCGCGCTCAAGCTCGACGAGGTCGAGCTCGTGTTCGAGGACGACGCGGTCGACGCGATTGCCGAGCTCGCGCTCGAACGCCGGACCGGCGCCCGCGGGTTGCGTGCGATCGTGGAGAACCTCATGATCGACCTCATGTTCGAGATCCCCTCGGTAGAGGGGCCCAAGCGGGTGACCATCACCGCGGCGGCCGTTCGCAACGAAGAGAAGCCCGAGATCGTCCCGCTCAAGAAGACCGCGTAGCCACGAGGCCCGGCCCGCCTTCGCGGCGGGCCGCGCGCGGGCCTCTTCCGCCCTTCCCTCACCCGTCCACCTCGAGTAGAATCTGGCCCTATGTCAGAGCTAACCGGTCGATCACTGCTCACGCTGTGGGACTACTCGCGCGATGAGATCGAGCGCCTCCTCGATCTCGCCATCCGTCTGAAGGCCGATCGCCGCAGCGGCCGGCGCGAGCGCCGGCTCGAGGGCTACACCCTCGCGATGATCTTCGAGAAGCGCTCCACCCGCACGCGAGCGTCGTTCGAGACCGCCTTCGGCGAAGAGGGCGGCTATCCGGTCTTCCTCTCCACCGACGACATCCACCTGGGCGTCAAGGAGGACCTCGCCGACACCGCACGCGTGCTCGGCCGGATGTTCGACTGCATCGAGTTCCGCGGCTTCGAACAGGAGACGGTGGAGGCGCTCGCGGAGCACTCGGGCGTGCCCGTCTACAACGGCCTCACCGACCTGTATCACCCCACCCAGGTACTCGCCGATCTGATGACGCTGCAGGAAGAGCGGGGATCGCTCGCCGGCGCGCGGCTCGCCTACGTGGGCGACGGAAGGAACAACGTCGCGCGCTCGCTCATGATCGGCTGCGCGAAGACCGGCGTCTCCTTCGCCGTGGGGACCCCGGACCAGCTCCCGCCGGACGACGATCTCGTCGAGCGGTGCCGCGCGATAGCCGGCGAGACCGGCGCCGGGATACTCGTGACGGCCGACCCGCGCGAGGCGGTCGCCGGCGCCGACGCTGTCTACACCGACGTCTGGGCTTCCATGGGCGAAGAGGCGCAGGCGCAGGCGCGCGAGCGGCTCCTGCGACCGTTCCAGGTCGACGCCGGGCTCATGGAGGCGACCGGAACGAGCACATCGGTCTTTCTCCACTGTCTCCCCGCGGTCAAGGGCAAGGAAGTGACCGCGGACGTCTTCGAGGGCGCGCGCAGCCGCGTCTTCGAGCAGGCGGAGAACCGCAAGCACACGATCAAGGCGGTCATCCTCGCGAGCCTGGGGCTCGCAGAGTAGACGTGCCTCGCTCCGGGGCGCCCGGAAGAATTGCTTGAAGTGCGTTTTCGCTGCCGCTATACTCTTCCTATATAGGAGGGCACGGTGAAAAAGGTCGCACTCTTCCTGGTGCTCGTTATCGGCATATCCATGTTCGCATCCGCGCAGCAGGCCTCGGACAACGAGTCCGATCTCTACGTGACGACGCTCTACGTCGAGAAGGTGTATCCCACTACGCTGGGCTACCGCATCGACTACCGCCGACAGAGCTCACTGATGCTCGCCACCTCGTATCTCCGCCTCGACTGGTTCGGAGGTCCGGAGGCGCTGGGCAGACTCGTCTACGCCGACGACCGCGCGGTTCCCTTCGTCAACGTGTTCTGGCGTGACGGCGAGATCTCTCACTTCGTGCTCTACGTCGACCGCAATATCAACGCCCTCACCTGGGGAAGCCTGCCCTCGAGCGAGGGCCTGGAATCGAGGTTCGATCTCGAGAACCCCGAGTTCACGTTCTGACGTCTCGGTGACCGATCGCTCGTCCCATTCGCACACCGCGGGCTCCGACGCTCCCGCGGTTCCCGCGGAGATCCTGGACTTCCTCGCGTCGCACGACACGTTCTACCTGCTCGGTCACGTGGAACCCGACGGCGACTGTATCGCCTCTGCGCTCGCGCTCGGCTCCTACCTCGAGCGCCGGATGGGCAAGCGGATTCGCTACTACAACGAGGGGCCGTTCAACCGCCGCGAGATCGCCCGGTACGAGGATCGGTTCGAGCCACGCATCCGAGCGGAGCACCGAGAGACGGACCCGGACCCGGCCGCGATCATCCTCGACTGCACCGGACCCGACCGAATCGGCGCGCTCGAGCAGGATCTGGACGGCCTTCCCCTCGCGGTCATCGACCATCACGCCACCGGCGAACCGTACGGCGACGCTCGATTCGTCGTACCGACCTCCATGGCCACATGCTATCTCGTGCAGCTGGTCATCGAGGAGTTGGGAGGGCCGTTGGTCGAGGACGACGCGGAACTGTTGCTCTTCGGGATCGCCACCGACACCGGGTACTTCCGGCACGCCGAGTCAAACGCCGCAGATCTCTTCGCCGGCGTCTCGCGCCTGCTCGCAGCCGGAGCGTCGCCTCGCAGCGTCCACGGTCGGATGTTCGGCGGGCACACGCTGGGTTCACGGCAGTTGCTGGGAACGCTCCTCGACCGCGCCCGCCCCATCGGCGGCGGACGCGGAGTGATCACCTGGGAGACACGCGAGGACACGGCCCGCCACGGGAAGCAGAGCAGGGATTCCGATACGCTCTACCAGTTGCTCTTCGGCATCGACGGTGTGCGAACGGCGGCGCTCGTGCGCGAGGAAGAGGGGTCGAAGGTCTCAGGAAGCCTGCGTTCGATCGACTCGCTCGACGTGAGCCGTATCGCGCGCACCTTCGGTGGCGGCGGCCACAAGCGAGCCGCCGGCTTCACCGCGGAGATGGAACTGCAGACCGCGATCGAGGCGGTGACGACGGCGCTCGAACAGGCGATCGACGAATCGGGACCCCGAGCCTGAAATGTAACACAATGTAACGCGCCACTCTTCTCCTCGCATGCAGCGCGGCCTCGCGCGCGCTCGGTTGGCACGTGCATTGCATTTCCCGCGCGCGGGGGATGCATGAATACGATTACCAGAGAAGTACTTGACTATCAGGAGGCGCGCGAAGGTCTCGGCGCGCTCGTGCAGCAGGTGACCGAGCTGGTCTATCGCTATCCGGTCGGCCGGTACGGTCTCTCCCAGGAGGACAGCGCCGAGTTCCTCCTCAACTTCTACCCGCGAATCTCGGGGCTCATCGAGCGGTACCGTGAACAGGGGACCACCTTCGAAAGCTATCTCGCCGCGACGCTGCGGTGGCAGCTGCGCACCTTTGCAGCGACGCGCGCCACCGAGCGAATCAAATCGACGACGGCGGCCGGACGCGACACCGCCTCGGAGATCGTGGGACACGACATCGTCACGCAGCCGGCGACGGAGCGCCGTTCATCGTCGAGTGATCGGGAGGAGCTTCCGGCGCCGGCGACACGTCGCCCGGCCCATCGTCCCAGCTCGCTCACGCTGCACCCGCGCGGACCCGCCGGGCTCCGGCTGACACCGGGCGAGGCCCAGCGGCTTCTTTGCCTCGCGCTCAAGACTCGCGGAGCGTTCGCGACCGGAACGCTCGAACGCGTCGCGACCATGGTCGGCTGCAAGCCCGCCTGGCTCGAGGAGCGCTTCCACGAGCTGCGGCTGGCGACCGAACAGACGCGCGCGAAACGCGAGCAGCTTCGCATCCGCCGCGACCAGGCGTGGTTCCGGCTGCGCTGCATCGAGACCAGGATCCTCCAGGCGCTCCCCGCCGAACGCCCGGGTCTGGTCGAACAGCGGGAGCGCTGGCACCACCGGTACGAACGGGCACGAGCCCTGCTCGCACGCATGCCTTCGGAGCCCACGCACGCGCAGATCGCGGACGTCCTGGGCCTGAAGAAGGGCACGGTCGACTCGAGCGTCTACAAGATCCGGCAGGAGCTCCGCAACCCGCGGTTTCGCGATCGACTTGCCAGGCTGCTCGAACAGACGTAGTCTTGGCGCCATGCAGCTGCTCCTCGCCACCAACAACCCCCACAAGCGGTCCGAGTTTGCCGGAATCTTCCCCGACCACGTCATCCATACGCCGTCGGACCTGGGCATCGAGCTCGATGTCGAAGAGACGGGCGAAACCTTCCTCGCGAACTCGATCCTCAAGGCCAGGGGTTTGCAGTCGCTCGTTCGCAGCCGGGGAACGATCCCCGTTGACCGGGATGCAGCGTTCATCGCAGACGACTCGGGCCTCTGCGTCGATGCGCTCGGCGGCGGGCCCGGTATCTATTCCGCACGATTCGGCAGTCCCGACGGCGGGGTGACCGAGCTCGACGCGGCCTCGCGCAACGAAATGCTTCTCCAGTCGATCGCGGGCGTGGAGGACCGCTCTGCGCATTTCGTCTGCTGCATGGTCGCGCTGCTTCCGGACGACAGGCTGATCGTCGCGCAGGAGAGCTGGGCCGGGCGTATCGCCGAGCGCCCGTCGAGCGGGGGCGGCGGCTTCGGGTACGATCCGGTATTCTACCTCCCCGAGCGCGGATGCACGGCGGCGGACCTTCCGGCCGACGAAAAGAATCGGATCAGCCATCGGGGCCGAGCTTCGAGAGTTCTCCACGCGGCGCTGCTCGAAGCCGAACGGCTGCCGCGGTAGGCCCGCGGCGGGACACCGGTCCGCCCGCGCGCGAGTCGGGCCCCGGCAGACGGGCCTGCGCCAGCCTTGACCGTCGCTTCAAGCACAACGTAGCTTCACCGGCATGAGCAATTCATCGACACAGATTCCCGCCAGAAGCGATCTCCCCGCCTCAGACAAGTGGAACCTCTCCTCGCTGTTCGCGTCGGACGACGAATGGGAGGCGGCGTTCGGCGAGCTCGCCGACATGGTGCCGCAGATCGAGCAGTTCCGCGGCACGCTCGGAGAGAGCGCCGGACACCTGCGTCGGTGTCTCGATTTCATGAACGACATCCACCGCCGGGAGGAACGGCTCGCCTACTACGCGTCGCTGCGGGTGAGCGAAGACGTGAGCGATAGCGAAGCGCAGGGACGCTACTCGAGGTTCATGCGGCTGTCGAGCCGCCTCGATGCGACGGCGAGCTATCAATCGCCCGAGATTCAGGCGATCCCCGACGAAACGATGGACCGATTCCTGAAGGCGCCCGAGCTCGAGGAGTTCACGATCTACCTCCGTAAGCTGCTGCGTTTCAAACCGCACATCCTCTCAGAGGCCGAGGAGCGGATCCTCGCGCTGCAGGAAGAGGCGAATCAGACAGCCTACCGCGGGTTCTCGGCGTTGACCAACGTGGACATGGAGTTCGGTTCGGTGACTACCGACGAGGGCGAGGTTCCGCTGAGCCAGTCGAGCTTCGGGTCGCTGATGCAGCGGCGAAATCGGGACGTTCGCCGGGATGCCTACAAACGCTTCTACGCCGAGTTCGCGGGCCACGAGAATACGCTGGCCACGCTCCTGTCGGGGAAGGTCAATCTCGACATCTACCGCGCGAACGTCCGCAACTTCCCGAGCGCGCGCGAGGCCGCGCTCTTCCCCGATCGCGTGCCGGTGACCGTCTACGACAACCTGATCGACACCGTCCACGAGAACCTGGGGGCGCTGCACCGCTACTACGCGCTGCGACGGCGCGCGCTCGGCCTCGACGAGCTTCGCCACTACGACGTGTACGTGCCGCTGGTCCCGGATCTCCAGGTGCGGCACACGTACGTCGACGCCGTCGACCTGATCACCGAGGCGCTCGGACCGCTCGGTGACGAATACACGCAGACGCTCCGGTCGGGCCTGCTCGGCGGTTGGGTGGATCGCTACGAGACGAAGGGTAAGCGAAGCGGCGCGTTCTCCTCCGGTGGATTCGACTCGGATCCGTTCATTCTCATGAACTACAAGGAGGATGTCCTCAGAGACGTGTTCACGCTCGCGCACGAGGGCGGACACTCCATGCACAGCTGGTACTCGAAGCGCTCGAACCCCTATCAGCACTATCGCTACACGATCTTCGAGGCGGAGGTAGCGAGCACGTTCAACGAGTCGCTGCTGATGCACCACATGCTCGGCAGGGACCCGGAGCCGCAGATGCGCGCCTATCTACTCAACAAGCAGATAGACGACGTCGTCGCGACGCTCTACCGTCAGACCATGTTCGCCGAGTACGAGCGCACGATCCACGAGATGGTGGAAGCCGGCGAGGCGCTGACCGTGTCTACGCTGCGCGGCGAGTACCGGAAGCTTCTGGAAACCTACTTCGGTCCCGACATGGTGCTCGAAGCGGAGAGCGACCTGGAAGGGCTGCGGATTCCGCACTTCTACATGGGCTTCTACGTCTACAAGTACGCGACCGGGATCTCGGCTTCGATCAGCCTCGCCCAACGCGTCCTCGCCGGGGAGACCGACGCACTCGACTCGTACTTCGCGTTTCTCAGAAGCGGCGGCTCCCGCTTTCCCATCGAGAGCCTGCGGCTCGCCGGGATCGATATGGAGGAGAAGGCTCCGGTTCAGACCGCGCTGGAGCTCTTCTCGGCTCGGGTAGACGAGCTCGCCGATCTGCTCGGCTGACCGGGTGGCCGGCAGCGAGGCGGGTGCGCGCCGGTGATTCGCGCGGGCACTTGGCGATCGTGCCCCGACGTAGCGAAATTCGAATGGGGAGGCCCCATGAAGATTTCCTGTTCGACCACCATCGGCCACAGACTCTCGCTCGATGAGGCGCTCGATCGCATCGCCGATCTCGGCTTCGCCGAGATCGACCTGCTCGCCGCGCACGGGTGGGCCCATGTCAGCCCGCGCGATCTCGTCGACGACTTCGCCGCGACGAGCGCGGCGATCCGTACGAGTCTGGAATCGCGGGGACTCGGGATCGCGGCGCTCAACGTCGCGTTCAGCGGTCCGCTCTACGGGCGCTCGGAAGACGATGTCGCGCGTCGGCACGACGAGGGGCTCGCGGTCGTCAATCTGATGGAGGCTTTCGATGTTGACGTGGCGGCCGTGCAGCCGGGCGGCAGACCGCACGGCATCGCCGACACGACGCTGATCGAAGACGCCGCTGCCTCCTGGGCCGAGTTGACCGCTCTGGCCGCGGAAAAGAGCCGGACGCTCGCGCTCGAGCTGCATACCGGCTCGCCGTTCGATTCGCCGGACGCCGCCCGCGAGTTGATCAATCGAGTTCCCGACACCCGCTTCGCGTTCGATCCGTCGCACCTCGTGGGTCAGGGAATCGATCTGCACCAGGTCGCGTGGCTCCTCGATCGCGCAGCGCACGTGCACCTGCGAGACGCCGAGTCCGGGCGCGTCCAGGTTCCCTTCGGCGAGGGAACGGTGGACTTCGACTGGATTCTCGAGCATCTGAGCGCGCGCAACTACGAAGGCTTCGTCGCGGTGGAATACCTCGACACCGACGAGTTCGACGTCTCCGAAAGCAGCCGGGCGCTCGCCGAGAAGATCCGCCCCTACCTGGGCGCGTAGGTCGCTGACACCCGACCGCCGTATCGCGCTCTCCGCCCGACCGGCACCGGCCGAGTTCCGCTCAAATACCGCGGCGAAGAATTCTATTGACGAATTGTTCATTGATTAATAGTTTAGTATTAAACTATTTGGGGCTGAACAAAAATGCCCCAATGCGGTAGGATGCCGAATGGCAGAGCGAAACGAATACACGGATGTGCTGGCGGCGTACGTGAAGCTGGTCCGAGCGACCGAAACAGTGGAGAGGCGGATCATGATGCATCATCCCCTTCCGGCCGGAATGACTCTCTCCCAGTTCGGTGTGCTCGAGGCCCTGCTGCACCAGGCTCCCCTGACGCATCACGAAGTCGCCGAGAAGATCCTCAAGACGCCGGGCAACATAACCGGAGTCGTCGATCAACTCGAAGGCGCGGGACTCGTCGCACGGCGACGCTGTCCCGAGGACCGGCGGCGAGTATTCCTCGAACTGACCGAAGCCGGCGCCTCGGCCGCGGCATCGGCCTTTCGACGGATGCGGGAGGCGATTCGCGACGAAATGTCGGTCCTCGACGAGGACGAGCTCGTGGAGCTCGGGAGGCTCTGCAGAAAACTCGGCACGACTCCGCGCTATTCAGACATCACGACGGAGGAATGAGATGAAGGTAACGGTGTTTTTCTACTCGACGTACGGGCATATGCACCAGATGGCGAAGGCTGCCGTCGAAGGCGCCGAACGGGCCGGAGCGGAGGTGAAGCTTCTGCGCATCCCGGAGGTCATTCCGGAAGAGACCTTGAAGCAGATCGGCGCATACGAGGCACAGCAGGCATTCGCGGATGTGCAGGAGGCCACCGTCGAAGACCTCCGATGGCCCGATGCATCGGTCTTCGCGGTTCCCACCCGCTACGGCAACATGCCCGGCCAGTTCCGAAACTTCTTCGACCAGGCGGGCCAGATCTGGATGGAAGGCGCAACCGTCGGGAAGGTCGCCACGGTGATGTCCGGAACCGGTACGCAGCACGGCGGGCAGGAGACGACGATTCTCACCACCCAGATCACGCTCATGCATCTGGGGTACGTGATCGTCGGACTGCCCTACACGTACCAGGGCCACTATTCCCTGGATGAAGTCAGCGGCGTAACCCCGTACGGCGCTTCGACAATCGCGGGAACTGATGGGAGCAGACAACCGATCGAGAACGAGCTCGAGGCAGCACGATTCCAGGCCGAGCACGCCGCGAAGATCGCCGGGAAGCTGTTCGACTGATCGCGGGCGCGTCAGGGGGGCGGCGAATCGCCGGCCGGCGGCCTCGCTCCCGGGCGGGGCCGTGCCGGACTCCGGCCGCTCCCCTATACCCGACCGCTCCGTTCGACCCGACGGAAAGGCCAGTGTCCGAGTTGACAACAGTTTTGCGCTTTGCTATATTTCGGTCTCGCAATTGGAGATACCAGTTCCCGCGGCGGTGGTGAAATTGGTAGACACGCTAGCTTGAGGGGCTAGTGGGGTAAAACCCGTGCTGGTTCAAGTCCAGTCCGCCGCATTCTGTTCGCGGAGCGAACCATCGGGTCAGGCCGGGGTCACTTCGCTCTCTCCAGTCCGCCGTACCTGCAACGTCTTTCCAGCCAGGAAATTGGGGCATCGCCGATGGCGATGCCCTTGTTTTTTCATGGAGCCGACACGGTCGCTGCCGCCGACGCTGGCCGCCCCGGGGGTCCTGCAGACCTGCTCGGGTGCGCCGGTCCGTTCCAGGCACGATGGACCGGCGTGGTCGACGACGATCGCACCATCGGCCCGACGCCCCCAAGCGGACAACCGCACCCGACAACGCCGCCTTGAACGAGCCGCCGACACGTGGTAGAAGGGACACGATCACTCCCTCACGAGGAAGGCATGGCCACCGACCTGATCCCGCCTCAGGTCCCGACGTTCTACTTCGTCGGGGTGACAACCGCTCGCTCATCGATCATGAGGGTCTTTCCCGCGTGGATGGATCATCTGGGCCTCAAGGTACCCATCGTCGGTGTGGACTGCGCGCAGCACGACGATCCGGCACGCTACCGTGAGGTCGTCGCGTTCATCAAGGAGCACCCGAACGCTCTGGGCGGCCTGGTCACGACGCACAAGATCGACCTGCTCGACGCGGCGCGCGATCTCTTCGACGCGCTGGGCAGATACGCCGACCTCCTTGGCGAGGTGAGCTCGATCTCGAAGCACGACGGCGAGCTCCGGGGACACGCGAAGGATCCGATCACGAGCGGCCTCGCTCTTGAGGCGTTCCTCCCCGACGGCCACTGGCGGTCGGAGGCGACGCTCTGCATCCTCGGCGCTGGCGGTTCGTCGCTCGCGCTCACGACGTACTGCATGGAACAGCCGCAGACCGACCGGCCGAGGCGCATCGTCGTCACGGATCGAAGCGAGCAGCGCCTCGACTCGATGCGGAGCGTACACGCGCGGATCAACCCGGGAATCGAGACGGACTACCACCATTGCGCCGCGCCGGAAGAGAACGACCGCGTGGTGAGCGCGCTGCCGCCGGGCTCGGTGGTGGTCAACGCGACCGGCCTGGGGAAGGACGCTCCGGGGTCACCGCTGACCGCAGGCGCGACCTTTCCCGAGCGCGGATTCGCCTGGGAGTTCAACTACCGCGGAGACCTCCTCTTCCTCGAGCAGGCCCGCTCCCAACGGCACGAACGCTCGCTGACGATCGAGGACGGCTGGGTCTACTTCATCCACGGCTGGACCCGGGTGATGGAGGAGGTCCTTCACATCGACATTCCGACGAGCGGGCCCGCGTTCGACGCGTTGAGCACCATCGCCGCGAACGCGCGCTCCGCGTAGGAGACGACATGCACACGGCAGACGACACGAGCTTCATCGACCCGTTCGGCGTCCAGTTCGACCTGGGCGAAGGCACGATGCAGGACTTCACGGAACGGACCACGCGCCGGGCGTCCGCGATGCGAGGGCACTACGCAGACGGCGAGGCGTTCGAGGCGTTGGTCGCGACCGGCGACCCCGTGCACTACGAGGTCTTCGAGAAGCCGGTACCCCACGAGGCGGGCCACCTGATGTACTGCATCAGCAAGCTCTATCCCGGGACGGTGGGCGACGAGTACTTCATGACCAAGGGGCACTACCACACGGTACCGGACACGGCCGAGATATACCTCTGCCTCCGCGGCAGCGGGTTCATGCTGATGAAGACGACCGACGGAGGCTTCGCCGCCGAAGCGTTCGTCCCGGGACGCATGGTGTACGTGCCTCCGTACTGGGCTCACCGTTCGGTCAACACGGGTGGAGAGCCGCTGATATCGTTCTGCGTCTACCCGGGGAACGCCGGCCACAATTACGGTGACATCGAGAAGGAAGGTTTCCTGAAGCGCGTCTTCAGGCGCGACGGCGCGCCGGTGATCGAATAGGAGAAGCGCGGTGGACGTGGTGTGTATGGGCGAGCTCCTTGCGGAGTTCGTCGCCACGAAGGAGAACGTCTCTCTCGCCGAGTCGCCGGGGTTCGTGAAGGCGCCGGGGGGCGCGCCAGCGAACGTCGCGGTGGGAATCGCGCGGCTGGGAATGTCGTCGGCGTTCATCGGAAAGGTAGGCGACGACCCGTTCGGGGCGTTTCTCCGGCGGGCGCTCGTCGGGGAGGGGGTCGATACCGATGGGCTGCTCGTCGACGACGAGGCGCGTACGACGGCGGTCTTCGTGGCGGTTCGCGACGACGGGCGGAAGGACCTCTGCTTCTACCGGAATCCGGGCGCGGATATGCGAATCCGACCCGAGGAGCTGCCGGAAGAGCTGATCGGCGGGTGTCGCTGCTTCCATTACGGGTCGATCGGATTCATCGACGAGCCGTCGTGCTCGGCACAGCGGCGCGCCATCGACATCGCGCGCCGTTCCGGCGCGATGATCACCTACGACCCGAACTACCGCCCGACGCTCTGGCCGAGCACCGAGCGCGCCGCGGAGGAGATTCGCGGCGGCTACGAGACCGCTCACCTCGTGAAGATCAGCGAAGAAGAGTGGAAGATCGCGACCGGTACCGATGACCCGCGAAGCGGAGCGGCCCGGGTCCTCGCCGCCGGACCGGAGCTCCTCGTGATAAGCCGGGGCGAGAACGGCGCGATCGCGACGAACGGAGAGTACTGGATCGAGGCCCCCGCGCCGGCGGTGAACGTCGTCGAGACGACGGGTGCCGGAGACGCGTTCCTCGCGGCGCTGATCGTGGAGCTCGTGCCGTTGCGCGAGGAGCTCGGGTCTCTCTCGCGCGTGGGCAGCGAGACGATGACGGCTGTTCTCGCCCGGGCCGTCGCGGTGGGGGCGCTCGCCTGCACCGCGGTCGGCGCGATTCCCGCGCTGCCGACGGCCGCGCGCGTCGACGCGTTTCTCGCAGAGCGCGCCGGGGGCGACGCAGACGCGTAGCGTCGTGATCCGATCGCTCCGCCGGCCTCGGTTGTGGTCGCGCGCGGGACTGGTATATCCTGTCCTCTCACGAAAGGAGATACCGTGTCCAACCAGACGTTCGCCTGGCCCGAGCCGTACCGCGGCGCGGTCAGCCTCACCTTCGACGATGCCCGCCTCACGCAGGTCGACCGCGGCATGGCTGAGTTCGACGCGCGGGGAATCCGATGCACGTTCTACGTGAGCCTGCACAACGTGGAACAGCGCGTACAGGAGTGGAAGGCGGCGGTCGCGCGCGGGCACGAAATCGGCAACCACACTGTCAGCCACCCGTGCAGCGCGAACTACGACTTCTCGCGCGCGAGCCGTGCGTGCACCGAGGACTACACGCTCGACGAGATGGCCCGGGAGCTCGCCGATGCGGACGGGCGAATCGAAGAGCTGCTTGGCGTCCGGCCGCGAACCTTCGCCTACCCGTGCGGCGAGACGCACGTGGGACGAGGCAACGAGGCGGCTTCGTACGTGCCGCTCGTGGCCGAGCGCTACCTCGCCGGCCGCGGTTACCAGCACGACCATCCCAACGACCCGCGCTACTGCGACCTGGCACATCTGCTCTCCTACCGCTTCGACATACAACCCGCCGAGCAGCACATCGCCTCACTGGAGTACGCGCGGGAGCACGGCGCCTGGGTGATTCTCAGCGGTCACGAGACGGGCGGGCCCGATGACGAGATGCTCAACGTCACGATCCCGCGCCTGCGCTCGATACTCGACTACCTGGGCGACAGGGGCGGCGATCTCTGGGTCGCGCCGCTCGCAGAGGTCGCAGAGTGGATCGCCGGGCAGCGCGGTGACGTGGTAGAATAGCGGCACGAAGAGGAGACGAATCGATGTATCGGATTGGCAAGGAAGAGATCGAAGCGGTACGACGCGTGATGGAGAGCAAGAAGATCTTCCGCTACGGGATCGGCGGGGAGTGTACCTGCTTCGAGGAGCGGTACGCGGACTACGTGGGGTCGAAGCACTGCGTGATGACGGCGTCCGGGACCAACTCCCTGACCGCCGCGCTGATGGCGCTCGAGATCGGCCCGGGCGACGAGGTCATCGTTCCGGCGTGCACCTACATGGCCACTCCAATCGCGGTGCTCGCCGCCGGCGCTATCCCGGTGATCGCGGACATCGACGACACGGTAACGCTCGACCCGAAGGCGCTCGAGGCGACGATCGGGCCACGAACGAAGGCGGTGATCCCGGTCCACATGTGGGGCCTGCCGTGCAACATGGACGCGATCATGGCGGTCGCCCGAAAGGCGGGGATCTACGTGGTCGAGGACGCCTGCCAGGGCGTGGGCGGTGCCTACGAGGGACGCATGCTCGGCTCGATCGGCGACGTGGGCACCTACAGTTTCAACTATTACAAGAACATGACCACCGGCGAAGGGGGCGCGGTCGTCACCGACAACGACGAGTGGCACGCGCGCGTCATGTCGGCCATCGACCCGTGTCGCTTCTACTGGGACGGCCGGGAGGGCGCTGAACGCGGCTTCACCGCGAACGGCGCGCGAGCGAGCGAGTTCGAGGGCGCGATCCTCAACGAGCAGCTGAATCGGCTCCCGGACATGATCTCGCAGATGCGCGGGCAGAAGAAGCGAATCCTGGCAGAAACCGAAGAGGCGGGTCTCGAACCGGTTCGGTCGAACAGCCCCGACCACGAGTGCGGCACGCACGTGATGTACCGATTCGAGAGCGCCGCAGCGGCCGACGCCTTCGCCGAAGCGGTGGGCGGCACGGTCGCGATCAAGACCGGACGGCACGTCTACACCCAATGGGACCCGATCCTCGAGCACCGCGGCGGCCACCACCCGGCGATGAACCCGTACAACTACCCGGCGAACGCGGAGTGCCGCACGGAGTACACCAAAGAGATGTGCGAAACCTCGCTCGAGATCCTCGCGCGCACCGTGTTTCTCGTGACGCATCCGGACAACACAACCGGTGATGTCGACGCGATGATCGCGAAGGTCAAAGAGGCCGCGAGCGTCGCGGTCTGACGCCACCGGCGGGCGCGACGGCGAGTCGCCGCTCCGCCGCGCGTCTCCGCTCGGAGGCGGCGACGCCGGCCGCGCCGCGACATCGGCCTTTCTCCCCTCGCCTATTCTCCCCCGCGAAACGGCTCCTCGCTGCGCCGGATGTAGTCGCCGGGATGGCGCGATATCTCTTCCGCGTCGCTGAACGAAAGCCCGCAGTGCGTCAGGAACTCGACCTCGTCGAACTCTCCCCCCTCCTGCAGCTCGTGGGCGAACAGCCGTACGAGCGACGCGCAGATGCGCCGATACGCGGGCCACTCCTCGGTCGCGTAGATGAGCGGGCGCTGGGTGTAGAGCGCGTTGGCGATGAGGCGAGTATCATGAACGGTCAATTCCTGGTCTCCTGGTAGCGTCGCACCGGCGATCGCCGGCCGGCTCGAGGCGCGACGCGCGGCAGCAGCGCGCATGGCGGCGAGCTCCTGCTTCTTCGCTGCGAGCTGCTCCTGCATGGAGCGCAGCAGATCACGGTCCCACGCGCGGTGGTAGACGTGCTCGAGGATCCTGCTGTTGAGATTCGAGATCTCCGACATGAGCTTGCTGATCTCGCGAAGCGGATCCCTCCGGGCCACACCTGTCTAGTACCGAATTCCGCGGCTCCCGTCCACCGCGCGCCGCGACCGGCGTGGTGATCCGGGAGCACAGGGGCGGGTGCCCTCCATCGCGTCCCGCCCTTGTCATGTATCGCAAATAGTGCTAAAATCTCGATTGTCTCATGGAAGGCTTGAGCTATCACATCGCAGAAACCGCCGTCCGTGCGCTGGTGGTGGTGGGCGTGAACGTCTACTTCTACCGCCGCTACCGCGACCGGAGCCTCGCGTTCTGGGCCGCCGGCTGGGCGTGCTACGATTTCGGGCTGCTGGTCGCGCTCGTGGGCCGGTACGTCGTACCCGAAGCGACGGTGGACGTCGTGAACCTGCTCGCGAACCTCGCGAGCGGCGCGCTGCTGCTGCGCGGCACGGTCGGGCTCGCCGACCGCACGCTGCCGCGCTGGGCGGTCGCGCTCCTCGTTGTCACCGGCGCGTGGGTCGTGGTCGCCGGCTTCGCCGGGCTCGGGTTCATCGCGCTCGCTATCCCACCGTCGGTGGTCACCAGCGCGGCGATGATCGCGCTCGGACTCGTGCTGCTGAGGCGGCCGGGTCGATCGGTCGTCGAATCGAGAGTCGCCGCGATCGTCTTCCTCATCTGGGGCGTCCACAAGCTCGACTACCCCTTCCTTCGCCACATCGAGGCGTTTGCCCAGACCGGGTTCGTGGTGTCCGGCGCGCTCTCGCTCATCGCGGCGGCGGCGCTCATCATCGCGTACGTGAACCGGCTCGATGCCGAACGCGCGGCGCACGAGATTCGGTTCAAGGGAGTGGTCGATTCCATCGGCGAAGCGGTGGTCACGGCGGATACGGCGGGTACCGTCACCGGCGCGTACGGTGGGTGGTTCGCGGAGAACGGCTACCCGGCGGACTCGCTCGTTGGCCGTTCGCTGGAGGACGTCCTCGATCATCGGCACGACGCGATGATCGCCGCCGAAGCCCCGCGCGTGCTCGCCGGCGAGACCAGGCACGTGACGATCCGGCTCGACATCGTCGGCTCGCTGCGATGGTTCACGTTTACCGCCTCGCCGCTCTACGGCAGGCAGCGCTCGCTGACGGGCATCGTGGCGATCGGCCAGGACATCAACGAGCTCGTCGAGTCGCGGAAGGAGATCGAAGCCCGGTACGAGGATAACCGGCTCCTGCTGCAGGAGATCCATCACCGCGTCAAGAACAATATGCAGATCATGGCGAGCCTCCTGGGTCTTCAGGCCCCGCGCATGCGGGCTGCCGAGGACCGCGCGCTCGTGGAGGAGAGCTCACGCCGGATCGAGACCATGGCGTACGTCCACGAGCAGCTCTACTCCACCGGCGACATGAGCCACATCGCGATGGGCAGCTACATCATCGAGCTCGCCGAGCGACTCGCGCACACCTACGACGCCGCCGGGCGCGGCATCTCGATCGTCCCGGAGGTCGAAGAGATCAAGCTCGGGATCGAGCGGGCGGTGCCGTGCGCTCAGATCGTACACGAGACGGTGACCAACGCGCTCAAGCACGGCTTCGACGGCGACGGGGGAGAGGTTCGCGTCGCGCTTCGTAACGGGATACCGAATCGGGTGACGCTCGTGATCGAGGATACCGGTCGCGGGATGGCGACGCACGGGGCGGCAGCCTCCGGCGATACGCTGGGCCTCAAGCTGGTCGAGCTGCTCAGCCGTCAGCTCGACGGCGAGGCGTTCTTCGAGTCGGACGGGGGGACGAAGTTCACCCTGGTGTTCCCCAAGGAGAAGTACGGTGGGTAGCACAGCCATCCTCATCTGTAGCCTCCTCGCCGCGGTGAGCCTCGGAGTCGCGGCCGTGTCGATCGTCTTCGCGCGTCGATTCTCGCACGAGCGGAGAGCGAGCGAAGCGCGAGCCACGAAGCTCCTCGATCTCACAACAGACGCCGTGATCGCGTACCGCCTCGACGCGCCCGGGTTCGGCCGGATCGTCGAAGCCAACGAGCCGGCGTGCAGCGCCCTCGGTCGCACCCGCGAGGAGCTGCTCGCGCTCACACCGGCGGATCTCGTTTCGTCGGGCGCCGCTCGACTGTATAGGCGAATCGAGCGGCTCCTGCCGTTGGACCGGCCGGTGTCCCGGCTCATCGAGGCGTTCGCCGCGGACGGCACCTCCGTGCGCCTGGAGGCGACGGTGAGACGCTTCACCCACGACGGAGAGGAGTACGTAATCGTCACCGGACGCGACGCCGGAGAGCGCTTCGAGCGGGAGCAGAAGCTCGAACAGGCGCTCGCGGGCCGGGACACGCTGCTTCGCGAGATCCATCACCGGGTGAAGAACAACCTCCAGACGATCTCGTCGCTGATGAACATACGGATGCTCAGCAGCGACGACCGGGGGCTTCAGACGGCGCTGCGCGAGATGACCGACCGCGTCCACGCGATGGGCCTTCTGCACCGGATGCTCTACGAGACCGACGACTTCGAGGCGGTGGACCTGCGTTCGTACACGCAGATGCTCTCGCGGCAGGTCTGGTCGTCGCACTCGTCCTCGCTCGCGCGCGTGGCGATCACCATCGACTCCGACCCGCTCATGGTCGACCTGGACACCGCGCTCCCCTTCGGCCTCCTGCTCAACGAGGCGATCACCAACTCGCTCAAGCACGCCTTTCCGGACAGCCGGGCGGGTCGGGTCAGTGTCTCCGTGAAGGCCGACGGCGAGCAGGTGCGGCTCTCGATCGCCGACGACGGCGTGGGAATGGGGACCTTGGCCTCGCCGGACTCCGGGATGGGGACGCGGATGATCCGGGTTCTCGCGTCCCAGCTCGACGGCGAGGCCTCGTTCGTGAACGGGGTGGGCACGACGGTGAACGTCAGATTCCCGCGCGAGCGCGTGAGGTACCAGGGATGAGCCATCGCATTCTCATCGTCGAGGACGAGGCAATTCCCGCGCTCGAGCTCCAGATGCGGCTGGAGAGCTGGGACTACGAAGTCACCCGGACCGAGGCGGCCGGTGCACGGGCGATCGAAGCGGCGCGTGAGGACCCGCCCGACCTGGTGATCATGGATGTCATCCTCGCCGACGACGTGGACGGGCTGCGCGCGGCCGAAGCGATCCGGGCTGAGCTCGACGTGCCGATCGTGTTTCTTACCGCGATGGAGACCCGTGTCCGCGCCGCGCTCGGCGACGACCCGTCGTACGCAATCGTGTCCAAGCCGTATCAGACGATCGACCTGCAGCACGCGATCGGACGGCTGCTCGCCTGATCTATAGATTTACCCTGTAATCACTTCTGCTTCTCGGGCATGTGTGCCGATGGTATAATCAGGATCGTTCTATGGAAGACAGGCAGGGGCACATTCTCATCGTCGAAGACGAGCTCATCGTCGCGCACAGCATCCAGATGCGGCTGGAGATGCACGGCTACGCGGTGGACGGCATCGCGAAGAGCGGCGAGGAGTCGCTGCAGCTGCTCGAATCGATCACCCCGGACCTGATTCTCATGGACATCAGACTGTCCGGTGAGATCGACGGCATCGACGCCGCCGATCGGATCCGTCGCGACTACCAGATCCCGGTCATCTTCCTCACCGCGTACTCGGACGACGAGACGCTCGCACGCGCGAAGATCACCGAGCCGTTCGGCTACATCATCAAACCCTTCGAAACGCGCGAGCTGGTCAACAACATCGAGATTGCGCTCTACCGCCGGAAGATGAACGCAGCGCTCCAGATGAGCGAGGCACGCTTTCGCGGGCTGTTCGAAAACGCGGTAATCGGGCTCGTCCTGCTCGATCACGACGGCGGCGTCGTGGAGGTCAACCGTGCGATGCTCGACCTGCTCGGCTACGAGACCGAGGAATCGCTGCGTCGTGCCGATGCGCTTCGCCCCCTCGTAGACGCGTCTACCGACGGTGACGACCCGAGCGGATCGTTATCGCTTCCCGCGGCCCACCGCACCGAGGCGGCGGTCTCCCGACCGGACGGCGACGAACGGCTGCTCCAGGTGACGACCGCGGAGATCCCGAAGGCGCTCAACTCCCCGCCCTACACCGCGCTCTTCGTCGAAGACGTGACCGACCTGCGGACCTTCGAGCGTGACCTGCAGGACCGCCAGCGCGCGCTTCGTGCGCTGTTCTTCAACGAGGAGACGATTCGCGAGCGCGAGCGGACCAGCCTCTCCCGCGACATCCACGACGTGCTCGGCCAGATGCTGACCGCGCACAAGATGGACCTCCACTGGATCAAGTCGCACGGGAACGCCGGGGAGATGGAGTCCGACGTCGAAGAGATGATCAGTCACATCGACGAGATGATCGGCTTCGTCAAGCAGGTCTGTTCACGACTGCGCGACAGCGTGCTCGACGACTTCGGCTTCGAGGTCGCTCTCGACGAGCACCTCAAGCAGTTCCGCGAACGTTCCGGGCTCGAGGTCGATGTGCACAACGAATGCGTCGACCCCGGCCTCAGCCGCGACCTCGCGATCTCGCTGCTGCGCATCGTGCAGGAGGCGCTCACGAACATCGTCCGGCACGCGAACGCCTCGCGCGTGGCCATCGCGTGCTCCTGCGAGGCCGATCGGATGGTCTGGACCATCACCGACGACGGCGACGGGTTCGACACCAGCGGCGTGGATATGGGCCGATCGCTGGGTATCGTGGGAATGAACGAGCGTGCAGCCTCGTGGGGCGGAGGCGTCGAGATCTCCAGCGAGCCCGGCAGTGGAACGACCGTCCGGGTCGAGATTCCGGTCGGCGAGCGCGCTGCCGACGAAGCCGCGCCCTCAGGCGTCGCGCGATCCGAGGCCGGAGGCACGCCATGATCCGCGTCGCAGTGGCGGACGACCACGCGGTCGTACGGGCCGGACTGATCCGCATCATCCGCGAACACGGCCAGATGGAGGTCGTCGGCGAAGCCTCTACGATCGAAGAGCTCCTGTCGATGATCCGCAGCACCGAATGCGACATGCTGCTGCTCGACGTCAACCTCCACGGCACGACGAGCCTGGAGGCGATGAAGACGATCCGGGCGAGCTACCCCGACGTCGCGATTCTCGTGCTCTCCATGTACCCCGAAGACCAGTACGCGATCCGCTTCATCAAGGCGGGCGCGGCCGGATATCTCACCAAGGACGCAGCCCCGGACCAGCTCGTGGAGGCGATCACCCGCATCGCCGCCGGGGGGCACTACGTCACCGCCGAGCTCGCCGAGATGGCGGTGTTCGGCTCGCAGGGCCAGAGCAGCGCTCCCCACCAGACGCTGTCCGACCGCGAGTACGAGGTGATGCTCGGCATCGCCCGCGGCAAGCGGATCAGGGAGCTCGCCGACGAGCTCATGCTCAGCGAGAAGACGGTGAGCACCTACCGAACGCGAGTCCTGCGCAAGCTCGACTGCGCGAGCAACGCCGAAATCGTGCAGTACGCGCTGAACCACAACCTGCTCGGCTGATCGTGTAGGCATTCCCCCTACAAGAAGTGTAGCAGTCCTCTGATCGATGACACCGCGCAATCGGAGTAGCATCCGAATCGTACGGCGGCGCTTCGAGCTCCGCCGCAGACGAGACCCTTCGTAAGGAGTACACGATGGCGAGGATGAAGATGAGGACGAAGATCCTCCTCGGCTTTGGTTCGGTTCTGGTGCTGCTCACCGTGGTCGGCGTGGTGTCGATCGCCTTCCTGCAGCAGGCGACCGACGGGTTCACCCAGTATCGCGGATGGGCCCGCGACTCGAATCTCGTCGCAGAACAGAACGAGAGCCTGCTGATGGCGCGGATGAACGTGAAGGACTTCCTCATCCGCGGCACCGATCAGGAGGTTCAGCGATTCGAGGACTACTACGACGAGATGCGCGACTACATCTCCCAGGCGCAGGAGGCGATCCAGAACCCGGAACGCGCGGCGAAGGTCGACGAGATCGACGCGAAGTCGGTGGACTATCAGGACGGCTTCGACGAGGTCGTCGGCTTTCAGGCGACGCGGGACGAAGAGTTCGCGATCCTCAACACGGTGGGCCCGCAGGTCGAGCAGGATCTGACCGCCATTCTCACGAGCGCGGCCGACGACGACGACATGCTCGCCGCGTACGAGGCGAGCCTCGCGTTGCGGAATCTCCTGCTCGGTCGCCTCAACGTCCTCAAGTTCATGGAGGACAATTCCACCGAGAGCGAGACGCTCGTGCTCGAAGAATTCGAGGGCGTCCGCGAACACCTCGCGATACTCGACGCCGAGCTCGACAACGCCGAGCGGCGTGCTCTTCTCGAAGACGTGCAGTCTGGCTTCGAGGAGTACGCGACCGCCTTCCCGCAGGTTGCGCAGGCGATCTACAGCCGCAACGAGGTCGTGGACAACCAGCTCGACGTGATCGGACCCGAGATTGCGGACCTCGCGGACGAGGTGCTCCAGAGCATCATCGCCGACCAGGACCGGCTGGGCCCGGAGCTCCAGGCGTCCATCAGGCTCGCGAGCATCGTCGTCATCATCGTCGCCGCAGCGGCAATTCTGGGCGGTCTGATGCTGGCGGTCTTCATCACGCGAGGCATCCTCAGGCAACTGGGCGCGGATCCGGCCGAGATCGAACAGGTCGCGAAGCGCGTCGCGCTCGGCGACCTGGACATGAGCACCGACAACCAGGCCGAAGGCGTCTACGACTCGGTCCAGGAGATGGTGAAGGCGCTGCGCTACAAGTCGGAGG
>CAZICD010000067.1:12758-24731 GCA_964537725.1 uncultured Spirochaetaceae bacterium | reverse complement strand
GGCACCAGTCCTTAGTCGATATCCAGCAACTCCAGGATCACGCCCAGATCCCCCGCGGTGTCCACGTACGCGTACTTGTCGCCGTGCTGGATGAGCGGGTATCCGTGCTGCTCGAGCTCCCCGGCGGTCTCCATCATCCGGTCCTTCGCCTTGAAGGCGATGTGGTGGACGCCCTGACCGTGCTCGTCGAGGAACTCCTTCCACGTCGTCGGGTCCTCGGTCGGCTCGATGAATTCGAGGTCCAGGTTCTCCATCTTGAAGAAAGCGAGCTTCACCCGCCCCCGCGTCGGCTCGCCGCGAAGGCGCACCGTGTCGCTGCCGTCCTCGTTCGCGATGAACGGCTTCGGCGGCTCGGCGCCTATGAGCTCGGCGAACTTCCGCGCGGCGCGCTCGGCGTCGCGCACGACGATCGCCACCTGGCAGACCAGCTTCGATCCCAACACGTTCTCTCCAGCCATCACGATTCCTCCTCGAAAAAACTCATGATCTTCGGCGTCGCGTCCTTCGCCTCGTCGAAGGCGCCGTGTCCCAGCTCTTCGTAGAGCTCGAGCCGCGCGTTCGGGATCGCGGCGGCGAGCTCCTCGCTCGTTCCCGGGCCCACGACGCGATCGGCGCCACCGCCCAGCACGAGCGTGGGCGTGCTGATGGATCCTACGCTGCCACGCGCGTCGTGGTCCAGGCACGCCTGCGCCTGGATGAGAAACCGGCGAAAGCTCTCCGGTTTGCCGAAGAGCCCCAGGAACGGCATCGCGATCGCGTAGCGCCGCAGGTGCTTACGGGTGTAGGTGGAGCGCATGGTGTCGCGCATCAGCGTGCCGTACCGATCCTCGCGCGCGAGCTGCATCCATCGGCCCACCGCCTCCTCGAGCGTCTCCGTTGCCCCCGCCGTCGTCACGGTCAGGCAGAGCCGGTGCAGGAGCTCGCCGTGGTCGATCGCGAGCCACTGCGAGATCATGCCGCCCTGCGAGACGCCCCACAGGTCCACCGTACCGTTCTCCATGCCGATGGTGCGAAGCAGCGCGGTGTAGTCGGCGGCCATCTCGCGGGTGCCGTAGACGTCCGGCAGGTGACGCGGGCGGCTCGCGACGTAGACGCGGTAGCGCGGCGGAACGTCGCGGTAGAAGTACTGCATGAGCCGCGCGCGTCCGCCCACGGTCGCGAGCCCGTCGCTCAGCCCGGGCAGGATCACGAGCGGGTGCGTTCCCTCGCCGAAGGCGACGAGCTCGAACTCGAGCGCCCCTCCCGTGGTCGTCTGGCCGCCCGGAACGGTGATCGTCCCGTCGAACCGCGTGCCCGGTTCGCTCGGCACGCCGCTCTGTCTGATCCTGCTCGTCATGGGTTCCTCCGGTGACCGTCCCCACCGAAGAGTGACCCGGCACGCCCGGCGCGTCAACGCGCCTCCGGCCCGTGCACAAAAAAACACCGCCGGCGGGGCCGGCGGTGCCAAAGGAGGAGGAACTATCGTAACGCTGGAGGCCGGGTGCGGGTAATCAGCCAGGTCCCGTTGCGTGTCCGATAGACCAATCCTACTCGCGCCCCCGATTTTTGTCAATAACTCAAATAAAAAAATTACCGATGATCTTCCGCTGCGGACGCGCCCACGAACGGAATGCGTATCAGCTCGAGCGACGCGCCCACGCCGGCGACGAGGACCTCGGAATCGTTTCGTGTGACGATGACGCTGCCGGTGATCGCCGTGGGTGGGCCGGGACGCACCTCCCACCCCCCGGTGCGCGACGCAGCCACGAGAACGAGTCGGCGGTCGGCGATCGCGAGGAACGCGGTTCGCTCCGACTCGCCGTCGACCAGCGCGAGCAGCCGCGGTCGTGGGCCGGATCCCGCGCCGGCTGCGAGGATCTCCCCGCGCCTGGACACGGCGGCGAGCTCCCATCGGCCCTCGGCGCCCGCTACCACCGCGTAACCAACGCGCTCGCTCGACGGGAACGAGACGAGCGAGCGGACGCGGGAGCCCGCGTTCCGGTCTGCGAGGACGGCGCCGGTGGCCGCATCGGCGAGGAGGATACGCTCCTCGCCCGCCACGAGGTGTGCGACGACGGTCTGTGTTCCCATCGGCAGGAACCGGACGCTCTGCACGCTCTGTGGGTCCGATCGGCCGAGTGCACGCTCTACGCAGGGAGACCCGTCCGGGTCCAGGACGAGGAGCTGTGGCCTCGCGTCGAACCCGAACCGTGTGCGCGCCTCGACGCCGAGTTCGTCGAACTCGCCGTTGTGCTGCGTACGGTTGGACACCACGACCCGGTCGCCGGCGAGCACGATCCCGGTAACCGAGGTGGGCACGGCGGCGAACCACACCGGCTCGAGCCGCTCGCGCGAGAGACGGACCACGCCCCGCGGCCCGGCGATCCAGTTCTCGGTCGCTACCACGTAGAGCGCGTCGTCGCGCACCGCCGCCGGCCACACCGCGCCGAACGCCTCGCCCAGCGTTTCGAGCCGGCGTGAGAGGATCTCGTTGCCGCGTCCGTTGAACGCACGCACGACCGGATCGGCGCCGCCTGCGACGCCGGTGACGACGTCCGCCAGACCGTCGCGATCCACGTCGGCGAGCACGCCGCCCGCGAGCACGGGTTCGGCGGCATCCGTCCTCGCGAGCAGCCGGCCGTCGGTGCCGTAGATGAGAACTCCGGAACGCTCGACGACGACGAGCTCGCTGCCGCCGCGGCCGTGCACGTTCCCGGCGAGGACGACGCCGTGATCGCTGCGCGGCAGCGGTACGAGGTGGCGGGTGACGCGGGCCTCGGCGAGCGCGAGCGGTCGGCCGACGACCGTCCCGTGCGAATGGACGCGCGAGACCGGCGGGTGCGGGCGGCTTTCGTACACCGGGCGGGCGCAGCCGGCGAGACTCGCGAGCGCCGCGAGAAGCGCTGCGGCCGCCGTCCACGCTCGGCGCGCCGGTCTCACGGCCGCCCCTGCCCGCGGAGCTCCACCACGCCCAGCCTGCCGCCGCCCTCGACGATCAGGTAGTCGGCCGGATGCGCGGGGTCGGACTCCAGGCGCGCACGCTCGATCGGCCCATCCGGCCACGAAATCGACCCCAGCCTCGTACCGTCCGGCCGGGCGCTCTCCACGCGTCCTTCAACGAGGTACCAGAGTTCCATGCGTCCGTCAGCATCGCCGTCGCGCACGCCCAGGAGTCTGGCCTCCCCCACGCGCTCGTCGGTCCACGAGTCCAGGTCGGGCGCGAAGACGCGAACGATGCCGGCCCGCTGGTAGTGCACGACCAGTCGCTCCTGGTCGTCGACCCATGCCGTGTGTACAGCCGGGTGGTCGTCCTCGGGGCCTCCGGCGACGAGCTCGAGCCGTCCCTCTCCGCCCACGCGATAGACTCCCGGGGGTCCGGGATTGTACGTCGGGTCACGGCTCAGCCTCAGGTACGGTTCCGGCGTCCCGTCTCCCTCCGCGTCGAGCGCGAAGTACCGTATCGTTCCGCGAGGGGGCTCTACGGGAGCGGGACCCGCCCAGGGGTGCTGCTCCCCGTCGTGGTCGAGCACGTGGACGAAGAGCCTGTCGTCGCGGTCGATCTGCCCGTCCGCGCGCTCGAGGACCGCGCCGTTCGCCGGCGTATAGATCGAGATGAACGTCTGCCCCGCAATTTCCGTGACACCGCCGGGGAAGCCGGCTGTGGGCGAGAAGAACCGGATCGCCCCGGTCGAGCCGTCGAGCGCGTAGACGCCCCGCGGCGCGAGCAGGTGACCGGTGACGACGCTGAGCCAGAGCGTGGCGGCGCTGTCGCCTTCGATGCTCACGTTCATGTTCGTGCCGTAGGTGAGCGGCGTGCGGAAAAGCGTCTCTCCGGTGCCGTCGACCGCGAGCGCGGCGTAGAAGGGGCCCGGTTCCACGACCACGAGATCGGCCTTGCCGTCGCCGTTCAGGTCACCGGTGACCGCGACGCGGTAGATCGGGGCGGGAATCGCGAAGGCGGCGATCGGTTCGAGCGCCGGCGAGAGCATCCTCACCCTCGACCGCGCCGTGTCCACGATCACGACCTCCGGGGTCTCGTCGCCGGCGACATCGGCGAAGCCCAGGTACCGCCATCCGTCGGGCATCGCCATCTCTGCGCGCGGCACCGGGCGTCGTCCGTCCGGCCACGCGAGTTCGCCCTTCACGCTCATCGCGGGCGGGCCGATCTGCGGTATCTCCTCGCGCCACGCCGCGCCGGCGCTCCCGTCGGCGTCGCCGGCACCCGGTCGCACGACGTGCAGGTCGCTCGCGAGTACCGCGACGACCGGTCCGCGCGCGTCGCTCGCGAGCCTCACGCCGCGCACCGGGCCGGAGCATCGGAGCGTCTCCACCGTACCCGCGGCGGGCGAGGCGATCGCCAGCCGGTCCATGTCGACGATCAGGTAGTCGAGCGCGCCGTCGCCGTCCAGGTCGGCCGCCGCCTCGATCCGCGCGTCGTGCCAGGCGCCGGGAAGCCGTACGCTCGCCACGTGCCGCAGCCGCTCGTCGAGCACCTCGAGCACGCCCGTGCTCGACCAGACCACCGCCACTCTGAACCCGCCGTCGCCCGCCGCCGCGTCCACGACGAGCGAGGCACGGCTCGCCGGCGGCCCCTCGTGCTCCGCGACGACCCCGCCGGATTCGTCGACGAGCAGAACCCGCGACGAGCCACCGAAGACGCCGGACTCGCGGCTCGCCGTTACGACCGCACCGACCGTGCCGTCGGCCAGCCGAACCGGATGGGTTTCCACCAGGCTGATCTGATCGGCCCCACCGGCGCCCTCTACCACCGGCTCGCCCAGAGGTACGAAGGAGCGCGTTCCGCCGTCCGGGTCCACGGCGAGTACGGCGCTGCGCGGCGACGGCGTATCGGTCTGTGCTCTCGCGTCCGGCAGATCGCGGCTGGTGCCACGGGTGTGCACGCCCACGACGTCGGGACCCGCGGCGTAGACGAGGCCTGCGGGGACGACCCCGTCGCTGCGCAGCCACTCGATGCGTTGCTCGCCCGGCTCGAACCGTCCGATAATGCGGGGCGTGGAGCCGATCGCCGAGCCCGCCGTGAAGTAGACGGCGTTTCTGCGCTCGAAGCGCGGCCGCGTCACGCCGTCGACGAGCGACCCGAACGCGGCCTGCGCGATCATCCGTCCGCGCCCGTTGACCACGCGCACCCTGCTCGTCGAGTCGTTTCGCGAGCCGAGCACGAGGTCCGCCTTCCCGTCGTCGTCGAGGTCGGCCGAGAACCCGTAGACGAGATGCGGCGCGGCGATCGCGACCCGTCGGAGCACGTCCCCAGTGAGCGAACGGATCTCGATCTCCGCGTCCCGGGCGAGTATGACCTCCGGCTCGGCGTCGCCGGTCACGTCGGCGAGGTCGAGCGCACGAACGCCGGGTTCGAGCGGTACCGTCCGTTCGACCCGCGGGACGGTACCGCCCGCCGGCGTTTCCACCCGCACCAGCGGCGGCGCGTCACCGCGCGTCTCGTTCCTCGCCGTGGAGGCGGTGCACCCGGCAGCGAAGACGGCGACCGCGGTCATCAGCGCAAGCAGGGCTCTACCCGTCGGTGCTCTCACCGCGACTCCTCTTCATCCGGTAGCGCGCCGTCGTGCCTGTCCCGGGTTCGCTCTCGATCGTGAGTTCGTCGCCGTTGCGGTCGGCGATCGCGCGGCACAGCGCGAGCCCCACGCCCATGCCCCCGCCGGACTTCGTCGTGAAGAACGGATCGAAACATCGGCCTATCTGCTCTTCGGTCATACCCGCACCGTTATCGCGTACCGTGAGTCGGACGTGCGAATCCGAGACGTCGGCACAGACGACGGTCCTCCCTTCGGGTCGATTTCCCGCCGCCTCTACCGCGTTTTTGAGGAGGTTCGTCGCGACGATGTAGACGTCCGCCGGATGCGCGTCGGCGACTACATCCGTGGCGACCTCGTTCGTGATCGGTGCCGGGTGAAACTGCGAACGGGCGAGCGAGAGGATCGCGATCCGCACCGTCTCGTGCACGTTCACCGGCTGCGAAGGCTCGAGGACGCCCTTGAAGATTGATCGGACCCGGGAGATCACGTCGCCCACCGCCTCGACGCCGGCGACGACCGAATCGAGCAGCGCGCGAACCTCTCCATCGGTGTGTTCCAGCTCCTCCACGAGCAGTTCGACATTGCCGCGGATGTAGGTCAGAGGATTGTTGATCTCGTGGGCGATTCCGGATGCGATCAAGGAGAGCGATTCACGATTCCGGCTGTCGAGGATCTGCGCGCTCGCGAGCGCGAGTTTCTCGCTGAGCGCTGCCCGCTGGCGCTGCGCCTCGAGAGCCTCGCGCTGGACCTGGTGAAGACGGTAGAGCAGCCGGAGCGAAACGAGGAGGGTGGCGGTGATCGCCATGGGCATGAGCCAGGACGCAACGACCGACGTCGAGGCCGCGTCGCAGAGAGCACCGGCGGCGGCGATCGACCCGGTCGCTCCGGCCGCCTGGCTCGCCGCGTCGAGCCGGAACGCCAGACCGGTGGCGACTACCAGCGCGAGCAGTCCGGTGGCGAGTAGCGATGCAGATGCAACATCGAGAGTCAGGAAGATCGGGTAGAGGATTTGCCCTTCGACCGCCATGCCGGCCACGACAGCGGCGGCTGCGCCGCGTCGCGCCCACGCGCGCAGGTGAGCTGAAGGTCCGGTCCGCCTCAGCAGCGGGCCGCTGCCGACGAGGAGCCCGAGCGAGGCGTTCAGCAATACGACCGGGAGCGCGTGCGCGAGCGCCTGCGTGGCGAGGATCGCCCTGAGGGCAAACAGACCCGCGAGAGCGAGCGCAGCCGCGGTCTCCGTGCGCCACAGAGCCGCTGTCTCAACGTCAGGCGTCGTCACGGAGGTCTTCCACCTCGTCCGGTTCGTCCATCGCCTGCAGCTTGTTCCGCAGACCCTGCCTGCTCAATCCGAGCCGTGCCGCGGTGCGGGATACGTTCCCGTTCTCCTGCGCGTGGACCTCCCTGATCAGCGCGTGCTCCACGTCGCGCACCACCGATCGCAGGTCGATCCGCTCCCCGGGCGACGGCCGGGCCACAGCGATGTCGCCGCCGGTTTCGCGGTGAGCCGCTTCCGACAGCGCCTGTTCGAGGACGGCTCGCGTCACCGATTGCACGTCGTCCTGATGCACGAGCAGCAGCAGACGCTGCACGGTGTTCTGCAGCTCACGGACGTTGCCGGGGAAGTCGTGCTGCTCGAGGAACTCGCGCGCGTCGTCGGTCACCGGTGGCAGTTCGCTTCCGCGCGCCCGCGCGATGCGCCGCATGATGGGCACGATGTCCAGACGCCGCTGCCGCAGCGGTGGGAGATGGATCTGGAACGTGTTCACGCGGTAGTAGAGATCGGTCCGGAACGCGCCTCCCTCGGTCATGACACGGAGATTCTGGTTGGTCGCCGAGACGATGCGCACGTCCACGTGGTGCTCGCCGGTGGCGCCCACGGGTGTGAACGTCTGAAACTGGATGAAGCGCAGGATCTTCGGCTGCAGGTGAGGCGGCAGATCGCCGATCTCGTCGAGGAAGAGCGTGCCCTCGTGAGCGTCCTGGACGAGCCCCCGTTTGTCGCGCTCGGCCCCCGTAAAGGCGCCGCGCGCGTGACCGAAGAGCGTGCTCTCGAGCAGGTGCTCGTTGAGGTTCGAGCAGTTGACCGCGACGAAAGGCTTGTCGCGCCGCGGCGAGAAGTGGTGGACGATCCGTGCGAGCAGCTCCTTGCCGGTCCCCGTCTCACCGGTGATCAGTACCGGCTCGTCGGAGAGCGCGTAGAGCATCGCGAGCTCCTTGATCCGGACCATCGCCGGGTCGCCGCCGGCGAACAGGTCGAGGATCGGCTGGGATCCCGCGCGCAGCGTGTCGTTTTCTTCGAGCAGAATCCGATTCTGGATCGCGAGCTCGCTGCTCATCCGGGCGGCGGTTCGGCGACGCTCGAGCCGAGCCGCCGCCGAAGCGACGCTGTCGCGCAGCTCCTGAAGCGAGAACGGCTTCACGAGGTAGCGGTAGGCGAGCTCGGCGTTGACCGCCTCGATCAGGTCGTCGCGCTCGGTAAACGCCGACACGACGATCGCGACGATATCGGGCCTGACCTTGCGCACCCGCCGGATCAGTTCGAGCCCGGTCATGCCGGGCATCTTCTGGTCGGTGATCAGGATATCGACCTCGTGCGAGCTCATGTGCTCGAGCGCCTCGTGCGGATCCGAGAAGACCGAGGTGGTGTAGTTCGAGAGCACCCGCCGGATCAGCGTGCCGTTCTCGACGACATCGTCCACGATGCAGATATCCATTTCCTCCATGGTAGCATGAAGGCGTTGAGAAGAACAATCAGCTTTGTCCGGCGGACCCCGCCGGCGGGCTCCCGAGCCGCCGGCCGCCGGCACCGGCGCCTCGGACCGCTACTGCGCGTTGTATTCGTCTATGATGGTCTGCATCTCCGCCGGCGTCATGGGGTGGATGTCCGTGAGATGCACGAGCGCGTAGCCGTATCCGTCCGACTTCACGGCGATGACTGGATTCGTCGCCGGATCTACGCCGTAGTTGCTCTCCCACGAGCTGACGCTGGTCGCATCGAAGTCAGCCGGAAGGGCCGTGATGCCGGAGACCAGTGCCAGGCCCGTCGCGTTGCCACCCGGGTAGAGATAGAGGCTACCGTCACTCGACAGCGACGCACGAATCCGGACGCTATCGCTCGGCTCGAACGAGTACTCGTTCAGATAGATGAGGTTGGGGTCTGCGAGCGTTTCCGTCCGGTAGTAGTCGGCGAGATTCCGGTCCACGAACCTGTATTCCGGGATCGACGCCATGATTCCCGGGTTGGAGCCGTCTGCCGACTGGAACTGCCCGGATGCCGAGTACACCCAGTCGAGCGTGAGCTCCCGGTTTGCGTAGAGGTCGATCGGCTCGAGCGCCACCGTGCTCTGTCCGTGCATGACAGCGTGGGGAACCCTTTCCCACACGTTGCCGTAGAACGGTTTCTGGACATCCAGATAGACACTGTCCGGAAGCGGGAGGTCGGCTTCCGCGTCGATCGTGCGGACGTTCGTCGCCGAAAACGAGAACGACGATGCACTGCTGGTTACCGGCGCAGCGCCGCCCTCAAGGTACGTAGTTATGGAGGATACCGTGTGCGCCGGCCGGACGGTTCCGGTGAAATCGACGAGTTCACCGCCGTATTCGTCGAAGACGCTCCCGGTGAGCGAAATCGTCCGTCCCGTCGGGCTTCCGACCCAGTGGCGGATCGTCTCCGTATACTCGAGTATGGTGTTGGACGAATCGATCTCCTCGAAGGGACCGTTCGTCGTTGTCCAGATCTCCCGCCACCACGGATCGACGCAACCCTGGACGCCCAGCGCCTCGGCTCCGGATGCGTTTGTGAAACCGAGCAGGTACCCCTGCGACGGGAGGTCCGCGACGCTGATCCAGCTCGTCCACAGCGTCGTTCCGGCGACGGTGCTCGTATCTCTCGTCATCGTCTTCGTCGTGCTGTCGTCGGTGTCCCGGTCTGTGACGACGAGCGTAACGTCGCCCGTCGGAGTGACGGAGTCGACGGTGTAGATTCGAATGTCCAGTCGCGACTCCTGCGGAATCGCAGGGCCCCCGCTTCCGCCGCCACCATCGACGCCGTCGTCGGTCTGCGGCTCGAGGGTGTTCTGGCACGCTGCGAGCGCTCCCACAGCGAGCATAACCAACAGTAGTCTTCTCATGCTGCTCTCCTTGCTCCGATCGAATTGCAGAGCAAGAAGTGTGCCACTCCTTCCACGGTCGTTGTGCGGCGGAGAGACCCGGAAACGAGGTTTACGCGGTCGGGGTGCCGGGATGAGGAGCGGCCGGGTGGCAAGCAGCTTGCCACTCGACTGGTCACGCGCTTGCCGCTTCTACTCGGGCAGCTCGTACTCCCACAGCCCCGTTCGGCTCGTCGTGACGCCGGTGATGGGCTCGTCGAAGAGCACCGGGTTGTCGAGAACCCAGTGCCTGTAGCCGTCCTGCGCCCAGGGCGAGCTCGAATCGTCGACGACGTCGACCAGGTCGACCGTACCGATGATCGCCTTCACGTGAAAGAACGGGCGCGAGGGGTCGCGCCGATACGAGGCGTAGGCGTCTGCGAGAAGCGAGTATTCGGCTACGGTGCGCTCGCTCTGCGCATCCTCGTCCTTGAGCACGATGCGCACGCCCGCGTCCGGGATGGAGATGTAGCTTCCCGCCTCGCTGATATCGGATATGTGCGACATCACCTCGTTGAACTCGTGGATGACGGGCACCGGATACTCGGCCATCTCGGGCATGCCGCGGTAGGCGTAGCGGCCGGTGGAATGAATGTAGAGGGTACCGCGGTAGTCGGTGTCGAAACCGCGATTCTCCACTTCGGCGATACCCGCGCAGAGCAGGTACGATCTGGGATTCGGAACCGACAGACACGTGACTTGCATGGGCACCTCGCCCGTAGTGTAGCCGCTCGCGGCTCTTGTTGATACCCACCCTCCCTTTTAGTACACTGGTGGTTCGACTGAGGAGAGGTGCGAGAGTGGTTGAATCGGGCGGACTCGAAATCCGTTGTGCCGCTTTGCGGTACCGAGGGTTCGAATCCCTCCCTCTCCGTCGGGAGAGATGACCGAGCGGCTTAAGGTGCACGCTTGGAAAGCGTGTGTACGCTACCCGCGTACCGAGGGTTCGAATCCCTCTCTCTCCGTCCGCCTCTTCAGCGTTGACGGTCAGGGCTCGTGCGACTGGCTATCGCCTAACCCCGTCAGGTCCGGAAGGAAGCAGCGGTACGCGACCGGTCAGGGCGCCGCGGTGTACTTGGCTCGAGCTGAAGAGGTGTTTTTTTGAACTCATGAACTACGAAGTAACTGCGACACGGAAACGGCCACGTTCGTTTGACTCGCTCGTCGGACAGGAATTCGTAGTAGCAAGCCTGAAGAATACGTTGACCTCCGGGCGCATCGCGCACGCATACCTCTTCTCCGGCCCGCGTGGTGTCGGGAAGACGAGCGCCGCGAGGATCCTCGCCCGCGCGCTGAACTGTCCCGACGGACCGAGCGCCGACGGCTGCGAGGAGTATCCCGGCAGCGAGGAGATCGCCCGGGGAACGTCGATCGATGTAATCGAGATCGACGGCGCGTCGAACACGTCGGTCAACGACGTGCGCCAGATCAAGGACGAGGTGCTCTTCGCGCCCACCGCGGCTCGGTACAAGATCTACATCATCGACGAAGTCCACATGCTCAGTAACAGCGCGTTCAACGCGCTGCTCAAGACGATCGAGGAGCCGCCGCCGTACATCATCTTCATCTTCGCGACGACGGAGATCCACAAGGTTCCGGCGACGATCCGTTCGCGCTGCCAGCAGTTCAACTTCCGCCTCATTCCCGTTGACGAGGTGAAGGCGAAGCTCGCCGAGGTCGCCGCGGAGATGTCGGTCCACGCCGACGATGAGGCGCTCTTCTGGATCGCGAAGGAGGCGACCGGCTCGCTGCGCGACGCGTACACGCTCTTCGATCAGGTCGTGAGCTTCTCCGAAGGTTCCATCACGCTCGAGAAGATCCGTGAGAAACTCGGGCTCGTCGGTCTGGACAACCTCAACGAGCTCGCGGACGCGATCGCCAACGGCGACGGTCGGCGTCTCGTCGAGCTCGCCGACGAGATCATCTCCCGCGGCGTGTCGGTGGAGCAGTTCACGATCGACCTCGCCGAGTACTTCCGCAGCGTCCTCTTCATCCACAAGGGCATCCACAAGGAATCGCTCCTGGGGTTCAGCCCGGACCGATTCTCCGGCAAGATGCTGCGCAGCCTCACCGACACGCAGGTCGAGCACGCGCTCGAGCTCATGCTCGCGCTCTACCGCGCGGTTCGCTACAGCCTCAACCCGCGCTTCGACCTCGACCTCGTGCTCAGCAAGCTCGCCTCGCTGCGCGATTACCTGACGTCGAAGGAGATCATGCAGGAGATGCAGGACCTCCGCGAGAGTCTGTCGGTGGACGGGGCCGATGCCACCCCACCGCGCGGCCGCCCCCCCGGC
>CAZICD010000067.1:0-12658 GCA_964537725.1 uncultured Spirochaetaceae bacterium | reverse complement strand
GACGACGATCATCCGGTGGCGCCGCCCACCGCGCACGGATTGCGGCCCGAACAGGCGGCCGACATCATCCTGCGGATCCGGCCCAGCCGACTCGCGCTCTCGAGCGCGCTGGAGAAGGCGACGCGGTGGTCGCTCGCGGAGAGCGAGTTGCGTATCTTCTTCGACAGCGAGTATCCGGCGAACGCCGCGCGCGGCGAGGAAGAGGTGATCCGCAACGCCGCCGCCGACGTGCTCGGCAAGCCGGTGCTCGTGCGCGTGCGCGTGGATGAGGCCGAAGAGGCGCCGGAGGAAGAGTCGCACGACGAGCAGGTGGAGATGGTCAAGCGCGTATTCCGCGGAGAGATAGTGGACGGTCAGACATGAACCCAATGGATATTCTGAAGAACGTGCAGCAGCTGCAGTCGCGCATGAGCGAGGCGCAGTCGAAGCTGAAGGAGATCACCGTCGAGGGCAGCGCCGGCGGCGACATGGTCCGCGTCGAGCTCAACGGCGAGTTCACCGTCACGAGGGTGACGATCTCGCCGGAGGCCGTCGACCCGGACGACGTCGAAATGCTCCAGGACCTCGTGCTCGCCGCCTTCAGCGACGCGAGCTACAAGGTCCGCGAGCGCATCCAGCAGGAGATGAGCTCGGTCACCGGCGGCCTCAACCTGCCGCCCGGGCTCTTCGGCCAGACCTGACCATGGCCGGCGGAAGCGACGCGCTCGACCGGCTGATCAAACACCTCTCCCGGCTGCCCGGCATCGGCGCGAAGAGCGCCACCAGGCTCGCGTATCACCTTCTCCAGGCCGACCCCTCCTACACCGAGAGTCTCGCCGAGGAAATCCGTACGATCCAGCAACGTATCCGTCGATGCTCGGTCTGCGGCGCCTACACCGAGGCCGACCCGTGCGACGTCTGCAGCGACGAGTCTCGCGACCGGACGACGATCTGCGTCGTCGAGCAGCCGCAGGACGTCGCGGTCCTCGAAACGACCGGCGTTTTCCGCGGTCTCTACCACGTGCTCGGCGGGGTCATCTCCCCGATCGACGGGGTCGGTCCCGAGGATCTGTCGGTGGGCGATCTCATCAAACGTTGCTCGCAGGGCGTCGACGAGGTGATTCTCGCGACGAATCCGACCGTGGAGGGCGACACGACGGCGCTCTACCTCGCGAAGATGCTCGAGGAGCGCGGCTACTCGGTCTCGCGCCTCGCGCTGGGGTTGCCGGTGGGCGGCGACCTCGAGTACGCCGACCGCCTCACGATCGAGCGCAGCCTGCGCGGGCGCACGCGCCTGTCCGCGGGGCAGTAGGCTGCCGCGCTACCCCGTAACGCTCGTCTTCTCCGGCACCGACGCGAACCCCTCCCGGTAGCCCTGCCGCACGAGCCCGGCCACCGAGCCCAGAACGTCCGGCAGCTCGGCCTCCTCCTCGCGGCTGAATCGGCCCAGCACGTGACCGTGGAGCTCACCGTGCCGGGGGCGCCCGACGCCAATGCGCACGCGCCAGAAATCGCGCGTGCCCAGGCAGTGCGCGACCGATCGCAGCCCGTTGTGCCCGGCGAGCCCCCCGCCCATCCGGATACCGGCCTCGCCGAAGGCGAGCTCCACGTCGTCGTGGGCGACCGCGACGTCGGCGACGTCGAACTTGAAGAAGCGCGCGGCCGCCTGGACCGCCTCGCCGCTGAGGTTCATCATCGTCTGCGGTTTGAGGACGACGACCTGCTCGTCTTCGATCGTCGCCTTGCGCCACACGCCCTTGAACTTCTGCTGCCACGCCCCTCCGCCGCCGAGCTCGTCTTCGAGCAGCCACGCCACGTTATGCCGTGTGCGCGCGTACCGGCCACCGGTATTGCCGAGGAAAACTAACAGCTTTGGTCTATCGCGATCCGCCATCGTGATCTATAATGTAGTGCAAATGACAGCAGAGAGTGTCCTCGCGATAGATATCGGTTCGGTGTCGATCGGCATCGTGGAGGTTGACTCGAACCGCACCGTTCTCCGCCACGACTACGGACCGCACAACGGGAGGGTGATCGCCGCTGCCCGCTCGATGCTCGCCGACTGGCCGCTGGATCGGGTGCGCGCGGTCGTGGCGACCAAGGCCACCCCGGGCGTTATTCAGGCCGATGAGCGGATCGACTGGATGAGCGCGCTCGTCACGGCGCACCGCCGGCTCAACCCGGAGGCAGCGAATCTGCTCGTCGTGGGCGGCGAGCGGTTCGCGCTCGTGCGGTTCGACGAGACGGGCAACTACCGCAGCTCGCGCGGCAACACGAGCTGCGCCGCCGGAACCGGCGGCTTTCTCGATCAGCAGGCCGCGCGCCTCGGGCTCTCCGGTGCCGCCGAACTCGCCGAGCTCGCCACCGCGAACACCGGGACGCGCCCGAAGGTCGCCTCGCGCTGCTCGGTCTTCGCGAAGACCGACCTCATCCACGCGCAGCAGGAAGGCTACTCGATCGCGGAGATCTGCGACGGGCTCTGCCACGGCCTCTCGCGGAATCTCATCGACGCGGTCGTCACCGGGACGCTTCCGTCGGGCGACGTCGTGATGGCCGGCGGCGTGGCGCTCAACCGGGCGGTCGTCCACCACATCGGCACTATTCTCGGACGGGAGATCCGAACCGACGAGCTCGCCCCCGTCTACGGGGCGTTCGGCGCGGCGGTCGCGGCGCTCGACGGAGGGCTCGAGCTGCGCGACGAGGCGCCGACGGTGGAGGACATCGTCGACACGAGCCCTGCCGAGCGGTCGTACTACCACGAGCCGCTCGAAGAGCCGCACGACTACCCCGACTTCGAGGCGCACGAACGCTTCGTCGTCGAGCCCGAGCTCACCGCCGGGCCGGACGTAGAGGTCGATCGTTACCTGACGCTCGGCGGCGCCGCTTCCCGAGGCGACGCGTCGCCCGACCGCCTCTACCTCGGCCTCGACATCGGCTCCACGAGCACGAAGGCCGTACTCATGACCCCCGACGGCGAGCCCGCATCGGCCTTCTACACGCGCACCGCCGGCGCCCCCATCCGCGCGCTGCGCGCGATCCTCGAAGCCATCGACACGACCGGCTCGGCGCCGGTGCCCATCGCCGGAGCCGCGTGCACCGGCAGCGGGCGCAAGCTCGTGGGCGGGGTGATTGGAGCGGACCTCGTCCTCGACGAGATCTCCGCGCACGCGCGAGCGGCCGTCGAGATCGACCCGGAGATCGACACGATCATCGAGATCGGCGGGCAGGATGCGAAGTTCACCACGCTCAAGCGCGGCAGGGTCACCTTCTCGCAGATGAACGCGGTCTGCGCGGCCGGGACCGGCAGCTTCCTCGAGGAGCAGGCGGGGCGGTTGGGCGTACCCCTCTCCGAGTACGCGGGCCGCGCGATCGACTCGCCGGCGCCGCTCGCGAGCGACCGGTGCACCGTCTTCATGGAACGCGACCTCAACCACTACATCAACAGCGGCTACGGCACGGACGAGCTGCTCGCGGCCGCGCTCCACTCGGTCCGCGAGAACTACCTGCAGAAGGTCGCGAACCTTCAGGCGATCGGCGAGGTGGTCTGCTTCCAGGGCGCGACGGCGAAGAATCGCGCGCTCGTGGCGGCGTTCGAGCAGCGGCTGGGCAAGCCGATCGTCGTCTCGCGCTACTGCCACGTGACCGGCGCGCTGGGGGCCGCGCTCACCTGCCGCGACGAGATGGCCGGCGAGACGAGCTTCCGGGGCATCGGCCTCTATCGCTCCGACATCCCGATCCGCAGCGAGCGCTGTACGCTCTGCACGAACCACTGTCGGCTGACCGTCGCGCAGGTCGGCGGCGAGGAGATCGCCTACGGCTTCCTCTGCGGGCGCGACTACCAGACGCCGTCGTTCGTGAGCGCGAATACGAGCGGCTTCGATCTCACCACGTCGAGGCGCAAGTTCAACCGGGAGGTGAGCCGCGGCGGCCGCGCGCACGCCACGGATTTGCCCACCATCGGCATTCCGACCGGGCTCCACCTCGCCGAGGAGTACAGCTTCTGGCAGCGCGTGTTTGCCGAGCTCGGCTTTCGCACGACGCTGCCGCGGAACGAGGATGAGATGCTCGCGCGGGGCAAGCAGCTGCAGGGGGCCGAGTTCTGTACTCCGGTCGCCGCCTTCCACGGGCAGGTGAGCGATCTCCTCGACCACGCGGACCTCGTCTTCGTCCCCATCCACCTGGAGAAGCCCGACCCGGATAACCGGCGGCGCGCCTACTGCTACTACACACAGTTCACGCCGTCGGTGGTGAAGGGTGCGGTGACGCCGGAGGAGAGCGAGCGGCTGCTCATGCCGGTGATGTGGGGCGGGGCGCGCGACCCGGCGAACGAGTTCGCGCACGCGCTCGAGGCCGCCTTACCGGCTGCGCGGGTCCATCCGAACGAGATCCGCCGGGCGATGCGCGTCGCGCGCGAGGCGCAGGAGCAGGCGACTTCCGCGCTCAAGCGCGAGTTCGAGGAGCAGCGGCGGCCGGAGGAGGCCGACGTGGTGCTGCTCGGCCGTCCGTATACGGCGATAGACCCGGCGATGAACAAGAAGATCCCCGACATCTTCGGCCGCCACGGCGTGCGCTGCTTCTACCAGGACATGCTGCCGCGCGTCCTGCCGAGCGACGCGTCGAAGGAGCTCATCGAGGGCGTGCACTGGCGCTACGCCGCGGACATTCTGCTCGCGGCCGACTACATCGCGCGTACGCCGGGCCTCTATCCGGTCTTCGTCACGAGCTTCAAGTGCGCACCCGACGCGTTCTGTATGGACATCTTCAAGCGGATCATGGACGAGCGCGACAAGCCGTACCTCATCCTCCAGCTCGACGAGCACGACTCGAACGTGGGCTACGAGACGCGCATCGAGGCGGCGATCCGCGCGTTCCGCAACCACCATCGGGAGGGTCTCGCCCGCGCCGCCGGCGCGCCGGCTGTCCACACGCGCGAGGTAGCCGAGGTCGCGCCGCGGCTCGAGGACGCGATCGGCGAGAAGACGCTCCTCTTCCCCAACTGGGACCCCATCACCGCTCCGCTGCTCGCGGCGAACCTCCGTGGTCACGGTATCCGCGCGGTCGCGCTCGAGGAGACGCCGCTTTCGATCCAGAAGAGCATGCGGTTGAACACCGGTCAGTGCATCCCGGTGAGCGCGGTCGCGCAGGAGGCGATGGACCACGTCCGCGAGCACGATCTGGATCCGGCGCAGACCGTCCTCTGGATGGGCTACGGGAACTGGTCGTGCGGCATCCCGCTCTATCCTCGCTTTCTCAAGGGCGTGTTCGAGCGCGAGGGGATGCCCGACCTGGGCGTCTATCTGGGCGAGTTCACCTACACCGACATCTCGGCGAGCGCGACCGTCGGCGCCTACTTCGCCTACCAGTTCGGCGGGTGGCTGCGGCGCATCGCGTGCCGCACGCGGCCGTACGAGGTCAATCCGGGGCAGACCGATCGGCTCGTCGCCGAGTGGCACCAGCGGTTCGAGACGCTCTTCGAGTACAACGGCAACCGGCTGCGCGCGCTGCGCCGGATGGCCGAGGAGTTCCGGGCGATCCCGGTTCGCCCCGAGCCGCGCCCGAAGGTGGGAATCTTCGGCGATCTCTACGTCCGCGACAACGACGTGATGAACCAGGACCTCATCCGCTCGATCGAAGAGGCCGGCGGCGAGGCGGTCACCACACCGTACAGCGACTACGTGAAGATCATCGCCGGCGCGAGCTTCGACCGGATGTTCCGCCGGCGCGAGCTCGCGCGCGTGGCGAAGCTGCGGCTGATCCTCGGCGCGATCGAGCAGCTCGAGAAGCGCTACCACCGCGAGGTCGCCGACCTCGTGGGACCGGCGATCGACTGGCGGAGGCCCGGACTCGAGGACGAGCTGAGCCGATTCAACATGGTGCTCGAGCAGGCCGGCGAGTCGTACGAGAACGCGCTCAAGATCCTCCACCTCGTCTCGCAGTATCCGGACATCGCGCTCTTCGTGCAGACGAGCCCCGCCTTCTGCTGCCCGTCGCTCGTCACCGAGGCGCTCAGCGAGCTCATCGAGCGCGTGGTGGGCGTACCCATCGTGACGGTCACCTACGACGGCACCGGCGGCGACAAGAACGGCGCGATCGCGCCGTACATCCGGTTCTCGCGCACCGGCGCTCAGCCGGCCGCCCCGCAGGCCGCCGGCTGACCCGCCGCGGCGCGCCCCGCCCGCGGGGCGCCCCCGCTTGCGGGGGCGCGAAAAACCAGCTTGAGAAAGGGGTGGGTGCGCCGTAGAATGGGAGCATGAGAAGGCTCATCTTCGCGTGCGCGGCGTTCGCGCTCCTCGGCGTCGCCGCGAGCGCCGTCGCCGAGAACATCACCGTCGCGACCGTCAACGTCTGGTCGGGGCTCACCTACGAGGGGGCCTTCAGCGTCGGAACCTACGAGGACCGCGCGACGAGAGCCTTCCGTTTCGACCTGCTCTCCGGCGGACTCGCATCGCTGGGACCCGACCTCGTCGCCGTGCAGGAAGCCAATCCGCTTCCCGACTACGCGAATCGGCTGGGCGAGGAGCTCGGCTACGACGTCGTGTCCGACGTCCGCCAGGGCGGCGTCCGGATCGGACCGGTGGGCCTGCCGGCGAACCTCCGCGAGGGCGAAGCGCTCCTCGCCGGACCCGAGCGCAGCCTCACGCTCACCGCGGTCAAGCAGCTCGCCGGCCCGGGCGCGGGCAACGTCGCCGCCTTCCAGTTCGGCACCGGGAGTCAGATCCTCGCCGCGCAGATCCAGGCGGAGGGCCGTACCGTCCACGTGTTCACGACGCGCTGGACGCCGTCGCCGCAGGCGAGTCGGGAGCGCCTGGTCGAGCTCGTCGAGCGCTACGACGAGAGCGAGATCGACGGCGACGAGCTCACGCGTCTCATGGAGCGCGCGGTCGAGGGGAGCGAACGGCGACGCCGCGAAGCGAAGGAGACCGTCGTCTTCATCAACGAGCTCGCCGGCTCGGAGCCGGTGATCCTCGCCGGCAGCCTCTACGCGCTTCCCGACTCCGACGAGATCCAGGTCCTCCGCGACGCCGGTTTCGTCGACGTCTGGTCGGTCGTCGGCCGCGGCGCCGGCTACACGTGGGACGCGGCGACGAACGCGAACATCATCGAGCACGAGCTCGCCGCCGCCGGCGGAGAGCGCGCGCGGTACGACTACGTGTTCATCCGCGGCGAGGGCATCGTCGCGCGAAGCGCGTCGGTGATCTTCAGCCGACCGACCTACGGCGTGCACCCGTCCGACCACTACGGCCTGCTCGCCGAAATCCGCATCGACCCCTGATCGACTGCGCCCAGGCGCCCGACCATGCCCGTTGTTCGACTCGACACCACCGACCCCTGTACGAACCTCGCGATCGAAGAGCGACTGCTCGAGGCGATCGACGTCTACGGTCCCTCGCTCATGCTCTGGCGCAACGACCCGTGCGTCGTGATCGGCAGGCACCAGAACCCCTGGGTCGAGTGCGACCTGCGGCGGATGAAGGCCGATGGCGTTCGTCTGGTGCGCCGGATCAGCGGCGGCGGTGCGGTCTACCACGACGGCGGGAACACCAACTTCTCGTTCCTCGCTCCATCCGATCACTACGACCAGGCGCGCCACTTCGCCGTCGTGATCGCCGCGCTCGCCTCGCTGGGCATCGACGGGCACAAGACCGACCGCAACGACCTGCGGGTGGGTGACCGCAAGATCTCGGGCAACGCCTTCCGTCACACCCGCGGGCGCTCGCTCCACCACGGCACGCTCCTCGTGGCCTCCGACCTGGACCTGCTCACCGCGTACCTCACCCCCCGGGCCGCGCTCATCGAGACGAAGGCGACCGCGAGCGTGCGCTCCTCGGTGACCAACCTCGCCGCGGCGCGGCCCGGCCTCACGCACGCCGAGCTCTGGGACGCGCTCGAGGCGGCCTTCGCCGCCGAGTACGGCGCGGCGGCCGGCGAGCGGTTGGATCTGCAGCTCGACCCCGACGCGATTTCCCGCCGCGCCGCCGAGCTCGCCGGGTGGGAGTGGCTCTACGCGCACACGCCCACCTTCGTGCGCAGCGTCGAGCTGCCGCGCGCGGCCGCCGCGGTGCGGCTGACGGTGAAGAGGGGGCGGATCGAGCGCGTGGAAGCGGGCGAGAGTCCGGCGACCGGCGAGAGCGGGCTCGTCGCGGCGCTCGGTGACACCCTCGTCGGGATGCGCTACGATCGACAGGCGCTCCGCGCGGCGGCCCCGGCCGACGAGACCGGCGACCTCGTGCGCGCGATCGCGGAGGAGATCGACTGATGGACTACGCACCACTCGGCATGACGGGGCTCACGACGAGCGTGATCGGCATCGGGACCGGCGGGCCGAGTCGGATAGGCTTGCGCTCCGGCGGCGACGAGGCGAGCGCGGAGGCGGTTATCCGGCGCGCGCTCGACGAGGGGGTGACCTTCATCGACACCGCGGAGGCGTACGACACCGAGGAGATCGTCGCGCGCGCGATCGCCGACGAGCCGCGGCAGTCGCTCGTCCTCTCCACGAAGATCAGCCGGTGGGAAGAGCTCGACGCCGCCGGCGTGGAGGCGGCGAGCGACAGCTGCCGGGGCTCCTGCGCGCGCGTGAGGCCGGAAAGGTGAGGTACATCGGCATCACCGAACGCGGCAACGCGGACCCGGGGCACGAGATGCTCGCCACCGCGCTTCGCGACGACTACTGGGACGTCGTGATGATCCTGTTCAACCTCATCAACCAGTCGGCGCGCGAGCGCGTGCTGCCCGTCACGCGCGAGCGCGGGATCGCCGTGCTCGCGATGTTCGTCGTGCGCGTCGCGCTCAGCCGCCACGAACGCCTGCTCGAGGTCATCGCCGAGCTCATCGACCGTGGCCAGGTGGACGAAGCCGTGCTCCGCGAGGTGGGCGGCAGCCGGGAGGACCCGCTGGGCTGGGTCACGCGCGAGAGCGACGCGGCGACGCTGCCCGAGGCGGCGTACCGATTCGTCCGCCACGAGCCGGGGATCGATGTAACGCTCAGCGGCACCGGAAGCGTCGAGCACATGCTCGACAACGTGGCAAGCGTGCAGAAGCCGCCGCTCGACCCTGCGGTCACCGACAAGCTGCACCGGTTCTTCGCGCAGGTCGATTCGGTCTCCGCGCAGTAGGGTTAGGGTGCCGGCGTCCGCGTCGGGCACGCCGCTTGACCGCGCGCTCCGCCGGGCGCATCATGGAGTTGTGATGCGCCACCTCAAAGTCACCTGTATACCTCGTCAGGAGGGACAGATGATCCTCGAACACGACGTTCTGCTCGTCGGGTCGCGCGGCCGGCGCCGCTGCCGCGCGCTCTTCGACTCCGGCGCGAGCTACTCGCTGATCCGTCCCGACATCGCCGAAGAGCTCGAGACGCCGGTGCTGCTACCGGATCCGGAGAACTGGATCTTCGAAACCGCGGAGGCGGGCCATCTCATGGCCGCCACGCACCGGGTGGGCATCGATTTCCGGTTCGACGATTCGCAGGCGCGCTTCTCTGACGAGTTCATCATCCTGCCCGGCTGTTCGGAGGAGGTGATCGTGGGAGCGACGACGATGCAGAAGTGGCAGATCACGCTCGACTTCGCCGCGGAGACGGTGAACTACCGCAAGACCGCGCAGCGTCTGCGGGTGTAGGATCTCCCGGCCTTCAATCCCCCGGCGTCAGCCGCAGCTTCGCTTCCGCCTCGTGCCGCTCGATGGCGAGCTGGATGAGTCGGTCGGTGAGCTCAGCCGGCGCAATGCCGCTCGCCTCGAAGAGCTTCGGGTACATGCTGATCCGGGTGAACCCCGGGATCGTGTTGATCTCGTTGACGACGAACACGTCGTCGGAGGTCAGAAAGCCGTCCACGCGCGCCATCCCTTCGGCGCAGAGCGCCCCGAAGGTGGCGATGGCGGTCTCCTGCACGACGCGGGTCTGCGCCTCGGTGAGGTCTGCCGGGATGCGGAGCTCCGCGCCGTTCTCGTCCACGTACTTCGCCCGGTACGAGTAGAAGCCGTCGGCCGGGACGACCTCGCCCGGCACGCTCGCGACCGGCTCGTCGTTGCCGAGAACCGAGCACTCGATCTCGCGCCCGCGCACCGTCTGTTCGACGAGGACCTTCCGGTCGTAGGCGAACGCCTCCTCGATCGCCGTGCGGTAGTCAGCCTCGGTCTCCACGCGCGAGATGCCCACCGAGGAGCCCAGGTTCGCCGGTTTCACGTAGAGCGGCAGACCCAGCTCGTCGCGCGCGCGGTCGAAGGAGGGCACGCCGGGGTCGTGGGCACGCGCGACGAGGAAGGGCGCGATCGCGATGCCCGCGTCGCGCAGGAGGCGCTTCATGACGTCCTTGTCCATGCCAACGGCGGAGCCGAGGACGCCGGCACCGACGCACGGGATGTTGGCGAGCTTGGCGAGCCCCTGAATGGTACCGTCCTCGCCGTAGGGGCCGTGCAGGACGGGAAAGATGACGTCCACCGTGCCCAGCTCGTCGCCGCCGGTCGCCACGAGACGGCTCGTTGGACCGGTGGACACGAGACCCACCGGCGTGGTGTCCGCGGCGAGCCTGATCCGACCGACGTCCGCCTCGTCGAGCAGCCGCATGGACCCCTCGTTCAGGTACCATCGGCCCTCGCGATCGATCCCGATCAGCACCGGTTCGTACTTCCGCGGGTCGAGCGTGGCGACGACGTTCTGCGCGGACAACAGACTGATCTCGTGCTCGGCCGATCGGCCTCCAAAGACAACGGCTACTCGTAGCTTGCTCATGCGAGGCCCATACTACCGGAGGCGGGGACGCTCGTCACGCGGGGCGGGATCCGGGCGCCGGTGAACGGTGGACATCCGGCAGTTGCGCGTGCATAGTGGCCCCCCGAAAGGCCACGGAGGACGAGATGAAGAGCATACCGGTACGGGTTCCCTACGGCGCCGTCTACTTCCGAAAGTCCAACCCGCCGCGCGAGGACTGGGAGCGCGACTACGCGGTCGCGCGCGAAGACGGGATGAACATCTTCCGCCACTGGTTCCTCTGGGGCGCGATCGAGACTGCTCCCGGTCGGTTCGACTGGGCCGACTACGACGAGCACCTGGACCTCGCCGCGAAGCACGGTTTCTCGGTGATCGTCGCGGAGATGAGCAACGCCATCCCCGAGTGGGCGTTCCGGTCGCACGCCGACCACCTGTTCGAGACGCCCGACGGGCGCAAGGTCCACAGCCAGATGGGCGGCAGCTGCGTCACCGGAGGCTTCGCGCGGGGAAACGCCGGCGCGCTCTGCCTCGACAGCCCGGCCTCGCGCGAGCTCGTGGGCACCTTCCTGAAGGAGCTCGCCGGGCGCTACAAGGACCATCCGGCGCTCCTGGGCTACGACGTGTGGAACGAGTGCTTCTACGCGCCGGATATCTGCTTCTGCGATCACACCGCCGCGCGCTTCCGCGAGTGGCTGCGCGCGAGGTACGGCGACCTGGAGGCGCTCGCACGGGTCTGGAAGCGCTACAGCTACATCGATTGGGCCGATGTGCAGATCCCCCGCACGCTCGGCCCGTACCCCGAATCGCTCGACTGGCTCGAGTTCCGCCGGCAGAACTTCTACGAGCAGATGCAGTGGCGCATCGACACGATCCGTGAGGTAGACCCGGACAGCCTCGTCACCGCGCACGGCACGGCGACGAGCCTCGTGAACATGGCGCCCTCGGGTTCCGACGAGTGGCTCGCCGCGTCGAAAGTCCAGGTCTACGGCTTCACCTGGGCGCCGTCGCGCAAGGGCGCCGACTTCTGGAAGGCGTGGCAGGCGGTCGACCTCACGCGCTCCGGCGCGCGCGGAAAGACGTTCTGGCACGCCGAGGCGCAGGGCGGGCCGCTGTGGCTGCAGCCGCAGGTGGTCGGCCGCCCTCCCGAGGACGGCCGGATCACCGCGCCCGAGGACGTCCGCCTGTGGAACCTCGTCTCGCTCGCCGGCGGCGCGCGCGGCATCCTCTTCCCGCGGTGGCGGCCGCTGCTCGACGGGCCGCTGTTCGGCGCGTTCGGGCCGTACGGCATGGACGGTTCGAGGACCGACCGGTCGGCGATGGCGAGCGAGATCGCCCGCTGGGCGAACGATACGCGTCGGGCGCGGCTCATGGAATCGGCGCCGGTGCGCGGTCAGGTGGGCATCGTCGTCGTGCGCGAGTCGCAGCTGCTCTCCTACCTCCTCGCGCAGCAGAGCGGCTACGATTCCTACGCCGACGCGGTCTCCGGCGCCTACCGCGGCTTCCTGGACACGAACGTCCAGGCCGATTTCGTGCTCATCGACCACATCGACGAATACGAGGTCCTCTACCTCCCGTATCCCGTGATGCTCACCGGCGAGCAGGCCGATGCGCTCTCCACGTGGGTCGAGCGCGGAGGACACCTCGTCTCCGACGGCTGCCCGGGCTACTTCGGCGACGAGGCGCACGTGGGCCCGGTGCAGCCCAACCTGGGCCTCGACCGGCTGTTCGGCTGCCGCGAGAGCTCGGTCGCGTTCATGCCGGACATCCTCGACGATCTGCGGTTCAACGCCGACGGCGCGCGCGTTCGCGGCGGGCTCTACCGACAGTCGTACGAGCTCGCCGGGGGCCAGGCGATCGCAACGTACGACGACGGGTCGACCGCGGCGGTGGAGAACGTCTACGGCTCCGGCAGCGCGACGCTCGTCGGAACGTGCCCCGGCTACGGCTACCACCTCCGCGAGGAGGACGCGAACC
>CAZICD010000066.1:0-25337 GCA_964537725.1 uncultured Spirochaetaceae bacterium | reverse complement strand
GTCGAGCCGGAGCCCGCGCCCGCGGAGATCGAGCCGGCAGAGCCGGCGCCCGAGCGGCCCGAACCCGCCCCGGCGACCCCCGAGCCCGAGTCGGCCGGACCGTCGCCGCCGCCGAGCGAGCCGGCACCCGAACCGTCCCCGCGGAGTTCCGACGCGCCGTCAGCGTCGCCGCAGATCGGTCGCGACGCGCCCGCCGGCGCCCTGTCGACCGACGATCTGCCGTGGCTGAACGACGAGGGCGGCGACCGTGAGGGCGATCGGGCCTCCGAGGACCTGTTCGCGATCGACGAGCCGGACGAGGCCGACACCGAGCTGCCCTCGTGGGTGACCGAAGGCGAGTTCTCGGTCCAGCCGGAGGGCAGCCTGGAAGACGACGAGCAGGACGCGCTCGACGAGAAGCGCGCAGCGGTTCCCGGGTTCTCCGACCGCCTCGTCGACCTCATGGATGCGCTGGAGAACCCTCCCGGTACGACCGACTCCGGCGAAGACGACGGGGTGGAGACGGGTAGCGACGAGGGGCGCGACACCGACCCGGCGACGACCGACGTGCCCGGCGGCGGGGCGATCGAGTGGCTCGGGTCGGGAAGCCGGCGACCGGTCGGGGAGCTCACCCGTCCCGCGTTGACGGCCTCCGACTTCGGCGGCACCGTGCCCGCGCGCGTGAGCTACCTCGTCGTCTTCGAAGTCGACGAGGACGGGCTCGTCGTCCCCGGTTCCTTGATCCTGCGTCAGAGCTCGGGCTATACTCTGGCGGACCAGAAGGTGCGTCGCGCGGTCTCCACGTGGAGGTTCGATCCGGCGCCCGGGACGCCGCCGGTGACGGCAATCGCGACCCTACACATCGCCCGGGACGAGATCCGCCGGTAGCGCACAGGCCGGACGGCTCCCCCGCAGAAAGAGAACCGCCGATCCATGCAGATAAGAGCAGTGGCGTTCGACATCGATGGAACGCTCTACCCGAACGCTACCATGTACCTCAAATCGTTGCCGTTCGCCTTCGCGCACCTGCGCCTGATGCTCGCCTTCGCGGCGGTGCGTCGCGAGGTGCGTCATCACCGGCCGGTCGACGATCTGCGGGGGCTCCAGGCCGAGTTACTCGCGAAGCGGCTGGGCATCACCGTCGACGAGGCCGCGCAGCGGATCGACCGGGAGATCTACGGCGAATGGGAGCGCGTGCTCGATCGGGTAAACCCGTACCCGCACGCGCGCGAGTGCGTCGGGCGCCTGCGCGGCGCGGGATACGAGGTCGCCGTGACGTCGGACTTCCCGGTGGAGCGTAAGCTCGAGCGGCTGGGGCTCGACGGGCTGTTCGACTGCCGTCTGTGGACCGAGCAGTCGGGCTATCTCAAGCCGCACGCCGAGCCGTTTCTCGAGCTCGCCTCGTGCCTGGGACTCGCGCCGAAGGAGATACTCTACGTCGGCAACAGCTACGAGTACGACATCGTGGGCGCGAAGAACGTCGGCATGTACGCGGCGCACCTGACGAAGCGTCCGCCGCCCGGGTCGATCGCCGACTTCAGCTTCTCCGACTACCGCGAGCTCTGCCGGTTCGTCCTCGGCCCCGACGCCTGATCGGCGCAGCCGCCGTGGTGCCCCTCCACGGCAGCGCGAGCGCCGGTTGCGCTGCCGCACAGCGCGCGTTATGCTTCGCGACGTGGGTGATTACTTCGGCTTCCTGCGCGACGTCTACTTCTTCAAGGACCTCTCCGACGACGAGGTCCGAAACATCGAGTCTCTCTGCAAGCAGGACGAGTTCCAGCGGGGACAGATCATCTTCCGCGAGAACGCGCCCGCGGAGCGGTTCTTCATCGTAATCGACGGGATGGTCGAGGTCTGGAAAGACTACGCCTCGCCGAGCCCCGACCTGCTCGCCGTGCACGGCCAGGGGCATCTGTTCGGGGAGATGGCGCTGATCGACGACCTGCCGCGCAGCGCAACCGTCGTCGCGAAGACCGACACGCGCGTGCTCTACCTCTTTCGCGGCGAGTTCGACCGGGTGCTGCGCGAGAACCCGCCGGTGGCGCTGTCGATCCTGCGCTCGCTTTCGGCGATGGTTCGCAAGAGCAACGAGAGCTTCGTGGAGGACCTGCGGCGCCGCAACGCCGAGCTCGAGCAGGCCTACCGGGAGCTGCAGGCGGCGCAGGCCGAGCTGCTGCGCACCGAGCGGCTCTCAACGCTGGGCAAGATGTCGTCCATGATCCTCCACGACATCCGCAACCCCATCTCGATCCTGCGCGGCTTCGGCGAGATGATCCAGCTCGTCGCGGACGACCCGGAGAAGGTCCGCTCGTACGCGGCGAGCACCGTGCGCGAGGCCGACAGGCTCAACCAGCTCGCCAACGAGCTGCTCGACTACAGCCGCGGCGAGATCCGCCTGGAAGTGGGCGTCGTCCCGCTCGCAACGCTGTTCAACCGCGTCGTGGAGAGCATGCACGAGCGGCTCTCCGCGCGTGGTGTGACGATCGACGTGCAGAACGAGGTCGACGAACCGGTGATCCTCGACGAGGAGCGGATGCTGCGGGTGCTCGTCAACCTGTGCGACAACGCCCGAAAGGCGATGTCACGCGGTGACTCGCTCGTGTTGCGCGCCGGGAGCGACGGGTCGGACCTGCTGCTGACCGTGAAGGATACCGGCCGCGGCATGGAGGAGGGGGTCGTCGCGCACATCTTCGAGCCGTTCTACTCGTCCTCGCCCGACGGAGGCACGGGACTCGGGATGGTCATCGTGAAGAGCGTCGTCGAGGCGCACGGAGGGACGATCACCGTCGACAGCGAGCCGGGCGAGGGGACCACCGTGACGCTTCGGCTCCCGCTGCGGCGGTGAGGCCGACGCCGCGCCCCCGCCGTCCGGCGCGGCTATCGATTCGGACGCAGCCCGAAGAGCACCCGCGCGTTCGCGGCGGTCAACTCGGCGATCTCCTGCGGCGCAGCGCCGCGCAGGCGGGCGAGCTCGTCGATGACGAAGCCGAGGTGCCCCGGGTGGTTCCCCGTGCCTCGCACCGCCTGCGGGCTGAGGTAGGGCGAGTCGGTTTCGACGAGCAGCCGATCGTCCGGGACGATCCGGGCCGCTTCGCGAATCTCGTCGGATTTCGGGTAGGTCAGGTTCCCGCCGAAGGAGATCATCAGACCCGCGTCGAGGCACGCGCGGCAGTAATCGGCGTCCTGCGAGAAGCAGTGCATGATGCCGGCCGGACGGTGCTCGCGCAGGAGCTCGAGCATCGTCTCTTCCGAGTCGCGGTTGTGGATGATCACCGGCAGGCCGTGGCGAGCCGCGAGTGCCCACTGGCGCTCGAGCGCCTGGACCTGGAGGTCGCGATGCTCCTGCGACCAGTAGAAGTCGAGCCCGAGCTCGCCCACCGCGACGACCGACGATGCGTCGCGCTCGAGCGCCGCCTGAAGGGTGTCGAGCTCGGAGGCGACGGTATCCGGGTCCACCGCGGTCGGATGGAGCCCGACGGTGAACGCGACGAGCCGGTTCGCGGCGAAGCGCGCAAGCCGCTCATCCAGGTCGGTGGGCTTCACGCCCACGTCGATCACGCGGTCGAGACCGCCGCCTTCGGCCGCATCGAGGACCGAGTGGGGGTCGAGCTCCTTCTGCACCATGAGCGACAGATGGAGATGCGAGTCGATGCTCGCCCGGTAGTAGCGGGTGCTGTCCTGCACGGGCCCTCCTCAGGGCAGTATCTCAGCCGAGGTGATCGTCGAGCTTCCGCTGGCTGAGCCCGTATCGCTCGGCGTTCTCGACGTTGCCGATCGGTTCCACGTGGACGAGCACGTCGTACACGTCGTCGACGCACTCGCGGATGCTTCGCTCGGTCTGCTGCGCGATCCGGTGCGCTTCGCGCACGGGCAGGTCTCCGTCGACTTCGATGTCGAGGTCGACGATGTAGAGCCCTCCTATCGCGCGGATGCGCGTTCGGTGAGGGTGCTCGGCCCCCGGGACGGCGCGAACCGCGTCGAAGATCCGCTGATACGTGTCCGGGTCCGGATGACCCTCCATGAGCTCGCTGTTCGTCTCCAGGAAGAGGCCGAACGCGACCCACATGATCCAGATGCTCACCCCGAGCGCGGTGATCGTGTCGAACACGGGCAGATCGAGCGCGAAGGTGAACAGCAGCCCCGCGAGCACCGTGAGCGAGATCACGATGTCGGCACGCATGTTCTTCGCGTCGGCGATGAGCATGGAGCTCTTCGTGCGCCGCCCGACCCGGTACTTGTAGATCGCGAGCGCTGCCTTTCCCACGATGCTCGCGACGGTGACCCAGAGCGCGATCCGGCCCGGGAGCTCGTGGCCCTCGCCGGTGACGAGCTTCCCGACCGTGGAGATCGCGAGTTGCGCGCCGGCGAAGAAGATCACGAACGAAAGCGACTTCGTCGCGATCGTCTCCGCCCGGGTGTGACCGTAGGGATGGTCGACGTCCGGCGGCTTCGCGGTGATTCTCGCGGCGACGAGCGTGATCGTGGAGGTCAGCACGTCGAGCGCCGAGTCGACTCCGTCGCCGACGACCGCCGCGCTGCGGGACAGAAAGCCGACGATCAGCTTCGCCACCGCGAGCACGCCGTTGCCCACGATGCCGATCCACGAAGCGCTGACGATCGTGGCAGCCCGGTGGCCGCGGTACTCGTCGTCGGTGTCCCTCTGCTCCATCGCTCACAGGCTATCGGCGGACGGTGCCGCGGTCAAGCGCGAGCGTGAGCGGAACGCCGACGCCGCCTGACGGAACGGGTCAATTTTTGATAGCTTGACTCAGGTATGAACGACGAACACGACGGCTGCTGCACACCCGGCCGGTCCGCCGACGCGCGTGACCACGGGCCCGCCTCGAGCGCATCGACCCGCCGCGGCGACGGCGCGCCGACAAATCACCTCGACGCGTCCGCGCGCGCCGGCGTGCGACACCACGCAGACCTGCTCGTCCCGCTCGACGGCGGAGCCTTCCTGATGGGTACCGACGACGAGGAGGGCTTCCCGCAGGACGGCGAGGGCCCGGTGCGCGAGGTGACCGTCTCGCCGTTCGCGATCGACCGGCACAGCGTGACCAACGAGCAGTTCGCCGAATTCGTCGAGGCGACCGGCTACGTCACCGAAGCCGAGCGGTTCGGATGGTCGTTCGTCTTCGCGCGCTTCGTGCCGAAGAAGCTGCTGCACCGCGGTATTGCGCGGAAGGTGCCAGGGCTCGACTGGTGGTACGGCGTAACCAACGCGAGATGGGACCGCCCCGAGGGGCCCGGCTCGAACCTGGACGGTCGGATGGATCACCCGGTTGTCCACGTGAGCTGGGCCGACGCCGCGGCGTACTGCGAGTGGACCGGTACGCGCCTGCCCACCGAAGCGGAGTGGGAGTACGCCGCGCGCGGTGGACTCGTGCAGAAGCGATACGTCTGGGGCGACGAGCTCACCCCGGACGGCGAGTACCGCTGCAACATCTGGCAGGGGACCTTCCCGCGGGTCAACACGAGGGCCGACGGCTTCGCCGGAACGGCTCCCGCGCAGAGCTACGAGCCGAACGGGTACGGGCTCTACTCCATGGCCGGCAACGTCTGGGAGTGGTGCGCGGACTGGTGGAGCGCGACCTATCACGTGAACGGACCGCGGATCGATCCCGCAGGCCCGCCGAGCGGGAATGCGCGCGTCATGCGCGGCGGCAGCTACCTCTGCCATCACTCGTACTGCAATCGGTACCGCGTCGCTGCGCGAACGTCGAACACGCCCGACAGCTCGACCGGCAACCTCGGATTTCGGACCGCCGTGACCATCTGAGCCGCGTTGGCGGTTCGGGTCACCGGGGGTAGAATGGGGGAGGGAGGCAACCATGATCGTCCGGATCATCACGGTGAAGGTCAAACCGGGACGCGAGGCCGATTTCGAAGCCGCGACGGTACGCAACCACGAGGGCTCGATCGCCGAACCCGGCGTGCTCCGCTTCGACGTGCTGCGCGACGAGAACAACCCCGGAACCTACTATCTCTACGAGGCGTACCGGAACGAGCAGGCGACGGTGGCGCACAAGGAGACCGAGCACTACGCCACGTGGAAGAGCTCGGTTGGCGACCTGGTCGACGGTGACCGGACGTCGGTCGCCTGCTCGGTCGTCGCGCCGTCGGAGCCGTCGAGCTGGTAGCCGAGCGCGAGGCGGGGCGCCGCGGGCGCCCGGAGGCCGTGCGGTGAGCTCCGGATAGGCTGCCCGCGCCTCCGCGCCCCGCTAAGCGTCGCGCCCGGTGATCGTCCGAGCCGCCGCGAGTCCCGAGAGCACCGCGCCCTCCACACGCGCGCCGGCGAAGGCGTCGCCGGCGAGTACGAGCCCGTCCGGCAAGCCCTCCGACCACGCGCCGGCGTCCAGCGACCGCCGCGGTCGGCTGTAGCGCCAGCGCTTCATCTGCGTCGCGGAAAACGGCACGCGCAGCGCCTCGGGCAGCGACTCCACGATGCGGGCGGCCACCTCGTCGTCGGCCTCGTCGTAGTGCGACTCGCTGAAGCCGGGGGCGCAGTGCACGGTGATCGCAGGGCCGAGCTCGCTCACGCCCTTCGCGCGGTTGTCTGCGATCCATTCGATCGTCTCGTTCGGTCGCCTGAGGACTCCGGGCTCGGGGAGCGAGACCGGTTCGTCGGCGAGCGCGAGGAGCGCGATGCACGGGTCGTAGTCGATCGCGCCGAGCGTCTCGCGCGCCGGGTCCGCCATGCGGACGCCTCCGGCCTCGAGGAGCGCGAGCGTCTGCGGTACCGGCGGCGTCAGGACGACCGCGTCGCTGCGGTAGCTGCGGCCGGCGCCCGCCTCGACCGCCCAGCCCGAGTCGAGCTGCCGGACCGCTTCGGTTCTGACGCCCAGCCGGATGTCGAGCCCGGCCGCGAGGTGCTTCGCGACGGCGGTCATCGCGGGCGCCCCGCGGTAGCGCGGGTGCCCGTCGCGAGCGGGCATGTGGGGCCTCGCCGCGCCGTCGGCGGCGGCTGTGAGGAGGCTGCCGTCGCCGGTGTACCCGTCGGCGAAGCCGTGCGACCAGAGCTCGGCCACGCCGTCGGCGAGCCACTCCTCCATGATCGAGCCGAACTCCTCGCTGCGCACCGAGATGAACTGCGCGCCGTGATCGAAGGTGGCGCCGCTGAACCGCCGTGTGGCCATACGGCCGCCGACGCCGCGCCCCTTGTCGACGACGATGACGTCGCGCCCGGCGTCGACCAGGCGCCTCGCGGCGGTGAGCCCGGCGATTCCGGCTCCGATGATGAGAACGTCGCAGTGGGTTTTCACCGCCTCAACATACGCAGACTGGAGCTTCGTTGACCATCGGGTACCCGCGCGGTATCGTGGTCGTGATGAGCGATCTGCCTTTCGGCTCCCTTTACCGCCACGGCTTCGCCCGCGTCGCGGTCGCGGTACCGGACGTTCGCGTAGCCGACGTCTCGTTCAACGTCGATGCGACGCTCGAGCTCGCCCGCGAGGCCGACGCGCGCGGCAGCGTCCTCGTGGTGTTTCCCGAGCTGGGCATCACCGCCTATTCGAACGACGATCTGTTCGGCCAGGAGAGCCTGCTCGCCGCCGCGAGCGAGGGCCTCGCCCGCATCGTCGCGGAGAGCCGCGAGCTCGGAAGCATGCTGCTCGTCGGGATGCCGCTGCGGTATCGCGGCCGGCTCTACAACGCCGCGGTGGCGGTGCACCGGGGAACGATCGTCGGCGCCGTGCCGAAGAGCTACATCCCCAACTATCGCGAGTTCTACGAGAAGCGGCAGTTCGCCTCCGGGGTCGACGTCCGCGGACAGGAGATGGAGCTCTGCGGTCAGCGCGTGCCGTTCGGTATCGACCTGCTCTTCGAGGCGGAGTCGATCCCCGACCTGGTGATCCACGCGGAAGTCTGCGAGGATATCTGGGTTCCGATCCCTCCGAGCACGTACGCGGCGCTCGGGGGCGCGACGGTTCTGGCGAACCTGTCGGCGAGCAACGTCACGATCGGCAAGGCCGACTACCGCAGAAGCCTGGGCGAGCAACAGAGCGCGCGGTGTATCGCCGCCTACCTCTACACGGCAGCCGGTGGCGGCGAGTCGACGACCGATCTCGCCTGGGACGGCGACGCGCACATCCACGAAAACGGTCGGCTCATGGCCGAGTCGACGCGTTTCTCGCGCTCGCCGCAGCTGATCACCGCGGATATCCACTTGCACGCGCTTGCCCAGGACCGGATGCGCATGACCAGCTTCGTCGACAACGCGGCGGTCCATGCGCCGGAGGTCGACGCCTTTCGCCGCATCCCGGTCGCTGTGGAGGTGCCGCAGATCGAAACAGGGCTCGAGCGCGACGTGCAGCGCTTCCCCTACGTACCGGCCGGCAGCAATCTTCGCGCGGAGCGGTGCTTCGAGGCGTACAACATCCAGGTCGGCGGGCTGGTGAAGCGGCTCGAAAACGCCCGGATCGACAGGCTCATCATCGGAATCTCCGGCGGGCTCGATTCGACCCAGGCGCTGATCGTGGGCTGCCGCGCCGCCGATCTGCTCGGGCTGCCCCGGACGAATATCCTCGCGTACACGATGCCCGGGTTCGCCACGAGCGATCGGACGCGTACCAACGCGCGCGAGCTCATGAAGTCGCTGGGGGTCAGTGCCGCAGAGATCGATATCCGCGATTCCTGCATGCAGATGTTCCGCGACATCGATCATCCCTTCGCGCGCGGCGAAGAGGTCTACGACGTCACTTTCGAGAACGTCCAGGCCGGCGAGCGAACGAGCCACCTCTTCCGCCTCGCGAACCTGCACGGCGGGCTCGTGGTCGGGACCGGAGACCTGAGCGAGCTCGCGCTCGGCTGGGCGACCTACGGCGTGGGCGATCACATGTCGCACTACGCGGTCAACGCGTCGGTTCCCAAGACCCTCGTCCAGTATCTCGTGCGCTGGGTGGCGGATTCGAACCAGCTCGGTGAGATGACCTCTGAGGTTCTGTACCGCATTCTCGATACCGAGATATCGCCCGAGCTCGTGCCCTCGCTCACCGGTCAGGACAACGATCAGCCGGCCCAGCTCAGCGAGCAGAAGATCGGTCCCTACGAGCTGCAGGACTTCAACCTCTACTACACCACGCGTTACGGCCTTCGACCGTCGACCGTGGTGTTTCTCGCCGAGCACGCCTGGTCGGACGCGGCCTCAGGCGAGTGGCCGGACGACCTTCCCGAGTCGAAGCGACACGCTTACGACCGCGAGCAGATCGTGCGCTGGATGCGGGTCTTTCTCAGCAGGTTCTTCGCGACCACGCAGTTCAAACGCACGTGCATTCCGAACGGTCCCAAGGTCGGGTCGGGTGGCTCGCTCTCACCAAGGGGCGACTGGCGCGCGCCCAGCGACTCGTCGGCCGCGGTATGGCTCGACGAGCTCGAGCGCAACGTGCCGCCGGTCGGCTCGGGCGGGGCGTAGCCCCGAGCCGTCGCGACCACGGCGCGCGACGACGCGGCAAAGCCGGCCCGCCGCCGGTTCGCGGCGTTGCGTGCACAATCGGGCGGGTGTACCATGATCTCAGACGAGGAGGGATCATGGTCTCCACCTACGAGAAGTTCATGCGTCTGCTGCGTCTCGAGATCGAGTCACTCCACGATGAAATCGAGATCATCCTCAGATCGCTCGACCACAGGCTCGCGAATCACGAGATCACCGACTACGTGCACAACGAGAACGGGGCGATCCTCAGGAACGAGTTGCTCGGGCTCGAGGATTTCCTGCGGACCGAGTTCGACACGAGCGAGCGATCCGACGCCACGCTCGACGATGTGGTGGACGAGATCCGAGCGTACCTTCGCCGGCGGCTCATCGAACGCGACTACGTGCCCGCGCTCTACGAGCTCGTGAACCGGCGAATCGAGAAGATCGTGGCGTATCTGTCGCAGACCGTGCCGTCGGGACGGTAGCCGCAGGGCGTCTACCGCGACACGGCCTCGGCGTAGAACGCGCGCATATCCTGTGCGAACTCTTTCCGCGACGCCTCCCACGCGTAGAACATGTGTCCTCCGGCGTAGTGCTTGAGCGACAGGTTGCCGCGCGCCTCATCCGAGAGCCGCATCAGCCGTGAGATCCGGTCGGAGGAGAAGTACGGCGTGACGAGATCGTAGACGCCGTGGGTGATGCGCACCTTCATGTGCGGATTGAGACTCATGCCGTAGCGCAGATCGTCGGTCGCGCCTATCTGGCTCTCCAACGCGTGGCGCTCCATGTCGACCTGCCAGCCCTGGTTCACCTGCATGCTCAGCAGGTGGTAGTCGCGCTCGGTGGCGAGGCCGAGGCCGCGACGCAGGTGCGTATTGATCCCGGCCGCGAAGATTCGCTCGATCGCCCGCAGCGTCGGGTCCGGGCCGGCGAAGGTCTCTCGATCAGGGTAGGGGTCGGCGGTCGTGACGGTGGCGTCGTAGAGCCCGCAGACGAGGCCACGATCGCGCAGGAGCTCGCGGACGAACCGTCGTGGTCCGATTCTCCCGCCGCTGCGTTCGACGGTCTCGCGGCTGAGGCCGATGTGCTTCGCGAGCTGGCCGGCGAGCCGCGAACGCTCGCGTTCGGACAGCGCTTCGCCCGCGAGGAGCAGCTTCGGCGCGGTCTCCACGGCGAACGCTTCGGCCTTCGCGCGCACCGCCGTAAGATCTGCGGGATCGTCGTACGCTTCCGCCCGGCGGTGATGCGCGGCCGCAGCGGCCATGCTCGGCAGCACGTCGATCCACGGCAGCAGGTCGTAGTCGGAGGAGTCGAGGAGCGAGAACTCGAGCGCCGGCGAGATCAGGATCGTGCCGTTGAGCCCAACACCGTAGGTCTCCTGGGCGAGACGCGCGAGCTTGGCCGTCCGGAAGCCGCCGTAGCTCTCGCCGGCGATGAAGATCGGCGAGTCCCAGCGGTGGCGGGCGGAGAGAAACTTGGAGATGAACTCTCCGAGCGCGTTCAGGTCGCGCTCGACCTTCCAGAACTCCCGCGCCGGATCGTCCGCGTCGTTCTTCTCCTCGCCGTTCTTCGCCTTTTTCGGGACGGCACGGCTGAACCCGGTTCCGACCGGGTCGACGAATACCAGATCCGTGAACGCGAGCCAGCTCTCCGCGTTGTCGACGAGCTCGACCGGCGGACCGGGGGGCGTGCCGTCGGGGTTGAACGCCACGCGCCTCGGGCCGAGTGCGCCCACGTGAAGGTAGGCCGACGCGGCGCCGGGCCCACCGTTGAACACGATCGTCAGCGGCCTTCGGCCGGTGTCGTCGTCCACGGCGTAGTAGACGTGGAAGATCTCCGCGACCGGCTCCTCGTCTTTGCGCAGCACCAGCCAGTCGGCCTCAGACGAGTAGGTGAGCTCCCGTCCGTCGAGTGTGATCGTGCCCACGTTTCGTGCGCCGTCCGGTTTGGTGTATTCGTTGCTCTGCTCGCTCACATCCGCCTCCTGATCGGTTGAGCCTACCGACGATTCGCCACCGTGGCAATCGAGCGAAAGTGACGTATTCGCTTGACCAAACCGGCGCGGACGGGTACACCATGTCTCGGAGTAACTATGGCAGGATCTATCCAGAAGACACGCGACGCGATCGACAACGCGATCAAGGGCAGCACCGAGATCAAGCCGGGCAACTACGTCACGGTGAAGTCTGAAAAACAGGGCCTGTTCGGGAAGCCGTTCATCGTCCTCAGCGGGCGCTGCACGTCCGAAAAGGACAAGGCGAAGGTCGAGGAGATCGCCCAGCAGGCCGCCGGCGAGGTCAAGGTCGAAAGCCGGCTGCGCGTCAGCACCACGTCCTGAGGGTGGTGCCCCCGGCCGGGGGCATCACATCGTGAACTTGCGGGCGAGGTGTTCCCACTCTTCGGGAAGGCTGAGCCCGGGAGCTGCGGTGTCCGCCCGCGAGTACCAGTAGTTGGCGTTTCCCACATCTCCCTCCTTGCGGTGGAGGTAGGCGTGAACGAGACTGCCGTCCTGCGAGGGGATCTGCTGGGCGATCGAGTGTGCCGTGTCCCAGTCGCCCCGCCTGTCCTCGTACAAGGAGCGGAGCGGCTCCGGGGCGTCCGCTGCGAGGGTACCGGTATCACACGCTTCCAGAAACTCGTCGTAGGTCATTGGTCGAGTGTACCAGAATCCGCACAACCGCAGAAGGCGCATCGCCGCGGCCGCCCGGTGTCCTGACCGCAGCGGCCGCGGGTGCCTCGCGCCGGCTCAGGAGAGCGAAGCCACGACCCGGTCGAGCCTCTGCTTGACCTCGCCGGCGACCGATTCGAGGTCGTCGTTCCCGATCGCGCCCATCGCGGCGACCGGGTCCATCGCGGCCACTTCCACCCCCTGATCGGTCTCCTGGACGATGACGTTGCACGGCAGGAGCACGCCGATCTTGTCCTCGGTCTCCAGCGCGCGGTGAGCGAGCGGCGGGTTGCAGGCGCCGAGGATGAGGTAGTTGCGGAACTCGACATCAAGCTTCTTCTTCATCGTCTCGCGCACGTCGACCTCGGTGATTACGCCGAAGCCCTCGCCTGCGAGCGCATCGCGGGTTCTGGCCACGACCTCGTCGAAGCTCCCGCCGACCCTGACTGCGTTGTAGTACTTCATAGCTGACCTTCCTACATATATTTTTCTTAATGTAATCGTTGACGGCGGCTTCGTCGAGCTCGGGCGCGCCGGCGCGGAAGGCCGACGGGGCCTTGCGCTGCGGCCTCTCACGCGGCATGATTGGACGCAGAGGTTATCGTGAACAGATTCGTCAGCGTGCTGCTTCTTGCGCTGATCGTCGCGGCCGCTTCCGCGGCGCAGGACGATCCCGACATCATTCGTGTTCCCGTGGACGGGCTTCCGGCCGGCGCACGAGTGGTTCGCTACGCCGTGGTGCCCACCGAGGCGGGAAACGTGCTCGTCACCGAGCTCGAAACGGCCGATGGCACGGCGGCATTCTACGTGTTCGACTACATCGACCACGTGCTGACCGCCCGAAGCATCGGTCCGCGTTCGATCCCGGCCGACCTGAGCCCGCCGCCGGTGGCGACGCCGGTCACGCGCGATCTCGATGTTCCCGGGGACCGCTTCTGGGAGGTCTCGGGCTTTCCGGGTACCGATCGGAACGAGCAACTGCTCAGCGCCCCCCCGCTCGACGAGTTGCGGTTCGCCCTCGTCGGCGCGAGCCCCTGGCAGCTATCGCCTCCGCCCGACCACCCGCTCGCCGTGCGCCGGATCACGATCGCCACCGACCGGACCGTGCTCGGCGAGTGCCTGATCGAGCCGAATATCACCGCCGCGGTCGACCGGATGACCACCGGCGGCGCGTGGTGGGTTCGTCCCTACGGCGAGCCGCATCTGCTCGTGGGCGTGCTCCACGAGGGGCCGGGCGAGGACCGTCGCGAGGGGCTGCGCCTGTACAACGAGCGCCACGAGCTCGTCGCCACGACCGAGCCCGTGATCGACGTCGACGCGAACGCGATACCCGACCTGGTCCAGGCCGATCTTTCGGGCAACGAGACCGACGAGCTGCTCGTGTTCCCGACCGCGGAGGAAAGCGCGGCGCCGCTCGTCGTCTACCGGTTCGCGCGACGAGCCGGGGCCAGGCGCATTCTCGCGTTCAACCTCTGCTCGGTCCGGATGAACGGGCCGGACGTGGTCCGGCTGCAGCGGGCGCTCGAGGGCCGCGGATTCGGCGTGGGCCCGCACGGACTGGACGGGTGGTACGGCCCGGACACGCGCGCGGCGGTGATCAGGTTTCAGCGGGCAGCGGAGATGCCGGTGACCGGTGTCGTCGACGACGCGGTCTGGGAATCGCTAGGACTCTGACACAGGACTTTGACGAGGGAGGAATCATGAAACGGATGCTCGCCGTACTCGGCGACTACTACCACTGCTCGGACCAGTTGCTCGCGCTGCTGCGATCGACCGATCTGCCCGATGACCTCGAGGTCACCGTTACCCGATACCCCGAACCGCCCGATCCCGCCGCGCTCGCGGGCTACGACCTGCTGCTGCTCGCCGCGATCGGGCGGCTGCGCCCGAAGGAGTCGGACGAGTACTGGATGACCGCGGAGGCCGAACGCGCGCTCGCGGACCACGTCGCCTCGGGCGCGGGCCTGCTGCTCGTGCACGCCGGTACCGCCTCGCATCCGACCGACGGACCCTTCCGGGAGGCCGCCGGCGGACACTTCCTTCAGCACCCGCCCGAGCATCCGCCGGTGACGATCACACCGGTCGCCGACCACCCGATCACCTCCGGCGTGACGAGCTTCACGCATCCCGACGAGCACTACTTCCTCGAGGTGGACGACGAGGTGACGCCGCTTCTGACCGCGACGTCCGAGCTCGGCGAGCAGAGCGGTGGCTGGTGCCGGACGCACGGATCGGGGAGGGTGGCAACGCTCGTGCCGGGGCACACGCGCGAGATGCTCGCCGAGCCCATGATGCGACGACTGCTCGCGAACGCGATCCGTTGGTGCCTCGGAGAGTCGGAACCATGATCGCTCGAAGCAGGGTAGGCTCGTGCGACGTCACCGTTCTCGAGGTGCTCACCGCGAGACGCTCGGCCGCGCAGGTCGCGGGACTCTTTGACGGGGTGCAGGAGCAGGAGGTCGAGACCCTCACAGGCGGTGAGGTGCTCTGGTCGTTCAACCTGCTGCTGCTCTCGTTCGACGGGGTCACCGTGCTCGTCGATACCGGGTTCTCGTTCTCCCCCGGCGGAAACGGCGCGCCGACGTCGAGCCTGCTCGCCGAAGCCGGGGTCGAGCCCGGCGACATCGGCCTCGTCGTCGTCACGCACGCGCACGGCGATCACATCGGCGGGCTCCTCGTCGACGGGGCGCGCGCGTTTCCCGAGGCCGAGCTGGTCATCTCGCGGCCCGAGCACGCCTTCTGGACCGGCCGCGAGGCGGAGGAGCTGGGCGATGATCGCGTTCGCCCGGCGCGTGAAGCGCTCGACGCCTATCGCGGTCGGACGCGGATCATCGAGCCCGGCGCCCCGATCTGGGAGACCGGTTCGACGGTCGTCCGTTCGATCGACGCGGCCGGTCACACGCCCGGTCACATGGGGCTGGAGGTCGTCTCCGGCGGAGCGCGGCTGTGGGCGCTGGTCGACACGCTGCACACCGAGGCGCAGCTCTCGCGGCCGGAGTGGTCACCTCGCTTCGACGTCGATCCGGACGCCGCGCGGGTAACGCGCCGGCGGCTACTCGAGCGCGTCAGCGCGGACGGGATACCGGTGCACTTCTTTCACCTCGCGTTCCCGGGGTTTGGCAGGGTACGCCCGGCCGACGGGCGCTTCGCCTGGGAGCCGACGGAGGTTTAGAACCCGGGCAGTCGGCTTCTCACGTCGTCGACCTGGTCGCGCACGGCGTCTTCGGCCTCGCCCGCCGCGCGTTCGGCTTCCTCGCGGGCCGCGGCCTCCGCGCGCTCCGCCTGCTCACGCGCCGCGTCTTCGGCCGCCTGCCTCGCTTCCTCCACGCGCGCCCGGGCCTCCGCTTCCACCGCCTCGCGAAGCGAATCGAGCGCGGTCGCCGCGCGCTGCTGGAGCGCCGCCGCCGCGGCCTCCCGGTCGGTGGCGAGCGCGAGGAGCTCCTCGGCGGTCTCGCGCACGTCGACGACCTCTCCGAGCGAATCGTCGAGGCGCTCGAGGTAGGGCGCGATGCGCGCGTCCAGCTCGGTCTCGACGCGGTCGGCGAACGAGGCGAGCGTCGCATCGATCCGCTGTTGGACGACCCCCGCGATCCGCTCGTCCAGGTTTGTAGAACCGTCGGAGAGACGCAGCGAGCCGTCGCTGTCCACGAGGTAGGCGAAGGTCCCGTCGAGCGGCGATCCGGTCAGCACCTCGCGTACGAGCTCGCCGATCGAGCCGGGCTCGGGCGCGCCGGCGAGGGTGATCGCGTTCGCGCCCACGCGCACCTCACCGGACGAGGTGCGATCGGCGCGGCGCAGGAACGAGAGCTCGACGTCCGCGAGCGCGTCGAAACGCTCGAGGTCGAGCGCGGCGAGTCCGCGATCCACCGATACGGCCTGCCCGAGAGCGGTCGCGGTGAGCGACACCGGTGTCTCGCTCGAGCCGCGTCCGTCGAGGACGGCGCCGATGCTCAGGCTCGAGTCGCCTCGCGCGCCCGCGTACATGACGCGCGTGGGCGCGCCGGTGAGGTCGGGGTCGCTCGACACGGATTCGAGCGTGAGCTCGCGCGCCGTATCGCCCGCGGAGGAGAGAAAGGCGCGCTGCAGCTCGAAGCGTGGGTACTCGGCGGTCGCGAAGTCTACGACGCGCCCGGTGCGACGGCCACGACGCTCCCGCGGGGCTTCCTCGGACGAGCGCAGGCGCCCGACGAGATCCCACGCGAAGAGAATCCGGCCGTACCACTCGCCGAGCCGCTGTTCGACGTACGGTTCGATCAGCCCCACGAGGAAGTCCCGACCCTCGGCGCGTACATCCGGGATCTGCTCGCGCACGCGCGCGTAGTCGGCGCGCACGAGCTCCGGCACCTCCCTCGCCGCAGATACGATGCCGCTCGCTTCCGCCCTCACGTCGTCGACTGCCGTGTCGACGCGATCGACGTAGGCGGAGGCCGATTCCACGACGGCGTTCGATTCCTCGAGCAGCAGCAGCGCCTCGTCGACCGATCTGATCGAGGTGAAGTCGGTCTGCGACAGCTCGCGGATACGGTCCGCCGAATCGAGCCCGGCGGCGGCGAGGTCTTCGATCTCGCCGCGCCAGGTCGCGACGAAGGCGGTGCCCGTGCCGGCGAGCTCCTCCACGCGCGTGGGGGTTTCGAGCAGATCGAGCTGCGCCTCCACGAACGCCTGCGCGTCGAGCGTGTCCGGCAGCCCGAGCGACGCGAACGAGAGGTCGCCTGCCGGTGATGTTCCTGCGGCCGGGGTGCCCGCCGCGGCCGTTGCGGCCTCGTCGTCGACCTCGAGCGCACCCGAGGATTCGCGCGGTGTGGCGAACGCGAGCCCGGTGACGGTGAGGTTATTGATGACGATCTTGCCGGCGAGCAGCTGCCACGTATCGAGGTCGAATCGACCCTCGCCGAGGCTGAAGAGATTCGTCTGCGGGTTGCGCTCGTCTGCGACGTCGAGCGAGGCGAAACGGACGTCGCCCGCGAGTACGCGCACCTCCACCCCGGTGAGATCGGCCTGCGCTCGGAAGATCGATTCGAGAAGCGATTCGGCGCCCTGTTCCACGAGGCGGTCCTTGAACAGCAGGTTGAACACGACGACGCCGCCGACGAGTACGAGCAGGACGACGAGCTTGCCCGTTCGCACGGCGCCACGGTTCTTCTTCGCCTCCTTCGCGAGTTTTTTCAGGCGTTTCGCCTCGTCCTTCGACGGCTCGCGCGCGAGCACGATGCGACCCTCGTCGTCGGTCGTGGTGATCGAGTCGAGGAAGCGCCGGTCGGTGTCCAGGTAGATCCGCGAGCGCAGGCGCTTGCGGTACTTCTTCTCGGGCAGCGGCTTGCGGAACGGTCGCGGGGGTTTTGGAGCAGCCATAGATCCTCCTACGCCGTTGTCGGCCAGACGCGACGGACGCCCTGTACCGCGGAGGCGACCTTCCGTGCGAGGGGCGTGGCCATAATCGCCTTCACGAGCTTGCTGTTCGCGATCCGTGCGTGGATGTAGTTCCGGTAGAGCCGCACGATCACGACTCCGAGCGCGGTGACCGGGACGAAGAGCACCGCCCCCGACACGAAGGCTCCCGCGACGATCGTGTCGTTGAATCGCGTCAGCGGGACGACCGGTTGCGCGTAGATCGTCGTGTAGAAGCCCTCGAGCGCGGGCGCGGTGAGGACGCGGAACCCGATCGTATCGAGCAGCGGGTCGAGCGCAGGCGCGACCAGAGACAGGACGAGAAAGGAGGCGATCGTCATCCCCAGGTTCACCTTCACGAGGAAGACGAGGATGACGAGCGCGGCGAACAGGAGGTTCGCCGCCGGCATCAGCGCGAGCCAGAGGCCCAACGCGAACGCGGCCCCCACCTCGACCGCCCGGCTGTTGGAGTTCAGCAGGGCGAGCAGTTTTGCGATCAGTTTGACGATCATGGGCTCCTCGGTTCCTCCAATGATCGCCAGAATGGCCGTCCGGGGCAAGTTAGGACGGGCGCTTCGCGTAGATCTCGTAGTGATAGAGCCGCGCGTCGAGCCCGCCGTTCCAGAGCTGCATCCGCGAGGACGCGCGCAGCCCGAACCCCTTCATCGCCTCCCGGTTGGCGGACAGAACCCACGCGTCCCAGCCCCCGTAGCCGTGCTTGAGTCGGTCGGCGAGCGAGGCGTAGAAGTCGCGCGCTCCGTCCAGCTCGAGCCGTTCGCCGTAGGGCGGGTTGGTCACTACGGTGCCTTCGGGGTAGGGGGCATCGGTCGCGAGGGCGTCGGCCGCCGCGAACGCGATCCACCCGTCCACGCCGGCGCGCGCGGCGTTGCGTCTGGCCATCTCCACCGATTCCGCGTCGCGGTCGCGCGCGACGATGAGCGGCGGATCGGGCGGTGCGCCCGGCGTTGCGGTGGGGTGTTCGGCGTTACCGGCTGCACTCGCCGCTCCGCGGTGCGCGCGCGCGTCGAACCACGGCCACCGTTCCATCGCATAGCCCGGCCGGATATCGCCCGGCGTCTTTCCGGCCGCGATCATCGCAGCCTCGATCGCGATCGTCCCCGACCCGCAGAAGGGGTCGCACAGCGGCGTCGTCGGGTCCCAGCCGCTCGCGAGCACCATCGTCGCGGCGACCGTCTCGCGAAGCGGCGCCTCGCCGCCCTCCAGGCGATAGCCGCGCATGTGAAGCGGGGTCCCGGCGGCGTCGAGCGAGATCGTCGCGCGCGCCTCGTCCACGAAGACCGACACGGGCACGTCCGGGTTTCGTCGGTCGACCGACGAGCGTTTTCCTCCGGGCGGCGGGCGGCGACCGGAGCCCGCGCTGCGCTGGGCGTCGACGATCGCGTCCTTGACCTTGAGCGCGGCCATCCTGGCATCCGGGAGACGCCGGTGGCGGCCCACCGCGGAAACGGCGATCGAGAGGCGCGGCGGCACGAGCTCCCGCCACCGAACTCGGCGCGCGAGGCGGTAGAGCTCGTCGTACGTCGACACATCGCCTGCCACGAGCGGCAGGAGGACCCGGCTCGCGACGCGGCTGCGCGTCGTCGCGGTCGCGAGCTCGAGCCCCTCGCCGCGAAAACGGACGGCGCCGTTCGCCGTATCGACCACGGTGAGACCGAGGTGCTGCAGTTCATCACGCAGGATCGTTTCGGCCCCGCCACCGCAGGTGGCGAGGAGGGTTCCGTTTCCCGGCCATCGCATTCCCCATTCTCCCCGTCCTCGGCGGCAATTGCAATCTTGTCACCCGCGCACGGATCGTGCACGATGCCGTCCATGTCCGCGAGCGACTACAGACACAACTTCTGGATCCTGACCACCGACGGTCTGCTCTTCTTCCTGGGTATGATCTTCATTTCGTTTGAATCGGTGCTGCCGGTCTTCCTCGCGCGCCTTGGCGCGCCGCGGGTGGCGATCGCCGTCGTGCCGGTCGCGATTGCGCTCGGCATCAATCTGCCGAGTCTCTTCGCCGCGCCGCGCGTCGAGCGGCTCGACCGCAAGCTTCCCTTCATTCTGAGGACCGCGGTCTGGCAGCGGGTGCCATGGGCGATCGTCGCACTCGCTACGCCGTTGCTCGCCACGAGCCACGCGGGGTGGCTCGTGACCGTCGTGCTGCTCGCGACGATCGTCGCGACGATCGCCGGCGGACTGGTGATCCCGGCGTTCTTCGACATCGTCGCGGCGACCGTGCCGGTTGAACGGCGCGGAACGCTCTTCGCGCTGCGGTCGGTGCTCAGCTATCTCTTCGGGATTGGCGGGGGGCTCGTGGTGCGCCTCATCCTCGAACGCGTTGCGTTTCCGGCGAATTACTCGCTGCTCTACGGGATCGCCACCGGCGTGCTCATGCTCGGGCTGCTGGTCATGTCCTTTGTGCGCGAACCGCGCAGGCGGCACCCGGTTCCGCAGATCGCCACCGGTGCACGGGCATCGGTGGAGCGCATCAGGCGCGTTCTCGGAGGCAATCGCAACTTCCGGGTGTACATCGTCGCGCGCGGGCTGCTCGTGCTCGCGTTCGCGACGACATCGTTCTTCCCCGTCTATCTCGTCGAGGAGTTCGGGCTGCCCGACAGCGTCTCGGGTCTCTTCGCCGTCATCACCGCCGCGACCTTCGTGGTCGTGAATCCGATCTTCGGCCGCCTGGGGAACCGGGTCGGGTACAAGCCCGTGTTCGTCGTGAGCTACGTGTCGCTCGGGCTCGCCGCAGCCGTGGGACTCTTCGCCGTGACCGCGCCGTGGGCGTACGTGCTGATCGCCTTCACCGCGACGAGTCAGAGCGTGAACCTCCTGGCCTGGAACATGACGGTGGAGTTCGCGCCCGAGGGCCAGGTCCCCAGCTACATAGGGGTGAGCGGGTTCTTCATCGGCCTCGTCGCGCCGCTGGGTATCCTCACCGGCGTCATCGTGGACGTGTTCGGGTTCGCGGGTCTGTTCGTGATGACCGCGATCACCGCGGCGTGCGGGCTCCTCGTGATGCTCCTGGGCGTGGAGGAGCCGCGCGTGGCACGCCGACGCGTGAATCAGCCCGACGTGCCCATCTGAGGGCCTATCGCAGCAGCTCGGCGATCCTGCCCATCTCTTCCGGACTCAGCGGTCCATGGTCGAGCGCGCCGGCGTTTTCCTTCACCTGTGCGACCGTCTTGAAGCCCGGTATGGGGATCGTGACGCTGCTGCGCGCGAGCAGCCAGCAGAGGGCGCCCTGGACGAGCGACCGTCCCGAATCGCCGAGGATCTCCCGGATCGAGGCGAGCCGCTTCACGAACTCGGGCGACGGCCGTCCGTTCGCGAAGAACTTCATCCAGCCGGGCGCGTTCGGCCCGCGGACATCGTCCGGCGGCAGCTCGCTCGACGCGTCGTATTTGCCCGACAGCAGCCCCATCGCGAGCGGACCCCGGTTGAGTCCGGCGAGTCCGAGCTCCTCGCACGTCCTGACCATGGCGGGGGCGTCGGAGAGGACGTTCATCTGGAACTGAACCGCCGCACAATGGTCGCCGGCCGCGAAGGTCCGAGCGCGTTCGGGGTCGTCCGTGCTCCATCCGTACGCTCGGATCTTGCCTTCGTCGACGAGTTTCTCGAGCGTTTCGACGACCTCGCCTGCCTTCTCGATGGGATAGCCTCCATCGTGGAACTGGTAGAGGTCGATGTAGTCGGTCTGCAGCCGCTCGAGCGAAGCCTCGCACGCGCGGCGGATGTAGTCGGGGGTGGCGTCGGAACCGGTGATCTGTTTCGTCTCCTCGTCGAAGACGTTCGAGAACTTCGTGGCGATCGCGACGTCGCTGCGGTGCGGCCCGAGCGCCGCGCCGAGCACGCGTTCGCTGTGACCGGCGCCGTAGACGTCCGCGGTGTCGAAGAGCGTGATGCCGGCGTCCAGCGCAGCCTTGATCGCCCGCGTGCTCTCCTCGTCGTTGATCTTCCCCCATCCCACCGGCGTTTCGCCGCGATACGCAGGCCCTCCGATGGCCCAACACCCCATTCCAATGGCGCTGACTTCGATGCCTGATCGTCCCAAGATGCGTGTCATGAAGAACCCTCCAGTGTTTTGGTGTAGACGCGGTGTCGCTTGTACTCGCGTGCTCCCAGTCGTTTCATGTCCGCGAGCATGAGATCGGTCTGTTCGTTGATCTGGACCATCTCTGCCTCGTCGAACTCGTAGCGCTCGGTCCCCCGGACGGTGCGGGCGATCTCCGAGTAGATCAGCGCGTTGCCGCCGAGACGCTGGTAACGCTCCACGATTCCCATACCGTTGAGGATGAGCCTCCGGCTTCGCCTCGTAGTCCACAGCAGCCGGACGATGGACAGCGGAGTGAGGTGGCCTCCGCTCTTCTGAAGCGCCCGCGTGATGTCGGGGAAGCCGAGCATGAAGCCGACGACCTCTCCGTCGTAGGTGATGACCTTCTCCAGATCCGGCTGGGCGATCTGCAGCAGATCGTCGATGAGCTGGTCCAGCTCGGCGTCCGTGAGCGGGTAGTTCTCGCCGTGATCGGCGAGGGTCGGATTGTAGAGGCGGGCGACTTCGTGAGCGATGAGCTTCAGGTCGGCCTTCGATTCGAACTCGAGCACCTTCATGTGACCCCGCTGGCGCACGCGTTGGGCGAGCCGTTCGACCTTCTCGGGCAGCTGGAACTGCTTCGGGTCCACGACGAGCGAGAGCAGATCGAAGTGCTTGTTGAATCCGACCCGTTCGTAGTGCGCCCGGTAGTAGCCGTAGTTATACGGCATCATCGTCATCGCGGCCGGGTGCTCGAACCCGTCGACGAGGACACCGCCTCCGTAGGTGGCGCCGGAGAAGATCGGTCCCATGAGCTCCGTCAGGCCGCGGGCCCGGGCCCAATCGGCCATCGCGCCGAAGAGCGCGTCCGTGACGTCTTCACGGTCGACGAAGTCGATGAAGTAGAACTGCGCCGCCTTCCGGTCGTGCTCGGCGTTGTACCGCCGGTTGTGGATCATCATCACGCGCGCGGCCGGCTCGTCATCGAGCCACACGATGAGGAACTCGGTCTCTGCGTGCTGGAAGAACGGGTGCTTCTTCCGGAAGAATCGGCGATAGTCGATGTCGAACATGGGGACCCAGGCGCTCGACCACTTGTAGAGCTGCTTGGGAAACGCGATGTACTCGTCGAGCCCCCATCGGTTCCGGACCGATTTCACTTCCAGACTCACCGTTGCCCGCTCCTCACGATGCTCCTCCTGCCTCTTCGCGGATGACCGATGATAGTGCAGCGCGGGCGTCCTGAACATCCCGCGTCGAGAGCTCGCCCGCGGCGAGCAGGCTCTCCATGTCCTCGCGGAGCATCCCGGCGGCCCGCCGGCTCATGTTTCCGGTCACCGCGTGGAAGTGATCGTCCGGGGCGCCGAGCAGCGCGATCGCGAGCGTCCGCTTGTTCATTCGCCGGATGACCGCCTGCAGCACCCGCGCGTCGAGCGATGGAAGGGCGTCGAAGGAGTAGAGCGCGTCGAGAAACTGCTGCTCGAGTTGCGGGGGGAGCTTCGCGGCGACTGCGTCCCGCAGGCGGGGAGGCAACGCTCGCGCGAGCGACGCCGCCGCCGACAGCGCGGGCCACGGGTCCTGCGAGCCTGTCCCGCGTGCCGCGGCGTCCGCATCCGCCCCGCCGACCGCTGGAGCGCCGTCGGTTCCGATGAGGGAATCGACCTCGCGGCTCACCCGCTCGGCGAGCTCGCGCATGATGCGCTCGGACTCCCGGTGCTGCCGGTGGTGGAGTTGGAGCAGTTTCAGGACCCGGCGTGCATCGCCGGTCGCGCGCTCGTTTTCTTCCACGCGGCCAGTGTAGCGGTTTTGCCCGTGAGCTTCATCACCCGCTTTTCCGGCCGGCGGTTTCGTTGTACAATGCGCGACCATGATCCAGATTGCAGAAGCCCTGCCCCCCGAGCCCTCTCCGCTGTGGACGCTGGTCCAGCAGGCGGGTGTCACCCACGTCGTCGGCGGTATGCGCGGCGACCCGAACGAGAGCGACCCTGAGCGCCGTCCCTGGAGTTTCACGTCGCTGGTACGCGTGAAGACCGCCTACGAGGACGCGGGGTTCACCTTCTCCGTCCTGGAGAGCCGTCCGCCGCTGCATCGGGCGAAGATGGGCCTGCCCGGACGCGACGAGGAGATCGAGCACGCGATCGAGCTCATCCGGAACCTGGGCCGGCTCGAAGTCCCGGTCTGGTGCTACGAGTGGATGCCGGCGTTCAACTGGACACGCACCACGACCACCGCGCGTGCGCGGGGTGGCGCGATGGCCACCGGCTTCGACAACGAGCTGATGCGTCGCGCTCCCCTGACCGAGTACGGGGAGGTATCGGAGGAGCAACTCTGGGACGCGCTCGAATACTTTCTCAAGGCCGTCGTGCCTGAGGCCGAGGCCGCGGGCGTCAAGCTCGCCATGCACCCCGACGACCCGCCGCTGTCGCCCATTCGCGGGCTCGGCCGGATCATGCGGTCGATCGAAAATTACCAGCGACTGCTCGACCTCTACCCGAGTCCGATGAACGGGATCGCGCTCTGCCAGGGCAACTTCACGCTCATGACCGACGACCTGCCGGCCGCGATCCGGAAGTTCGGCGAGCAGAAGAAGATCTTCTTCGTCCACTTCCGCGACGTACGCGGTACGAAGGAGAAGTTCGTGGAGACCTTCCACGACGAGGGCAAGACCGATATGTACGCGTGCATGGAAGCGTATCGCGACGTGGGCTTCGACGGTGTCTGCCGCCCCGACCACGTGCCCACCGTCATCGGCGACGACAACACGCGCGCCGGGTACTCCATGTACGGGAGGCTGTTCGCGATCGGGTATCTGCTGGGATTGCGGGAGTCGGTCTACCGTCGGTAGGCGGGTGCGGCCGCTTCGCCGGCCGGTTCAGCTACGCCTCTTCGTCGACGTGACGACCCTGGTAGGGCTCGGTGGGAGCCCGCGGGCCGTCCGGCGGCGGACCGAATCCTTCGTCGTCCTCGCCTATGTCGACCTCGTAGGCCTCGTTCTCGTCCCGCTCGTCCTGCTCGGTGTCAGTCTCATCGGAGGCCCGCCGGCGGCGGACCGGATGCACACGGTTCCCGTGTGAGCCGTCGTCGATGCCGGCGCGGTCGGGCTGCTCGGTGCCTGGATTGCGATCCACGTCGGGCGTGTGCGGCTCGGTGTCGCGGCGAACACGTTCCCATTCCTGGATGGCGTTCAGGTTGAGACTGATCATACCTGTCTACAATATAATACATTTTCGCCCGCCGAGCAAACCGGCAGGTGCGTGCGACCCGCGCTCACGCCCCGGTGAGCCGGTGCCAGGCGCGGACGTAGCGGTCGAGCCGTGCCGCGTCGTGTTCGGAGACGCCGTCGAGTCGCGAGACGTCCATGTTGTCCTGGAGGTCGAGGAGCTTCACCGCCCGCGCGAGCGGCACGGCCGCCGTCCGCTCGACGAATGCCTCGTACGGCTCGTCGCGGTCGCGCTCCGGGAAGATGTCCGTCTTGCGGCGGGTGAGCGCGTCGACCGCCTCGAGGATGCGCTCTTCGAACCCCGCCTCCCGCAGCGTCTCCATCGTCACGCCGTTCGGCCCGCCGTCTTCGACCGTGTCGTGGAGCACCGCGACGACCTGCTCGTCGGCGGTCCGCGCTCGGCCCATCAGGCGAAGCGGGTGGGTGATGTACGGCCGGCCGGCGCGGTCGGTCTGGCCGCGGTGCGCGCGCAGCGCGACCTCGATCGCGAGCTCGAGCGGGGACTGTGCGGGGCGCGGGTCCATGGTGCTATACTACGCGGAAAGCCGGAGTGGCGGAACTGGTAGACGCAGGGGACTTAAAATCCCCTGACCGCAAGGTCGTCCGGGTTCGAGTCCCGGCTTCGGCA
>CAZICD010000065.1:8806-25411 GCA_964537725.1 uncultured Spirochaetaceae bacterium | reverse complement strand
AATCGATATTTTTTTATAGAATATCTTCACTCTTGCTTACTCTTTGAGTAACCTACGCCCGAGAGGTATTCATGACGACGACGTATACATCGGAGTCGATCTACGAACAGACGGCGGCTGCCTGGCGAGGGTTCGCGGGCGGCGCCTGGACCGAAGAGATCGACGTTCGGGATTTCATACAGCGCAACTACACGCCCTACGAGGGGGGTGCCGATTTCCTCACGGGCCCGACGGCGGACACGCGCGCGCTCTGGGAACGGCTCACCGGGCTGCTCGACCGCGAGCGCAGCCGCGGCGGGACGCTGGACGTGGACACGCAGACGGTCTCCACGATCACCGCGCACCGGCCCGGCTACATCGACCGCGATCGCGAGCGGATCGTGGGGCTGCAGACCGACGCGCCGCTGAAGCGGGCGATCATGCCCTTCGGCGGCATCAGGATGGTCGAGAAGGCGTGCGAAGCGTACGGCTTCGAGCTGCCGGACGAGGTGGCCGAAGTCTTCCACCGCTACCGCAAGACCCACAACGACGGCGTCTTCTCCGCCTACACGCCGGAGATGAAGGCGGCGCGCAAGTCGGGCATCGTCACGGGGCTTCCCGACGCGTACGGGCGCGGTCGGATCATCGGCGACTACCGGCGGGTCGCGCTCTACGGGGTCGACCGGCTCCTGGAGGCGAAGCGCGACGAGCAGCGGCTGACCGGCGGTCCGGTCACCGAGGAGACGATCCGCCTCCGCGAGGAGCTCTCGGAGCAGATCGATGCGCTCTCCGAGCTCGTGGCGATGGGCGACGCGTACGGCTTCGACCTCAGACGACCGGCGCAGAACGCGCGCGAGGCGGTGCAGTGGACCTACTTCGGCTACCTCGCGGCGGTGAAGGAGCAGAACGGCGCGGCGATGAGCCTTGGCCGCGTCTCCACCTTCCTCGACGTCTACGTGGAGCGCGACCTCGCCGAAGGCACGCTGACCGAAGACCAGGCGCAGGAGATCATCGACCACTTCGTGATGAAGCTCAGGCTCGTCCGCTTCCTGCGGACCCCCGAGTACAACGAGCTCTTCTCGGGCGACCCCACGTGGGTGACCGAGGTCATCGGCGGCATGGGTGTCGACGGGCGGACGCTCGTCACGAAGAGCTCGTTCCGGATCATGCAGACGCTCTACAACCTGGGTCCGGCGCCCGAGCCGAACCTGACCATCCTCTGGTCGCGCTCCCTGCCGCAGGGGTTCAAGGACTTCTGCGCGCGCGTTTCGGCCGACACGAGCTCCATGCAGTACGAGAACGACGACCTGATGCGGAGCTACTGGGGCGACGACTACGGGATCGCCTGCTGCGTCTCGGCGATGGAGATCGGGAAGCAGATGCAGTTCTTCGGCGCGCGATGCAACCTCGCGAAGGCGCTCCTCTACGCGATCAACGGCGGCCGCGACGAGGTCTCCGGCGCGCAGGTGGGACCGCCGCTCTCTCCCATCGAGGCCGATGAGCTCGACTACGACGAGGTGCAGAGCCGGTTCGACACGGTCCTCGACTGGGTCGCGCGGGTCTACGTGGAGACGCTCAACGTCATCCACTACATGCACGACCGCTACTCGTACGAGCGGCTTCAGATGGCGCTCCACGACCGCGACGTGATGCGCACGATGGCGTGCGGTATCGCGGGGCTGTCGGTCTGCGTCGATTCGCTCTCGGCGATCCGGTACGCGAAGGTGCGGCCGGTCCGCGACGAGCGTGGGCTCGCGGTCGACTTCGAGATAAGCGGCGAGTACCCGGCGTTCGGCAACGACGACGACCGCGTCGACTCGATCGCGCGCGAGCTCGTCCGCACGTTCATGGAGAAGCTCGCGGCGCAGCCGACCTACCGCGAGGCGGTGCCCACGCAGTCGATCCTCACGATCACCTCCAACGTGGTCTACGGGAAGAAGACCGGCTCGACCCCGGACGGCCGCCGGAAGGGCGAACCGTTCGCGCCGGGCGCGAACCCCATGCACGGCCGCGACACCCGCGGCGCGCTCGCCTCGCTCGCCTCGGTGGCGAAGCTCCCGTACCGGCACGCGCAGGACGGGATCTCCTACACCTTCTCGATCGAGCCGCAGACGCTCGGCCCCGACGAGGGCTCGCGGGTCCGCAACCTGACCGCCCTGCTCGACGGCTACGTCGCCGGAGAGGGGCACCACATCAACGTCAACGTCCTGAACCGGGAGACGCTCCTCGACGCGATGGAGCACCCGGAGAAGTACCCGCAGCTCACGATCCGGGTGTCGGGCTACGCGGTGAACTTCGTGAAGCTCACGCGCGAGCAGCAGCTCGACGTGATCAACCGGACCTTCCATGCGCGAGTCTAGCGCGACCGGGGCGGCCCGCCGCGCGCGGCGGGCCGGCGCCGCGCGCGACGAGGTCGGCTACCTGCACTCGGTGGAGACCTTCGGCACGCTCGACGGGCCGGGTATCCGCTACGTCCTCTTCTTCCAGGGCTGCCACCTGCGCTGTCTCTTCTGTCAGAACCGCGACACGTGGGAACGGCGGCCCGGGCGCGTCGTCACGGTATCCGAGCTGATGAACGAGCTGCGGCGCTACCGGACCTACTTCGACTCCTCAGGCGGCGGCATCACCGCCTCCGGGGGAGATCCTATCCTCCAGGCCGATTTCGTGGCGCGGCTCTTCGAGGCCGCACGCGCCGACGGCATCCACGCCGCGCTCGACACCTCCGGGCTCTCCCGGATCACGCCCGACGTCGAGCGGTTGCTCGACCACACCGACCTCGTCCTGCTCGACCTGAAGCACATCGATCCCGAACGGCACCGGGAGCTCACCGGCCGCTCGAACGAGCTCGTCCTCGCCTTCGCTCGGCACCTCGCCGAACGCGGAACGCCCGCCTGGATCCGGCACGTGATCGTGCCCGGCTTCACCGACGACCCGGACGACGCGCGCCGCACCGCGCGCTTCGTCTCGACGCTTCCGAACGTGGAGCGCGTCGAGCTCCTGCCCTACCACGAGTACGGCAGGCACAAGTGGGAAGCGCTCGGAACGCCCTACCCGCTCGAGGGCACCTCGCCGCCGTCGGAGGATCTGGTGCGGGAGCTCCGCGACGTGTTCGCCACCGAAGGGCTGCCGGTGACGTAGGCGGGTGGCGCGGCGCGCCACCGGCTGCACGCCGGGCGCACAGACGAAAAGAGGCCGCCTTTCGGCGGCCTCTCTCTCAAGGGATACGATCTGCCTGACGGCTTACTGCATCTCGAGTCGCGCGACGGCGAGCTGGATGAGCGAGAAGTAGTCCTTGAAGTCGGACGCGGTGGCGCCGGTCGTTGCGTCGGCCAGCTCCCACTCGTTGTCGTTGTTGCGGACCATGTCGTCGAGGGTGAAGCTCACGCCGTACTCTTCGGCCGCTTCCTCGATGGCTTCCATGTTGCCCTGCCAGCCGATACCGAAGTTCCAGTATTCCGAGCCGCGCTTGTAGAGGCTGCCGTAGGACGTCGTGGTGACCGCGCTGCCGGAACCGCCGAACTCGGTGTAGACCTGGAACGCGCCGTCGGCGATGCTGTCCCACCAGGCTGCCATGGTCTCCTCGTTGCGCAGGATCGACTTTTCGAGGATCGACGCGCCGCTCGGGTTGCCGTCTTCGTCGCTCTCCACGTACGCGAGCGCCGTACCGACGGTCACGCCGGTGTAGTTCGTGCCCGCGTAGGAGATCCACTTCGCAACGCGAACCTCGTCGCCGCGCTGGACATAGAAGACGGTGTTGTCCTCGTTCCACTCGTCCGCCTCCATGTCTACGATGGCGAGCGTGTGCGGGAGGAAGGCCTCGTCAATAGTGACGCCGAACTCGCCCTCGTCGTCGGTCGTGGCCACGACCTGGCCGACGTACCCGCCGTGAACGTAGGCGTAGGCCTCGACGCTCTGGTCAGGGACGAATCCGGTCGGCGCCTCGGCGTCGTTGCCGCACGACGCGAGCATGAAGATCGCGGCCATAACGGCGATGAGAATGGTAAGAGTACGCATTGGTTACTCCTTCGTGCTGGTTTTCCGCCACGGGGACGGTGTTGCTACATTATCTATTTTGTTGTGATCTGTAAAGCATTTTTCGTGAAAATCTGTTCATTTTAACCCTCACGGTCACAAATAGAGGTGACTTCACCGCAGGTCCCCCCGGGGGCGCCGCAGCCCCCCGGCGCTCCCGGCCGCGACCTCTTGCAATCGCCCCTCGTGTCGCGGCATGCTCTCGGTACTACGCACGAACCGGGGGAGGCACATGAAACCCGTACGCTTTGGCATCATCGGACTCGGAAACATGGGCAGCGCTCACGCGCGAGACTGCGCCGAAAGCGACACGCTCGAGCTCGCAGCGCTCTGCGACATCGACGAGGCGAAGCTCGACGAGATCGGCTCGAACTACGACGCTCCACGCTTCACCGACGCGGAGAAGATGATGGACGAGGCCGATCTGGACGCGGTCCTCGTCGCGACACCGCACTACGATCACACGCCTCTCTCCATCGCGGCGCTCGGCCGCGGAATCCACGTCCTCTGCGAGAAGCCGGTGGGCGTCCACGTCAAGGACGTGCAGAAGATGATCGACGCGTACGAGGAGGCGCGGAAGACGCACCCGGGTCTCAAGTTCGGCGCGATGTTCCAGATGCGCACGCAGAACGTGTGGCAGAAGATCAAGCAGCTCATCGACGACGGCACGCTCGGGCGGCTCGTTCGCGCGACCTGGATCATCACGAGCTGGTTCCGCACGCAGTACTACTACGACACGGGGAGCTGGCGCGCGACCTGGAGCGGCGAGGGCGGCGGCGTCCTGCTCAACCAGTGCCCGCACAACCTCGACCTCTACCAGTGGTTCTTCGGACTGCCTTCTCGCATCCAGGGGATGGCGGCGATCGGCAAGTACCACCACATCGAGGTCGAGGACGAGGTCACCGCGGTCTTCCAGCACGAGAACGGGATGACGGGTCACTTCATCACGACGACCGCGGAATCACCGGGAACGAACCGACTCGAGATCGTCGGCGAAAACGGCCGACTCGTCTACAGCGACGGGACCCTCGCATTCGACCGAAACGAGCGGTCGATGCTCGAGTTCCTGAACACCGCGACCGAGGGCTTCGCCAAGGTGAAGAACACGCCTGAGACGATCGACGTCCCGGCGGACGAGGGGCGCCCGCACATCAAGGTGACCGAGGCGTTCGCGCGCGCGGTCCGCGAGGACACGCCGCTCGTCGCCGAGGCGCCGGAAGGGCTCGGTTCGGTCACGCTCGCCAACGGCATCCTGATGAGCCACTTCGCCGGCGCGAACGTCGAGCTCCCGCTCGACGGCGACGCCTACGAGAAGCTGCTGCAGGACCTGATCGCCAATTCGACCTTCACAAAGAACGAGACGGTCACGCCCGGCAACGTCGACATGAAGAAGTCGTTCGAGTAGGACGGCGGGCGAAGACGGGGCAGGGGCGGCCGAGCCTCCCCTGCGCCGCGCGGCCAGCTACCGGGCGGCGAGCCGCACGATGACCCCCGCGTCCACCGTCCACGGCGAGTAGACGTTGCGCGTGTACCCGTTATTCGGCCATACCCGGTCGAAGTCCTCCGACTCGGTCCAGTAGATCCACTGCCGCCCCACGCTCGCGTTCACCATGAGCCGGGGACTCAGGTGATAGACGACGTTGACGTACGGCCCGTGCCGGTACCACCAGTTCTCGCCGAAGTCGAGCGGCAGGTACGCCGCGTACTGGAGCGAGGCGTTCAGCACCGGCTCGCGATCGCGGACCCAGAACCACGTCAGCCCCGGCCGCACGAGCAGCGTGTTCATCGTCACCGGCCCGTCCTGCTCGAAGTAGGTCAGCGCGTAGCGGACCTTCGTCTGGAAGACCCAGTCCTCGCCGGGCAGAAAGTCGAACAGAAAACGCGGCGTCGCGTCGAGCATGAAGGTGTGCTCGGGCCGTCGCGCGGTCTCCCGCCAGATCCAGTCGGAGCCCGATTCGATCCAGTCCTCGTCGTGACGCTCGCCGAAGCCGAGCCTGTAGAACGCCCCCAGCTTCACGTTGTCGTGCACGCGGTAGTACGCGCCGAGCCTGACGCCCTGCGCGTACGCGGTGCGGTCGGTATCCCATCTGCCCAGATATTCGAGCAGGCCGTCCAGGTCACCCAGGTCGTAGAAGAGCCTCGCGTGACCCGAAAGCTCGTAGCCCGGATTCGGCAGCTCCGGCGCGCCGTCGCCCGGATCGTGAAGAGCCCAGCCGGCGGTCGCGACCAGCACCGTCAGCGCCAACGCAAGATGAACGCGTCTCATCGCTACCTCCCGCATCAGTCGTAGTCCTGGTCGAGGAGATCGCTGTACGCGCCGTCCAGATCCGTCGTGTCGCGTACCTCGCCCTCGTCCGGGTCGAAGTTCCAGTTCAGCTGCGTCGTCCATGGGTAGAACCGCGGCTCTGTCGCCCTCACCCCGCTGAGGATGTTCACGCCCTCGCCTTCCTCCACGACGGTGACCTCGTCCGCCTCGCGGATCGAGATCTCCACGGCGCCCTCGTTCACGCACAGCCAGACGTCGGGCAACTCCTCGATCGTCCTGCCGTAGGCGACGAAGAACTCGGTGCCCCGAACGCCGGCAACGACCGTGGGCGTACGCACTTCGAACGAGCGCCGCTCACCCGTCGCCGCCTGCCGCACGCGCGCGAAGATGCCGCCCTGGCGCAGCTCTACCGATCCGGCGGCCGTGCGAGCGTCGATCGTGACGACGGTGTTCTCGCGGAGCTTGATCCGCGAGCCTTCGCCCAGCGACACGACCGCGACGCCGTCGGAGCCGGTGATCACAAGGTCGCCTTCGTCCAGCGGCATCCCGAAGTCGGCCGTCTGCCGGCTTCCACCTGATTCGACCCGGACGTCGCCGTCGACGTACTCGATACGAGCGTCCTGGGCTTCGACCGTCATCCCTGCAATGGAGAGCAGCACGAGGAGCAGCGGGATGGGCCGACGCGATATTCCAGTCATTCGCGTCCCCCTATTCCCGACAGATTATATCAGCTTAATCGGCGGATTTCGACCGGTGCGCACGAATCTTTCGCTGCAGGACGGCGATGTGCTTCGCGGGATACACGCCGAGCGGACAGACCTGGCTGCACTTGAGCGCCCGGTCGCAGCCCCACACCCCCTCGTCGCGGTCGACCTGCGGCAGGAGCTCCGCCTCGCGCTCGGGGTTCTTCTCCAGCTCACGGCCGTACGCGGCGAGCGCCGCCGGGCCCATGAAGCGTTGCTGAACGGGGCAGACGGAGACGCAGAGCCCGCACTCGATGCAGTTCTCGAAGCGGGTGAACCCGCGGCCGTCGGTCTCGAGCTCCTGCGGCAGCTCGGCCTCCGGGTTCGCCTCGCTCTCGCGGAGGTAGCTCGCCTCGTCGGGAAAGTCACGGTAGAGCGGCGCGGGGTCGATCGCGAGGTCGCCCACCACCGGGAAGGGCGCGAGCGGGTCAATCGTCGCTTCCTCAGGCAGATCCGACAGTCGAGTGGTGCAGGCGAGCACGCGCTCGCCGTCTGCGATCATCCCGCAGGTCCCGCACGAGCCGTGGTGACACGAGTGGCGGTAGAGGAGGCTCCGGTCGTCGCGCGCGCGGATGCGCTCGAGCGAGTCGAGCAGCGTCGTGTACGTGCCGCCTTCGACGTCGAAGGTGTCGCACGATCCGTCGGTGCGGCGGATGGAGAGTCGTCGTCGTACCGGCTCCATTCAGGCGCTCCTGCGGAAGTAGTGTCGATGCGAGAGCAGCGGCGTTTCGGCGGTGCGTCCGGCAATGTCCAGACCCAGGTCGCGGCACACGACGTCTGCCACCTGCTCGCCCATCGCCCGGAGCACCGTCGCCTTGCCGCCGGTCAGGCTGTAGAGGCCGGCGACGCCCTCGTCGGCGTGCGGCAGGACGTCGAAGTCCCGGCTGAGCGAGCGCCCGCCGCTCTGCGATCGGCCCGAAAGCGGGCGCGCGGCTGTCCACGCGGCGTGGTAGGTCTCGTCCGAAAAACCGGGCACCAGATCGTTCGCCCGAACGAGGAGCCATTCGATGTCCGACTCCGGCGTGGTGACGTCGTCAGGATCTCCGGTCTCCCACTGCGTGGAGCCGATGATGGAAAGCCCGCGCTGGGGAACTACGATGTCCCCGTCGTGCGGCGGATGGAGATGGCTCACCACCATGTTACAGAGGCGCCTCTTCACCGCGACCATCGTTCCGGGTGCCGGCGTGATGGGAAGGTCGATGCCCGCGCACGCGGCTACCTGCCCGCCCCACGGTCCGGCGGCGTTGATCACGACGTCCGCCTCGTGGCGCTCCTGTGAGCGGGTTCGGTAGTCGTAGACGGTCACGCCCGTCACGCGACCACCGGAGGAGTCGATCCCGGTGACCTCGCAGAACGACCGGACGGTGCCGCCGTTCGCGCGAGCGGTCGCGAAGAACTGGAGCGGCAGGCGGTAGGCGTCGAGCGTCCCGTCGGGCACCACGACCGCGAACTTCGCGTCCGGGTTGATGCGCGGCTCGTGGCGCAGCGCCTGCTCGGTGGAGATGGTCCGATTCGAAATGCCCGCCTCGCTGCACGCGTCGCGAAACCGCTCGGCGTACGCGGCGTCCTCGTCGGTGAGCGCGAGAAACAGGCCGTAGTTCATCTCGATCGACTCGGGGGCGATCCGCCGCAGCGTCTCCACCTCGTTCATGCACTCGCGCGCGATCTCCACGTCGCCCACCGCGTAGCGCGCCCCGGAGTGGAGCTGCCCGTGATGGCGGCCGGTGGTACCGGAGGTGAGCTCGCCTCGCTCGAAGAGCGTGCACCGAAAGCCGCGCTGGGTGAGGTCGTGGAGGATCGCCGCGCCGGTGCCACCCCCGCCGATGATCGCGACGCGCACGTCGCCCGCGCCGTCGCTAGCCGCCATGCGCCCACCCCCGCACGCGCTTCACCGCCTCCTTCCAGCCCGCGTAGAGCGACTCGCGCTGGTCCTCGCTCATCTGCGGTTCAAAGCGGCGGTCGAGCTTCCACGCCTTCGCGATCTCGTCGGTTCCGCTCCAGAACCCGGTCGCGAGGCCGGCGAGGTACGCTGCGCCGAGCGCGGTCGTCTCCGCGACGACCGGTCGCTCCACCGGAAGACCCAGGATATCGGCCTGGAACTGCATGAGAAAGTCGTTGGCGCTCGCGCCGCCGTCCACGCGCATCGTCTGGAGCTCGGTGGAGTCCCCGGTGTCGAGCGCCATCGCATCCACTACGTCGCGGCTCTGATAGGCGATCGACTCGAGGGTGGCGCGCACCATGTGGTTACGACCGGAGCCGGCCGTGAGCCCGAAGACGCCGCCGCGCGCGTAGCTGTCCCAGTGCGGCGCGCCCAGTCCCACGAACGCCGGCACGACGTAGACGCCCTCCGAATCGGCGATCTGCGTCGCGAAGTACTCGCTCTCACCGGCGTTCGTGATGAGCTTCATGGAGTCGCGCAGCCACTGCACCGCCGCGCCGGCGATGAAGATGCTGCCTTCCATCGCGTACGTCGTCGCCTCGCCCACCGACCACGCAGGCGTGGTGAGCAGCCGGTTCGCGCTCTTGACCGCCTCGTTGCCGGTGTTCACCAGCACGAAGCACCCGGTGCCGTAGGTGTTCTTGACCATCCCCGGGCTGAAGCACGTCTGGCCGAAGAGCGCGGCGTGCTGGTCGCCGGCGACCCCTGAAATGGGAACGCTCGCCGACGGAAAGACCGACGCCGCCGTCCGCGCGATCTCTCCCGACGAGGAGACGACCTCGGGCATGATCGATCGCGGGATGCCGAGCAGCTCGAGGAGCTCGTCGTCCCAGTCGAGCGAGTGGATGTTGAAGAGCATCGTCCGGCCGGCGTTCGTCACGTCGGTCGCGTGAACCGCGCCGTCGGTGAGGTTCCACAGCAGCCAGGAGTCGACCGTCCCGAACGCGAGGTCGCCGGCGTCTGCGAGCCTGCGCGCCTCGGGCACGTTGTCGAGCAGCCACTTGATCTTCGTGCCGCTGAAGTACGCGTCGACGACGAGCCCGGTCTTGTCGAAGATCGCAGGCTCGTGCCCGTTCTTCACGAGCTCGTCGCAGGTGGGGGCCGTACGACGGCACTGCCAGACGATCGCGTTGTGCACCGGCTCGCCGGTCTTCCGGTTCCAGAGGATCGTCGTCTCGCGCTGATTCGTGATGCCTATGCCTGCGAGCTGCTCGGGGGTGATGCCCGCGTTCCGCAGCGCCGCGTGGAGCACCTCCTCCTGCGAGCTCCAGATCTCGCGCGGGTCGTGCTCGACCCAGCCCGGCTTCGGGTAGTGCTGGGTGAACTCGCGCTGCGCGATCCCGCGGATCGCGCTCTCGTGATCGAAGACGATCGCGCGCGAGCTCGTGGTTCCCTGATCGAGCGCGACCACGTACTGCTCTGCCATCTACTCCTCCTTCTCGACCGACATCGTCGCGACGAGGTCTATCCCGGTCCCGGCGAGGTCGCTCGCGATCACGTCCCCGCACCGTACCGGTGCGCGCAGATCCAGCCGGTACATCGCGTTCAGAAACGGCGCGATGTCGTCCACCGGGACGCTTTCGGAGCTGCGCACCGGAAGGCGGACGAAGTCGCCGTCTGATATCGCGCACGTCCCGGTGACCATCCGCCGCGGATCCCGGAACTCCTCCTCCGCGTACGCCGCGCCGCGCTTGCAGCGGTTGCCGTGCACCTCGAGGCTGCCGTCGTCCTTCCGGTTCACGGTGAGTCTGCACCCGATGGGACAGACGATGCACGTGAGCTCGTCGTCGGTGTCGCGGACACGGACGAGGCGTTGGTTCTCTGCGATCATCGGATCGATACCTCCACTCGCTCGCCCGGCTCGACCTTCGAGCCGTCGATCTTCATGCTGATCATCTCCGAGGGCTGCACGTGGTGCTCCTTCGACCGCGCGACGACGCGATCTCCCGCGCGCGCCTCCACGGTCGCGCCCACCTGCGCGATCAGCGACCTGAGGTAGACGCGGTTCTTCGCGTCGGTACGGATACGGCCGGGGGCGAGGTAACGGACGTTGCTGCCGGCGACGAGCTCCGCCTCCGGCGGCGTGTCCTTCCCCTCCAGGTAGTCGGCCGCAGCCTGCCCACACCGCCTGGACTCCTCGGCGACGAAGTCGACGAGGTCGTGGATGTGCAGCACGTTGCCCGAGGCGAACACACCGGGCACGCTCGTCATCAGCCGCGAGTCGACGACCGGGCCGTTCGTCTGACGGTGCAGATCGACCCCCAGCTCGCGGGAGATCTCGTTTTCCGGGATCAGCCCCACCGACAGCAGCACGGTGTCGCAGTCGATGTCGAACGCGCGGTCGGTTCGGGGAACTCCGTTCTCCAGAGGCGCCACCGTGACGCCGCTCACGCGGTCGCGTCCGTGGATCGCGGTGACGACGTGGCCCAGGTAGAGCGGGATGGAGAAGTCGTCGAGGCACTGGACGATGTTGCGGTTGATGCCCGACGGCACCGGCTGAATCTCGATCACCGCCTCCACGTCCGAGCCGATGAGCTTGAACCGGCGGGCCATGATGAGGCCAATGTCGCCGCTGCCGATGACCACCGCGCGCCTGCCGGGCACGAACCCCTCTATGTTGATGAGCCGCTGCGCCGCGCCGGCGGTCATCACGCCGGCCGGTCGCGTCCCGGGGATCTGAATGCTGCCGCGGTTGCGCTCGCGGCTTCCCATCGCGAGCGCGACCACCTTCGACCGGATGTACTCGAGCCCTCCCTCGCGCGAGAGCACGCGCGTGGCGAAGCCGTCGTCGTCGTGCGTAACGCCGAGTACGGTCGTCGCGGGCAGGACACGGATCCCCGCCTCGGCGACCTCGTTCACGTAGCGCTCGGCGTACTCGGGACCGGTGAGCTCTTCGCCGTACTCGTGGATGCCGAACCCGTTGTGGACGCACTGACGGAGGACCCCGCCCAGGACGCGCTCGCGGTCGACGACGACCGGGGTGAAGCCGCGCGAGGCGAGCTCGCTCGCGGTCGCCATCCCGGCCGCCCCCCCGCCTATGACGAGCGCGTCGGCGCGCTCGGGAGCGGGCTCGGGTCCGCGGACGGGCCGATCGGCGCGCTCGCGCTCGTCGGGCGTGCCGGGCATCGTCCGGTCGACGAGCTCGCTTCCCGGGCCGCGTTTCGACAGCCCCGTGATCGGGACGCCGGTCTCTTCGGCGATGATCTCGAGGATGCGCGGCGTGCAGAAGGCGCCCTGGCAGCGCCCCGCCGAAGCACGGCTGTAGAACTTGATCCCGTCGAGCGTCGTGTGCCCGGCGGCGATCGCGCGCCGGATCTCCTCGCGCGTGACCGTCTCGCAGCGGCAGACGACGCTTCCCTCGTCGTGGCTCGCCTCCCACGCCGACTCGATCTCCTCGTCGGGCATGACGCGCGTCCTGCGCACGGGCGGCAGCATCGCGGCGAACGACGACTTCTCGGTGAGCGTGCACCCGGCGGCCTTGAGCAGGTCCTTTACCATCTCGCCGACGGCGGGCGCTGCGGTGAGACCCGGGCTCTGGATGCCGGCGACCTGGATGAACCGCGGGACGGCTTCCGATTCGGCGATGTAGAAGTCGCCGTCTTCGAGCGCCGGGCGCAGGCCGGAGAAAGAAGTGATGATGTCGTTCGCGGAAACCGACGGGACGAGCTGCTGCGCCGAGGAGACGATCTCGCGCAGACGGTCGGCCTGCGTCGTGAGGTCGTCCTTGTCGTCGATCGGGTCGGCGGTGGGACCGAGGAGAACGGTGCCCTCGACGGTGGGGATGACGAGCATACCCTTCGAGACCGGCGTGGGTACCGGGAAGACGATCCGGTCCGGGCAGGCCGGGGTCCGCCGGTCGAGCAGGTGGTACTCGCCCTTGCGCGGGTGGATCTCGTACGACTCGGCGCCGGCGATGCGGGAGACCGCGTCGGTGTAGAGGCCCGCCGCGTTCACCACGAAATCGGCCCGGATCTCGCGGCCGTCGGCGGCGCGCACGGCGAACGAATCGGCATTCGACTCGATCTCCGTGACCTCGAATCGGCGAAGCACCGTGAGTCCGTTCTCCTCGGCGTTCTCCACGAGCGCGAAGACGAAGCGGTACGGTTCGATGATCCCGCCGGCCGGCGCGTAGAGCCCGCCGATCACGTCCCCGTGGAGCTTCGGTTCGAGGTCGCGGATCCGATCGGCACCGCAGAGCTCTATTCCGGCGGAGTCGTTCTCCACGCCCTGCCGATAGAGGTGCTCGGCGGTGACCATCTCCTCCGGGGTGAACGCGGCGACGACGATTCCGCTGCGCTTGTAGGGGAAGCCGAGCTCGCGGTGGAGCTGCGGGTACATGCCCGCGCCCTGGATCTCGAGCCGGGCCTTCAGGTAGCGCCTGTTGTGGTGAAAGCCGCCGTGAATGATCCCGGAATTTGCCTTCGACGTGCCGAAGGAGACGTCGGCCTCCTTGTCGAGCAGCGCGACCGAGACGGAGTAGGACGAAAGCCGGCGGGCGATCGACGCGCCGGACACGCCGGCCCCGACGATCGCGATATCGTAGTGGTCCATAGGCCTCTCGCCCTGAATTTGCTCTGTGGCTTTTTGTTTGTCAATGGTGGATTGTGTTCGTTTTACGGAAAAGCGATCACGTATCGTCGCCGGCGGCGCGCGACGCGGACCCGTCATCGGCGGCCGCCCTCGGGCCGGCGCCCTCGTCGTCCGCGGCCAGCCCGGCAGCGACGTCCGCCTCCACCGGCGCGACGATCACGCGGATACCTCGTTCTTCGAGGGCCGATTCGTACTCCTCGCCGATCCCCGAATCGGTCACGACGATGTCGACGTCCTCGAGCGGACCGGTGACGAAGGGAGCCACACCGCCTATCTTGGACGAGTCGGCGAGGACGATCACCTCGCCGCGCGTGCGCCGGATCATCTCGCGCGCGATCTCCGCCTCCTGGTGGTGCGGCGTCGTGAGGCCCGCCTCGAGCGAGAGCCCGTCCACGCCGATGAACGACTTCCCGCCGAAGACCTGCTGCAGCGTCTGGACCGCGAGGCCGCCCACGAACGAGTTCGAGCGCGGACGGTAGACGCCCCCCACCACGATGCACTCGATCGCCGGCGAAGCGAGAACCGAGAGCGCGCCGGCGTTGCTCGTCACCACGCGCAGCTCCACCTCGGGGAGCGCCCGCAGGAGCTCGAGCGTCGTACTGCCGCTGTTGACGAGGATCGTCTCTCCCGCCTCCACGAGCGCCGCCGCCGCGCGCGCGATGGAGACCTTTTCGACCCGGTTGCGTCGGCCCTTCTGGTCGAAGTACGGCTCGCGCTGAAAGCGGCGTCGGGATATGGCCCCGCCGTGCGACCGGTTGAGGAACCCCTGCTCCTCGAGCGCCATGAGGTCGCGACGGATCGTCATCACCGACACGCCGAAGCGTTCGCTGAGCTCGTTCACGCGGATCACGCCCCGGTCGTCGACGAGCTCGAGGATCTGGCGCTGCCGTTCGAGCGGAATGATCTCGGTACCCACGCGCTCATCGTACCAGCGGGCGCGGCAGCGCGCAATCTCGCCTCCCGCCAGCCGCGGTGACAGACCGCCGTCGGTGGTATATGCTCGTGAGAGAGAGGGGACCGAAGCGGGAGGTTCCATGAGCAGTGCGAGATCGCTCGCGCCGTGGATCGTAGCCGGCGTGGCGCTCGTCGTAACCATCGTCTTCATCTTCGTCGATCCGTTCGCCGAACCGCCGCGGGTATCGCAGGAGAGCCGCGAGGAGCTCGAGTCGACGGTCGGCAAGGCAACCACGTACTACGAGTTCGGTCACTTCGACCGGGCCGTCGAGTCGTACGCCGTGGCGATCGAGCGGGGTATGGAGGACGCGCTCGGGTGGTACCGCTACGCGCACTCGCTCGAGATGGCCGAAGGGCTGGACCTGGAGGCGTATCTGGAGGCGTACCGCCGACTGCTCGCCCAGGCTCCGAATCACGAGTACGTGGGCAACGTCGAGCTCATCCTCACCGAGTACGCCACCGCGCTCGAGTTCGACGCCGCGGTCGCCGGTGATGTCCCTGAAGGCCGCCTCGTGCAGTTCGAGGGCACCGTCGTCAAGGTCGTGTGGGGCAGAATCGAGTCGGGGATGGACACGCTCTACGTCGCGACCGAGCCGGACGACTGGCTCGGGCACGTGGGCGATGAAGTCCGCGTGGAGGCGCCGCGGCACCGAAGGTTCCGCGGCGGCGACACGTTGTCGATCATCGGTCGGTACGAGGGGATGTGCAGGACGAACGACAACTCGGGGCTGTCGCGCACCTACCCGTGCGTGCGCGCCGCCGCGGCGCGGATGGTATCGGCTCCCTGACGATTGTTGGCATTTCGCGCGCGTCACGTGTATCTTGGGTGACATGTCATTTCAAAAGATATCGGTCCCGGAAGGTGACAGGATCACCGTCACCGACGGCGAGGTGCAGGTATCGGACCGCCCGATCGTCTGCTTCATCGAGGGCGACGGCACCGGCCCCGACATCTGGGCCGCCTCGCAGCGGGTCTTCGACGCGGCGGTCGCGAAGGCGTTCGGCGGGAAGAAGCGTATCGCGTGGATGGAGGTCTTCGCGGGCGACAAGGCGAACGAGGTCTACGGCGAGACGCTCTGGCTTCCCGAAGAGACGAAGGACGCGCTGCGCGAGTACCTCATCGGCATCAAGGGGCCGCTGACGACCCCGGTGGGCGGCGGCATCCGCTCCATCAACGTCGCGATCCGCCAGCAGCTCGACCTCTACGCGTGCGTCCGTCCGGTCCGATACTTCACCGGGGTTCCCTCGCCGGTGAAGAAGCCCGAGGCGATCGACATGACGATCTTCCGCGAGAACACCGAAGACATCTACGCCGGGATCGAGTACCAGGAGGGGAGCGACGACGTTCGCACCTTCCTCCACTTCCTCAAAGATCGCTTCCCGGAGAGCTACGGGAAGGTACGCTTCCCGGGGACCTCCGGCATCGGCATCAAGCCGGTCTCGCGCGAGGGAACCGAGCGCCTCGTCCGCTCGGCCATCCAGTTCGCGATCGACCGCGACCTCCCCTCGGTGACGCTCGTCCACAAGGGCAACATCATGAAGTTCACGGAAGGCGCCTTCCGCAGCTGGGGATACGAGACCGCGAAGAAGGAGTTCGGCGCCACCGAGCTCGACGGCGGCCCGTGGCTCCGCTTCGACAACCCGCAGTCCGGCAGGGAAATCGTCATCAAGGACGTCATCGCCGACGCGATGCTCCAGCAGATTCTCACGCGGCCGGACGAGTACAGCGTCGTCGCGACGCTCAATCTCAACGGCGACTACATCTCCGACGCGCTCGCCGCGCAGGTGGGCGGGATCGGCATCGCGCCTGGCGCGAACATCAACTACGACACCGGCCACGCCGTCTTCGAGGCGACGCACGGCACCGCGCCCAAGTACGCCGGGCAGGACAAGGTGAACCCTTCGTCGGTGATCCTGTCGGGGGTGATGATGTTCCGGCACATGGGCTGGGACGCCGCCGCGGACCTCATCGAGTCGGCGATGGACACGGTCATCGCCGAGAAGCGCGTGACCTACGACTTCCACCGCCTGATGGACGGCGCGACGCTCCTGAAGACGAGCGAGTTCGGCGACGCGCTGATAGCCGCGATGGGCTGAGCGCG
>CAZICD010000065.1:4802-8706 GCA_964537725.1 uncultured Spirochaetaceae bacterium | reverse complement strand
CCCGGCGCCACCACCGACCGCACGCCCGGCCCGAACCGGGCGAGCGAGTCGAGCGTACCGTTGATCGCCGCCGCTTCGAGCGGAAGCGTCTGCGTGATGACCTCGTCGAATCGCAGCGCGCCCTTCTCAGCGAGCGTGAGCGCGTACTCCGCCTCGCCTCGCGTGTGGTCGCTCACGCCGACGATCTTCGCCTCGCGGCCAACCAGGTCACGGTACGTCTCGATGCTCACCGGCTGATCGGCGATTCCGGCGATCGCCGCGCGACCCTGCGGCGCGAGCGAGCGGACCGCCTGCTCGATCGTCTGCGGCAACCCGAGGAGCTCCACCGCGCACTCCACCCCGTCGCCGGTCAGACCCCGCAGCGCCTCCACCGGGTCGACCTCACCCGCATTCACGGGCACCGCGCCCAAAGCTTCGGCGAGCGCGAGCCGCGACCGGTCGATGTCCACCGCGTAGACCTCGAGCGCCCCCATCGCACGCGCGAGCTGTACCGCCGACATCCCCAGCCCCCCGATCCCGAAGACCGCGACGCGGTCGCCCGCGGCGAGCTCGGCCTTGTGGAGCGCGTGCAGCGCGGTCGCGGTGGAGCACATCATCACCGCCGCCGACTCGAGCGTCACCTGCGCGGGAACGGCGACGAGGTTTCGGGCGGGGACGAGGAGGTGCTCGGCGAACCCGCCGTCGCGGTGCTTGCCGACCATCTGCGCGTTCGAGCAGAACTGCTCGCGACCGGCCATGCAGTGCGCGCAGTGCCCGCAGGTCACGAGGTAGTGGACGGCGACGCGGTCGGTCGGCGCGGGGCCGCCGGGCACGCCCTGCCCCGCGCCGCTGTCCGAGGAGCCGCCGGCGCGACCGGGCCGCGAGCCGCCGGCGACCGCGATCCCCCGCTCGGCGAGGAGCTCGACCGCGTCGGCGCCGCACCGCTCGAGCGTGCCGGCCACCTCGTGGCCGAGCGTCAGCGGAAGCGGCCCGGCGTACGATGCCCCCGTCGAGTAGTGGAGGTCGCTGCGGCAGACGCCGGCGGCGCGAACCCGCACGAGCGCCTCGGCAGGCCCGGGCTCCGGGACGGGCAGGTCGCGGTCGACCAGCGGGTATCCGATCGTCTCGAGTTGAACGGCTCGCATACCGGCAGTATTCCACGGATGGGGAATCGACGGAAGCGGCGCCGCACCCGCGCTCGCCATGGCCGCACCCGCGCTCGCTACGGGTGGCGCAGCTCCGCCGGCGGGTACGGTACCGGGACCGGATCCTGCGTCTCGAGCGACCAGTCGAGGAGTCTCCTGCGCAGCCGCGACACGACATCGGCGTACTCCTCCGATGCCGCGAGATTCCTCCGTTCGCCGGGGTCGGCCACGAGGTCGTAGAGCTCGTCCACCGGGTCCATGGGGTCGTAGGTGTACTTCCAGCGCTCGGTACGCACCATCGCGCGTCGGCCTTCGGCCTCGCGCCACCGGAGCGTCGCGAGCAGCGCATCGACGCCTTCGTGCTCCCCGAAGGTCTCCTCCTCCATCTCGCGAGGGAGCAGCTCCATGCCCGCCCCGTACTCGCTGAACGCGGCGTCGCGCGGCGGGGCGTCCGTGCAACGGGGAAGCGGGGTGCCGGCCATCTCGCGCGGAACCTCGCCGTCGGCGAGCGAGAAGATCGTGGGAACGACGTCCACGAGATTCACCGGGCTGCGCTCGCGAACGCCCATCGGAATCCGCCCGGGCCACGAGACGACGAGCGGCACGCGCGTGAGGCAGTCGTAGAAGCATCCACCCTTCACCATCATGTTGTGCTCGCCGGAGAAGTCCCCGTGGTCGGCGCAGAAGACGACGATCGTGTTCTCGCGCAGACCGGCCTGCTCGATCGCGTCCACGATCTCGCCGACCGCCTCGTCGATGAAGAGCGCGTTCGCGAGGTAGGTCCGGACCGATTCGCGAAGCGCCTGCTCGCGCCCCTTCGCGTTGAGCATGCGGTAGAGGAAGCGCGTCCTCCGCGGCGCGGCGGCGAGCTCCTCCTCGTCGAAGTCGGGGATCTCGATCGACTCCGGGTCGATTCGGTCGTAGTAGCTGCGCGGCACGACGTACGGCTCGTGCGGCGCCGGCAGGCTGAGCCAGAGCGCGAACGGCTGCGACCCACGATTCGCGATGTAGTCGCGGGCCTCGGCGGCGACCACACCGGTCGTGTGTCCAAGGCGGGTGCAGTCGGGCGCGTGGCTCTTCAGGTGACGGTCGGGCCCGGTGAGCCGCTCGGACGCCTCGCGGTGCACGCGCCGCAGCTCGTCGAGATCGACCGACCACTCCCCCTTCTGCCGCGCGTTGTCCACGACGCCGGCGTGACCGAGCTCGAGCCAGGTGTCGAAGAGCTCTTCGTAGTCGTCGGCCTGAAAGCAGTGATTCTTGCCGATGAGCCCGCACGCGTACCCGCGCTCCTTCCAGATTCGGAAGGCGTGGTTCGTGGCCGGTGGCATGAGCGTCTCGTTGCGCCGGCAGCCGGTCTGGTGCGGGTAGCGCGACGTCCAGAACGCGACGCGCGCCGGGACGCAGAGCGGGTGCGGGGTGACCGCCGCGTCGAAGGCGACGCCCTCGGCGGCGAGCCGCTCCAGGTTCGGCGTCGGGCACGCGCGGTTGCCGTAGAGCCCGAGCGCGGACGCCTTGAGCTGGTCGGCCATGATGACGACGACGTTGGGTGAGGGCATGGGGGATTGTACCATCGCCTGAAGCGCTCGGCGAGGTGGATCTATGCTCCGATCGCCTCGATCTCCGCGACCAGGTCCTCGGGCAGCGGCCCCTTCTCCTCGGCGCGGACGCACTCCTCGATCTCCTCCGGGCTCTTCGCGCCGATGATGATCGTGTCCACCTCCGGTTGCGCGGCGACGTAGCGCACGCCCATCTCTGCGAGGCTCATGCCGCTCTGCTTCTGGAGGGCGTAGACGCGTCGGTACCGTTCGACGAGGTCCGCGGTCATCCACGCAGGGGGATCGGTCAGCAAGTCGGGTTGCGGACGGGCGAGGCCGCGCTGGAAGATCGCCCCAGCGAGCCGGACGCAGCCCTTCGCCTCGGCGACCGGCAGCACCTCGCGCGCGCCGCGGCGCACGAGGTCGTAGTTGAACGCGAGCAGGAAGGTATCCACGTCCACGCTGTCCAGAACGCGTCGCATGTTGTCGGCCGTGTTGCCGCTGATGCCGATGAACCGGCATCGGCCCTGCTCCTTGAGCTCCCGGAGCGCGGCGAGCGCCGGGGCGTCTGCGAACGCGTAATCGACGTCCGACCGCAGGCGACCGGTGTGCGATGCGTCGGTCGACCACCAGTGGTGGAAGTCGGCCTCGTGGAGCTGCAGCGTGTCCACGCGGTCGCGCCGGAGCAGGCGAAGGTTCTCCTCGAACTGCGTGAGAAGCGCGTCGTGCGAGTGGAACCGTTCGGGGCTGGCGAAGTAGCCCAGCTTGGTCGCGAGCAGGTGCGGCTCGCGCGTACCGTCGAGCGCCTGCCCCACCACCGCCTGCGAAGCGCCGCGGCAGTACATGGGCGAGGTGTCGAAGTAGCGCACCCCCAGGTCGAGCGCGCGGCGAACGGTCGCCACGCCGTCGGCGAACGAGCTCGCGGTGAGAAAGGCGCCGCCGAGCCCGATGGTCGTGGTCGTCTCGCCGGTGGGGCCGTAGGGTCGTTCGGTCACAGGAAGCCTCCGGCTCCATTATCGCCCGCTGCGGCGGCCGGCGCCAAGGCCGTGCGCGGCGGTCCTCGCGGCGGTTGAGCCGCCGGGCGCGTGCGGCTACACTCACCGCTATGCCTTCCGTGTGTGCCTCCCTCGTCCCGACGCGAGCGCGTCCTACGCGCGCCCGTTCACTCCGGCCCTTCGCAGGGCTCGCCGCGATCGTGGCGATCCTCGCGCTCGGCGGCGGTTCGGTGTTCGCCCAGGCCGCGCT
>CAZICD010000065.1:0-4702 GCA_964537725.1 uncultured Spirochaetaceae bacterium | reverse complement strand
GCTCGCGCGACCCGAGCAGGCGTTCGGCCCAATCGCTCCCACGGAAGACCTCGCTGAGTTCCTGCGACCGAGCGCCAAGATCGAGTCGGACGCGCGCGAGTTCACCGAGCTCGCCGCGGAGCTGCGTCCGGACGACGATGATCTGGCCGCGTTCGCCCGGCGCGCTTCGTCAGCGGCTACTTCGCCGGGCAGCGGATGTACCACGCGTGGGCGGAGGTCTACCTTCCGGGATCCGGGTGGCTCCCCGTGGATCCGCAGATGGGCGCGTACGGCGTGAGCAACCAGCACATCAAGCTGTTCGAGGGCGTGGACTTCGCCGCGATCGGCGTGCCGCTCAGAGAGATCCGACTGGAGCTCGAGGCGATCGTGGGAAGCCCGCCGGCGGCCGGTACCCGCTGAGAGCTATTCGTCCCGCTCGAACACGATGGCCCTGACCGTCGAATCCGGGCTCACGACGGTGATGTCCGGCGAGACGACGGTCCATCGGGTCCACAGCATCCGCTGGAGCGCGCGGTCGAACCCGTAGCGAATCTCGTGCCTCAGATCACCGCCGCGGCTCAGCGCAATCGTGGACTCGGTGGCATCGATCGCGAAGTCGAAGGTTCCGCTGACGTCTACCCCCGACAGCGCGTCCCAGTCGGGACCCACGGATACCGTCGCGGTATTCGCGGCTGCGTCGAATCGTACCGTCAGGTAGTCGTCAAGGTTCGTCGTGATGACCTCGCCGGCACGGATCTCCTCGAGCGCCCACGAGTCGTCGAGCACGAGCTGGGTCACGCTGCTGCAGGCGCCGATGGCGAGCATAAGCGGCACGGTGAGGGCGATGAGCGCGTATCTGGTCCATGTCATGCTCACATCAAGCAAGAACCGGCCCAGCCTTCCCGAGATGGGGCGGTGGGTAAGATCGGCCCGGTTGCGCCCGGCGAGGCGCACCCGTTGCAGTCCGATCGGCACTATGCGACTATCTGCGCCTGGATATGGACGCTTTTCGCATCGAACCGCACGCGCATACGAGCGCCGTCAGCCCCTGCGGCCGCCTCACGCCGGCCGAGCTCGTTGGCGCCTACCGCGAGGCCGGGTACGCGTGCCTCGTCATCACCGACCACTTCGTCTCCTCGCTGCCCGTGTTCGGCGGGCTGCGGCGGTGGATCGACCGGGTGGACGCGTACTTCGACGGGTATCGCCGTGCGCGGGAGGCGGCCGAGGGCACGGGGCTCACGGTCCTTCCCGGCCTCGAGGTCACGCTCGATTCGTTGCGCGGCGTCGACCTGCTCGTCTACGGCGCCGACGAGCAGGCGGTCGCGGACACGCCGGATCTGTACGCGCTCGCGCCGGAGGACTTCCGATCCTGGGCGCGCGAGGCGGGAGCGCTGATCTTCCAGGCCCATCCGTTTCGCGGCGCCGGTCCCGCCGACCTCGGTCTGCTCGACGGCGTCGAGGTCTTCAACGGCAACCCGAGACACGATTCGCGCAACGACCTGGCCGCCGATTTCGCCCGAAGACACTCGCTGCTCGCGATCGGCGGCTCGGATGCGCATCAACCGGAGGACGTCGCCCGCAGCGGGATCGCGACGACCGAACGACCGGAGTCCGTCCCGGACCTCGTTGCCCTGCTTCGCCGATCGCCCGGATCGGTGAGCGTGCTCACCCCCGCTGCGGAACGAAAGAAAGCCGGGCGACCAGCGGCCGCCCGGCGAGAGGAAGGATGAGTCGTCGGGGTTATTCGCCCGTGGGGACGATTACGCGGTCGATGACGTGGATCACACCGTTCGTGGCGAGCATGTTCACCTCGGTGACGTTCGCCTCGCCGTTCAGGATAACCGACGCACCGCTGGTCGCGATGCTGATCGATTCGCCCTGGACGCTCGGCGCCTCGGTGAGCTGGGCGACGTCGCCCGAGAAGACCCGTCCCTCCACGACGTGGTAGAGCAGGACGTCGGTGAGCTGCGGGATGTCCCGGAGCAGCGACGTCAGCGATCCGGCCGGCAGACGGCGGAACGCGGCATCGGTCGGGGCGAGGACGGTGAACGGACCACCGCTCGAAAGCGTTTCACCGAGGTCGGCCGCGCCGATCGCGCGCAGCAGCGTCGAGAACCGCCCATCGGCCTCGAGCGCCTCGGCGATATTCTCCGTCGGCGGAAGGATGACCGTGTCGATCACGTGGATGACGCCGTTGCTCGCCTGGACGTCGGTGATCACGACCTGCGCGTCGTTGACGTAGACGTTGCCGCCGGACATCGTGATCGCGACCGGCTGGCCCTGCACCGTCGTGGCGGAAGACATGCCGACGACGTCGCTCGCGTACGCTTCGGCGCCCACTACGTGGTAGAGGAGAATGTCGGTGAGGGTGGGAATGTCGTTCAGAAGCGACGAGACGGTACCGGCCGGCAGCTGGTCGAACGCATCGTCGGTCGGGGCGAAGACCGTGAAGGGACCATCTCCGCGCAGCGTCTCCTCGAGTCCGGCGGCCTGCACCGCGGTGACGAGCGTGTTGAAGCGGCCGTCTGCGATGGCTGTGTCCACGATGTCGTCGGCGAGGAGCTTCTCGACGTTGATGGAGGGCGGCACGAGCACCGCGTTGACCGCGTGGATCACTCCGTTCGACGTGTCGATATCGGGCTGGATGACCTCCGCCTGGTTCACGTAGGCCGATCCTGCCTGAACGCTGAAATCGACCCGCTCACCCTGCGCGGTCACAGCATCGCCGGACTGGACGACCTCGCCGGAGCGCACCTCGCGCGGAACGACGTGGTAGAGCAGGATCTCACGCAGCGTGTCCGTGTCGGCGAGCAGCGCCTCGAGCAGACCGTCCGGCAGCGCGCTGAACGCGGCGTCGGTGGGCGCGAAGATCGTGAACGGACCCTCGCCTCGCAGCGTCTCTTCGAGACCCGCCGCGTCGACGGCGGCCAACAGCGTCGAGAAGACCCCGGCGCTCTCCGCCGTGTCGATCGGGTCGTCGTACTCGATGATCCCGGTAGCGAACGCGGAGACGGCGAGCATCAGCATCAAAAGAGCCGATAGTGCCTTTTTCATTGAAACCTCCAATTCCTTGTCCAAGTGAGCGGAAGGTAATGCTGACCCGAGAGGTCGTCAACAAAAAGTTTCGGGCGGCCGGGGCGGGCGGCCGGGGAAGGCCACCGGAGCACGCGGGGGCGGGCGGCGCGGCCTCGACGGGCCGCGACCGCCACAACGTCACACCGCGTTCTTCTCGATGTAGTCGAAGTCGAAGTCGTACCCCAACCCGGGCGTCTGCGGCATGTGCACGTACCCATCGTCGTCCAGCGGATCGTGGATCGAGTTGAGGTAGGGCGCGGGGGTGTCGTAGTCGACGTGCGGGTGGAGCAGGCCGCGCTCGAAGAACTCGGCGTTTCGCATCGTGCCCAGCAGATGGAGGTTGCCGGGATGCGGACCGTGGACGTCCATCGACATCCGGAACGACTCGGCGAGCGCGTTCACCTTGAGCGACGGCGTGATGCCGCCCACGTCGTTCACGCCCACGCGCATCATGTCGCACGCTCCTCGCTCGATCCACTCCGCGCGCGTGTGGTGGCGTCCCAGCGCGACCTCGGGGGCGAGCACCGGGATGTCGAGCCGCTGGACGAGCCAGACGTAGGAGGCGATGCTGTACTCGTTCATCGGCTCCTCGTACCAGGCGAAGCCGAGCTCCTCGAGCGCCCGACCCAGGTAGAGCGCCTCCTCGCGGTTGTAGTCGTGGTACGGGTCGAGCATCAGCGAGACCTCCGGGCCCACCCGCTCGCGGACCGCCCGGCAGATCGCCGCGTCCAGCCTCGGGTCCGGCGCGCCCTCCTTGGGCGGGTAGAAGCTGTGGATCTTGATCGCCTGGTAGCCGCGCTCGATGCACGTCTGCGCGAAATCGGCGTACGCCTCGGGGGTGTCGAGCCCGCCGTCGATGTCGTCGCCCACCATCGTACTCGCGTACGCCTTCACCTTGTCCCGATACGCGCCGATGAGCTTGTACACCGGCATCCCGGCCGCCTTGCCGGCGAGATCCCACAGCGCCATATCCACCGCGGCGAGCGTGCGGTCGTCCATGTTCCAGCGGCGCGTCCGCTCGGCGAGGTCCTGCCAGATATACTCGCGGTGCAGCGGGTCGCGACCGACCATCCGCGGACGGAACACGTTCTCCACCAGGTCCTTGTCGCCGCCGAAGCAGTGGCCGCTCACTCCTTCGTCCGTTTCCACGCTCACGAGGCTTCCGGTGAGCTCGAGGTTGCCGGGATGCGCGTGGCCCTCCGAATCCCTGCCGATCTTGCTCGTATAGCGAAAGCGGCGCACGTTGATGTCGGTGATCTTCACGGTTGTCTCCTTTCGTCCAGCATGGTCGGGGCCGACGCCGGTGTCAATCGCGCTCGACGCAATCGGTTGCGTTCTGTTGGTCGGCGCCGATATACTCGCGTCCGTGGCCCGTGCGGGCAACCGGAAACGGAGGGGACATGCACGACAATCTGATCGTCATCGTGGTCGACCAGCTGCGGGCCGATGCGGTGGCGGCGTCTCACGAGCCGTCGCACCCGACCGCGTGGACCACACCGAACATCGGCGCGCTGTGCCGCAGGGGTACGCGTTACGCGAACGCGTTCACCGCCGCGCCGGTCTGCAATCCCGCGCGACACTCGATACTCACCGGACTCTATCCGAGCCAGCACGACGTGGTGACGAATCGACATACGCCGGTCGACGG
>CAZICD010000064.1:0-26240 GCA_964537725.1 uncultured Spirochaetaceae bacterium | reverse complement strand
GGTCCGCACGGCGAGTCGGACGAGCCCGGCGATCGACGCGAGGCCGAGCTTCTCCATCACGCGACTGCGGTGGTTGTCCACCGTCTTGCGGCTGATTCCCAGCAGCACGCCGATCTCCTTCGAGTTCCGCCCGGAGGCGAGGAGGCGGAAGACCTCGAACTCCCGCTCGGAGAGCGCCGCGTACACGCCGGCCGCAGAATCGACCCCGGTGCGATCGCCGGCGCCGACCGTCTCCAGCCGGGGATCGAGGTAGGTCCGCCCGTCGTATACCGCATCGAGCGCGGTGACGAGATGCTCTGCGGTGGACTCCTTGAGGAGGTACCCGCAGGCACCGGCGGCGAGCGCAGCGTCGGCGAACGACCGGCGGGCGTGCATCGTCAACACGAGGAGTTTCGTGTCGATCTTCGCCGCGTGGAGCGTGCGGATGACCTCGATGCCGCTTCCGTCGGGCAGCGACACGTCCACGATCACGATCGCCGCGCCCGAGTCCGGAATCACGCGCGCGGCCTCCTCCACCGAACCCGCCTCGGCGACGACCTCGTACCGGCCCGACCGCCCGACGATCGCCGCCACGCCGGCGCGCAGGGGAGGATGATCGTCGACGAGCGCGACCGCGATCCGCTTCACCCGGCTGCCTCCCCGGTGTCGGCGGGCACGATGAGACGAACACGCGTCCCGGTCCCGGGAGCGCTCGAAACCTCGAAGCGCGCTCCGATCATGCTCGCCCGCTCCCGCATCCCGACCATGCCGATTCCCTCCAGGGGCCGGCGCGACCGGTCACCGCGCGGAAGCCCGCGTCCGTTGTCGGCGACCGTCAGCGCCAGCTCGTGCGCGGAGAGCTCGAGCACCACGTCGACGCGCTCCGGCTCCGCGTGGCGCAGCGCGTTCGTGATCGCCTCCTGCGCGATCCGGTAGACGTTGATCGCCACGCGCTTCGGGACGGCGCTCGCCCGCTCCGGCACCGTGCACCGTACCGTCGCCGCCGTGGTGGCTGAACGGTCTTCGCAGTAGACCCGCAGCGCCTCGGGGAGGCCCACGTCGTCGATCTCCGCCGGGTGCAGCTCGTGCGCCAGATCGCGCACCCAGTCGACGGCGTGGCGAAGCCTCCCGGCCACCTGCTCCACCGCGTCGCGCGATCGACGATGCGACAACTCGCCCACCTCTATCAGCGCCACTGCGAGCTCCTGTCCCAGCGAGTCGTGGAGTGCGCGCGCGATGCGCGACCGTTCCTGCTCCAGGCCGCCCAGCGTGCTCTGCGCGAACGAGCGGACCCCGGCAGCGGCGCGGCGGTGATTCTCGTGCTCGCGCTCGATGAGGACGAAGATCGCGATCGACGCGAGGATCGTAGCACCCAGGAAAACGATCAGGATCGTCAGCGCCCGCTGCTCGAGGTCGACGAACTCGTGCAGGATCGGTTCGAGATCGACGAGCTCCGCCTCGAACCCGCCCACGAGCGCGGCGAGCCGTTCTGCAACCGGCGGATCTGCAGCCGACTCCGCCCGTGGCTCGACGATCGCGGCGCGGAGAGCCGGCTCCAGGCGCTCCCACGCGGCAGCGACGCCGCGGCGACCGGAGGCCAGCGGCTCGGAGAGGAGCTCGGCACCGGCCAGCACGTGCGAGTCCAGAAAGACCTCCAGCCGCGTCGAGAACCGCGAGAGCTCCTCGGCCGGCTGCATCGTCGACGAAGGGTCGGCGACGCTCAGGCGCAACGCGAACCAGTCGCGCGTGAGCCGATGGTAGGTGTTGCGCGTCGACTCGACCTCCCGCAGGCTCAGCGAGCTCGACACGAAGAAGGCGAGCAGCAGCACGAGGTTCAGCACGACGAAGAGATACGCATAGCCGGATGACCTGTCTGCCACTGCACGCATTGGAGCTTCTCCGATTCTGTGTCAATATGACAGATCGTGCAAGCAGACCATCTTCACAATCGGGAGCGCCGCACCCCGGTCCTGTTCACCGCCGTGGTGACGGCGGTGGCCCTCGCGATCAACGTCGGGCTCAGCCTCGTCAACACCGCGCTCAACCTGCCCTTCTTTCTCGACGCGATCGGGACGGCCGTCGCGGCGGCTGCGCTGGGCCTCGTTCCGGCATTGATCGTAGCGGTGGGCACGAACGTGCTCTTCGAGCTGGTCTACGGGCTGACCCTGACACACCTGCCGTTCGCGATCTGTGGCATCGCGACGGTTCTGATCATCCGGGGTTTCATTCGCATCGGGTGGTTCGACGCGGTCGGTCACGCGCTGATCGTGAGCCTCGCGGTCGCCTTCGCGAACGCGGTGCTCGGGGCGGTGGTCGCGGCCTTCCTCTTCGGCGGCATCACCGGGGTCGGGATCGACTACCTGGTCAGTGGGCTCGTCACGTCGGGGCAGTCGCTCTTCTCCGCGTCGTTCTGGGCGCGGGTCCCGGCGAACATCATCGACAAGACGGTCGCCGTCTTCGTCGCATACGCCTGTCGAGCGCCCCTGCTGCGCCTCTCACACCGGCTCGCGGAGCGGCGGCGGGCCGGATCGTCGTAGGGAATTTCCCTATTGCTGAATCTCCAATATGCCGTATCATAGAGATCGGCAAGGGACAATGGGAGTGTGCGGGGTATCGCCGTTGGCTGACGGCGGTCCCCGCATCGAGTCTTCGGTGGTATCTTTGCCCAATGCGACGTTTCCTTGCCATTCTCCTGAGAATCGTGCTCGTCCTCGTCATACTCGTCTCGATCGGGCTTATCGTGTACGCCTTCCTCCCCAAGGGACCTCGCGATCCGATCGCCTGGGACGACCCGACGGGAGAGCCGCGCACGCCCGTAGAGGCCTCCGCCTACGCGGCGGTGACGGGGACGCCGTGGGCGACCGACGCGGCAATCGCGACCATGGAGGCGGGCGGAAACGCCTTCGACGCGGCGGTCGCGGCGCTGTTGATGCTCAACGTCACCGCCGGTGAGGCGGCGAGCTTTCCCGGGATCGCGCCCACCATCGTGTATCACGCGGATGCCGACCGCGTTTCGAGCTACCGGGGCGCCGGTACCGCGCCGGCGGCCGCGACGATCGACTTCTACCGCTCGAAGGGACACGAAACGATCCCGGACCTCGACATCCTCGCCCAGCTCCTGCCGGCCTCGCCGGACGTGATGGTGCGCCTTCTCGCCGACTACGGGACGATGGGCTTCGAACAGGTCGTCCGTCCCGCCATCCGCCGGGCACGCGAGGGCTTTCCCATAACGACCACGATGCAGAAGAACCTGCACTTCTCCCCCGTCGAGCTGATCGGCTTCAGCGTCATCCTCCCGTACAACGCGGAGGTCTACCTGGACGGCCAGTGGTGGCGGCCGCTCCACCGGGGCGACCGGTTCACCCGACGGGATCTGGCCTCCACCTGGGAGGGCATGGTCGACGCCGAGCGCCGCGCGATCGAATCCGGCGCCACGCGTTCGGAGGCGCTCCTCGCCGTTCGCACCTACTTCTACGAGGGCGAGCCGGCGCAGCAGATCGTCGATCTCCACGAGCGGCGCGACGGGCTGTTCACCGCGAGCGACCTCGCCGGCTACGGGGGCGCGTGGGAGGAACCGTACCGCTCGACGTGGCGGGCCCCGGACGACGAGGCCGAGTACGAGGTGTTCACGAACGCGGGCTGGACGCAGGGGCTCGTCGTCCCGCTCGCGCTGAACATCCTGGAAGGGATCGATCTGCGCTCCATGGGGCACAACTCGCCGGAGTACGCTCACACGGTCATCCAGGCGCTCGAGCTCGCGCTCGCCGACCGTGACGGGTACGTGGGCGACCCGGAGTTCGTGGACGTGCCGGTCGAGACGCTGCTCGACGACGCGTACGCGGCCTCCCGCCGAACGGCGATGACCGACGCGAGCTTCGGGCGTCTGCCGCCGCCCGGCGAGATCGATGGGTTCGATCCCTGGGTCCCACCGGTGGATCCGACCGCCGGAGCGCCGTCGCCCGAACCGGCCACGCGCGTCGCGAACTTCGCCGTGGGGCGCGACACGTCGCAGCTCGTCGTGGCGGACGCCGCGGGCAACATGATCGCGATCACGCCCAGCGACTTCCCCAAGAGTCCGATGGTCCCGGACACCGGGATGACCCTGGGCAACCGCATGGTCCAGTTCCGGCTCGACCCGGCGAGCCCGACCTCGCTCGAACCGGGCAAGCGCCCGCGGGTGACGCCGCACGCGGTGCTCGTGTTCCGCGACGGCAGCCCCTGGCTCGCCTTCAACACACCCGGCGGCGACATGCAGACGCAGGCGCTCGTCCAGGTACTGCTCAACATGGCGGTGTTCGGCATGGACCCGCAGCAGGCGATCGACGCGCCGCGGTTCCGGACGCGGAGCGTCCCCGACTCGTTCGCCCCGCACAAGGCGGAGCCCGGCGTACTCTGGCTCGAAGCGCCGCTCCACGCCGGAGCGGGGATCGAGCTCGCGGCCCGCGGCTACGAGGTGGTGAGAAAGCCGGAGTGGTGGAACGAGTTCGGTGCCGTGGGGGCGATCCTGCGGCTGGAGGACCGGTGGGTCGCGGTCGCGGACCCCCGCGAGGCCACTTGGGCCGATGGACGGTAGTCACGCGCCACGGACGGCGGTATCATGAACGGATGGACGTAGTACGACTGGGCTCGAGCGGTTTGAAGGTCTCCGAGATCTGTCTGGGAACGATGACGTTCTCGCGGGAGGCCGACGAGAAGACCTCGTTCGCGATCATGGACTACTATCGCGAGCAGGGCGGGTTCTTCCTCGACACGGCGAACATCTACTCGGCAGGCGCCTCGGAGGAGACCGTCGGCCGCTGGATCCGCGACCGCGGCGTCCGCTCGTCGGTGATCCTCGCGACCAAGGTGTACGGTGACATGGGGCCGGGCCCCAACGATGGAGGGCTGTCGCGCTACCACATCACCACAGAGGTCGAGAACAGCCTGCGACGTCTGCAGACCGACGTCATCGATCTCTACCAGATCCATCGCTGGCACACCGGATCGCGAATCGACGAGACAGCCCGCGCGCTGGACGACCTCGTGCGCGCCGGCAAGGTCCGCTACATCGGCTGCTCCAATCTGCGGGGCTACCAGCTCGCGAGCTACCTCAACTACATGGACTCGCACCTGCTCTCGCGCTTTGTCTCCCTGCAACCGGCGTACAACGCGATCAACCGGTCGGCGGAGCTGGAGATGTTCCCGCTCGTCGAGCAGGAGGGTCTGGGCGTCGTCTCGTACAATCCGCTCGGCGCAGGCATGCTGACCGGGAAGTACAAGCGCGGCGGCGAGCTGCCCGAGTCGGCGCGGATGCAGGCGTACGAAGGCTACTTCAAGCGCTACTACACCGATCAGGCGCTCGATATCGCGGAGCGCTTCGTCGCGCACGCCGCGACGATCGGCATGACGCCGGCGCAGCTCGCGATCGCGTGGGTACAGGCCGATCCGCGCGTCACATCCCCCATCGTCGGCGCACGCAACGTCGAGCAGCTCACCGATTCGCTCGGTGCGCTCGATCGGAAGCTCAGCTCGGAGGAACGCGACGCGGTCCCGGCTATGCCTTCGGGCCACTGGGTGGGTGAGGATCCCGTCTACGACCGGACGGCGTACAAGTAGAAACCCATGAAAACATCACAACGACGCCTCGCGTTCAGGAGCGTGCCGTTCGAACCGGCGCGTCTGCCCTTCTTCTACGGTTGGATCGTGATGGGAATCGGCACGCTCGGGATGGTGATGAGCGCGCCCGGACAGACCGTCGGCGTATCGGTCTTCACCGACCCGCTCATCGAAGCGCACGGCCTGAGCCGCAGCCTGCTCAGCCTCGCCTATCTCATAGGCACGCTCTCGAGCGCGATGATCCTCTCCTACGCCGGACGGCTCTACGACCGACACGGGGCGCGTATCGTCGCGACGATCGCCGCGAGCGGGCTCGCGCTGACGCTCGTCTACCTCTCCTTCTCCGTGGAGATCGCGGACGCCGTCCGAGGGGTCTTCGGCTTCGTGCCGCCGGCGATCGTCGCGTTCGTCGTGATGGCGCTCGGCTTCTTCATGCTGCGGTTCACCGGCCAGGGCGTGCTCACGCTCGCCTCGCGCAACATGGTGATGGAGTGGTTCGAGGCGCGGCGCGGCCTGGCGAACGCGTTCATGGGCATCGCGGTCGCCTTCGGCTTCTCGTACGCGCCACGCGTGTTCGAGGCGTTCGTGAGCGCGAACAGCTGGAACGTCGCGTGGCGCCTGATCGCCGTGGCGGTCGGCGTCTTCGCGGTCATCGCGCTCATCATGTACCGCGACACGCCGGAAGCGCACGGTCTGCGGCCCGACGGGGGCGACGTGCGCCTCAAGCGCGAGCCGCATCCCGAGAGCCGTCCGGCGCAATCGTTCACCGCCGCGCAGGCACGGCGCACCTACTCGTTCTGGATCTTCACGCTCTCGCTCTTCGTTGGCTCGGTCGTGGGAACCGCGTATACCTTTCACATCGTGTCGATCTTCGCCGACGCGGGAATGTCGCGCACGCAGGCGGTAGGAATCTTCTTTCCCGCCTCCATGGTCGCGATCAGCGTTCAGTTCCTGGGGAGCTGGCTGTCCGACCGGATGAAGCTGCGCTATCTCTGCACCGTTCAGCTGCTGGGTATCCTCGTGCTTCTCGCCGGACTCATGGTTCTGCGCGCCGGGGCGCCCGTGATCATGCTCATCGCCGGCCAGGGGCTCATGCAGGGGATGTTCGGCATCACGTCGAACATCACATGGCCCCGGTTCTTCGGACGGCGTCACCTGGGCGCCATCACCGGCATGGTGCAGGCGCTGACCGTCGCCGGATCGGCGGTGGGCCCGTACCTCTACAGCTTCGGACGCGACCTTACCGGGAGCTACTTCGTGGCGTCCGCATTCTTCGCGGTGATCGCGTTCGTACTGCTCATCGGCTCCTTCTGGGCGGAGCGCCCGGAGCATCCGGAGCCGGAGGAACCGACCGAGCCCGTGGAAACCGGGCCGGAGCATCGGCCCGACGCCTGACCTGTCCGGAACCCGGCGCGATTCGGTACCTTTGAAGACGTGCTGGATATAGGTGAGTACAGTGTCGAAGCGCGCCAGATCGTGAAGGTCTTCGCGGTCGAACAGCCGGGGATGACCGGCGCGGCGCACGAGCGGACGCTCGTGACGGCGCTCGACGGGGTCGACCTGCGGATCAACCCCGGCGAGCTCTTCGCGATCCTCGGCCCGTCGGGCTGCGGCAAGTCGACGCTCCTGCGATGCATCGCCGGACTCGAGGAACCCGAGCAGGGCGAGATCACGCTGGGGGGCCGACGCGTCTACTCGGCGACGACCGGCGAATCGGTCGCCTCGCGCGATCGCCGGATCGGCATGGTCTTCCAGAACTTCGCGCTCTACCCGCACATGACCGTCGCGGAGAACGTGGGGTTCGGTCTGCGCACGAGGAAAGTCCCTCAGCCGGAGGCGTCCGAGCGCGTGGCGTCGGCGCTGCACCTCGTCGAAATGGACGAGTACGCCGACCGGTCACCGGCGCGCCTTTCCGGCGGGCAGCAGCAACGCGTCGCGCTCGCGCGCGCGATCGCCGGGAACCCGAGGATCCTGCTCTTCGACGAGCCGCTGTCGAATCTCGACCCGCTGCTGCGAACGTCGGTACGCGCGGAGCTCAAGCAGCTGATCACGGGACTCGGTATCACGTCGCTGTTCGTCACGCACGATCAGGAAGAGGCGATGATCCTCGGCGACCGGATCGCGGTCATGCACCACGGGAAAATCGAACAGATCGGCTCCGCCGACGAAGTCTACCGCAGGCCGCAGACGCTCTTCGTCGCGGGCTTCACGGGCCGCCCCGTCACGAATCTGATAGAGGGTATCGTAGAGGAGTACGAGGGTGAGACGATTCTCGTGCCGATCGAATCACGCGCCGAGACGCTGCGCCTGCCGCGCGAGCTGCTCGAGTTCCGCAACCAGCGGGTAGTCGTCCACGTCCGCCCGGAGGACATCGACATTGACGACGGCGCCGGCGGCCCGACCACGTCGCTCGCCGTCGAGAACGTCCTGCCGGAAGGCGGGCACACCTTCGTGCACTTCCGCCTCGGTGGGCCGTACCAGCCGCTCGTCGCGCGCACGGGTCCGTCTGTCGTAGGGAAACGGGCAACCGGGGATCGGCGCCCGGTCGTGCTGACGAGGGGGACGGTCTACAGCCCCGACACGGAATACCTCATCGGGGACTTCGGCGGGTAGGACGCGAGGCGGCCGGCGGCGCGGCCCGCCGCCACGGTGCGGCCGGCGGGTCTGCCCCGACGCGCCGGCTCCGCTGGCAGGCGACGGTCGCTATTCGCCGTCGCTTTCCTCTTCACCGCCGCCGCTCGCGGCCCGCATCTCGCTGTCGATCACGACGAGTCCGATGGCGGAGTCGCCGCCGAGGCTGATGCGCTTCAGCAGACGGTTGACGATGTGCTCCTCCTCGACCTGTTCGGAGACGAACCAGTCGAGCATGGAGACCGTCGCCAGATCGCCCTCTTCGTCGGCGAGACGGTGGAGCTCGTGGATGTCGGCGGTCAGCTTCTTCTCGTGCGCGAGCGCCGCCTCCACAGCGGACTGCACGGTCGACCACGAGTCCTGCGGCTTCGGAACAGCCGGCAGCAGCACTCTGGCGTCGTTCTCCTTGAGGAACGAGATGATCCGCTCGGCGTGACCGTACTCCTCGGTCGCGTGCTGCTCCATCCACGCTGCGAAGCCCTCGTAGCCCTTGTCGTAGAGGTCCATCGCGATCGCACGGTAGATGAAATGCGCCTGGAATTCGCGAGCGACCTGTTCGTTGAGTCCGTCGTGTATCTTCTTGCTGAGTGCCATAGATCCTCCGTGTGCGGATAAAGTACCCATCGCAGGCGGGGCAGGCAAAGAAAACTGCGCATGTTTCGGGAGCGGGGGTTCGCTGTCGGTCGCCGCTCTGATAGGCTGGGCCGAACGATCGCACAGAGAAACGGAGAGGCACCCATGAGATCTACTTCAGGATACCGGCACGTCACGGTGGCGCAGACCGACGGGCGCTACCGGCTCACCAGAGACGGAGAACCGCTCTTCGTGAAGGGCGCCGGAGGCGGCGCAGGGCGCGTCGAGAGTCTCGCGGCGCACGGGGCGAACTCGGTGCGGACCTGGTCGACGCAGAACGCGAAACAGATCCTCGACGACGCCGACGCCGCGGGGCTCACGGTACTGCTGGGCCTGCGCGCCACGCCGGAGCGCCACGGCTTCGACTACGACGACGCCTCCGCCGTGCGCGAGCAACTCGAACGGATGACCGAGGAGGTACGCGCGTTCAGGGAGCACCCGGCGCTCCTCGCGTGGGGAATCGGCAACGAGCTGAACCTGAGCTACCGCAACCCCGCCGTCTGGAACGCGGTGAACGACATCGCCCGGATGATCCACGACGTGGACGGACACCACCCGGCGACGACGATGCTCGCCGGAGTCAGCAGCGACATGATCGGCGAGATCACGACGCGCGCGCCCGACCTCGACTTTCTCTGCATCCAGATGTACGGGTCGGTCGATCGGGCACCCGAGCTCATCGCCGACGCCGGCTACACCGGTCCCTACCTCTTCACCGAGTGGGGAGCCACCGGCCACTGGGAGGTGCCTTCGACCGGGTGGAACGCGCCGATCGAGCAGACGTCGAGCGAGAAGGCCGACGCCATCCTCGAGCGCTACGAGCGTGCGATCCTGGGCGAGGCGGACCGCTGCATGGGCTCGTACGTCTTCCTCTGGGGGCAGAAACAGGAGCGGACGCCCACCTGGTACGGGTTGTTCACCGAGGACGGACGCGAGACCGAGGCGGTCGATGCGATGGAGTACCTCTGGACCGGATCGTGGCCCGAGCGCCGAGCGCCCCGACTGACGGATATCACCGTGGACGGCGCAGGCCGCTACGACGATGTCAGGCTGGCTCCGTCACAGGAGGCGACCGCCGTTCTGGCCACCGACGCGACCGGCCGCGACGACGTCGAGGCCCGCGCCGAGATCCTCCCCGAGGCGACGGTACTCGGCGAAGGCGGCGACTTCGAACCGCGACCGGAGGCGATTCCCGGCCTCATACGCAGCGCGAGCCCGGGCAGCGTCGAGTTCGCGGCACCGGGTGAACCAGGAGCGTACCGGCTCTTCGTGTACCTGCTCGACGGCTCGAATCACGCGGCGACCGCGAACCTGCCGTTCTACGTGGACGCCGGGCGCTGAGGCGGGCGGCGTCGCGGTGGCCCCGACCCGCGGGGGTCACACCGGGCGGCGCCGTCCCGCGGCGGGCCGATGACTTTGACCCGAGCGGCCGCCGTGACTACTCTCTTCTCGTGACACCGTCCCGAAGCGCACCAGCGGGCGTGGAACACGTGGTCGACCTGCTCCGCTCCCGAAGCGCATGCGTCCTCACCGGCGCCGGCATCAGTACCGAAAGCGGAATCCCGGATTACCGGGGCCCCGAGCGCCGCGGACGACCCGCCACGCCCATCACCTACCGCGAGTTCACGACCTCGGCCGAGGCGCGCCGCCGTTACTGGGCGCGCAGCGCGATCGGCTGGCCGTGGATGGCGCAACGGGAGCCCAACCGCGGCCATCGCGTCGTTGCCGCGCTCGAACGAAGCGGGATCGCTACAGGGCTGATCACGCAGAACGTCGACGGGCTTCACGGCGTCGCGGGAACCCGCCGCATCGTGGAGCTCCACGGAGCGCTTCGCTCGGTCATATGCCTCGACTGTCGAAGGATCGAAAGCAGGCACGGTCTGCAGGAGCGTATGCTCGTGCAGAACCCGGGATGGTTACGTCACGCGGGCGAGATCGCCCCGGACGGGGACGTCCATCTGCACCCGGAGGTGGCGCGCGAGTTCCGGGTGCCGGCCTGCCTGCGCTGCGGCGGCACGCTCAAGCCCGACGTCGTCTTCTTCGGCGAGAGCGTCCCGCGCGAACGCGTCGATGAGGCGTTCGCGATACTCGCGGAGGCGCAGATGCTGCTCGTGCTCGGGTCGAGCCTGACGGTCTACTCCGGCTACCGGTTCGCGGTCACCGCTCGTCGCGAGGGCAAGCCGGTGGCGATCATCAACGACGGCCCGACGCGCGCCGACGACGAGGCCGCGGTGAAGATAGCCGCCAGGCTCGGGGCAACGCTCGACGCGCTCGATTCGGCGCTCGAGCTGATCTAGGAGCCAGTCGGGCGCCCGAGCTCGATGCGGTGGGCGTCCGGGAACAGATCGGCGTGGTCGGGATGGCAGGTGAAGAGCACCACCTGGTGGCGTGAGGCGTACTCGGCGATCGCCGCGGCCGCGGCGGCGCGACGCTCCGGGTCCATGTCGACGAGCGGATCGTCGAGCAGGAGCGGGGCCTCGCCGTCGGCGAGCGCGGTCTCGGCGAGGGCGAGCCGGACCGCGAGCGCGACGGTGTCGCGCGTGCCCTGGCTGAGGAGCTCGTAGTCGAGCTCAGGCCCGTCGCGGCGCACGAAACGCTGCGGCACGAGCGGGTCCTCGGCGCCGACCGTCCGATACGCCTGCCCGGACGCGAGCGAGAGATAGTACCCCACCCGCTCGACGTACGCTTCGAACGGATCGCTCTCCTGCTCGGCCAGCGTAGCCTCCACGGCTGCCTCGACCCGCCCGAGCGCCGCGGCCCGGCGCTGCGCGCGCTCGAAGGCGCGCTCGGCCTCGTCGACCGTCTCCCGGACCTCCTCGGCGGTGCGATCGGGCAGCTTCGCGAGCAGCTCCGCCTGCCGAACCCGCGCCTCGTGATAGTCGCCGCGGAGCGTCTCGCGGTGCGACTCGTTCTCGTGGTAGGCGGCGAGGAAGCTCTCCACGGAGGCGAACCCCTCGGGAAGCTCGGCCGCCGACGCACGCTGCTTCTCGAGCTCGCCGAGACGGTGGCGCGCCTGCGCGAGCCGGTTCTCCAGCGCGTCCTGCGTCTCGAATCGCTCTTCGAGCGAGGCCCGTTCGGCTTCGAGCGAGCGGACTTCAGCCTGGGCCTCACCGAGCCGCTCGCGCGCGTCGGCGGCGTCGCGCGCGGCCTGCCGATCGTCCGCGGCCTCCGGCGCGTCGGCGTCTTCGACCTCCACGCCCTCGAACTCGTCGCGCAGCGCCTCGAACGGGACGTCACCGAGCATCTGCTGCAGCCGTCGCCCGGCCTGATCGGCCTCCCGCCGCGCCGCCTCCCGCTGTCCGGCTCGCGCCGTCGCCTCCTCGGCGGTCTGCACGCCGAGCTCGTCGGCGAGCGCCGCGCGTCGCCTGACCGCGTCGTCGAGCAGCGCCTGCAGCTCCTCGAACGACTCCTCACCGGTCTCCACGTCGATGGTCCACCGCTCGGATTCGAAGCGGATCCGTCGGTGGGCGCTCGCGTCGGCGCGCTCGCCGGGCGGAACCTCGATCGAACGCGGCTCGTCATCGTCGCTCGTCGCCCGAAGCGAGATGGCGTCCTTCGCGACGATCCGCGCGCGCAGCTCGCCCACCGACAGTTTCGCCTCGAGCGTGGCGCGCTCGCGATCGACGTCGCGCAGAGCCGCGAGCGCGGCTTCGTCCACCGGCGCGATCGCATCGCGTCGTGAGCGCGCCTCGTCCGCCTCCCGCGCCGCCTCCTGCACACGGCGCCAGAGAGACCGTCGCGCCGACCGCTCCCGCTGCTCGGCTGCCCGCTCGAGGCGCTCGCCCGCGGCCTGCGCCTCCTGCCCGGCGCGGGCGACGGCCCCCGAGGCTCTCGCGAGGTCCTGCTCGACGACCGGCCATCGTCGGACGGCGAGGCGCAGGTCGGACACCTGATCGGACACCGTCGCTATCTCCTGCTCGAGCTGCGCGCGCGCGCCGAGCGACGCGAACGCCTCGCGGTGCTTCTCGAGAAAGTGCTCGCACGCGCGCAGGCGTTCGGCGTGCTCGTCGAGCGCCTCGGTCGCCTCCTCGAGAGCCTCCTCGGCGAGGCGGGTCTCCTCGAGCTCGGCTCGCGCCCGCTGCACCGCGTACCATGCGGCGAGCACCTCGCCAACGCCGCGCTCCCATGGGCGGTCGATCCCGCGACCGCCCTCCGGCCGCTCGCGCTCGCGGTCCCAGCGCCCGAGCATATCGTTCATCCGGTCTTCGAGCGCACGCCGGAACGCCTCCACCGACACGCCGCCGGTCTCGCTCTGCGTCCGACGCAGCAGCGCAGCGATCTCGTCGCGGCTCTCTACGTCGCGATCGATCAGCCTCAGCGTCGCGTCGAGTTGCGCCTGGTCGACGAGAAACACCGTCGCGAACGTACCCGAGCGCACCGGCAGCGCCTCGGCGAGGCGGACGTCCGCAGCGGGTCCGGTGATCTCGGCTCCGTCGGCGGTGGTGAGCGTCGTCGCGGGATCGCCGCCCCACCGACGCGCGACCTGGAGCGGTCCGTCCGCCTCGAGCGCGAGGCTACACTCGATGACCGTCCCGTCCGGCCGCGGAAAGTGGCGGCCGAGCAGCTTCTCGAGCTGCGTTCGGCTCTGCTTCGTGGGCGTGAGCAGCGTGTGGCGGAGCGCGGAGAAGAGGGTCGATTTCCCGGCCTCGTTCTCACCGACGACGACGTTGAGACCGTCGGCGAAGTCGATCCGCAGATCGCGCAGGGCGGCGAAGAGACGGATGTCGGCGGCGGACAGCTTCACGCGCCGGCCTCCTCGAGGAGCGAAAGCGCCTCCGCGAGCGCCTCGTGGTCGTTCGCGTCGACGAGTCTCGACAGCAGCCGGTGCGCAAAGGACCCGTCGGCGTAACGGCGGTCGACGTCCTCGCGGGTCAGGACGCGACGCAGGCCGTCGTCGTCGACGCGCAGAACGCCCTCCTCGTCGAGGAGCCGATCGCGGACCCGGTTCCAGCGGGCGAAGGCGCCGTCGGCGAGCATCCCGGTGACGAAGAGCCGAACGAGCGCCTCGCCGTCGGGCATCGCGGCACGCACGCGCTGCTCGAGGGCCGCCTCGTCGCTCGCTCCCTCGGCGTCGTCGACGGTCACCGCCGCTTCGACGAAGCGGAAGCGCCCGACCGGGAGCGGCTGCACCGAGTAATCGGCTGCCTCGCCTTCCAGCTCGACGAGCGCCGCCGACCCGGCGACCGGACAATCGAACCCGTCGGGCTCCGGGGTCCCGGGCACCACGAGCCGTGCCTCGCGCACGTCGTGATGGCGGTGCGTATGGCCGACGACCCAGAGATCGGCGGGCAACGACGCGAGCAGGCGGGGCTCCATGGGGAAGTAGTGTCCTTCCGAGTCGAGCGTCAGCCCGTCGATGCTGCCGTGCGCGACGCCGACGACCGCGTGCCCGGCCGGACGCGCGAAGTCGGTCGCCCAACCGAGCCGGTGGGAGCTACCGTGCTGCGCGTCGCACGGCGCGGCGAGCACGGTGAGGGGGAGGTCGTAGCCGCTGAGGTCGAAGGAGCCTGGCCGGTCGAGCACGACCGTCCGGTCGCCGGCCGATTCGGCGAATGCCGTCCACAGCCGATCGCCTTCGGGTGCGAGGTAGTCGTGATTGCCGGGGAGAACGAGGGTGACCGCGCCGGCGAACGCGTCGAGGATGCCGGCGGCGCGGTCGACGGTCCGGGCGGCGATCCCGACGCGATGGAAGAGATCGCCGGCCACGACCAGCACATCGGCATGCTGCTCGTTTCCCGAGGCGACCACTCGTTCGAGCGCTCGGAAGCGTTCCTCCGCGAGCTCTTCGCGACGGGACGCGTACGAGGAGAACTTCATGCCAAGGTGGACGTCGGCGGTCGCGATGATTCTCACGAGTTCTCCGGCTTCTGTCCCAGGAGGATTCGAACCCCCACCGACGGAGCCAAATTCCGTAGTGCTGCCGTTACACCATGGGACATCGCGCGGGCCCTGAGGGGCCCGGGTCGGCTAGAGGATACCAAAACCCATCTGCGTTGGCGACCCCCGGTCACGGCCGGGGGCCCGGGGCGGCGCCGGTTCAGTTCCGGCTCTCGGGCAGCGCGGCGGCGACGTAACGGTAGTTGTGCCGGTACACCCCGTCTTCGAAGGTGTGCGCAAACCGCTCGTCGTGCGCACAGCGGTCGTAGAGCGTGAACTCCTGACCATCGGCGCTCATCCTCTTCATGATCGCGAGCGCCTCGTCGCGGGAGACCGCGCTGAGATGATCGGCCAGGCCTCCCTGGAGCGACGGGAAGTCGAAGACGACCTCACGCATGCCGCGAGGCTCCTTGACGAAACCGGCGAGCCCGCCCGCGCGGTCGTTGATATCGCGGAGGTCGATGGGGATTTCGAACCCCTCCTCCGGGAACACGACGACGTAGGCGTAGGGCTCGAGCTCGTACTCGCGGCGGATCGCAGTGACGGCGCGGTAGAGCGCGTCGTTCACGTGCCTCCCGTCGATGAAGGTCGCCAGAATCTGACGGATGCGCATCGGCTCGTACTCCGTGACGAGGAGCACCGGCGATACGTCGAGCAGGTCGCTCGTGTGCCAGTGAACCTGATTGAGGCTCACCGATGGTGTTTCCAGATCGTGCGTCTCGTTCATCGGTCTCCCTATATCACGCGGTGGGGGTGCGGGCCCCAGTCGGCGTCGTAGAATCCGCTCACGTTCGTTCCCGGCGGTACGATCGCGTCTACCTGCTCACGGTCGGCGTCGGTGATCTCCACCTCCAGCGCCTTGAGGTTGTCCTTCAACTGCTCCATGTTTCGCGAGCCGATGATGGGGCTCGTGACCCCGGGCTGGCCCATCACCCAGGCGAGGGCGAACTGACTCATGGACACCCCCTTGTCGGCGACCAGCTTCTCCAGCTCTTCGAGCGCGTCGTACAGGCGTTCGGTCACGCGTTTCGCGAGGTTGGGCCGCGAGCTGTCGGCGTACCGGGAGTCTTCCGGCGCCTTCTTCCCGCGTCCGTACTTTCCGGTCAGCAGTCCGCCGGCGAGCGGGCTCCAGGGGATGATCCCGTAGCCGTACGTCCTCGCCATGGGCAGCAGCTCGCGCTCGACACGGCGGTCGGCGATGCTGTAGGGCGGCTGCTCGGAGACGAATCGATTGAGTCCGAGCTCCTTCGACGCCCACAGCGCCTCCACGCTCTGCCACGCGGCGTAGGTGCTCGTGCCGATGTAGCGGACCTTCCCGGCGCGCACGAGATCGTCGAGCGCGCGCAGCGTCTCGTCGATGGGCACCTGCGAATCGGGCCGGTGGATCTGGTAGAGGTCGATGTAGTCGGTCCCGAGCCGCTTCAGGCTGGCGTCGCACTGTTCGACGATGTGCCGACGGCTGTTGCCCGCGGCGTTCGGGTCGTCGTCGTCCATCCGGCCGTGCACCTTCGTCGCGATGACGAGTTTCTCCCGATTGCCCCGATCGGCCAGTATCCTGCCCAGCACGGTCTCGCTCGTGCCCCGGCTGTAGACGTTCGCCGTGTCGAAGAAGTTCACGCCTGCGTCGATGCACGCGTCGAAGAGCTGGTACGACTCTTCTTCCGGGGTCTTCGCACCGAAGTACATGCAGCCCATGCAGAGCTGGCTGACCTTCATGCCGGTACGCCCGAAGTTTCGGTATTCCATGGTTACACCTCTCATGGTGAAGATGCCGATTCGTCCGGCCCCGCGTCTACGCCCGGTGTCGCGTTAAACCTCTACGCCGAGCAAGATGCGCACGAGGTAGCCGATGCCGAAGCTGAATGCCGCGATCCCGAGGCTGAGCCCTGCCATCTCGAGGAACCGGCTCTTGAAGTCCAGGTCCTGAGCGACGGATACGTAGTAGTTGAAGAACAGAATAATGAGGACCGCGATCCCCAGCGTGATCGCGAGGCTCACGAAGTAGTTCGCCAACAGCAGGAACGGCAGCACGAGCAGGAAGACGGTGACGATGTACGCCGCCCCGGTGTAGATCGCCGCCTTGAGCGCGCGACTCGCGTCGCCCTCCGTCTTCGTCGACAGATATTCGCTCCCTGCCATCGAGAACGACGCGGCGATACCGGTGATGAGACCGGCGAGCGCGATGAGCGTCGCGTCCTGGAGCGCGAACGTCAGGCCGGCGAGCGCGCCGGTGAGCTCGACGAGCGCGTCGTTGAGTCCCAGGACGATCGACCCCACGTACTCGAGCCGCTCCTCCTTGAGGATGTCGAGCAGTTCGTGCTCGTGACGGTCCTCGTCCTCCTCGACCTCCTTCGCCTTCGGCACCGTCTTCGAGATGAGGTCGTAGTTGATCTGCGCGGCCTCTTCGCCTCTCTCCATGAGCTTCAGGCCGAAGGTCAGCCCGAGCACTCGCGAGACGAACGTGAAGAAGAGGATCTTCAGCCGACTGGGCTTCACGTCTTCGCCTGTGTAGCCTTTCCACACTTCGTAGTGTTCTTTCTCGTCGTTTCCTATCTTCGCGAGGATCTCCGAGTTGTGCGCGTCCCGGACGCGCCGCGCGAGACGCGAGTAGATATGATACTCGGTGATCTCGTTGTGCTGCGCCGTGATGAGCTGAGCGCGGGTCTGAGCGTCGAGTTGGGTCGCCATGCAATCAGGATAGCCGCCCCGGTCTCGCGCGGTCAACGACGACGAAGTCGTGCAGGCGACATTTCCTGCCCCGCCGAATGTGCCGCCGAAGGGCCCATTTTCGAAATCGGCAGGGAGAATATGCCCGGAATCGGCACCGCGGCGCGCCGAATTCCGACAAAATCGGCCCGGGACGCGTGGAATTTCTTCGTTTTTTCGCGCGTAACCCCTTGCAGCTCAGGATTGTTTTGTGATAGCATTCGCCTTCCACGCCCCACCGCATGACAGGTAGTGGTCGAGGTGTGGAATCGAGTCCGAGCACCCAGTAGAGCACCTGCGGGCGGACCACCGCTCGCACGAGAGCAACTCGGTATGGCCCATACTGATACGGTGTGAGCCTTCACACGGGCATGTGTGTCATTGCTACACGATATGCGCGGTTGAATTGACGCATGAGGAGAACGGCTTCTACCTCATTGTGGCAGAAGGGATTAGGAGAGGGCTGATGCGTGCTGCTGGCACGGCTCTTGCATCCTAATAGAGAGACAGCAGCACTGTGGCGGCGTCGCGCCGCTACCGAGAAGGTAGCGAAACAGCGGAGACTGGACAAGGGACGCCGGACGCTATGATGAGATAGAGAACGGAGATCGAGGAGGTACAAGATGCCCGAACCGAACAAGACACGTGCCGTCCCCAGGCGGGGCCGGTACAGCGATGACGATGCGAACGTACTTTCGACCTATCTGAAGGAGATCAACATGATCGATCTCCTGACGAGGGAAGAAGAGGACTACTACGCCCGGCGCGCCCGCGAGGGCAACGAGGAGGCGAAGGCGGTTCTCGCACGCGCGAACCTGCGATTCGTCGTGAACGTCGCGAAGCGCTATCGCAACCAGGGACTTCCCCTGTCCGACCTGATCAGCGAGGGAAACATCGGACTGATCAACGCGATCGAGCGGTTCGATCCGGACAAGGGCTATCACTTCATCTCGTACGCCGTGTGGTGGATCCGCCAGGCGATCACGAAGGCGATCTACGAGAAGGCACGCATGATTCGGCTCCCGCAGAACCGGATCTTCGAGCTCAGCCGCATCGAGAAGACCCGCACCCGGCTTCAGTCGGAGAAGGGTAAGGATCCGAGCGTCGGCGACGTAGCCAAGGCGCTCGACATGGACGACACCCACGTGGCGAGTATGCTCAACATCTCGCGCGATCACGTGTCGCTCGAGACGCCGATCAGCAAGGATAAGGATCCGTCGCTCCTGGGTGACTTCGTGGAAGACACCGAACGCGACACGCCCGAGGAAGAGACCATGGAAGGTGCTCTGCGGGACGAGATCAACAAGGTTCTGACGTCGCTGTCGGAACGCGAGGCCACGATCATCGAGTACCGATTCGGCCTCAACGGGAAACAGCCTCTGTCGCTCCAGGAACTGGGCAACCGGTTCAGCCTGACGAAGGAACGGATTCGGCAGATCGAGCAGCGCGCTCTTCGCAAGCTCCGCGACCCGGAGCGCAGCGAGCGGCTGCAGTCATACATCGCATAGCCTGAAGGCTCCCGGGTCACGACCCGGTCCCGAGTACGAGAGGCGTCCGGCGCGCAGAAGCGCGCTGAGGGCGCCTTTTTTTGTCGGCCGCCCTCGCGAGCCGCACCGAAATGTGGTTCAATGAACGGGGCCGAAGGAGGGAACGATGGTTCGACGCGAGTTCAGGGGTATGCGTTATCGCCGATGCGGAGGCTCCGGCCTCTGGCTGAGCGAGGTGGGCCTGGGTCTGTGGAAATGGGGCGATCCGAGCTACGACGGGTCACGAATCGGCGAGCACGACGGGTTCGCGGTGCTCGACCGCGCGCTCGAGCTGGGCGTCACCCACTGGGACACGGCGAACTCGTACAACGCCGGATCCGGCAACTCCGAGCGGCTGCTGGGCCGATACTTCGCCTCGCGCGACAGCCACACGCGCGACCAGGTGGTGCTCGCGAGCAAGGTCCGAAACCCGGTCCGCTGTGAGCACGAGCTCGAGCGCGAGTTCTCGCCGAACGAGTCGGGCGCGTCGCGGAAGTACATCGTCCAGGCGGTCGAGTCGAGCCTGCGCAGACTGCAGACCGACTACATCGACATCCTCTACCACCACAGCCCCAGCCTGCTCGAAGACGGAAGCTGGGAAACGCCCCTCGAGGAGACGTGGAGCGCGTTCGACGATCTCGTGCGGCAGGGGAAGGTCCGCTACCTCGCGGTGTCCAATCGCAACGGAGAGCAGCTCGTCGGAGAGAACGCCGCGCTGCGCAGCGTTGCAGCGCCAAAAGACACGAGGATCATCGCCGTCCAGAATCGGTACAACCTCGTCGACCGCGCCGACGTCTCGTATGCGGACGAGAGCGAGGCCGATTTCCTCGCCCGGCTCGACCGGGAGCGCGTGGGTCTCGTGCCCATGGTCCCGCTCGCCGTGGGATTCCTGACCGGCCGCTACCGGCGCGACGTCACCGACGCGAGCGGCCGCCTCGCAACCGAATCGGACCGGCGCTGGGCCGAGCGCTACCTCACCGAGCGTAACTACGAGGTGCTCGACGCGTTGGAGGCGATCGGCGCGGCGCGCGACGCGTCGGTCGCGCAGATCGCGATCGCGTGGCTGTTGACCCGGGAGCAGGTGCCGTCTGTGATCGCCGGCGTCACGAGGATGGACCAGCTCGAGGACAACGCGAAGGCGACCGCCATCGAACTCACGACCGAAGAGCTCGCGCTGCTCGACGAGCTCACGGGAGCGTGAGCCGGCCGCCCGGAGCCTACCCCTTCACCGACCCGGCCAGGATGCCCCGGATGAAGTAGCGCTGCAGGGAGAAGAACAGCGCCAGCGGCAGCGCGACGGAAACGAAGGCGGCCGCGGTCAACAGGTGCCATCCGCGCCCGCGCGAGCCGACGAGGTTGCTGATCGCGATCGTCAGGGGGGCGACTTCCGGCGAGCCGCCCAGGTAGACGAGCGACACCAACAGATCGTTCCACGCCCAGATGAACTGGAAGATCGCGAGACTCGCGATCGCCGGAACGGTGAGCGGGAGAACGAGCCGGTAGAAGACGGTGAAGTTGTCGGCCCCGTCTATCTCGGCGATCTCGAAGAGCTCGCCGGGCAAGCCGTCTATGTAGTTGCGCATGAGGTAGACCGCGAAGGAGAGCCCGTATGCGGTGTGCGCGAGCCAGACGGCCGGGAAGGTTCCGGTCATGTTGAGTACGTTGTACATGCGCAGAATCGGAATGAGCGTCATCTGCAGGGGGACGATGAGCAACCCCACGATGATCAGGAAGGTCGCGTGTCTGCCGGGGAAGCGCATCTGCGCGAGCGCGTAACCTGCGAACGCGGCGACCAGGATGGGCATTGCCGTCGCGGGGACCGCGATGATGACGCTGTTGTAGAACGCGCGCGCTATGCCTGCCTGCGTCAGGACCTCGTTGTAGTTCTCAACGGTGAACTGTGAGGGCGGGACGAACGCCTGCCACCATCCGGTGTTGAGGATCTCGGCGCGCGGCCTGAAACTGCTGACCAGAAGCCCCACCGTGGGGATCAGCCAGATGAGCGTAACCACCAGGATGATCGCGTGCACGGGCAGCTTCTTCACGAAGGGCGCGAACACCTGGTACCACGGCCGCTTGTTGATCGTGATCTCCTGCCCTTCGCTGTTCCGGATCGTTCGGGTTGCCTTGATCTGCTCCATGATTACGCCTCCTCCCCGGATACGAACTTGCGCACGTTGAGGATGATGACCGGGACGACCGCGAGGAAGAGGATCACCGCGATCGCGCTCGCGTGCCCGTAGTCCTGAGTGATGAACATCTCCTTGTACATCCGGTTCGCGATCACCTCGGTCTGCAGGCGACCGTTGGTCATCACGTAGACGATGTCGAAGATCTTGAGGACGTTGATGATCATCGTGGTCACGACGACCACGATCGTCGACGAGATGATAGGGACGATGATCCGCCAGAAGACGCCCCACTCCGTGCAGCCGTCTATGCGGGCCGAATCGATGAGGTCCTGATTCACGCCCTTCAGCGAAGCGGAGAGGATCACCATGCAGAATCCCGTCCAGATCCAGACGGCAATGGCGATGAGCCAGAAGTTGTTCCAGGGCGGTTGCCCGAAGTGGAACGCGATGGGCTCCATGCCTGGAATGATCGACGTGAGAATAGCGTTGAGCGTCCCGGTCTGCGTCTCACCGGCGGGTTCGTAACGGTACATGAACCGCCAGATGACCCCGGCCGCGACGTAGCTGATCGCCATGGGCATGAAGAGCAGCGACTTCGCCACCGGCTCGTACTTCACCTTGTCGGTCATGACGGCCATGAGCAGCCCGATGCTGACGGTGAGCGTGGTGAACACGACGACCCAGATGAGGTTGTTGCGCAGCGCGGTGAGCATGTCGCCGTTGGTGAAGACGAAGGCGAAGTTCCGGAAACCGACGAACTCCTCCGACTGAGGCCCCATGAACGAATAGATCGTGGTCTGCACGACCGGATAGACCAGCCACACCACCAGGATGAAGACCGCGGGCAGCAACCAGAGGAGGGGTCGCAGCCGGTTCTGAGCGCTACGGCTCTTCAGGCGCTTCACGAGCTGATCGGCGACCCACGAATAGAGCACGAGGATTCCGGGAACGCCGATCGTAGCGCCGAGCGCGATGAGAATGGTCTGGGCTCTCATGGATGACTCCTTTGGGGTACGCAGAGAGGCCGGCCGCCGGAGCGGCCGGCCGAACGAACTCGCAGCCTAGTAGGCGCTCTGCCGTGTCTCTTCCATGGTCTGGAGAATACTGTCCAGGTTGTCAGGGTTCGACACGAAGTCGGTGACCGCGCTGAAGAACTGCTGGTTGACCTCGGACGGCATGAGGTCCGAAGCGTCGAAGACGACGATTTCGGATTCGTTCATCGCCTCTGCCGCCTGGCGGATGAGCGGATCATCGTAGGCGGAGAGCTCCACTGCCCGGTTGGGCGAAATGGCGCCGGTCTCGAGCCAGTACTCCTGCGCCTTCGGGGTCGAGACGTACTGCATGAACGCGTTCGCGGACTCGTGTTCGTTGAACTGGCTGAACACGTCTCCCGACGCGACGATCGAGTTCGCGTACTCCTCCTCGACCTGCGGGAAACGGAAGAACGTGAAGTCCTCCTGAGCCTCGAGATCGGGGAACGCATCGGTGATGAAGCCCTTGAGGAAGGTCGCCTGGAAGTGGAATACCGCATCCGGCTCCGGTCGGAAGACCGGCGCGTGCGCGTCGCCGAAGTTCGTGCTGATCACGTACTGCCGGCTGCCGTGGATCATGTTCTGATTGCCCACGATCTTGCCCCACTCGTTCCAGACGCTTCGCATCTCGTCGCTGGTCCAGGAGAGCTCCCCGTTGTGCCACTGCTCGTAGAGGTCGGGCCCGTGCATCTTGAGGAAGATGTGCTCGAGCCAGTCGGTCCCAACCCAGCCGGTTGCCGCACCGCTCTCGATGCCGACCGACCAGGGTGCCATGCCCTCTTCGTCCGCGATCGTCCGCGACAGCGAAATCAGGTCGCTCCACGTCTCCGGGATATCGAAGCCGATCTGCTCACGAGTCTCGGGATCGTACCAGACGAACCCCTTGGCGGCGGCCTTGGAGAAGATCCCGACGAACGTATCGTTGACGGTGCCTCGTTCGATCCAGCCCTGCGCGTACTCGTCACGGATCCGATCCATGTCCAGAATCGTGCTCAGGTCTACGAGCTCATCCTGGTTCGCGAACTCGGCCATCTTGCCGGGATTCGCGAACGCGGCGATATCAGGTGGGTTGCCCGCCTGAACACGGGTGGTCACAACCGCGTCCATGTCGCGGGTGCCGGTGAAGTTGACCGTCGAGCCCGTCTCCTCCTCGAACGGGGCGACCATGCTGTTGAACACCTCCTGCTCCTGGCCGCCCCAGGTGGCGATCACGGATACGTCGCCGCCTTCTACGTCTTCTGCCTCGTCCTCCATTTCCTGTTGGCCCCCCGCGAACGCCAGTGCGGCGGCAAGAATCAGGATGAGTACGAACATTGCGTTTCGGTATGCCCTTCTCACAAGTTCCTCCTTGCATTCGATCGTCACGATCGACGCGTGCACGTCCCTGCCGGACGCGCCTATCGGTCGGTCGCGTGACGATGTGTCCAACGTAGATGAGGCGAGAACGGCGGAACATCGGCCGATTGGTCTAGACCGTCGGGCCGATGCGCCGGATGCGACGCTACAGCCGGCGGCCGCTTGCGCTTCCCGCGCGGGCGGGTTCCGGGTAGACTCTTCGCTCGAGCACACCATGAGCGACCCCTACGCGCCCTTCCGTTACACCGCCTTCCGGAGATTCCTCTTCGGCGGGCTGCTGGTTCAGTTCGGCACCGCCGCCCAGTCGCTGGCGATCGGCTGGGAGGTCTACGACCGTACCGGCGAGCCGTTTGCGCTGGGGCTCGTGGGACTCGCGCAGGCGATCCCCATGCTCGCGCTGACGTTGCCGGCGGGATACCTCGCCGACATCTACGATCGCCGCCACCTCGTAGTCGCCAGCATGATCGGAGCAACGCTGACTTCGCTCGCGCTGGGCGTGGTGAGCATCCTGTCGGGACCGGTCTGGCTCGTCTTCGTCCTACTCTTCCTCGACTCGTCGTTCCTGAGGATGGGTTCGCCGGCGCGGACCGCGATCACGCCGCTGCTCGTCCCCCGCGAGGTCTTCGAGGGCAGCATCAAGTGGCGCACGACGCTCGGCCATCTCACCGGCGTACTGGGCCCCGCGTTCGGCGGGTTCCTGATATCGGTCAGCCTGCCGGCGGCCTACGGATTCAGCGCGGCGTGCTCGCTCGTCTTCATGGTCGTGATCGCCGGAACGACGATCCGCGAGGAGCGACGCGCCGCGCGCGGCGCGGTATGGGGCAAGGTCGTCGAGGGGCTTCGCTACGTCTGGTCGCGAAAGATCGTTCTCGGCTCCACCTCGCTCGATCTCTTCGCCGTGCTGCTGGGAGGAGCCGTCTACCTCCTGCCCATCTTTGCCGAGCGGATGGCGACCGACCCTGCCGGCGCGCCCTTGGGGATGACGGCCGAGCAGATCCTGGGCTGGCTGCGCGCCGCGCCGGCGCTCGGCGCGAGCATCATGGCGGTGGTCCTCGCCTACAGCCCCGCGATTCGCCGGGCGGGCCGAGCGCTCTTCGTGAGCGTCGCGGCGTTCGGCGTGGCGACGATCGTCTTCGGGTTCTCGAAGAGCTTCTGGCTCTCGGCTGTCACGCTGCTCCTCACCGGCGCCTTCGACAACGTGAGCATGGTCATCCGCCACGCGGTCGTCCAGCTCGCCACGCCGAACGAGATGCGCGGCCGCGTCTCCGCGGTGAACTCGATCTTCATCGGCTCGTCGAACGAGTTGGGCGGGTTCGAGTCGGGGCTCGTGGCGCAGCTCTTCTCGCCGGTCGTCTCGGTGGTGAGCGGAGGCATCGGCACGATCGCGGTGGTGCTGATCTGGTCCGGGCTCTTCCCGCGGCTGCGCAGACTCGGTGCGCTGAGCGAGGTCAGCGAGGCGCCGGAGAGCGATTGAGCGCGGTGGCCCCGGGGCGGGAGACCCGCCGGAGGATCAACGCGTTGGCGGTACCACGCCAGAGCTCGTCCACGAATACCACCCACAGGAGCCCGGTGAGCCCGAGTGACAGCGTGAACATGGCCAGATAGGCGAGTGGCAGCACGACTATCGTCCCGATCACCTGGACCTTGAGGAACGCCTTCGCGTATCCGCGCGCGATGAGGGAGCTGCCCGACACGACGTTTACCGCCTGCGGGAAGAGTGTGAGGCTCGCGATGAACATCAGCGGAGCGAGCTCGCGGGCAACGGCCGGATCGGCGACGAAGAGCCCGACGATGCGCGCGGGCGCCAGCACGAAGACCAGCGCGACGAGCGAGCACACTCCAAAAGCCATCGCGAGCACCGTTCGACTCACACGGCGACCGCGTGCGTGATCCTTCGCTCCCACCGCCATACCGACGAGCGTCATCGTCGCCACCCCCATCCCGAAGTAGAGGCTGACGCTGAGCATCTTCACCGTCGACACGACGCCGTAGTACCCGGCGGCGCTCTTGCTCAGCGCGTTGAGCAGCGCGAGGATGCCCACGTTTCCGGCGCGATTGGTGAGCGCTTCGAGGGCGCTCGGAAGGCCGATCGACGCAACGCGCCGGTAGATCGATGAGTAGACGCGGCGGAGGCGGCGAACCCGCTCCGACACACCGCGCCGCAACGACCTCGCAGCGCCATCACGAAAGATCATGACGATAAGAAATCCGCCGCCGATGATCTCCGCGATCAGTGTGGCGAGCGCGGCTCCGGCGATGCCCCACTCGGGGAATCCCCAGTTTCCGTAGATGAGCAGCCAGTCGAGCGGAAGATTGATGAAGGTGCGGATGACGGCCGCGATCGCCACCGGGACGGTCCTCCCCTGCCCCTGGAGCACCGCGATCGCGGTCAGCGACAGGCCGTTGATCGCAAATACCAGGCTCAGAATCCGGACGTACGACCAGCCCATCGCGAGCACGTTTCCCTGCGCTCCGAGCGTGGCGAGAAGCCAGTGCCCGCCGAGCTGCCAGAAGGCGAGGTAGGCGAACGAGATGAGCTGGTTGTAGAGCAACGACGCGTCGCGGACCGCGAGGGTCATGCCCGGCTTCCCCACGCCGATCGACCGTGCCACGAGCACACGTGTCCCGTTCGTGAACGCGAGCAGGAAGGCGAGCAGAAACTGATAGGTCGTGCGGACGTTGTGGATCGCGGCGAGCCCCGCAGTGTCGTAGTTGCCGATGAACGCCATGTCGGCGGTCATCTGCACGTAGGAAACGATGAACTGAACGCTCGC
>CAZICD010000063.1:0-26327 GCA_964537725.1 uncultured Spirochaetaceae bacterium | reverse complement strand
CGGGGCCGACCGGTCGCTCGGCGGGGCCGACCGGTCGCTCGGCGGGGCCGACCGGCTTCCTCGACCACGCGCGCGCGACGTGGGACCTTCCCGACCAGGGGTATCGGGTCCAGGGTGGCGACCTCACGTGGCGGTCGAGCGAGCTCTTCGGCGTGAGCCGGCTGACCGGCTTCTCGCTCTTCCGCGAGGGCTCGCTCGGCGATGCTCCGCGACTGACCGACGAGATCCTCACGTCCGTCTATCTCCCGGAACGATCGACCGTCCGACTCACGGTCAACGAGTCCAGGCGCTACGAACGAGAGCACCCGGCGGGCAGCTACGAGATCGCGAACGTACCGTTCGGCGACGGGCTCAACGTGGTGACGGTCTCCTGGGAGGATTCCGATGGGCCTCACCAGGTGGAGATCGTCGTGCCGTACGACGGCGACCTGCTCGATCGCGGAGAGCTCGACGCGGGCGTCGCCATTGGCGTGGCCGACCGTGCCTTCGGCTTCGCCGCCGACGCGATCGCTCGACCGGTCGTGAGCTCCTATCAGCGGTACGGGCTCACGCCGAACCTGACCATCGGCCTTCGCGAGGGCGTCGAGGTGCTCGACTTCCAGCTCGACACCGGAGCCGAGGCGATGCTCGCCACGCGTGCAGGCACCTTCGTGCTCGAGCCGTCGTTCGGTCTCGGGCCTGCGAGCCGTATGCTCGTCGACGTCCCGCTGCGCTACTACTACCTCGATTCGCGGCCGTCCCGGTACCTGAGCTTCGGGCTGAGCGGCGCCTACCGCGCGCTCACGGCAGCCGACGGGGCGTCCACCGCGACGACGCTCACCGCATCGGCCTACATGAACTTCGTCCTCGGCGACGGCTTCTCGTTCACGCCGACGGTGACCGACACGTACTCGGTGTCCGACGGCACGAACCAGCTCGTGGTCAGGGCCTCGCTCCGGAAGTCGATCCGGGGCGGTTCGGCGCTGAGCGCGAACGTGGGGTTGCATTACGACGGCGAACCCTCGCTGCTCGCGACCGTCACGTATTCGGCCGCGTTCCCGGACGCGCGGCAGAACCTGTTCGTACAGCAGAACCTCGCCACGCAGGAGCTCTTCGCGTTCTGGAACCGCTACGCCGGCGAAGGGGAGCAGGACCTGGACTTCAACGTGGGGGCAGCGGTCCCGATCGACACGTCAGAGGTCGCGAACACGAGCGCGCAGGTCGGTTACACCCACCCCCTGTTCCGCACGAGCGTTGCGCATCGGCTGTCCGGCGTGATCGACACCGGCAACCTCAGCAACGCCACCACCCTCGCGTTCCAGTCGGCGGTGACCTACGCCGAGGGGGTGACCGCCCTGTCGAGACCGGTCGGCGACTCGTTCGTCACCGTCGTGCCCGAGGGCGAGCTCGCCGACGTGCCGCTCGTCCTTAGCAGGGGCGGCGCGCAGGCCGACCGGACGCTTCGCGGCGGGGCCACCGTGCTGCCGGGCGTCTCCTCCTACACCCCCACCGGCGTGACCGTCGAACCCGAGGAGATGATCCTCGGGCTCGACGAGCGTGCGTTGCGCTACGTCGTCGAGCCGGGCTACCGGACCGGTACGGTGATCCGGGTTCGCGCGCCGCGCGCGATCTACGCCGGCGGCGTGCTGCTCGACGAGAAGGGCCAACCGCTGATTCACGAGCTCGGCGCGTGGTCGGGGTCGCAGGAGGTCGCGGGAGAGTTCTTCACCGACTCCGACGGGTACTTCGAGGTCTACGGGATCGAGCCTGGCGAGTACACGCTTACCGTCGGCCGGCGTCCCGACGCCGCGTACCGGATCTCGATTCCGGAGGACGCGAACGGATTCGTGGACCTGGGCGAGATCGAAGCAGTGGAGGCACGCTGATGCAGCGCCGCATACGATTCGTCATCTTCGCCATGCTCATGAGCGCGGCCGCGCTCACCGCGGGCGCCGCCGACATCTTCGGCTTCTACGCCCCGCCGGGAGGAGTCTACGCGAACGCCTCCTTCGAGCGCGACGAGGTGGTGGAGGTGACGGTCACCGTGGAGCACGAGGGTGCCGCGATTCCATCGTGGTTCATCGCCGTCGGACCGGGGGGCTCCGGGGTCTTCGATCCGCGCCAGGCGAGCCAGGGTGCGTCGACGGTCGATTACCAGATCTACGGTTCGAACCCGCCGTCGAGCGATGTTCTCAAGGCTCCCCCCGCAGTCCTCACGGCGGCGAACGTGATCACGTCCGCCGACTTCTCCGCGGTCGCGGCGACGACCGAGCTCGTCGACTTCACCTTCTACGTCTCCGTCCCCTCGGCGCAGTTCAAGCCGTCCGGCGAGTACGTGGACGCGGTCTCGCTCGAGCTCTACACTGGGGACTACGCCGATCCGGCGACGCACTCGCTCGTCGACTCAGTGGAGCTCGCGGTCACCGCACGCATGGCCGAGCTCGTGGACATCTACGCCGACCGGGAGCCGGGCATCCGCTCGATGGATCTGACCGTATCCGCGTCGAATCGCCTGATCGCGACCGTCAACGAGCGCAGCAACTCCGCGACCGGATACACCGTTACGATCACGAGCGCCAACCTCGCGGCGGACGCGAGCGGCGCGACTGGCCCGTTCTTCGCGCACACCGCCGGGGGAGGCTCGCTCGACTACTCGCTGACCTACGACGGAACCAGCGTCGCGCCGTGGAGCGGGGGCTCAGCGGTGGTCGTCGACTCCGGTTCCACGACCGCACCCGAGTGGATCTCCCGCGAGCTCCGCATTTCGTACCTCGGCAGCGTGACGCTCGACGCGGGGGACTACGAGGATCGCCTGATCCTGACGATCTCGGCGAAGTGACGACGCTGCTCGCTCGAGTGGAAATCCTTCACGGCCTCGGTCATAATCATTACCCATGGCAGACGAACGAGAGTACGCGACGCTTCCGGATCTGCGAGCGCGCGCTGCGGCGGAACGGAAGGCCGGCAACGAGAAACGGGCGGCAGAGCTCGAAGCGCGCATCGCCGCGCTGAGCGCCGACGCCAGGCGCGAAGCGGCTCGCGTGGTGCGCGAACGCGCAGAAGCGAAGGAGCGATTCCAGCGTCTGGTCAACGAGATCCGCGAGTTGCAGGGGTCGGCCGCCGAGGTACCCGGAGGACCGGAGGCGAGGGACGCGCGGATCCGTGAGGTCACCGCCGAGGCGAACGCGGTAAAGGCCGACCACGACCGGCTGAACGGACGCGTACGGCGCTTCAAGTGGTACCTGACGGGAGCCGGCAAGGCGGATGGTGCGGCGGACGCTGCGGGGGCCTCGCAGGAGGAACCGCCGGTCGAGGGCGCCGGCGGTCAGGGCCGGTCGGTCGGCACGCAGCCGGCGCGTCGCCGATGGTGGCTGGTCCCGACGATCGTCGCGGGCGCGCTGCTCCTCATCGCAGGGGGCCTCTTCCTCGCGTCTCTCTTCGTCGACCGGCGGCTCGAGGAGCGCGTCGAGGTCGAGCTCGCCGCTGCGCTGGCCGAGCAGGGGTTCGACGACGTCCTCTCGTACGAGTCGATCGATGTTTCGAGCATCGCCGGATCGGTGACCGCGCGTGAGGTCGTGTTCACCGAGCCGGTGACCGGAGGCGAGGTACGTGCCGACGCGGTGACGCTCACCGTGCCGCACCTGGAGGCTCTTCGCGCCCGCGATGCGCTCGCCGCCGGCAACGTGGGCGACGTCGAGCTCTCGCGGCTCGCTCTGGCGGTGCAGGGGGCGCAGGCGACGTTCGAGGGCGGCGAGGCCGTTCGCGTCGGCCGGATACGCCTCGTAGTCGAGGGCGACCTGGACGGCGGAATGCTCGGCGCGCCGCTTGAGGCGGCGCTTCCGCGCCTGCGCCGCGCGGAGGCGGTGGTCGAGGCGGCCGAGGTCACCGGCGTCGAACGGGCGCTGCTCGAGGAGCTGCGCGAGATCGGCTGGATGGGCGACGTACGCGATTTTCTGGTGCTGGACGAGGCACGCGTCGTCCTCGAGCACGACCGCGAAGCCGGACGGATCGCGCTCAGCGACTACCGGATGGTCACGCCGTTGATGGAGCAGCACGGCAGCGCCGCGCTCACCTACGAAGGCGATCTGGAGCTCGGCGACGCCTGGCCGCGCGAGGTGGAAGTCGACTTCACGCACGCCACTCCCTCGCTTCCCGCCGCGTTCGTCCTGCCGGGCCCGTACGAAGACGAAAGCGTGCTCGTCGACATTCCGGCGGTCGACGTGACGGCCTCCGGCGCGATGACCTTCCGCGACGAATGGATGGAGCCCGAGCTTTCCGGGGTGTCGGGCGCCGTGAAGATCAACCTCGGCCACGGGGCGGTCGCGCTGCCGCCGTCGATGGTCGAGGAGCTCGCGTGGACGCTTCCCGGCGCAGCGGACCTCCTCCCCGACGGCGAGGTGAGCGTGAACGCGGTCTCGCTCGACGCGACTCTCGCGAGGGGTGGAGCGTTCGAGCTGCGGGAGCTCGCGCTCGACGCGCCGCTCGCCGCTCTCACGCTGGAAGGCCGCGGACAGCTCGACGAGGTCGACGTCGTCGATCCCGCCTCGCTCGTCATCGAAGGTACGGTGGAGCGGCTGCCCGAGTCAGTGCGCGAGCTGGCGGGTGATGCGGTGGCCATGATGGGCGCGACGCTACCGGTCTCCGGCCCCTTCGGCTTCTCCCTGTCGCTCGACGAGTACGGGCAGCCGCGTCTGGACGTGCGGTAGTCGTGCGCCGGGTACGGACGCGATTTTGCAGCTCGCCGGAGATTTCGTATGTTGGGAGGAGCTTTCAGAGAAGGAGCAACTATGGAGATTCAACTGAACAGCGGTCACTCGATTCCCGCCGTCGGCCTGGGCACCTTTCGCGCGAAGGGCGACGATGTGTACAAGGCGGTGCTGCACGCGCTGGAGACCGGCTATCGGCATCTCGACTCGGCGGTGATCTACGGCAACGAGGAAGAGGTCGGCCGAGGGCTGGGCGATTCGTCGGTACCGCGCGAGGACGTCTTCGTGACGACGAAGGTCTGGAACGGTGCGCACACCCGCGAGGAAGCGGCGAAGATGATCGACGAGTCGCTCGAACGGATGGGCCTCGACTACATCGACCTCGTGCTCATTCACTGGCCGTACACCTACGAGCGCAACGCCGCCGTGTACGCGGCCATGGAAGACGCGGTGGAAGCAGGCAAGGTCCGATCGATCGGTGTTTCGAACTTCAACATCCATCATATTGACGCGCTCCTGTCGACCGCCCGGATCACGCCCGCGGTCAACCAGATGGAGTGCCACGTCAATCTGCAGAACACGCGGCTGAAGGACTACCTGGACGGGAAGGGCATCGCGCTCGAGGCGTACGCGCCGTTCAAGAGCCAGCACGTACAGGATGTCCTTGACAACGAGACGCTGCAGAGGATCGGTGCGGCCCACGGGAAGACACCCACGCAGGTGTCGCTTCGGTGGCTGCTGCAGCGCGGCATCATCGCGCTGCCCAAGTCGGTCACGCCGAAGCGGATCGAAGAGAACTTCCAGGTCTTTGACTTCGAGCTCAGCGACGAGGAGATGCACGAGATTCGCAAGCTCAACCGGGGTCAGCGGCTGTTCACCGAACCCGACAACATGGACAACGGCTTCGTCGAGCTGTGAACCATCGTGACGGCGCGTGCGCTCGCGATCGCGGGCGCGCGGGCTACCACTCGTGGCGGCGCTGCGCGGGTCTCCGCCGCGCGTAGCGCCTTCGTAGATAGTCGAGGTCGCGCCTGATCTGCTGCGGGTGCAGGCCGAAGCGCTCGAGCGGCGGGTTGCTGTGCTTCCTGCCGCGCCGCTTGCGCGGCACGAGCCTGGCACCCGGATGATCGATCCGGGCGAAGTCGAGCACGCGCTCCATCGTCTGCTCGGTCTGCTGGACGAGGTCGTCGAACGGCAGAACCATGAGCTGATCCTCGGGCACGCAGCTCCTGACCTCTTCAAACGTCCGATAGAGATGAACGCCCCACTCGTACTTCCGGCGGAAGTACGTCGTCGCCTCCTCGTCGGTAAGCGCCGCGCCCACGTACCGTTCGTGCATCGCGAGGTACGATCGGATCGATTCCTCCGGATCCCGGAACACGTAGATGATCCGCGCGTCCGGGAACTGCTGGACGAGCTCTGGCAGCCGAAAGACCGTCGGGGTCGACTTCGCCACGACGTGGGGAAGCCCGGTGTGGATGAGCTGGCGCTTCAGGCATTCGTCGTAGAAGCGCATCGTCTTGCGCGTGACGTGGTGGTCGAGCCAGCCGAGCCGCAGGCCGAAGTCGGCGACGTCGTCATCTACGAGCAACCATGGACAGGTGAACACCATCGTCTCGGTATCCAGGCAGTGGAGGAAGATCGCCTCGTCCTCCTCGATCGCGTCCAGGTGGACCTCGTGGCCGCTGTCGGGGCCGCGGAGCTGACCCAGCCCGAGCTGGCGAATCAGACTCACGACCGGCCCGAAGAATCGGCGCATCGTCAGAGAAGGGAACCACAGCTCCCACGTTCGGAACATGCTCGCCTTGCCCGTGCGGTAGAGCTGTCGCTGGAGAAACGTCGTGCCGCTGCGCGGGTGGCCCACGATGAACACCGGTTTGGTGAGCTGCATCGTGCGGAGATTCGGGTAGACGATCGTGTCGAGCCAGAGGAAGAAGCGCGTCATGAAGTACGCGATCGGTCCGGCGATTCCCCAGAGCACGACCTGAGCGTACCGGCGGTGCCGCAGGCAGACGCGGAGCATCCGGCCGAGCCGCCGGAAGGGAGATCGGATGTTACCCGGAGGCTTCGGGATACTCGCTCGCGGTGTTGGCTCTGCCGGCGTGGCCTCGGTGTCGGCGCGCATAGGGGTCCTCGTTCGCTGCTGGACGAGCGCCCGCACGCGGCCGCCTGCGGGCGCGCGCTCCGGGCATCGACGCTTCGCCTCAGCCTATCACGACGGCGATGTTTCGTCCTGCGCCGCAGTGTCGATTTCGGCGACTACGGTGTCCCGCCCGTCGTCCCTTCCGCGGTAGAGCGCCTCGTCCAGGTCCGTGGTCGCGCGGAGCTCCGAGAGTCCGATGGTAATCGACACGTCGACCGACGTGCCGTCCCACGTGAACCGCTCGGCTGCGACGGCGGCGCGGACTTTCTCCATGGCGACCATCCCGCCGTCACGTCCTGCTTGCGGACCGTCGTCCGGATGACGTCCGCCACGCGCGTGCTCGTGCACGAGCCACTCGAGCGCGTGGCGCCGATTCGGCAGTTGCGTGAGCTGATCGGTCCTGCTCAGCGAGTTGATGTCCTGGTTCTGCCGGACGAGCGCTTCCTCGGCATGTGTTACCGCGACGACGTAGTAGTACGAGAGCGCTGCCAGAACGATCGCGCCGACGGTGAAGTTCGCGTAGCGAAAGGCGTCGACGATGATACCGTCCACGCGCTGGAAGACCGTGTGGCCCGCGACCGCGAGGCCTACGTAGGTGAGAACCAGGGTCGCAGCCAGGCCGATGCGCGCGCGAACCGGCCACGGCTCGAACGTCATCGCGAGCGGGATGAGACCGAGCGCGTAGATGTGGAAGCCGCTCGCGAACCCCAGGACCGCGGTCGCGAACCACGAGTGGGCCGCCACCTCGACGAGCCCGATGACGAACGCGACGCGCAGGCGCTCGTGCCGCGCGGCGTGCCACGCGACGACGTAGACCAGGCAACTCCCCACGTTGAACCAGACCAGCGGCGCGACGCCGGCAACCGCCGCGGCTGCGAGAATGACGAGATGCCCGCCTGTCGCGATGACCGACATCGACTGGAAGACACGGCTCGAGTGCGCCGGCGCCGCGAGTGACGTCGACCCGATCGGATGGGTGGAACCGGTGTCCGCGGACTGGTGTGGATCTCTCTCCGTCTTCATGGCTGGCCACGCCGATCCTACCGTAGCGCAGCGGGGCCGACCATCGGGAGCAGACGACGGGCGTGCGCAGCCGGAGACTCACGGCCCGTCTGCGGTGAGCCAGTGCTGCAGCTCCGCAGCGATCGGTTCGAGAACGGCCGCCTCCGGTGCGAACCAGACGGCGCCCTCCAGAGCATGACGATCGCCTCACCGTAGCGGCCCCAGACGGTGCGAAGGCCGCACGAGGTGGTGGCCCGAACGACGTGTTCCGCGTCGAGTCGACGCCCGTCGAGCTCGCGCGGCAGAATCTCCTGAGGCAGGCCCTCGCGATACGGTGCGGATTCGAGCAGCTCCCCGTCTACCGCGATCGGTTGCGGTTCGACCAGAGGCACCGATTCAGCGAGACTCTGCGTGCCGCACCCCGCGGCGATGAGTGCGACGATTCCGGCCAGCAGCGTGGTAGTGAGGGGTGTCTTCATGATTCCCTCCATGCGAGTGCGATGCTACCTACGAGTCTACGCTTGGGGTCGGGATGCTCGCATCCGGGAAAACGTGCGTAGTCGAGGTCACGAGGAGCCGATGCTGCCGGCTGCTCTTTCGAAAACGACACGCGCCCAGCGCGGTGCCCTTGCACTCGTCGAGGCCGTTGGGCCCGCAGTGCATGATGGATGCGCTCGATCGCCACAAAGGTCTCGAAGATCCGCAGTGGCCTCCGCCGGCGACCCGCGTTCCGGGTCGCACGGCCAGTGGAGCAACCGAGCGTACGAGACACAGTAACGTTATGCCGGGTATAATTGACTCGTTCCTGGCTACCACGTAGATGGCTCTGCGATCAGCCTTGATGCGCTCTTCTCGACGCTCCGCGAAGGGAGCATCAGCCCAGGGCGTCGGAGCCTGCTCGAGAACCAGGCCGATAACCTGCAATCATTGCGCGACGCCGGCGTTGCTACGCTGGCCGGTCTGGTTGCATGCCTCAAGACCACAAAGAAGCTTGAGGCGATGGCAGAGCACACGGACCATCTGATCACGGGGTCGGTGACCGGCGCGATCCCCGAGGTGGCCCAGGAGCATCCTGATACCGCCGAACTCCTTGCCATGGCGGATCTGGTTCGGGTCCCGGGGGTGGGGCCGCTATTCGCACGCGCATTCCTTGAGGCCGGCTACGCGGGTGTCGCGATGCTGGCGGAGGCGGACGCGGCAAGCTTGCGGGCTCGTTTGTCGGAGGCTCCCGCGCTGGCGACCTATACCGGTCCTGCAGTCACCGACTGGGACCTTTGTGCCTGCATCTGGTTCTCACGGTTGCTCGCTGGACACCGCACTGACAGCTTGCTCGATCAACAACCCTGACGCGCGCGCTTCGCCACCAGCACCCGGATGATGACCCGCATCCACGATCTGCACCGCTCGTGACACGAGAGAGGCCGCATGGGTATACTGTTCATATGCCGTATACGTCGTGAGATTCTGGTGAGCACCGTGCAATCGGATCTCACGGACGGAGGTGTGCTTTTTACCCATGCCCGACCTGCCTACGCCGCTCTGGAATCATCTCATCGCCGCGGCTCCTGATGACGACCGACATCGCATCATCCCGCACCTCGAGCCTGTATGGTTGCCGCTCGGGATGGCGCTCTACGAGTCCGGGGCACAGATGGAGTCGGTCTACTTCCCGACTACTGCCATCGTCTCGCTGCTGTACGAGCTCGAGAACGGAGGTTCAGCTGAGATTTCAGTGGTCGGCAGAGAGGGGATCGTGGGCATCGCTCTGTTCATGGGCGGAGGCACCGTACCGAATCGTGCTGTAGTGCAGAGTGCGGGTCATGCGTACCGCCTGCGCGGGCCGTTGCTCAAGCAGGAGTTCGACCGTACCGGAGCGGTCCACGATCTGCTGCTTCGGTACACCATGGCGCTTCTCACCCAGATGGCGCAGACGGCAGTGTGCAATCGGCATCACACGGTCGACCAGCAGCTGTGCAGATGGCTCCTCCTCAGTCTCGACCGGTTGCAGTCGGATGAACTCAGCATGACGCAGGAGCTGATCGCGAATATGCTGGGGGTCCGCCGCGAAGGGGTAACCGCTGCGGCCGGGAAGCTCCAGTCTGCCGGGCTGATCTCCTACCACAGGGGACAGATCACGGTGCTCGATCGCCCCGGTCTCGAGGCGCGGGTGTGCGAGTGCTACGGAGTCGTTCGCCGGGAGTACGATCGTCTCTTTCCGTAGTCCGGGAAGGTACTTGTCAGGCGGGGCGGGATGGCCTCAGGGAGAGAACTCGAGAACGCTCATGGTGCCGTCCCGGGTCGATGTGGAGAAGCTGTCGTCCAGCTGCTCGCCGAGCAATCTCACTAGAGATAGTCCGAATTCGGAGGATGGCCCGGCGCCGAACCCCGGAGGGGATCCCACGCCGTCATCCTGCACGACTCGCTTCGCGATCTTTCCGGATCTCTGGAGGGTGAGCGCGACATGTCCTTGGGTACGGGTACCGAACGCGTACTTCATGACACTCGTGAGCAGTTAGGTGGTGATGAGTCCGGGGAGGCAGAGATTGTCCGACTACATGTCGAATTCGGTTATGCGCTTGTCGACCGTGATATGCGACCTCGCCGGGAAGAGGGCCATGACGCTATCTGGTATCGTTCGCGCCTCCGAGTCGGCGGTCTCCCGCGAAGCACTCCGGAGCTCTGAGATATCGAAACAGCTGACTACCACTCCCTCGATCCCGCCCTGCTACCTCAATCTGAGGCCCAGCATGAGCGGGAACGTCGTGGGTTTCTGTGCGGACCGCACGGTCTGGGTGAACAGATTCACGCAGTTCTGAGATCGAGAGAGAACCTCGGAGGTCTGGGGTGCATTGCCGACCGGCAGTGGCTCCACCCACTCCTCGCGCTCGGGGGCCGTCCCTGTTCGGGCAGATGGTGAGCGACATGGGAAAGAAGAGACTCGCCCGGGTGAAGATCGGGATCATCATTGGCCTGAGCATGATACTCGTCCTGCTCGTCGCGCAGAACTCGGTCCCCGTTCTCGGCCGATTCCTCTGGTTCACCGGCGAGATCTCCGCTGTCGTTCTGCTGATTCTCAGCGCGACTGTAGGGTTCATACTTGGACTCTTCGTCGCCCGCCGCCGAGGCTGCGAGCGCCACGAACGACCGCTGATCGTCGCTCCCGTTCCGATGGGCCGGAGTTGGTCGTTCACGCAGTGTGCGCCACCGCACCGACGGGACGCCCTTCGTCGGCATAGACTCTCCATGGTTGGGTCGTGAAGAATACGGGCGTGCAATGAAAGCGCCCGCGGAGCAGGCTCATCCAGGGCTGAGGCGGTTCCTGTCAGATAGGGCGTAGCACCGCCGATCGACGAGCCCTATCACTGGAGGGGACGATGGTGAACAGAGGATTCGCATTCCCGTTCCTTGCTGTGGCCGTCTTCAGCGGCCTGGCCGGGTGCTCGCCCGGGAAGCAGAATGGTCAGGAGGCTTCGCTGCGCGTTGCGCTTGTCGCCACGTACGTGAGCGACGAGGCGGTCGAAGACTTCGCGACCTATCTCAGGGCGGGACTGCCCGAGTACAACGATGATTCGGGAACCATCGAAGTGATAGGGATTTCGGCGGGAGATTCTGAATCGGATGCGATGGGTTTCATGGCCGGTTCGACCAGAATCGCGACGATGCTCGCGTCAAAGGACATTGAGTTGTGGATCTGCGACCCGGAGACCGCCGCAAGATACGCGGACAACGGGGCGAACTACGTTGCGCTTGAAGAGCTGTTCTCCGCCGACGAGCTCAGCTCGTTTAGCGGGATGCCGGTTGCGGTTGCGCTGACGAACGATGCTGGCGTCACCACGGGTGATTTCAGCGAGTCTGTTGGCCTCGACTTGTCAACGAAGGCGGCCGTAACCGAAGCGACGGGGATCCGAGACGCGCAGGTGTTCGTTCTTGCCGGTTCGACGAATCGCGACGCGGCCAAGGCCGCCTTCCGGTACCTGGCGCACTAGGCGCAGCGAGCACCGTTCCGGGCCGTGGGCACATCATCAACCAATCCGCACGCATCGCGAGCGGATCTATCAATCGGAGGATTTGGGTGGCGCAAACTGAAAAGACCAAGCTGAATCTGAATCGGGTTCTGGCGTTTCTCGCCGGAGGACTCCTCGTATTCGGCGTCATGAGCATTACCGTTCTGAGCAGCGTGCGGACAGAGAACGAGGAACTGACCGACGCGCTCGATACCTCGCGCTACGAAGCAGGCCGGCTGCTCGCGGACGCCCAGGCCCACCACGCCGCTGGCGACAATCGGGAGGCAGTCTCGTCTTTGGAGAGTCTCATCGAGAATCAACCCGGATCCCCGGAAGCTGTTGATGGTCGTGAGCTGCTGGTGACAATCGAGGCCTTGCGGGCCGAAGCCGATGCCCGATGGAACGCCGCCATGCCGGCGCTCAGAGAGGCGTGGTCGGCGGAACGCGCCGCGACGCTTCGCGCAGAATGGGACGCCGACCGGGCGAAGCTCGAAGCATCAATCCAGGATTCGATCGACCAGGCGTGGGATCGTGCCGAGTCCAAGGTTCGCACTGAGTGGGAGATCCAGGAATCACTTGAAGGATAGCCCATCTGAGAGCGGTAGGAACGCGCATCCGAAACGGATCGCGTTCCTCGGCGGATTCGTCCCCAGGCTCTGCGGCATTGCGACGTTCACGAGCGACATCTGCGAGGCGGTGGCCGCCGCCGCCCCAGGCTCCAGCGTTTACTCGTGCGCCGTGAACGACCGAAACGTGCGGTACGACTATCCGCCGCGGGTGCGCTTCCAGATCGACGAGCCGGATCTCGACTCGTACCGGCGCACAGCCGACTTGTTGAACTTCGACCGGGCCGATGTCCTGTGTGTCCAGCACGAGTTCGGGATCTACGGGGGAACGGCAGGAAGCCATCTGCTCGCGCTTCTCAACGAGGTGCGGATGCCGGTTGTGACCACCCTGCACACCGTACTCCAGGATCCCGATTCAGCGCAACGCGCGGTCATGGACGAGCTCATCCGGCAGAGCGATCGTCTCGTCGTGATGGCCGAGAAGGGTCGCGAAATCCTGCTCGACACGTACTCGACTCCCCATGACAAGATCGATGTAATCGCGCATGGCATTCCGGACATGCCCCTTGCCGACTCCGAGAGCTACAAGAGGCAGTTCGGCGTGGACGGAAAAACAGTGCTCTTCACGTTCGGGCTCATCGGGCCCGGCAAGGGCATCGAGTACGTCATCGAGGCGCTGCCCGCCGTCGTCGCCCGCCATCCGAACGTCGTCTATCTGGTCCTGGGAGCCACGCATCCTCACCTCCTCGCCGCCGAGGGTGAAAGTTACCGCCTGAGCCTCGAGCGCCTCGCGCACGACTCCGGGGTCGGGGACCATGTCATCTTCTTCAATCGATTCGTGACGCTCGATGAGCTGAAGGAGTTCATAGGCGCTACGGACATCTACCTCACCCCGTACCTCAACGAGGCGCAGATCACCTCCGGTACGCTCGCGTACGTGTTCGGTGCGGGAAACGCGGTCGTCTCCACTCCGTACTGGCACGCGCAGGAGCTGCTTGCGGACGGCCGGGGGGCGCTCGTTCCGTTCCGCGACCCGACGGCCATCGCCGGCGCCATCCTCCACTACCTGGACCATCCGGAGCTTCTTGCGCGGACGAGACAGGAGGCGCATCAGATCGGTCGCGGGATGATCTGGCCCGCGACTGCAGATCGGTATCTCGATTCATTCAACAACGCTATCGCCGACCGCACCGTCGTCTCGAGCACGGCCTTTGCCGAGTGGACGCTTTCCGAACGGCCGTACGAGCTCCCGCCGCTTCGCATGGAGCACATAGCTCGTATGAGCGATCGGACCGGGATATTCCAACACGCTCTGTTCAACGTGCCCAACTACAGCGAAGGCTACTGCACCGACGACAACGCCAGGGCGTTCATCCTCTGCTGTCTGCTCGACGAAGCCGGGGCGGGTGCACCGCACGAGAGTTTCGAACAGCACTCGTCGGTCTACCTGTCGTTTCTGACCGCTGCGTTGAGCAGCACTACGGGACGCTTTCGCAACTTCATGAGCTTCGGCAGGGATTGGCTCGAAGAGACGGGGAGCGAGGACAGCCACGCCCGGGCTCTCTGGGCGCTTGGCACCGGCGCGCGGCGCGCACGCGATGCAGGTCACCGGGGGCTCTGTGCGCGCCTGTTCGAAACGGCGCTCCCCGCGACGGAGTCGTTCACCTCTCCACGCGCCTGGGCCTTCGCGCTGCTGGGCATTCATCAGTACCTGCGTCGCCATCCCGACGATGAACGGGCGATCACCGCGCGCGGGGCACTGACCAACAGACTCATCTCCCTGTGGGAGGCGTGTGCGACCGACGACTGGCCATGGTTCGAGGAGACCGCGACGTACGACAACGGCCGCCTCTGCCAGGCGTTGCTCGAGAGCGGGCGTACCATGCCGGACCAGCGGGCGCTGGACGTCGGTCTCACGACGCTTCGATGGCTCGACTCTGTCCAGGAGACGCAGGGACGAATGTTCCGACCGATCGGCAGCAACGGATTCTACGCACGAGGCGGTGCGCGGGCGGACTTCGATCAGCAGCCGGTCGAGGCATACGCCATGGTCGCCGGTTGCCTGGAGGCCTTCCGTGCGACGAACGAAGGGTCTTGGATTCGCGCGGCGAGGCGAACGTTCGAGTGGTTCCTCGGGCGTAACGATCTTGGTTTGCCGCTCTACGACCCCGGGAGCGGCGGCTGCGCCGATGGTTTGCACGCCGACCGGATCAACGAGAATCAGGGCGCGGAGTCGACGCTGGCCTTTCATCTTGCGCGAGTCGAGCTCAAGCTGTCCGAGCACCAACTCGAGATCGCAAAAGGGATTTCCGCATGACGCCCCCCTCAATACGCTACCATCCAATCAAACTCATCCCGCAGATCGACCGAGTGATCCTGCGGCCATTCTTTCCTTCAGATGCAGCTCATCTCAACGCGATAGTCACTCGCGCGCAGGCGCTCAGTGCAGTCGAAGCGGACCGACTGCTCGACCGCGTGGTGCGTGATTTCGGGTCGCGGCATCGCGACCTCGAATCCACGTTGCTGGCCAATTACGATCGGGCGGTTCCGCACGTTCAGACCGAGGTGCCTCTCTCCCGTTCGCAGCGACTCCTGATCGGCGCGGTCTTCAGCGGCGAGTATTCGCTCGAGTCGGCCGCGCTCTTCAACCCGTCAATCGTAGCGCATCCCGATCAGTCGGATGCCCCCGATGGGGGGCTACGCTTTATCATGAGCCTGCGCAGCGTGGGCGAGGGACACATCTCGTCGATCGAGTTTCGTGCGGGCACGATCGACGGCGAAGGTGAAATCACACTCGATCCGGTCTCTGGATTCGTGGCCGCGGCGCAGATCGCGCCGAGCGCGCGGTACAAGAGGAAGAAAGTTGTCTACGCGATCGACTTCCCGCCTGCGAGCGGGGTGGATGAACGGGCAATCTTTCCTGTCTCGGCTAACGAGAGCAACGGCATCGAGGACGCTCGCTTTGTTCGGTTCGTCGATCTCGACGGCTCGGTGCTCTACTACGCGACCTACACCGCTTACAACGGGCACGCGATCTCGCCACAGCTCATCGAAACACGGGACTTCCTGCATTTTCGGATCCTCACCCTCGGCGGAACCGCCGTTCACAACAAGGGAATGGCGCTGTTCCCGAGGCGCGTTTCCGGCCGGTTCGCCATGCTCTCCCGCCAGGACAACGAGAACATCCTCATCATGTTCTCGGACGACCCGCATAGCTGGAGCGATGCACGCGTCGTTGTGCGCCCCACCGCGACCTGGGAGTCGGTGAAGATCGGCAACTGCGGATCGCCGATCGAGACCGAAGCCGGTTGGCTCGTGATTACGCACGGAGTCGGGCCCATGCGCACGTACAGCCTGGGTGCAGTTCTGCTCGATCTTGATGATCCGTCACGAGTGATCGGGCGGCTCGAGCAGCCGCTCATCTCGCCGGGGGAGGCCGATCGCGACGGCTACGTTCCGAACGTCGTCTACAGCTGCGGGTCGTTGCTGCATGGGCGGAGTCTCATCCTTCCCTACGCGACCAGCGATCGTGTCACGACCATCGCCACCGTGTCGCTGGACGATCTCCTGTCGACGCTCGTCGGCAACGGATAGGTGCCGACGGCGGCTGGATCACATGAAGTCGTTCCGAATGATCTTGACCAACAACCAGAAACCCACGAGACCTGCGACTACGAATCCGAAGATCCCGATAATGGGGATCTCATTCCAGAGCGGCGGAACCTGCGAGTGCACGATCAGCGCCGATCCCACGATGAGCGCTGCGAGAACCACCGCAAAGACGAGCGCAGAGGTGGCCTGGAGGATTGTTCGGCGTATTGGCTGAATGCTCTCATCCTGAAGGCTGAGCCTTACCTTTCCGGATGCGAGCCTGTCCACGACCTTGTAGTAGTCGCCGGGTAGTCCTTCGAGCAGCGTCGCGTAGTCGCCGGACATGGTCGCAACACGCGATGCTACCCGCTGGGGGTCGTACTGGTCCTTCAGCAGGTTCCTGGCAAAAGGTTCCAGGTGCGCTGAGAAGTTCAGCTGCGGGTACAGCGCGGTGGCCACTCCCTCTATCGTGATCAGGGACTTCACGAGCAGGAAGAGATCGGGCGGAAGACGCAGCTCCTTGTCCACCAGGATCTCCACGATCTCGGAGAGAAGCGTTGTGAAGGAGAAGTCACCCGCCTCCGCGTCCCGGAACCGCCCGATGAGCTCGGCAATTTCACGCTCTATGCTTCTCGCGGTCTCGAAATCCCGACTCCCGGCGAGCCTCACCACCGCCCGTGACGCCTTCTGTTCGTCTCGCCCGATGATGCTGATCAGCATATCGCTGATGACCTCGAGGTCCCGGCGAATCAGGCTACCTGTGAGCCCGAAATCCAGATAACACAGCCTGCCGTCGCGCAGTACGAGGATGTTTCCCGGGTGCGGATCTGCATGGAAAAACCCGTGCTGGAAAATCTGTTTGAGCGTCAGATCCGCACCGAGCTCTGCTACGCGCTCTCCCTCTTCCGCATCACGCGGGTCCTCGCACAAGAGGTCCGCCAGTGGCCTGCCGTCGACGAACTCCATCGTCAGCACCTTCTGCGAGCTGTACTCCCGGTACACCTTTGGCACCATGATTCGGTCGTCGTCGGCGAACTGTGAGCGGAAACGCTCGATCGATGCCGCCTCACGTCGGAAATCCAGTTCCTGGTGGATGGCCCGCTCAAACTCGTCCACCAGGTCCTCAGGTCCAATGGAGTGACTTGCCGGAATGTACCGCTCAACCAGACCTGCCAACTCCCGGAGTATGTCCACGTCGACGTTCACCAGGTCGAGGAGCCCCGGTCGCTGCAATTTCACCGCCACACGCTCGCCTGTGGGCAGCACCGCGCGATGCAGTTGTGCGATAGAAGCGGCCGCCACGGGTTCACGCTCGAATTCCCTGAAAACCTCCTGCACAGGCTGTTTGAGCTCTTCTTCAATGAGCGAGGTCGCTTCCCGTGCCGAGAATGCAGGTACCTGCTCCTGCAGCTTTTCGAGCTCCACCTGCAGGCCGCGCGGGATCAGGTCCGGGCGATTGCTGAGTATCTGCCCGAGCTTGATGAAGGTGGGGCCCAGATCCTCGGTCGCCATCCGGATTCGTTCCCAGGTCGTGAGTTCGCCGGAACGCTGCTTCTGACCCGCACGGGCTCGACGCGATAGCCTGCGAACGAGGCGCAGCGCCCGCCCCAACCCGGTCTGGTAGACGATCTCTCCGAATCCATGTGCCAGCAACGTGAAGAGTATGTCTCGATACCGCGCGAATCGGAGCCTTCCCTTGCGGGTGAACAAAGCGAGCAGTTTCACAGAACTCTCCTGCAAGCGTGATCCTACACCAGAGTCCCGTCCACGTGAAAGCGACTGATCGTGCATGGCTGTCCGGGATCGCACCGAAGCCCATCCGTAAAGCCCTTCGCGTGGACCTCGCTCCTGTGTCGATTGCCCGGCGCCGGATCATGGCTATTCAAAACGCCTGCAGCAGCGTCGAGGTGGCGTGGTCCGCCGCGACGCGATCGGTCTTCCTGCCACTCATCACGCCAGATGAAGCGCGTACGCGAAGAAGAAGCTGACGCTTCCGCCAAGAACGAACAGGTGCCAGATCACGTGGTTGAACGGCAGCCGACGCCAGGCGTAGAACACAACACCCGCTGTATAGCAGATCCCCCCGACCAGCAGCCATCTGACGAACTCAGGACTCGTCGACTCGCTCAATGGACGGAAGGCGAAGACGATCAGCCAGCCCATAGGGAGATAGAGTACGTCGGAGAGCAGCGATGGGATCTTGCGAAAGACGCTCTTGATGGTCACGCCGGCGGCTGCAAGGCCCCATATGAGTCCGAACACGAGCCAGCCATGGTTTCCACGCATCGCAATTAGGGTGACCGGGGTATAGGTCCCGGCGATCAGGACGAAGACGAACGCCTGATCAATGACCCGAAGCACCGCTCTGATCCGCGGAAGCGAGGCGAAGCTGTGCATGAGCGCGCTCGAGAGGTAGAGCATAATCTGAGTCGCTCCATAGACGGCGAATCCAGCGTACTTCCACGGTGACGGATTGCTCCCGGTGATCACCAGCAGCACCACTAGTCCGGCGATCGAGAGTCCGGCGCCCATGGCGTGGGTGAGGCTGTTGAATATCTCTTCTATGGCGTTTCCGGACTCGTAGCGGATCTGGGAGGGCGGAATCTCACGCGGCGGCGTGCGGCGAGCAGTCATGTCGCCAGTCTACTGAGCCCTGCCTGAGCTGACAAGCAATCACATCTATTCGAGCTAATGATCAAATGCTGCTTATGGGATGCGCGTATGGTCACACCATGGCAGTCCCGGACTCAAGCTCCATCCCACTGGCTGTCGGCGAGCACATCTTCGCCGAGAACCCGGTCGGGTATCCGGGGCCGCATGGACTCCCCACCCCGACGCAAATGAGACGACCGTGGGTGAATCGGGCACACTTCGGCCATCACTGGCGCGGGAGTTTCATGATGTGGCCGTTCCTCATGGTGTTCTACGTGATCTTCTTCGCCGCCGGCTTCATGGGTGGTGCCCCGCGGCGAGCGCGGAAATTTCCTGCCGGGTTCTGCCGAAATCCCTGCAGGCCTCGTTGCGCTGAAGAGCCTCGCGAACGTCGCGGTGACGACTGCGGTACCAAGTGTTTCTGCATCCGGAGCGTGGAACCTTGGCCGGCACATACTGTCTGCTACTGCCATGGCCGCCTTTGGTATGGTCCTGCATGGATCCGTGGCGCCTCCCGAGTCTCCGCAGCTCTCATCCCTTCTATCTCGCCTGGAACGTTGTTTCTATGAGCGTCGCGCTTCGGCTGTTTGGAGCAGCGGGTGCGATCCCGGTCGGCGTTGAGTCGTCACCGGAGGAACGCGGACGAGCGCTCGGGCTGTCTGGGCGTGAGGTGGAGATAGCCGTTTTGATCGCCCGTGGTCTCACTGACAAGGAGATCGCGGCGGAGCTGTGCATCTCGGCAGGGACCGTCCGAACGCACGTCTACAACCTCTACCGGAAGGTCGGTGCGGGCAACAGGGTCGAACTCGGGAACCTGCTCAGGGAGTAGCGCCGCATCGGCGTCTGAAACTGCTCTCCTACGACGAAGCACGTGGCCGTTCCGCGGCAGAACACGACGTTCGTCAGATACGGATCTTCTCAGAACTGCGTCACCTTTGAGGATGTCCAACGAGAAGGGGGAACGAATGAAGACGTCCGCGGCGTATCGTCGATTTCTCATACTGTGGGCGGGACAACTCTTTTCCAGCCTCGGAAGCGGGATGACCGCCTTTGCCCTTGGAGTGTACGTCTTCCGCACCACACGGTCGGCTGCGAGCTTCAGCCTGGTCATGCTCTCCTTGTTCGTCCCTTCGATCCTGCTCAAGCCTCTTGGTGGAGTGCTCGCCGACCGGTTCGATCGGCGGTGGAAGATCGTCCTTGGTGACGCTGGTGCGGGGCTTGGGGTGCGCGTTCTGCTCCTCCATCGTGGATCACCTATCTTTGTGTCGCGGCGACCTCAGGATGCTCTGCCCTGCAGAATCCAGCGTACAGAGCTTCGGTGAGCGACCTGCTGACCAGAGAGCAGTACGCAACCGCCGCCGGGCTGGTTCAGTTCGCATCTTCCGCGCAGCATCTTGTTTCTCCGGCCGTCGCCGGCTTCCTCATGAGCGTCACTACCATCGGCACGGTGCTGGTGATCGATGCTGCAACCTTCGTGGTGGCGATCATTGCCGTGCTCTTCGTCAAGAAGTCTGGGGCACGGAGTCTGCGACGGGCGGAAAGGCGTTCAATCGCGCAGGATCTGCGGGAGGGATGGCGAGCCGTTGTTGACGACCGCCCGGTGCGGCGAATAGTGTGGATTGTCTCGCTGGTTACTCTGTGCGTCGGCGTTCTGCAAACGCTGTTCGGGCCGATGATGCTCACTGTCACGAACGCGGAAACGCTTGGCGGCATCCAGTCGATCAGCGCAACCGGGATGGTGCTGACGAGTCTCCTGCTCGGGTTGGTCACGATGACCAGGAAGCACGAGACCACGCTCGTTGTCGGTCTCGCCGTGGCCGGTGCGGGGCTCGCGGTCGTGGGCACGTCGACGAACTTGATCGTTGTTGCGGCTGCGTTCTTCCTGCCCTACGCGGCGATTCCGTTCATCAATACCAGTGCCGAGGGTATGATTCGCTCGCGTGTGTCAAATGAGATGCAGGGACGCGCGTGGGCACTCATCGGGTTTTAGCTCAGGTTGGGTACGTGATAGCGTACGGCGCGGCGGGACTGGTTGCCGATCGGGTGTTCGAGCCCGTGTTCACAGCAGGCGGACCCGTATCTCCGTTTCTTGCTCGGATCGTCGGAACCGGGCCCGGCCGGGGCATGGGATGCATGCTTCTCGCGGCCGGAACTGGCCTGTGCGCGGTGGCCGTAGTCGCAGCGTTGGTGGTCACTCCGGGACGAAGGCGCGGCTCCGGGATCTCCGAGCAGCTGTCAGTCATCAAGGGGGAATGAGATGGTGTGGAAGATCGCAGTTGGTGCAGTGGTGGGGCTGGTTGTGGCGCTCGTATCCATGGCTCTCGTCGGTCGTTGGGTCTGGCACGCGAGGAGCGAGAGACTCCTGACGGAGCTTACGGCATCTCTTCACGAAGCCGGACCGGGTGAGTTCCAGCTGCGGCAGATCGAGAGGCTTCCCGTTCCGGTGCAGAACTACCTCTCGCAGGTACTCAGCGCGGAGCAGACGGGTGTCGAGTCCGTGAGGATTTCCCACAGCGGAACGTTCAACATGGGAACGGATGAACCGCAGTGGCGGCCGTTCTCGTCAACGCAGGACGTCGTTGTGGCTCGACCCGGGTTCCTGTGGAATGCTCAGATCAGGATGGCGCCCGGCATGCCGGCGCGGGTTCACGATGCCTACGTGAACGGACGTGCCGTGCTCACCGCGCGGCTCTTCGGCCTGATCACGGTGATGGAGTCTCCGGATTCACCGGAACTGGCGCAGGGAGAGTTGCTCCGGTTTCTCGCCGAAGCGCCGTGGTATCCAACGGCGCTCCTGCCCGGGCCTGACGTATCTTGGGACTCGATTGACGATGACGCCGCGCGACTGACGCTGGTGGACGGAGACACCTCGGTTTCGTTGAACGTGCGCTTTGGCGAAGACGGCCTGATCGAATCGGTCTCTTCCGATGGTCGGTATCGTGATGTCCACGGGGTACAGATCAGGACACCCTGGGAGGGCCGGTTCTGGAACTACGAAAAACGGGACGGGATGCTCATACCCATCGACGGGGAGGTCGCCTGGCTCCTTCCAGAAGGTCGCTGGCCGTACTGGCGCGGTCACATCGACGAGATTGCGTACGCGTTTGCCGAATGATGGACCTGAGCACAGACGCGTCGGTACGCGGAACAATGCTCCTCCTGCTGGTGCATCATGGATGGTACGTCGTTGCGTTCCTGGGGACTGCGGTGGTGGCGGGTTGTCGGTGGTTTCGAGGTCGGCGGTCGCTGGGTGCGCTCTGCGCGTCAACCTGAGAAGCAGGAGCCAGTCTATGCAGCGGAGCGAAACAGTCGGATCAGAGCGAGACCGCGCAGTACGAGCGCTCTTCATCGTCTCCGCATCGTGGTCATCAAACAGGTCTTGATCTGGTTCGTACTGCACCGCTTTACCGGCGGATCGGGCTGGGAGCGCGAGGGCAGGGCAAAGGTGCCGCCGTGGTTGCCGTTGCGCACGTGGTTCTCCTCGTTGCGCTGATGGAGTTGCGCTTGGCCGCGAGCGGCGATTTGAATCGGCGTGGCCGGTTGCGATCCTGGTCGCGGTTATGTTCAGCCTCTGGCACCTCCCCGGGGTGGCGTTCGTCGGCCCCTCCTCACGGTGTTCTGCCCGCAGGTATGCGATAGTCGTCGGATTCGCGATATTCCCTGCATGGCAGAGCCAGTAGTCGAGGTACGGAACCTCCACAAATCGTACGGGTCCGTGCATGCCGTGGACGGTGTGGACTTCGCGGTTCAGGAAGGGACCTGTTTCGGGCTGCTCGGCCCGAATGGTGCAGGGAAGACGACCACCATCGAGATAATGGAAGGGATTCTCAACGCTGACGCCGGTGAGGTCCGCTACCGTGGCTCCCCGATTGGGCCCCACTTCAAAGAGCGGGTTGGCATCCAGTTCCAGACAACCGCGCTCCAGGACTTCATCACGGTCCGTGAGACGCTCGACATGTTCGCCGCCCTCTATTCGAGCCACCGCTCGATGGACGAGATCATCGATATCTGCGCGCTCGGCGACTTCCTCGACCGGGACAACAGGAAGCTCTCCGGAGGCCAGCGGCAGCGAATGCTCCTGGGCATCGCGCTCGTCAACGATCCTGACCTCGTGTTTCTGGACGAGCCAACCACAGGGCTCGACCCTCAGGCGCGACGAAACTTCTGGGACCTGATCGAGAAGATCAAGACCGAAAACAAGACGATCATCCTCACGACACACTACATGGACGAGGCCGAAGTCCTTTGCGAGGAGATAGCCATCATGGATCAGGGTCACGTGGTGGCTCAAGACTCGCCAAAGGGATTGCTCGCCTCGCACTTCGAGGGCGCGATGATTCGTCTCCCCGCCGCAGACCCCGATGCCGTGCCGGATGGCGCGGTCGTGAACGACGGATACTTCGAGATCGAGACCAGCAATGTTGAGAACGAGCTCAAGTCGTTGATGGAACGCGGTGTCTCGCTCGAGGGACTGGCAATCCATACCGCAGACCTGGACGACCTCTTCCTGAAGCTGACGGGTACCTCGCTGCGGGAGTGATCTCTCTCCGCGATTCGCCAAGGAGCAATGTGTGAGCAAGTTTATGGCAGTCTTTCGTGCACGGACGATGGAGTTCGTGCGCGACCGCGGCACCCTGATCTGGAACGTTGCCTTCCCGGTGCTGCTCATATTCGGGTTTTCGTTCGCGTTCGGGAGCGGCGGCGAATCGCTTCTGACCGTTGGGGTGATAGGCGAGGCGCCAGCGCAGCTCGATTTCCTCGCGCTCGCGTCGATCGAGACCGTACCCTACGACGACCTCGGCGAGGCGAGGGAGAAGGTTCGTTTTCACCAGATCGATCTCCTGATCGACCAGACGCAGGACACCTACTACGTGAACGAGTCCAGCTCGAACGGCGCGCTGGCGCAGACGCTCCTCACTGCTATGCAGCCAGACCAGTTCCGCCAGGAAACCGTAACCGGCCGGGCGGTTCGATACGTCGACTGGGTCGTTCCCGGGCTCATTGGCATGAACATGATGTTCTCGGGTGTGTTCGGCGTGGGATTCGTCCTGGTGCGCTACCGGAAGAACGGCGTTCTCAAGCGCCTGAAAGCGACGCCGGTCACTCCGCTCGAGTTCGTGAGCGCACAGGTCGCTTCACGTTTTATCATCGTGATCGCGACGTCGGTTCTGGTTTTCGTTGGAACGAATCTCGCACTCGACTTCATGATGCTCGGGTCCTATCTCCTGCTCCTTCTCGTGACTATAGTTTCGGTGTTCTGCATGATCAGCCTGGGACTCGTGTTTGCCACTCGCATCAAGAGCGAGGAACTCGCGAGCGGGTTGATGAACGTCGTTGTTCTCCCAATGGTCCTCGTCTCCGGAGTGTTTTTCTCGCTCGAGACAGCACCGCCGATCCTCCGTACAGTCTCCCGGGCCTTTCCGCTGACACACTTCGTGGACAGCGCACGGATGATCATGCTCGAAGGAGCAGGGCTCGCAGAGATTGCGCCCAGCTTCGCCGTGCTGCTCGGGTTCACGGTGGTCTTTCTCGTGCTGTCGAGTGTGCTCTTTCGGTGGGAGTAGGCCTGGACAGTGCGGGATCGGTCTACGATCGGCCGCGCGGCCTCCGGACATCGCGGCGACATCAGCAGGCACTTCGAACATTGGGATGCTCTCGCTACTGCTTCGCGAGGAAGGAGTCCAACCGGTTCGCGAACTCCCTGCGGTCGGCCTGGCTGAAGCTGGAGGGACCACCGGCCACGACCCCGCTGTCGCGGAGCGTTTCCATGAGGTCGCGCATCGCCACCTTTGATCTGATTGTATCTGCGGAGTACACCTCGCCGCGCGGATTGAGGGCGTGTCCACCTTTCTCGATCACCGCGGCGGCGAGCGGTATGTCCGCGGTGATGACGAGATCGCCAGGAGCGAGCCGCATGACGATCTCGTCGTCTGCCTCATCGGGACCGGCCTCAACCACGAGCCGATCGATACCGGGCAGGTCCGGGTGCCTGATCGGCTGATTCGCGACCAGGGTCAGCGCAATGCCGGTGCGCTGTGCAGCCCGGAAGAGGATCTCCTTGATCGGCGCGGGACACGCGTCGGCATCCACCCAGATCTTCATGGTGTCTCAGCCACGGTCGAAGATACGAGGCCCGCCGTGCACAGCGTCGTTGCACCGCATGCACGCCGCGTCGCCGCAGTGGGTGATCTCCGGATTCCTGCGGATCGCGGCGGCTGCCGGCACAACCGCCTCACCGGCGGGAACCGAGCTCCAGGCGCTCGTGCCGACCGTGGTCGTCCGCCGGATGGGGTCGAGCACGGGCATGAGCTTGCCGAACCCGGCCGAACATCCGCCCGCCGCGTGAGACCGCGGTTCGCCGGTGCTGTCCAGGGCCCATCGCCTGAACGGTTCGCGACCCGCTTCCTGCTCGGCGAGGTGAAGGAGGGTGAGCTTGTTCAGGTCCACTCCCATCATGACAACGTGACCACCGTGCGCGATCAGCGCTGAGAGCGGCGCGAACACGTCGTCCGGATTCTGGCAGGAGACGAGGTCGTCCGCGAGTGGTCCGATCGCGCTGAAGGAGCAGACCGCGTGAAACCCGCGACACCGATCCGGTCGCATCACGACTGCCCGGGGGATCGCTCCCATCTTCGCATCGATCGTCGTTTCGTCGGGAGTGTAGATTCGGCCGACGCCGGACGTGGGCTCGGTGTACGCATCGTAGTCGCATCCGTTATTCGGGTAGCGCTCGTCTGTCGGCGGCTCTACGGCGAACGACCAGGAAAACGACGGGACAAGGATCGTGCCGCAGACCGCGAGCACCGCGTCGACCACGGCATCCGCACCGCCATCGACGCGCGTGAACGAGCTGAGCGAGGAATGTACACAGACCGGCCGCCCCTCGAGCCCGAGCGTCTGAAGCCCCTCCACGATCTGCTGTCTGCGTATGGCGGCTGGCATAGTCCTCGACCCTACACCGGCATGGTGCGGATAGCAACCGGCTGCCCGATGTCGGTGGTTTTCTCAGTTCTCGTGTGTCCGTACGTGCGAGGCACTCCACCGTGTCCGCCTATACGCCGAACAACCACCTGCGCATCAGCGGTGGCAGCGGTCGGTACGGCGGGAACCGCAGCGAGCCAGTGCCCCCCCTGCCGGACGCGCACGACGCCCTTCCGGTTACTGACGTCTCAAAGCCGAACCGCCCGTGGTACGACCCGGTTCCGCTCGATCCCACCGCAACGCGCGTGAAGACATAACTCTCAAGTGGTGCCGATTTCGTCCGACGATCGCTTCGAGCTCCTCGAAGGTCCCATACGCGAGGACCGGGAGGACGGGACCGAAGATCTCCTCTTCCATGAAAGCCGACTCGGCGTCACATCGGTCATGCCCAGATACGAGGCGATGTCCTTGAGTCTGAGACGGGTGTTGAGCTCGCAGTCCTCCGCCACGAATCGCTCCTTCGCGTCTGCGTCGAGGTAGAAGAACCGAAAAAGGCCCGAGACGACGAATCCCATTCGTCGTTCTGTTTCACCCGCACGGAGGAACCTGGATCCCCGGCTCATCGTCTCCACGATGAACCGGTTGCGAAGCTGCTCCCGGAGCCTGGCGGGGAAGGGCGAGAGCTGATCGAGGCATTGCTCAAGATAGTCGTACGCGTCCACCTCAGCATGGTACCTCGAGCCGCGCCGAGCCGCCAGACGTT
>CAZICD010000062.1:13050-26425 GCA_964537725.1 uncultured Spirochaetaceae bacterium | reverse complement strand
AGCGGGAACCACTTGAACAGCGACTTGTCGCGTGCGGTCATGCAGCCGATCGCGACGTGCGGCCAGCTGAACGCGAGCAGGCCCACGATGAACGTTCCGGCCAGCACGATGGAGGTGTACTCGCCGGTGGGGCCGGGCGAGGAGAGCATGGAAGGCCTGCGCTCGGCGATGATCGAGACCGCCTCGATCAGGCCCCCGTCGGGGAAGAGCCGGGCGACGACCCAGATGAGGCTGCCGAGCAGCGCGGTGATGTAGACGACACCGAGGAAGATATTGACCCACGCGACGATCCGCATGCCGCCGAGCAGGACGAGCACGATCAGGATGACCGCCGTGTAGGCGGCGCCCCAGATCGCGGGCAGGCCGGTCAACGCTTCGAAGCCGGCACCCACGCCGAGCGGCTGGATGCCCACGTACGGCACGACGAAGGCGAGGATGCTGAGGCTCAGGATCAGCCGCAGCGCCTTGCTCTCGTAGCGCTCGCCCAGCACCTCCACCGGCGAGAGGAAGCGGTTGATCTTCGCGAGCGCCCAGAGCCGCGGCCCCAGGAACATGTAGAGGCCCGCGAAGCCGGCGACGCTCCCCCAGATGAACATCACGTAGCCGGGTCCCTGCGTGTAGAGGAGCCCCGGGAAGCCGTAGAACGTCCACGCGGAGGAGATCGCGAAGAGGACGAAGAAGAACATGACGACGACGCCGATCGTGCGTCCGCCGAGCATGTAATCCTCCGCCGTCTTTGCTGAGATCCGGTATCCGTATGCGGCCATCAGCACGATCACGGCTCCGAAGAGCGTCAGGAAGACGATTGTCGATACCATGAGGACCCCCTACCGGTACGGCCAGAAGAAGAAGAAATAGATGAGATACGCGATCAACCAGAAGATGACGAACAGAACCCCCACAATGAGGGGCATCGTCATCCATCCGAATGCCGTGACCGGTTCACCGTCCTCGGGAGCATCGGTGACTCCCATGAACAGCAGGGCGATGAACACGACGATCGAGACCAGGAGCGCGATCAGATAGATCCGCCCGGCAGTATGGCGCGCCATTTCCTTCATGAGCGGAATTATAGACTTTCATCGGGATTCAGGAAAGCAATTTCCTCTATGTGGCGTTCGGACCGCGCCGTCCGGCGACGGGCCGATGGGCTCACGCCGGCAGCGGCCGGACCGCATCTCCGGGCACTATTGTGCCTTCGGCGAGCACCCGCGCGTACAGCCGCGCCCAACCCGGATGATTCCCCTGGGCCATGCGTTCGATCCGCCCGTCGCGGAACGACCCGGCGATCTTCCCGCACGGCTCGGTGTAGCTCGCGATCTGCATCACGACCTCGTCCCCGATCGCGAATCGATCACCGGGCGCGACGCGCGACCAGTCGAGCCCGGCGATCGTGAGGTTCTCGCCGGTCGAGCCGGGAAAGATGGGGTGCCCCTCGTGCTGGAGCTCGATGATCCGTTCGAGACTGTAGAGACAGAGCGCCTTCTCCGGACCTCCGTGACCCGAGTAGGTGTGTCCGTCCCCCTCGATTCCGGTCTTCGTCACGCGGGCGGAGAAGATCGGAAGCTTCGGTACACCACCGGGCGACGTGTTGATCTGAAGGAGTCGCGCGTCCATGACCGGATACTGCCGGGAAACAGGTACCGAGTCAAACGGGTCGATCTTTCCCAGCCGCACATTTGGCATGGAACCTGCATACATGGGGACGATACTCAGAACGGGCGCGACGCGCGAGGGCCGCACGGACACCCGGCGCGCCTTGCTCGCCGCGCATCGAGCTAGTAGGTTGACATCAAGGAGTTCTCATGGAAGTTGCACAGGACCGGGTCGTGACGATCGCGTACACGCTCAAGGATGACGAGGGAAACGTCCTCGATTCCTCTGAGAATCACGGCGATCTCGCGTACATCCACGGCCACCAGAATATCGTCGAGGGTCTCGAGGATGCGCTCGAGGGCAAGGACGTCGGCGACACGGTGACCACGACGGTCGAACCCGAAAAGGGCTACGGTGACCGCCACGACCAGCTCATGTTCACGGTTCCCCGCTCGAACATGCCCGACGGCGACCTGGAGGTGGGTATGCAGTTCGCCGCTCAGGACAAGGAAGGCAACCAGCAGGTCGTCACGCTCGTCGACATCGGCGACGAGGAGGTCAAGCTCGACGCGAATCACCCGCTCGCCGGGCAGACGCTGCACTTCGACGTGACCGTCAACGACGTTCGCGAGGCGAGCGACGAGGAAGTCGAGCACGGGCACGTGCACGACGGGTCGCACGACCACTGACCCGCTCTCACGGCAGTAGACGCTCGTGCACCGGCCGGACCGCCGTGCCGGCCGGGTCGCGCGAGGCCCATGCCTCGCGGCCGCCGGCGCCTCGCGCGCTCCTACTCGAACAGCTTCGCGATCTGACGGCTGTACATCTCGGCGATCACGTGACGTTTGATCTCCTGCTTCGCCGACAGCTCCTTCCCGACCTCAAACGGCTTCTCCAGCAGCGCGAAACGGAAGACTCGCTCAAACCCCTTGAAGCCGTTCTTCGCGCTGACCCTCGCGTTGATCTCACCGTCGATGAGCTCGAGAATGCCTTCGTTCTCGAGAAGCTCGGGGTACGTCACGTAGGGAACGTGGTACTCGTCGGCGTACCGTTCCACCGCCTCCTGGTTCGGCACGATGAGCGCGCCCAGGTACTTCTGGTCCTGGCCGACGACGACCGCCGTGTCGATGAACTCGCTCTCGGTGATGCGCTGTTCGATGGGAAGCGGTTCTATGTTCTCACCGCCGAGCAGCACGATCGTGTCCTTCGCACGGCCGGTGATCGCCAGCTCGCCGCGATGCGTGAGCATGCCCAGGTCGCCGGTATCGAGCCAGCCGTCGTCGCTCAGCACCGCCTGCGTCGCGTCGGGCCTCTTGTAGTAGCCGCGCATGATCTGCGGGCCGCGGACGTGGATCACGCCCTTCTCTCCCGGCGGCAACTCGGCGCCGTCCTCGCCGACGATCCTGCACTCGGTATCCTGCAGCATGGAGCCGACCGTGCCCGGGACGGGGTGCGCCTGGTGGCGTACCGCGAGCACGGGTGACGTCTCGGTCAGCCCGTAGCCCTCGAGCAGGAGGATGCCCGCGGCGCCGAAGAAGGTATCCACGGCTCCCGGAAGCGCGCCTCCGCCCGACACGCCGGCGATGAATCGGCCCCCCAGCTTCGCCTTGATCTTGCCGAAGACGAGCGCGTTCCCCAGCAGCCGCAGCGGCCAGAGCAGCAGCCACGGCACGAACGCCACCGCAGCGTCGAGCGCACGGATGCGGCGGCGGAACTCGGGCACGAGGCCTCGCAGCAGGTTGGACAGCCGCATGTGCGCCCCGCCGACGGCGACGAAGAAGCTGAACAACGCGAGCTTGACGCCGCCCTGCTGCTTGACGTTGCGGTAGATGCCGGCGCGCACCGCTTCCCAGATGCGGGGGACCGAGGCCATCCACTGCGGCCGCACGACCGCGAGGTCCTGGAGCATGATCGCGCCGATCGGTTTGGAGTAGGCGAGCGCCGACGCGCTTCCGAGCGCTACGTACTGAATGATGCGCTCGAAGCTGTGCCAGACCGGCAGAACGCAGAGCCAGATGTCACCGGGGGTCACGTCGATGCGTTCGGGAATGCAGCCGATCTCGAATATGAAGTTGTGCTGGGTGAGCATGACACCCTTGGGCTCGCCGGTCGTGCCGCTCGTGAAGATGATCGTGGCGAGGTCCTCGCTGTCGCCCTGCTCGATCTCCTCGTCGATCATCGCAGGGTTCTTTGCGAGCCGGGCCTGCCCGTCGCTCACCAGGTCGTCGTAGCGGTACACCTTCACCCGCCGGACCTCGGAGGCGAGCGCCTTTGCCTCGTCCTCGGTGATCGAGCGTTCGAGCACGACGAACTGCTTGAGCGTCCTGATCTCGTCGCGGACACCGGCGACCTTGCGCAACTGCGCGGCATTCTCAACGACCACGGTCTCGCACTCGGAGAATCCGAGGATGAACGCGAGCTCTTCGGCCATGCTGTCGTTGCCGCGCGGGACGTCCGCCGCGCCAAGGCACTGGATCCCCAGATCGGCCACGAGCCACTCGGGTCGGTTCTCCGAGACGAGCCCCACGTGGTCCTTGCGACCGACACCGATCGAGGCGAGCCCGGCGGCGAAGGCGTCGACCTCCTCGCGCAGTTGCTCGAAGCTGCGGGGGATATAGGTTCCGTCATCCTGCTTCAGGTACTGGGCGGGGATCTGCGGGCTCTTCTCCGCCATCCGGCGCAGCAGCTTCGGTATCGTGTTCGGTTCCATCGGTATCCTCCCTGCCGGTCGCGAACCGACAGGCAAGCGTACCACGCCTATCCCGATCAAACAACGCAGCTTTGCCGCGGTGGGCCGAGCTTCTCGCTTGACGCGGTATCGGCGCCGTCGTAGGCTGCTCTCTCGGAGGACAGATGGCAGACACGACACGCGGACAACTGTGGTTCATCACCGGCAGCCAGCATCTCTACGGCGAGGAAACGCTCCAGACCGTCGCCGGCGACGCGCGGAAGATCGCCGAAGCGCTTGATCAGGCGCCGCAGATTCCGGCCCGAGTCACGAGCGGCCCGGTCGTCACGACGGCGGACGCGATCCGCGAGGTGTGCCGGAGAGCGAACGCCGACGACTCGTGCATGGGGCTCGTGCTCTGGATGCACACGTTCTCGCCGGCCAAGATGTGGATCGGAGGGCTGCTCGAGCTCGAGAAGCCGTTCGTTCACTTCCACACGCAACACAACCGCGACATCCCGTGGGACTCGATCGACATGGACTTCATGAACCTCAACCAGTCCGCGCACGGCGGAAGGGAGTTCGGGTTCATCGCGAGCCGACTCAATCGCCAGCGCGAAGTGGTCGTCGGTCACTGGAGCGATCCCGATGTGCTCGCGCAACTCGGCACGTGGACGCGAGCGGCGATCGGGCTCACCGAGACGCGCGCGCTGAAGGTCGCGCGCTTCGGCGACAACATGCGCAACGTCGCCGTCACCGAGGGCGACAAAGTCGCCGCGCAGGCGCGGTTCGGATACGCGGTCGACGGGTACGGTGTGGGCGATCTCGTGCAAGCGGTCAACGCCGTGAGCGACGCCGATGTGAAGAACCTCGTCGGCGAGTACGAGGAGCGCTACGAGCTCAGCTCCGAGCTCCGCCAAAATGGCGACATGCGCGACTCGCTCGTCGCGCAGGGGCGGATCGAGCTGGGCATGCGCGCCTTCCTCGACGCCGGAGGGTATCGCGCGTTCACGACGACGTTCGAGGACCTGCACGGGCTGCCGCAGCTGCCGGGCCTCGCCGTGCAGCGGCTGATGGAAGCCGGCTACGGCTTCGGCGCCGAGGGCGACTGGAAGACCGCGGCGCTCGTGCGGGTCATGAAGGTGATGGGCGAGGGGCTCGACGGCGGGACCTCCTTCATGGAGGACTACACCTACCACATGGACCCGTCGGGGATGCTGGTGCTCGGCGCGCACATGCTCGAGGTTTGCCCGTCGATCGCTTCGGCGAAGCCCAAACTGGAGATCCACCCGCTGTCCATAGGCGGGAAGGCGGACCCCGTGCGCCTGGTCTTCGGCACCTCGCCGGCGCCGGCGCTCAACGCGACGCTGGTCGACCTGGGCTACCGCTTCCGCATGATCGTGAACGAGGTCGACGTCGTGACGCCGCCGCAGGACCTCCCGAACCTCCCGGTCGCGCGCGTCCTGTGGGAGGCGCGGCCGTCGCTGAAGCGCGCCGCGGCCGCGTGGATCCTCGCCGGCGGCGCGCACCACACCGGCTTCAGCACGAACGTGACCACCGAGATGCTCGAGGAGTACGCGGCCATGCTCGGGATCGAGTTCCTGCTCATCGACACCGACACGACCATGCGCGGATTCCGCAAGGAGATGCGCTGGAACGAGGCGGCGTACCGCGTGAGCTCCGATGGGAGATACTAGCCGGCGGCCGCGGATCCTCGCGCTGCTCGCCGGATCCAAGCCGGTGGAGGTGGTTCTGACGCTGGCCGTCTACGCGGTCTACGCCGCGGTCGTGGCGGCAAGCCTCGTGCCGGCGTGCTACCTGCTCATCCGGCTCCTGCCTCCGGCGCTCGCGCCCGCACTCGCGGGAGGCACAGCCGCGGCGCCTGCGGTGGTGCTCCGGGCGGCGGCGCTCGCCGCCGCGGCGCTCGCAGGCGCGCTCTACCTCTACCTCTTCGCCGGCGCGGTCGTTCAGGCCGCGGCGATCCGTCTGCTGTCGATCGGCGTCCGTCCGGGGCGCTACCCGGCGGTGTCGCTGACGACGCTTCGCTGGCTCGTCTACAACGGCATCTTCACCATCTCCATGCGTACGGTGCTGCCGCTCATCCCGGTTTCCTTTCTGACGAATCTCTATTTCCGGATCGTCGGCTGCCGAATGGGGCGTAACGTGAAGCTGAACGCCTTCCAGCTCAACGACGCCTACCTTCTCACGATCGGCGACAACGTCATCGTGGGCGGTCAGACCGACATCTCGTGCCACCTCTTCGAACACGATCACCTGATCCTGCGACCCATCACGATCGGCTCGCGCACGCTCATCGGAGCGCACAGCTACATCTCGCCCGGCGTCTCGATCGGCAGCGACTGCCTGATCGGTCTCTACAGCTACATCCGCGCGGGACGCACGATCCCGGATGGAGCGAAGATCACCTCGCTCGCCGGAATCGACGTGCACACCGCGCGCCACATCGAACGGGGACGGGTCGTCGGCCCGCGTCACGACCGGTAGCCGCCCGGGAACACCCTGCGGCCGTTACGGTGTTGTATACTGCAGACGGAGGGTGCATGAAGGGACGAATCATCATCGCGGTTCTCGCGCTGGCGACGCTCGCAGCGTGCCAGTCGACCAAACCGGTCTGGTTCATCGCGACTCCCGGGTACGTGGAGGCGAAGCTTGCGACGAGCGAGGACGCGCTTCGGCAGGAGTACGACGCGAGAATCGAAGAGCTCGAGTCGGAGCTGGCGAGCCAGCGCGAGGTTACCGAGGAGCTCGCCGGGCTCGCGACCGTCATCCGCGACGTGGAGGCGAGCAACGCAGAGCTCCAGGATCTCGCCGCGCAGGTGGAAGACGAGATTGCGGCGCTGCCCGAGAAAACGATCCGCACCATCGTCGACGTGCTCACGCGTCACCTGGAGGAATCGGAGTAAGCAACGGCAGTGTCCAACTCGGTGCGGGATTTGCTATACTTGACGTGGGATGGAAGACTACAGGGAAGATGGTGGCTCTCGTCGCCGGCAGATCCGCCGCAACATCGAGACGCTGCAGGGGAAGCTGAAGAACACGCGGAATCCCTTTCAGCAGAGTTCGATCGCGGGGGAGCTCGGCAAGCTCGAGCAGGAGCAGATGCAGCTCGAATCGTTGTTCGATGAGGGAGCGGACGACGAGGAGGACGCGCAGGACGAGGCTCCGCAGGAACAGTTCCCGCTCCTGAACCGCATCTACCAGCGCAACCCCGACCTCCTGCAGAAGAGTCAGTACCTCGAACGCGACATCAGGGCATCGATTCTCTATCTGCACTACCTTGAGAGGGAGTTCCTGGGGATGTTCACGAGCCGGAAGATGCGGCTGGACGTGAAGTATTCGGTGGAGCGCGATTCGTTCTACGACCTCTTCTACCAGGTGTCGCGGAGTCTCAAGAACTACCGGACCGAGGCCGATCGGATCGCCGAGGGCAGCTACGCGAAGCAGTACGAGGCGGACATCCTCAAGCGGAAGGTCGAGATGCGCCACGCGGTGCTCATCGAGGTGGACTGGTTCTTCCGCAAGCTGCGCCGATTCGCGAAGCAGCTGATCGCCGACATCGATGGTGACGGTCTGCTCTGTCAGAACCCGCAGGAGGAACTGAACTACTCCGAGCTCGACCAGGAGGAGCTCCTGCGCGGCAGCACGGTGGAGGACGGAATCCGGGCTCTCTACGAGTACGCCTCGGAGGCGGTCGAGTACATCGACATCCCCGAATTCCAGCAGCGCCCGCTGTAGGCGCACCGACCGCGTTACGGACGGCTACTCGCGCGGATCGCCGATCCGCATCGCGAGCCCGGGATTCCGATCGATCAGATCCAGCGCGTCCTCTCTCGCCATGAACAGCGTCTGGACCGGGCCGTCGTTGGTGTACGTATAGACCGCCGGTTCGTTGCGCATGATCCGGTGCAGCATGCCGATCGTCTGCCCGCGTTTGATCGTACGGACCCGTCCCGTCCCGTCTCGTGCCTCGACGACGCCGTCGGTGACGATGAAGAGCCCGGGGAGACTCGTGCCTTCGGTGAGGATCGTACCCGGCTGCGGGAACTCCCGCGGCTCGAGGTAGCTCTCCAGCCACATCCGCTGGTAGTCGGACAGCCGCGCGAACGATTCGCTCTCCACGAGCAGATTCCAGGTCCGGTTGTCGCGCCGATCGATGACGCGCTGCAACACGCGCTCGAACTCGGTGCCGGAGACGAAGTTGACGAACTTGTCGCGCGGTATGACGATCGTCTCCAGCTCGGTGTCCGCGACGATGTCGGCGGTTCGAGTGCTCCCGGTCAGAAGCGCGACCTCGCCGAAGTACTCGAACGCCCCGAGCTGCATGCCCCGCACGAGGTTCTCCTTCATCACGCTCGCGTTGCCGCTCTCGATGATGTAGAAGAAATCTCCCTTCGTCCCCTGCTCGATCACCTTCTCCCCGCGCGCAAAATGGCGCCGCTCGATGATGCTCAGGAACTCCTGCACCTTCTTCACCGGAAGGGACTCGAAGAAGTCGAGCCGTTTGAGAATGTCGAGCGCGCGGTAGGCGTCCTCGAAGACCGAAGGCTCGGTCTCGAAGTAGAGCGTGTTCTCGATTCCAAAGGTCGCGCGCTGCAGCGCGGTATCCCCGATCTTGTCGAAGTCCTTCTGCGCGATGTGGTAGACGACGGTGCGCGACTGCACGTCCTCCGGCAGCGAGGCGAGGAACCGGAGCGGCGTGTGCAGCGGTGCGATGCCCGACTCGTGATAGATGACGTCGCTCTCCCACGGGAAGTTCTGCAGCTGCTCGAATCGCGGGCGGTCCATCGCACCCTCTTCGAGCATCTTCTTCTGCACCTCCGGGTCGCCCTGATGGTCCGAGGAGTACACGAAGCTGCGCCCCTGGAAGCTGAGCCTGAAGCCCATGGTCGGTATCGAGTGCAGCGCGTAGAAGATGTCGAACTCGCCGCCGTGAATGGTGACCGGGCGGCCGATGTAGACGGGCTGGAACGAGAAGAGCCGGCGGAGGTAATCGGGCGATTCGCCGGAGAATGCCGAGTACTTGCGCAGGAAGCTCCCCATGACCGTCTTCGTCGTGTAGATCGTCACGCGCCCCTCTTCGAGGATCTTCTGGAACGTTCCCGCGTCGTGGTCGGCGTGGCAGTGCGTGAGAATGATGCTGTCGATGAATTTGGGGTTCACGTTCGACTTGAGCAGCCACTCGGTGGAGTTCACCGGCGGGTCGATCATGATGCCGTTGTGGTTGAGCCAGATGATGAACCCTGAGGTATTGTCCCGCGCGTCGAAACCGTGACTCGGCCCCAGGCAGGTAACGCCGAAGCGGGGTGGCTTAAAAGGCTCCGGGAGCGCCTGCCCGACGTCGAAGCGCGCGGTGTAATCGACCCGACCGGGCACGAGGGCAACGCGGCGATCTCCGTCAAAGACCTCGTAGTCGTCGTGCTCGTTCACGCTCACCCGCACGTCGCCGAGGGTGAGAACACCGTCGTGGAACGGCCGGAACCGGAAGAGACTCTTCAGCGTCAGCTCGCCGCGGAAGAACGAGAGCTCGCCGCGGATGTCGGGAACGAAGACCTCGTCGCCAATATCGAAGGAGTCGTCGCGAAGATCGAAGTCGCGGGGACCGAAGACCGCTTCCTGGAGCGCCGTCGCGAGCAATCGGGCCTGATCCAGCGTCCCGCACATGAGCGGGCGCTGTCCCCGGATGAAGAAGTGGTAGTAGATGGGGAACTCCATGTCGGCGACATTGATCCCCTTGTTCCAGTTGAACATCTCGCGCGGCAGCACGAAGATCTCCGGGACGCCGCGCTCGGTCAGCAGCGAGTCCTTGATCGTCTCCGGCGGCGCCCCGAACTGGATGGCACCGGCGGAAGTGTCCACGACGTACCCGCCTCGCGGCAGCTCTGTATATCCACCTGCTTCACTCATATACGATCCGCCTACAGTATAGGACAGCCCGTCGAGCCTTGCCACCACGGAATTACTTGCCCAGCAACCACTTCGCCGCTACAGTTCAGGCATGGTCACGCTCGATCTCAGCCTGATCGCCGCGCACCTCGAGGGGCTCGAGGAGACGATCATTCACAGACTCATCGACCGAGCCCAGTTCGCCGCGAACCCCACGGCGTACGCGAAGGGCGAAAGCGGGTTCTCCGGCGCCGGCGAGAAGAGCCTCTTCGACATGCGCCTGCGCTACCAGGAGGAGATGGACGCCGAGTTCGGCCGCTACCACGTGCCCGAAGAGCGGCCCTTTCACCGCGACCTGCCCCGCTCGCGCAGGACGGTTCGTCTGCCCGAATCGCCGCTCGCGATCGACGACTGGGATCTCGTGAACGTCACGCCGGCGCTCGCCGCGGCGTACCTCGCCTTTCTCCCGCGCCTCTGCGCGGGAGCGCCGGGAGTACCCGATGACGACGGCCAGTACGGCTCGAGCGTAGAGCACGACGTCCTCGCGATCCAGGCGATCGCACGACGGGTCCACTTCGGCGCGCTCTACGTCGCCGAGAGCAAGTACCGCAGCGATCCCGCGACGTTCGACGCGCTCGTGTCGGCGGGCGATCGCGAAGCGGTCGTCGAGCGGATCACGCGCGAGGAGGTGGAGCAGCGCATCCTGCGGCGCGTCGCGGACAAGGTCGACTACGTCCAGGCGACGATCAACGAGACCGTCCGGCGCAAGGTGGACTCCTCGCTCGTGCTCGACCTCTACCGTGACCTCATCATCCCCATGACGAAGGACGGCGAGGTGCGCTACCTCTTCAATCGGCGTCGCTGAGCGCCGGGTCCGGCTCGCCCGCCGCTGCAGCGCACGCCGGCGCGTCGTAGTCGGCCAGCTCCTCGTCGACGCGGCGCAGCGGGCGATAGGCGGCGAAGACCGCGGTGGCCACGATGAGCACCGCCCCGCCGAGCAGGAACAGCAGCGCGTAGCCGCGCCCGGGCCCGGTGCCGACCAGCGCCGTCAGCGCGGCCGGCGGCGCGTGCTCCATCAGCGGCTGGAAAACACGATCGGCGAGCGGACCGGAGAGCCCGAAGGCGAGCGGCATCGTCGCGGTCGCGAACATGCTCCGCGCGGCGAACACGCGGCCCTGCACGCCCGGCTCGACCTTCGACTGCCAGATCGCCGTCAACGCCCCGTTGGCAACCGGGATGAGCAGGAGCATCAGGAAGAGCCCGATCGCGACGACGGACAGGCTCGCGTGACTCGAGACGACGATCAGCCCTGCCCCCGCCATCAGAATGGAGGCGTAGACTGCCCGCATGCGGCGCTTCGGGCCTCCCCAGACGCTCACGACGAGGCTTCCCACGAGCATCCCGGCGCCGCCTGCAGTCTGCGCGACTCCCAGCCCCGCGGCGTCGGAGAACGAGAGCACGAGCGGAGGCAGCAGCACCGACGACATGTTCGCGAAGAAGTTCACGATCGCGAAGTAGACGAGCATCGCGAGCAATCCGCGCCGCGCGGCTATGTAGCGCATCCCGTAGAGCGCCTCGCGCAACCCTCGCCCGGACACGCCGGCTTCGGGAGACGCGGAGCGGTCGGGGTTCGGGACGCGAACCGGGAGCAGGGTCAGGAGACCGACGGCGAAGGTCGCCAGGTCGATCAGGATGACGCCGGCGAGCCCGATCACTCCCATGAGCAACCCGGCGACGAGCGGTGCGGCGATCGCTTCGAGCGCCGCGCTCGCCTGGCGCATGCCGGCGGCACGCGCGTAGTGGCGCTTGTCGACGAGCAGCGTGATCGACGCCGTGAACGCCGGGTCCTGGAACGCCCCGAAACTTCCGATCATCATCGCGAGCAGATAGACGTGCCAGACCTGCAAGTTGCCCGCGGCAACCAGCCACGCGCCCGCCGCGGTCGTCACGGCGGCACCTGTATCCGCGGCGAGCATAACGAGCTTGCGCGAGTATCGGTCGGCGACCATACCCGCGACCGGCGCGAGCAGGATGCGCGGCACCCACTGCGAGAGCGCCGTGATCGCCATGGGGGTGGCGTTGCCCGTCTGCTGGAAGAGCCAGACCGCGAGCGCGAAGCCCGTCAGGCCGCTGCCGATCATCGACACGGTCTGTCCCGACCAGATCGTTGCGAAGCGCGCGAAACCGCTCCCGACGCGCGCCGTCGTGGGTCCGTTACTCATCGCTTTCGATTCCCGCGTCCTTCGGCAGGCTCCGGCATGGCATAGGGGCAACGGTAGTCGGTGGGCTCGCGTTGCGCAAGTATGAGGCGGGTCACCGGAAGTTCCGGCTCTCGATCCGAAAGCCGGAGAGCGAGAGCTGCGGTTTGAAGCAGTCGTCGACGACGAGGTGAACGACCCCGTCCTTCGCCTGGATCCTGCCCTCGACGCCGAGCACGGACGCGGTCAGCAGCACGGGCCTGTAGCGCTCGAAGACCGATTTCCAGACGACGAGGTTCACGTAGCCGGTCTCGTCTTCGAGCGTGACGAACATGGTCCCACCGGCGGTCGCCGGACGCTGCCGGGTGATCACGAGCCCGATGTAGCTCGCACGGCTGCCGTCATCCAGCCGCCAGATCTCCCGCGCGCTCGGGTGGCCCGCGGCGGCGAGCGCCTCGCGATGCGGCTCGAGCGGGTGCGATTGGGTGCTGTGGCTCGAGGTGTAGTAGTCCCACGCGACGAGCTCGAAATCGCTCAGCGGGTCGAAGTCGGGAAGCGCCTCCTCGCCGGCGAGGATCTCCGCCCCGTCGCCCACCCGGACGCGTTCGCGCTCCTCGCCCTCGCGCCGACGCGTGCGCCCGGACACCTCCCACAGCGCCTGCCGCCGGTCGAGCCCGAAACACCCGAACGCACCGGCGCGGGCGAGCGCGACGAGCATCTCCTCGCTCAGACCGGACTCGCGGATGAACCGGTCGAGGTCGACCCGCGCCGCGTGCGCGCCGCCGCCCCGTCCGGGCGGTGCCGACTGTCCGCCCCGTCGATCCGATTCCACTCCCACGAGGCGCTGTCGCGTCTGCACGATGCGCCTGTAGTCGGCTTCGCGTATGCCCTTCACGTAACGCAGTCCCATCCGGACCGCGAACCGATCGCCCGAGTCGCCCCCGCCGCCGGCCTCCCACGGCGCCGCGCCCCGCCGGGGTCCGGGCCCGAGCCCCGCCGGCCCGGATCG
>CAZICD010000062.1:0-12950 GCA_964537725.1 uncultured Spirochaetaceae bacterium | reverse complement strand
GCGCAGTCCCAGTCGCTCGCGAGCGCGTCGATGGGCCGCACCTCCACCCCGTGGCGCTTCGCGTCCTCCACGATGGAGGCCGGCGAGTAGAAGCCCATGGGCCACGCGTTCAGGAGGCCGCAGACGAACTCCGCGGGGTAGTGCGCGCGCATCCACGCGGTGCAGTAGGCGATGAGCGCGAAGCTCGCCGCGTGGCTCTCCGGGAACCCGTACTCGCCGAAGCCGCGGATCTGCTGAAAGGCGGCTTCGGCGAACTCGGGCTCGATGCCCTTCGCGACCATGCGCTCGACGAAGCGGTCGTGGTGCTTCTCGATGCGACCGCTCCGCCGCCAGGCGGCCATGTCGCGGCGCAGCTGGTCGGCCTCGCCGGGGGTGTAGTCGGCGGCGACGACGGCGAGCTTCATCACCTGTTCCTGGAAGATGGGCACGCCCAGGGTTTTCGCGAGCACCGGCTCGAGCGCCGGGTGCGGGTAGATCACCTCCTCCTCGCCGGAGCGGCGACGGAGGTAGGGGTGCACCATCCCGCCGGTGATCGGCCCGGGCCGGACGATGCTCACCTCGATCACGATGTCGTACCAGACCTTCGGCCTCAGCCGCGGCAGCATCGCCATCTGCGCGCGGCTCTCGAGCTGGAAGACGCCCACCGTGTCGCCGCGCCCGATCATCCTGAATACCGCCGGGTCGTCGTGGGGGATCGTCGCCATGGAGAGGTCGATGCCGCGGTGCTGTTTGAGCAGTCGGAACGCGTAGTCGAGATGGGTGAGCGCGCCCAGCCCCAGCAGATCGACCTTGAAGAGGTTCATGTTCTCCACGTCGTACTTGTCCCACTGGATGACGGTGCGGTCGGGCATCGTCGCGTTCTCGATCGGCACCAGCCGGTGGACCGGCTCGCTTCCCAGCAGGAAGCCACCGGGGTGGATGGAGAGGTGGCGCGGGAAGTCGAGGATCTCGCCCACGAGCCGGCCGAAGAGCTCCCGCACCCGCTCGCCCACACCGGCCGAGTCGAGCACCTCCTCCAGGTTGCTGTCGCGGCTGGAGGCGAGCTTCGCCATCCGGTCGAGCGCGGTCGACGGCAGGTCGAGCACCTTGCCCACGTCGCGGATCGCGCTCTTCACGCGGTAGCGGATCACGTTCGCGACCATCGCCGCACGTTCGCGCCCGTACTTCGCGTAGACGTGCTGGATCACCTCCTCGCGACGCCGGTGCTCGATATCCAGGTCTATATCCGGCGGTTCGGCGCGCTCGCGGCTGAGAAACCGCTCGAAGAGCAGGTCCATCCGAACCGGGTCGATCGCGGTCACCCCGAGGCAGTAACACACCGCCGAGTTGGCCGCCGACCCCCTGCCCTGCGCGAGGATGCCCTGCCGTTTGCAGTACTCGACGATCTCCCACATCGTGAGGAAGTAGCCGCCGTACTCGAGCTCGTCGATGAGCGCGAGCTCCTTCTGCAGTTGCGCGCGCACGTCGGCCGGGATGGTCCCGCCGTAGCGCTTCCGTGCGCCGGCGAAGGCGAGCTCCCAGAGCCATTCCGATGTCGTGTAGCCGGCCGGCACCCGCTCCTCCGGATAGCGGTACTCGATCTGCTCGAGGCCGAATGCGGCCCGCCCGGCGATCTCCAGGGTGCGGGATACCAGCTCCGGAGCGTCGCGGTAGCGCTCGGCCATCTCTTCTTTCGAAAGGAGCCCGAAGCTCGCGTTCGGCGGCAACCGCGCGCCTGCCTCGTCGAGCGTGACACCGTGGCGGATGCAGGTGAGCACGTCGTGCAGCTCGCGCCGGTCCGGGCTGTGGTAGAGCACCTCCGTAGCGGCGACGAGGGGTACGCGGTACCGGCGCGCGAGGTCCCCGAGTCGGCGATAGTCGGCGGGGTCGCCGGGACGCCCGTGCCGGGCGTGAGCGAGGTAGAGCGCGTCACCGAAGGCGTCGCAGAGGGCGGCGAGCGCGCGCTCCTCGGCGGGGGCCGCTCCGGCCGGAGCGGCCCCCCTCCCGGTCCACACCGCGAGAAGCCCGCCGGCGTGCTCGCAGACCTCGTCGACCGACACGACGCTCTTCCCCTTGGGCGAGCGTCGCCGCCCGGCGCTGATGAGCCCGCACAGGCGGGCGTAGCCCTCGCGGTCCTCGGCGAGGAGGACGAGCGAGGTGGCCCCGTCGCCCGACGAGCCGGGCTCCACCGTCACTTCAGACCCCACGACGAGCCGCGGACGCGCATCGGCCTCCAGCTCGCCGATCGCCTGCTGCGCCTGGACTACGCCGTACACGCCGTCGCGATCGGTGAGCGCGATCGCCGGCAGCTCGAGGCGCGCGGCCTGCGCGACGAGCTCGTCCGGATGGCTGCCGCCCTCGAGGAAACTGTAGTTGCTCTTCACCCACAGCGGGGCGTAGTCGCCACCGGTACGGCCGGATCGGCTCATTCCACGACCCCCTGGACGAGCCATCGCTCGTCGGCCGCGTCGAAATAGACCCACAGCGTCCGCCCGCTCGGGTCGTGAAGGTAGTAGTACTCGCGCCGGTAGGGTCGCTGCCACCATCCGCCGGTGAGCTCGTAGGGGCCGCGCGACCCGCCGCTGCCGGGCCCATGGAGGAACTCCCGCGGCAGCCGCGAGAGCGGCCTGGGCTCGGCGAGCATGCGGCGCACGAGCACCGGCTGCGCCCCACCCGAGGCCGGGCGCGGAGGCGCGAGCCGATCGAGCCTGCGCCATGAGAACTGCCGCTCGGGCAGGTGGGCGTCCTCGAGCGCGGCGACCTGAACGGCGTCGTTGCCCAGCTCCGCGCGAAGCTCGCCGAGCGCGGCGAGCGCCTTCGCAGGATCTCGCCTGCCGGGAGCCTCGAAGAGGTCCTCCTGCGCGCGGTCGGTCGGCTGAAGCGCCGCTTCCAGCGAGAGCCGAACCACGGGCGCCGGAAGGCGGAGCTGCTCGAGACGCAGGCGCAGCAGACGCTCGAGCGTCGCCTGATCGCGGGTGGGCCGGGCGGTGAGGATCCGTTCGACCGTGCATTCCCCGTCGTCGCCCCCGCTCGACCCCGGCCACCGCTCGGGGCAGAACTCGAGCGTGAGCTCGCCGATCACCCGCTGCTGCGACCACGCGCGGGCGACGAGCTCGCGCAGCAGCGAGAGCTGATGATGCAGGAGCGCGTCCATGGAGGCTTCCGGGTAGAGCAGGCGCATCTCGCGACGCATCGCGGCCGCCTCGCCCACCGACTGCACCGGCAGGCGTTCCTCCCCGCGCGAGAACCGCTGCAGCGCCTCGACCTGCGACCCGAACCGCCTGCGCAGCGCCCCCGGCGAGAACCGGTTGAAGTCACGTACGGTCACGATGCCCAGGTGCTGGAGTCGAAGGAGCACTTCATGATCGAACGGCAGCACGCCCACCGGAGCGCGCATCGCCGCCGCCTCCTCGGTGTCCTCGCGGTCGAAGACCGTAATCTGCCGCCTGACCTTCGCCGCGGCGTACGTCCCGAAGCGCGAGAAGCCCACCGCGACGCTGCAGACGAGCCCTTCGGCGTCGATCGCCGACTCGATGGAGCCCGCCCACTTCGCCGGGGTCCCGTAGATCCGCCCGAGCCCCCCGGCGTTCACCCAGAAGAGCGCCGGGTCGTCGCGCGCCGGTTCCACCTCCGGGGTGAAGCGGCGAAGGAGCGCGGTCAGCCGTTCCCGGAGCCCCTCCCGTTCCTCGGGATCCACCACACCCGCCCGCAGCTCCGGACAGATACCGAGCGCCGATGCGTAGCGCATCCCCGGCTTCACGCCGGCGGCGTAAGCGAGGCGGTTCGCCGCGGTGATGCGCCCCAGCGGCTTCTCCTCGGTGACCACCGCGGCGGGAAGCTGCTTCCAGTCGGGGTGGCGCTGCGCGATGATCTGGAGGTCGATCTTCGGGAGGCTAATACAGGCCAGGCGGACCATCGAACTCCTCGCTCGTCGTCCACCCAGGCCCCTCCCGTTTGTCCTTGGTGTTCGTGATGGTTGCGCGAAACCGTCCGGGGCCGATGCGCTCGCGCGAGCTCTCCGCCCGGACCGTTACCAGCGAGCCCGAGTACCGGGCGTCCCTCCGCTTGCGGCGCAGAATGAGAAGCAGCGCGTCGTGGTGCTCGGCGAGCCTCAGCAGGCGGCCCTGCGACACCGGGCTCAGCGACAGGTCGCGCGCCAGATCGATGACGACCAGCCCGAAGGCGCCCGAGCGCAGCAGGCGCTCCGCGGCGCGGGACGCCTCGCGCGCCGGCTGCTCCCCGGCCCCGGGCTTCTCGCCCGGGGCCGGAAGCGCCCAGACGACCGGTAAGGCGCCCGGATCCACCCCCGCGGCCGCGACGTCAGGGGGGAAGAAGGCGTCGCGGTGGGTGGCGACCCAGGCGGCGAATTCGCCGGCCTGCTGGGCTTCGAGGATCAGACGCACCGCGAGCGTCACGTTCGCCGAGTCGGGGCCACCCACGAGCTCCACCAGTCGTCCGCGCAGCGCCGCGAGGTTCCAGTGACCCGCGGCGGCGGGTGGCGAAGCGAGGTCCGTGGCGCGCCGAAGCGGCAGGTGTGCTACCGGTGCCTGAGCCATGCGTCGATTGTACTATACGTTTGTATAGTAATCAACCGACTACACGTAGACGAAGGGGATGAGGTCCTTGAGCGTCGAGCGCAGCTTGAGGTCGGGATGGGCCGATTCGAGCTCGCCGGCGAGCCGTGCGGCCTCGTCCAGGTAGGCGAGGCGGCGCGCGATCGAGCCGGCCTCGTCGTCCCGGGGCGCGTCGGCGGTCCCGGCCGCACCGGGCCGGATCGCGAGTGCCTCCGCGAGCCCGAAGCCGGCGCCGCTCGTGACCTCCGCGCCGGCCCCGGTGGGCGCGCGCGGGGGCGCCTTCGCGTCGCCGCGGAACCGCCACGCGCCGGTGCGCACGTCGAAGGTGTAGAGCGGCAGGAAGGCGCGGCCGTGGTCGGCGACGAAGCGGATCGCGTCGATGATGAAATCGGCCTCCTCGTCGCTCATGAGGAAGTGGAAGTTGACGCGCACCCAGCCCGGCCGGAGCCCCAGCACGCCGCGGTGGATCCGCTCGCGAAGCGCCGCCGACATCGCCTCGTCGAGGTGGAGCATCCGGTGGCCGTAGGGCCCGGCGCACGAGCAGCCGGCGCGGCTCTGGATGCCGAAGAGGTCGTTCAGAAGCAGCGTCACGAAGCGCGGGTGGAGATACGAGGAGGCCTCGCGCACGTTGAACGAGATGATCGCGATCCGCTGCGCGGGGTCGAGCGGACCGAGGATTTCAATGGACGGGTGGTCGAGCCGCTCGATCGCCCGGCCCACGAGCTCGTCCTCGCGGAGCGAGATCCGATCGGGGTCCATCTTCTCGAGGAGCTCCATCGCGAGACTCGCGCGGAGGATCTGCAGGATCCCCGGGGTCCCCGGCTTCTCGCGCACCTCGATGTCGTCCGAGTAGTCCTGCCCGGTGAAGTCGACGAAGTTGACCGTTCCGCCGGCGCCCACGGTGGGCGGGAGGTCGGCGCGGTAGATCGCCTCGTGGATGAGCAGGAGCCCGCTCGACCCGGGGCCGCCTAAGAACTTGTGCGGCGAGAAGTAGATCGCGTCGAAGTACGCGAGCTCGTCGCGGTGCACGTCGATGCGGACGTACGGCGCGATCGCGGCGAAGTCGAAGAAGGCGAGCGCGTCGTGCTCGTGGAGGATCCGTGCGACCTCGTAGACGCGCGTCTTCACGCCGCTGACGTTGCTCGCCGCGCTGAAGGCGCCGATCCTGCGGCGCCCCGCGTACGCGGGATCGGCGAGCCTGCGGACGAGGTCGTCGAGGTCGAGCAGCCCGTCGTCGCCAAGACCGATCTCGACGACATCTGCCCAGCACTCGCGCCACGAGACCTCGTTCGAGTGGTGCTCGTACGGTCCCACGAAGACGACCGGCCGCTGCGCCTCGAGCGTCCGCACCAGCCGCGCGGCCTCCTCCTCGCCGAGAGCGGCACGCAGCTGCGAGGCGAAGGTCGCCTTCGCGGCCGGAGGGAGGTAGATGCCCAGGATCTGCTGCAGCCGGTGCACCGCCCCGGTCGTGCCGGAGCCGACCTCGATGAGCCGGTACTCCCCGGTGGCGCCGAGGATTCGCTTGATCGTACGCTCGGCGGCGTGCAGCCGCTCGGTGGTGACGCGGCCGGTCGCGTCGTCCTCGGTGTGCGTGTTCCCGTAGAGCTCGAGAACGCGGCGCATGTAACGCTCGATGAAGCCGACTCCGCGACCGCTCGCCGTGAAGTCGGCGTAGGTCAGCTCACGCGGCCCGAACGGCGTAGCGATCGACGCGTGCGGACCCACGACATCGGCCCGAACCTCGTCCCAGAAGTCCCGCGCGCCGGCCGCCATGGGTCACGACCGCGCGAAGATGAAGCCGAGCACCGTGTCGATGCGACGGAGCCCCTGCTCGGCCGTGTCGCGCACGGTCGCCGGCAGTCCCTTCCCACCGGAGAGATGATGCAGCTCGTCGACGACGCCCTTGACCTCGTCGATCGCGCCCTGCACGTGCAGGTCGTTGTTCATCGCGTGCTCGAACAGCGGGACGATCTCGCGCGCCGCGGCCTCCATGCGCGGGGTCGCCGCTGCCGGCGCGCTGCGCTTCGAGAGCAGGTTCTTCACGTGCTCCTTCAGTTCGTCGAGCTGCTGCTTCCGGCTCTCCATGAATTCGTCGGTAACGTTGAGCTTGTCGCGGTAGTAGCCGTAGATGAGCAGGAAGCGGATATGCTGCCCGTCGAAGCCACGATCGACGAGGTGCTCCGGGTAGATGACGTTGCCCTTGCTCTTGCTCATCTTGTCGCCGTTGACGATGAGGTGCTCGCCGTGCAGCCAGTAGCGACAGAACTCGACGCCCGCCGCGCTCTCCATGACCGCACGGTTGTAGTCGTGGTGACGCCAGAGGTTGTCGATCCCCCCGCAGTGGATGTCGAGCTCGTAGCCGAGCGTCTGCTTGATCATCGCCGGGTCCTGGACGTTCCACGCGGGCCGTCCGGGGCCAATATCGGTATCCCAGTAGATCTGCCCGTCGCCCTTGTGGCCGTGCCAGAGGATGAAGTCGCCGAGGTTCCACCGCAGGCCGTTGTACGTGTCCTTGCTGAACCGCACCTTGTGCTTCGGCCAGCGGCTCATGTCCAACCCGAAGATCTCGCCGAACCCCTCGTAGGTCAGCGGGTCGAAGTAGACGTTGCCGTCGTGCCAGTACGCGTGCCCCTTCTCGATCAGCGCCTGGATGATCTCCACCGCCTCGTCGACGCTCGTCGAGCTGCGGGGGATGTGGTTCGGGAGCTTGATCCCGAGGAGGTCGCACTCCTTGTGAAAGGTCTCCACGACCGGCGTCGTGAGCTGGAGCACCTCGGTGCCCTCCTCGGCGGCCGTGGAGATCGTCTTGTCCTCGACGTCGGTGAAGTTGATCGCGCGGTGGACGGTGTACCCGAGGTACTCGAGGTAGCGCACGAGGACGTCCTCGTAGAGAAAGCTTCGATAGTTGCCCACGTGGGGCCGCCGGTAGACGCTGGGACCGCAGGTGAAAACCTTCACCTCGCCGTGATTGCGGGGACTGAAGAGCTCCATTCGCTTGGTGAGCGTATTGCGTAGGACGAGGCCACGAAAGTCGTCGGATTGCATGGGTTCTCCGGGGATTGGTTTCCTGAGAATGTTCGCACATCGGACGCGCGAAGGCAAGCAGGCACGCCGCAGGACGCCGCCGGGGCGCACGAATCGGGATGCCGGACGCGCCATTTTGAGATACCTTTAGCGCCAGGAGAGGCCGATGGAACCGTACGAGTACAAGGGCTACACCATCACGCCGAACGTACACCGCGGCGAGGGAGACCACACCGACGAGTGGGTCTTCGAGGCTGCAACGATCCTCGACTCGGAGGGAAACGAGGTCAGCGTCGCCGCCCCCGCGTACGACGATCCTCACTACTTCGACAGCGAAGAGGCCGCAGCCCGCGTCTGCATCTCGCAGGCGAAGGCGCTGATCGAGGCGGGCGATATCGGATAGGCGTCGACAGGCGTCAGAGCTCCATGACGACGGACGTCCCGGGCCCGCCGCTTCCGGTCTGCCCGGACTCCCCCGGTGCCGCCGGCGAAACGATCCGCGTCGTCCACGACGTTCCCTCGCCCACCGCGCGGATCAGCGACAGCCCGTAGGACGCGCTCGCGTCGTCGTACGCGTCGGCCGCGATCCCAACGCCGTTGTCGCGAATCTGGAGCACACGCCGCCCGCCCTCCGCGCGAAGCGACACGACGATGCGGGGCTCGGCGATCGCGCCGGCCGGGAAGGCGTGCTTGTACGCGTTGGTCAGCGCCTCGTTGAGCAGCAGGCCACAGTAGAGAATCGCCTTGCGATCGGCATGGATCCGACGGACATCCAGCTCGAGCGCGATCGGCGACGAGCGTGGGGTGAAGACCGCGTGGATCGCCCGCGCGAGCCGCTCGACGTACTGCGCCACGTCGAGGCCCTCGGCGCCTGCGGCATAGATCTCGTCGTGGAGCATCGCAAACGAGCGTACGCGCATCTCCACGTCGCGCAGCAGGTCCTTGGACGCCCCGCCGGGCAGCGAGTTGATCTGCATGCGCACGAGTCCGGCGAGCATCTGGAGGTCGTTCTTGATGTGATGGTGCGACTCGCGAACCATCAGTTGTCCCTCTGCGATCCGGCGCTCGGAATCGGCCTGAATCCGTCTGATCGCGCGGAACGTCGGCTGGAGGAGCACGAGCCCCGTGAGCATCAGAATCGAGATCACGAGCGCCACGAGCTCCGGCCCGAGCGCCGACGCGGGGAAGACGCCGGAGCCGAGCATGTGGCAGAAGCTGATGATGCGACGGATCGCCATGAGGACGATCGCGACCGATATGAACAGCCACGGCTTCAGGTAGCCCGAAACGCGGATGAGCAGAAGCGCGGTGACAGCAGAGGCGAACTGCAGGAGAATCGAGACGGAAAGAACGATCGGAACGCCCCACGGGCCCACGCTGCTCCCCTTTCGGAAGGCGCGCCGCGTGGGCCCGCACTCCCGGCATAGTGCACCCGAGTATACCGTTTTTGGAGTAATTTAACAATCTCGGATTGCGAGCGGGAGCCGGACGCAAACTGCGAATTGACGCCGCCGTTCACCTCGCCTACGCTGGGATCGTGACGCCGCCGCCCGCAGCGCGGGCGGCGACGAAGGAGGCGACATGGCGACAATGACCGGAGCGGTCCTTCCCGGAAACAGCACCGTCGAGCTCAGGGACGTCGAGGTTCCCGAGCCCGGCCACGGCGAGGTGCTCATCAGAACGAAGGCCTCGACGATCTGCGGCAGCGACATCCGCGCGATCTACCACGAGCACCTCGGCAAGGGCCCGGAGGGCTACCAGGGAGTGATCGCCGGCCACGAGCCGTGCGGGCAGATCGAAAAGACGGGACCGGGGTGCCGCCGGTTCGGCGAGGGCGATCGGGTGATCGTCTACCACATCTCCGGCTGCGGCGTCTGCAACGACTGCCGCCGGGGCTACATGATCAGCTGCACGAGCGAGACCTACCGCCGGGCGTACGGCTGGCAGCGCGACGGCGGTATGGCGCCCTACATCCTCGCCGAGGAGAAGGACCTCGTGCTCCTGCCCGACGAGCTCACGTACACCGACGGCGCGCAGGTCGCCTGCGGCTTCGGGACCGTCTACGAGGGGCTCGAGAAGATCGGCATCAGCGGGAACGACGCGGTGCTCGTCACGGGACTGGGCCCCGTCGGTCTCGCGGCGCTCATGCTCGCGAAGGCGCTGGGGGCGAGCACGCTCATCGGGACCGATCCGGTACCCGAGCGACGGGAGCTCGCGACCACGCTCGGGCTCGCCGATCACGTCCTCCCCGCGGACGCGGACACCGTCGCGCGCGTGCGCGAGCTCACCGGCGGCCGCGGCGTGGAGCGCGCGGTCGACTGCTCGGGGGCCGACGCAGGGCGGCAGACGGCGATCCGCGCGACGCGGAAGTGGGGGCGGATCGTCTTCCTGGGAGAGGGCGGCACGGTGAGCTTCGAGCCGAGCCCGGACATCCTGCACGACCAGAAGACTATCTGCGGCTCGTGGGTCACGAGCATCTGGCGCATGGAGGAACTCGTCGAGCGGCTCGTGCGGTGGGGTATCCACCCGGAGGAGCTCGTGACGCACCGGTTCGCGCTGGAGAAGGCCGACGAGGCGTACGCGCTCATGGCGAGCGGGAAGTGCGGCAAGGTGGCGATCGTCTTCGACGAGGAGGCGCGGTCGTCATGAGCGCGTTCACCCTCGCGACCGACGCGATCGACCCCGCCGCCGTCCCCGTCCGGACGACCGCTCGCGGCGACCGGATCCCGGCCATGGGCCTGGGCACCTTCGGCTCCGACCACGCCGGTCCTGCGGAGGTAGCCGCGGCCGTGCGCGAGGCGATCGCGCTCGGGTACCGGCACATCGACTGCGCGCGCGTCTACGGGAACGAGGCGGAGATAGGCGAGGTATTCGCGGAGGTGCTCGACTCCGGGCTCGTGCGGCGCGAGGAGCTCTGGGTGACCACCAAGCTCTGGAACGACATGCACGGCGACGGCGACGTGCTGCTGTCGCTCGCGCAGTCGTTGCGCGACCTGCGCCTCGAGTACGTCGACCTCTTCCTCGTGCACTGGCCGTTTCCGAACCACCACGACCCCGGTGTGGACGCCGACGCCCGCCACCCCGATTCGCGGCCGTACATCCACGACGAGTACATGCGCGTGTGGCGTCAGATGGAACGCGTGGCCGACGCGGGGCTCGCGCGGCATATCGGCACGAGCAACATGACGGTTCCCAAGCTCGAGCTCGTCGTGCGCGATTGCCGGATCAAGCCGGCGTTCAACGAGATGGAGCTCCACCCGCACTTCCAGCAGCCCGAGCTCTTCGACTACTGCAGGACCGTGGGAATCGTCCCGATCGGCTACAGCCCGCTCGGCTCGCCGAACCGCCCGCCGCGCGACACGACACCCGACGACACCGTGGACCTCGAGGACCCGGTGCTCGTGAGGATCGCCTCCGACCACGGCGTGCACCCGGCGGAGGTCTGCCTGAAGTTGGCGGTGCAGCGCGGGCAGATCCCCATCCCCATGTCCACGAAACGCCGCAATATCCGCAGCAACCTCAAGGCCGTGACCGGGGACCCGCTCACCGACGAGGAGATGGCGGCGCTCGCGGGGATCGATCGGAACTGCCGGCTCATCAAGGGCCAGGTCTTCCTGTGGCCGGGGAGCAGCGGCTGGGAAGAGCTCTGGGACCCGGGCGGGAGAATCCCGGGATAGCGCGGAGAGACAGGTCGATGCGCTGCCGGCGCGACGACGACAAAGGAGACACCATGGCACACGACACACAGCGTCACGACCGGGCCGGCGGCCCCTTCGAGCCGACCTTCGAATCGCTTACCGCGCACGAGCACCCGGACTGGTTCCGGGACGCCAGGTTCGGCATCTGGAGCCACTGGGGGCCGCAGAGCGTTCCCATGTACGGCGACTGGTACGCCCGCCACATGTACGTCCAGGGCCACCCGCAGTACCTCTACCACGTGCGCCACTACGGTCATCCCTCGGAGTTCGGCTACAAGGACATCGTGAAGCTCTGGAAGGCCGAGCGGTTCGATCCGCACGAGCTCATGGGCCTCTACAAGCGCGCCGGAGCACGGTACTTCGTGGGTCAGGCGATGCACCACGACCACTTCTTCAACTACCCGTCGAAGCACAACCGGTTCAACTCGATGGAGATGGGCCCGGGCCGCGACATCTGCGGCGAGTGGAAGGCCGCCGCCGAGGCCGAAGGCCTGCCCTTCGGGCTGACCGAGCACCTCGGTGCGACGTTCTCGTGGTGGCGGACGAACAAGGGAGCCGACGAGTGGGGACCCTACGCCGGTGTGCCGTACGACGGCAACGACCCGGAGTACCGAGACTTCTACCTCGACAACTACGAGCACGTGGGCGACGAGCCGCTGTTCGGACCCGTGCGCCCGTGGTACACGTCGAACACCGCGTTCCGCGACTACTGGCTGCGCGTGATGAAGGAGGTGATCGATCGGTACGAGCCCGACCTCCTCTACTCCGACGGCGCGCTTCCGTTCGGCGGCGGCGACCCGCACAAGCCGGGCGTCGACGCCTCGTGGCCCGGCGATCCGGCGTTCGCCTGGGGGCTCGAGGCTGTCGCGCACCTCTACAACACATCGGCCCGAAAGCACGGCGAGAACCGTGCCGTCTACAACCAGAAGGACCGCCGTCCGGAGATCTACCGCGTGGGCGTCCTCGACATCGAGAAGAGCCAGCTGCCCGGGATCAACCCGGAGCCGTGGCAGACCGACACGTGCATCGGCAACTGGTTCTACGACGTGAAGCAGGAGTTCAAGCGCCCAGGGCACGTGATCGAGATGCTCGTGGATATCGCGAGCAAGAACGGATCGATGCTGTTGAACGTGCTCCAGCGGCCCGACGGGTCGATCGACGACGAGACGCGGTGGATCCTCGAGGAGATCGCCGGCTGGCACGCGGTCGCCGGCGAGGCGATCCACGGCACCCGCCCGTGGCGCGTCTTCGGCGAGGGCGACAGCACGGTCACGATCGACCGCTTCCGCGAGGAGCAGGTCGCGTGGAACTCGTCCGACTATCGGTTCACGGCGAAGGGGACCACGCTCTACGCGTTCATGCTCGCCCCACCGGCCAACCGCGTGGCGGTCGTGAAGAGTCTCACCGAGGGCGAGCGCGTCGCGCGCGTGCGGCTGCTCGGCGCCGGGGAGTGCGGGTTCGCCCAGTCGTACGGTACCCTCACGGTGAAGCTGCCGGAAGAACTTCCCACGAAGTACACGAACGTGCTCGCGCTCGAGCTGGGGTAGAGGGGGAGGCGCCGAGCCGCACCGGCATAAAAAAAGGAAAGGCAGGAAGCGTCGTGCGCATCCCTGCCCTTCTGCCGATCGGCCCGGAGCGAGCGACGGGAGTCGAACCCGCGTCTCCAGCTTGGGAA
>CAZICD010000061.1:14537-27272 GCA_964537725.1 uncultured Spirochaetaceae bacterium | reverse complement strand
AGAATCGTCGTCTTGCCCGATCCATTGGGACCGTAGAGGATGTTGAGCCGCGGGTTGAACTCGATCCTGCGCGTCCCGATTCCGCGGAGCCTGGTCGGATAGCCTGAGCGAAACGCAATTGAAGAGATCATGTCATCCCGCCTGCAGCCGACGGTAGGCTGCGACGATCGCGGCCGCGGCGCGGTCGATCTCATCGGCGGTCGTCCGCTTGCCTGTGGAAAACCGGATGGTGCCTGCGGCGTACTCCGGGGGCGTGCCGATTGCGGCGATGACCGGGGAGAGCGTCACGCTGTCCGCATGGCACGCGGAACCGGCGGACGCGGCCACGTCGTCGGAGATCTGCGCGAGAAGATCGTTCGAGCGGATCGAGCGGAAGCTCACGTTCAGCGTATTGGGAAGTCGCTCGGTCGGATGACCGTTGACCACGACGTCGCACGCGGAGGCGATCGCGTCGGCGAGCCGGTCACGCGAGCGACGCATCGCGGCGGAGATTGCCCGGGCATCGCGCCGGGCCACTTCGGCGGCCGCTCCGAGCCCCACGACCTCGAGCACGTTCTCCGTTCCCGGTCGCAGGCCGCGCTCCTGCGAGCCGCCGTGCATGATGAGGTGTGGGCGTACGCCGTCGCGGAGGTAGAGCGCCCCCACCCCCTTCGGCGCGTAGAGCTTGTGCCCGGCAATGGTGAGCATGTCGACGCCGAGCTCATCAACGGAAACCGGCACCTTCCCCACCGCCTGTGCTGCGTCGGTGTGAACCCACGCACCGCGCTCGTGCGCGATCTTGGCGATCCGTGCGATGGGCTCGATCGTGCCGATCTCGTTGTTCGCCATCATCACGGTAACGAGAATCGTGTCGCCTCGAAGTTCGTCGCGCAGCCGTGCCGGGTCGACGACCCCATGGCCGTCGACCGGGATGCGGGTCACCTCGAAGCCGTCGTTCTCGAGCGCCGCGCACGTCTCGAGGACCGCCGGGTGCTCGATGTTCGAGGTGATGATGTGCCGCCCTCGGTTCGAGCGGGCGCGCGCGGTTCCCACGATCGCGTAGTTGTTCGACTCCGTCCCGCCGCTCGTGAAGACGATCTCACCGGCGGACGCCCCGATCAGTGCGGCGACCTGGGCGCGCGCGTGTTCAACCGCCCGGCGCGGCTCGCTGCCGTAGACGTGCGAGCTCGACGGGTTTCCGAACTCGGTCGTGAGGAAGGGCATCATCGCCTCCACGACCTCCGGGTCGTGGGGTGTCGTAGCGTTGTAGTCGAGGTATACCGGCCGTTCTCCCTCACTCATAGGTACTCCTAAAACACGATCACCTTGTCGGCCCAGATCGACCAGTCGGTGAGCTCGTCCATGGAGCTGCGATGCGAGCCCGCGGCGAGCTCTTCGTCGGTCATGCCACGCGCGTCCATGCAGCTTCCGCAGACCCCGAGCTCCCCGCCGCGTGCGGTGACGGCCTTCATCATCCGTTCGATGTTGTAGTACCCGTTCGGTGTGGTCTGGCCCTTCTTCGCGCACGACGCAGCGTCGCCGATGAAGAAGACCTTCACCTCTTCGCCCTCGCGCTTGGCAAGCGCTCCGGCAACCCGCAGTCCGTTGTAGCTACGCTCGGTGCCGTACGGTGGATCGTTGAGAATGAACAGTGTCTTCATGGTCCTTCCTTTGCCCTCGCGGGCGAATGAGTTTCTTTCCGGTCGCCTTCCACTCGGCAACCCCGTCTTCTATCCGGTGCGCCTTCACGCCCCTGCGCTGAAGAAGCTCTACCGCCTCTTCGGAAAGCAGGCAGTATCGCCCGCGACAGTACGCGAATACCTCCATGCCCTCCGGGAGGGCTGGTACGGCGTCGCTCACGCCCGACTCCAGCTCCTCCAGCGGAATCGAGATTGCCTCCGGCGCGTGCCCCGCGAGATACTCGTCGGCGGGGCGAACGTCCACGAGCACCGCCTCACCGGCTCGCGCACGACGGACCGCCTCGCGGTAGTCGACGGGCTCGCCACCGGCGGCGGTCACCTCCGTGACCGCGCATTTGATCTCTGAAAGGTCCCTCGACGCGACGCGTGAGATCGACTCCCAGAGCTCGAGCGCCGTGGAAGACGCGCGGTAGTAGCGGTAGCGGCCCTCTGGTCGCTCGTCGATGAGTCGCGCCTTCTTCAACACCTGAAGGTGGTGAGAGACGGTGGTGACCCCGAGACCGAGCATGCGCGCGAGCGTCTCGACGTTCCGCTCGCACTGGGCGAGGAGGTCCAGCATGGCCAGGCGACGAGGCTCGGCGAGCGCCGCCATGAGCGAGCCGATCTCGCGGTAGACTATCGACTTGAACTGGTCTTCTTGCATCTGTATTCCAATGTATGTTGGAATATAGTAGGAGTCAATCGAGAAGGCGGACGTTTAGGAACGGGACGCCTAGATCCGGCCGGTGCGGACCGCGACGACGAGGAAATGCAGAATGGCACGAAGCGAACCTTTTGACCGACTGAGCAGAGAGTACGATGCCTGGTTTGAGCAACATGATTCCGTGTACCAGTCCGAGCTGGCTGCGGTGAGGGCGGTCGTTCCGGCCGACGCGAGAGGCGTAGAGATCGGGGTCGGCAGCGGGCGCTTTGCCTCTCCTCTGGGAATATCGGAGGGCGTCGAGCCGAGCGCGGAGATGGCACGTCTGGCACGGGAGCGGGGCATTGTGGTGTACGAGGGCACGGCTGAGGAGCTCCCCCTCACGTCCGGCACGTACGACTACGCGCTGATGGTAACCACCCTGTGCTTCCTCGATGACCCGGATCGAGCCGTCGACGAGATGTTTCGGGTGATCAAGTCGGACGGCCGGATCGTCGTCGGACTCGTTGACCGCGAGTCCCCTGTCGGACGGCAATATGAAAAACACAAGGCGCAGGATCGGTTCTACAAATACGCCACGTTCCATTCTGCATCGGAGGTGGTCGATCTTCTTTCTCACCATGGGCTCTCAGTTGTCACCACGGTGCAGACGGTCTTTGGCCCGCTCCAAGGGATCACCGAGCCACAGGCGGTAAGGCCGGGTTACGGGGAGGGAGCGTTCGTTGTGATCGCGTCTCGATCCGGCACCGCCCAGGAAACAGGCTGAATGCGAGGAGATGCGGCCGTGAACTCAGCCCCTGCCCATCAACACCTGTGAGAGCTCGTGACCCTTGTGCCTCATCGAGCTCACCGCGTCGGGACGCGACCCGCTCGATCATCTCGCTGCCGAATCCTCGGCCACCGTACTCCGCCTCAACGGTGATCGTGTGGACGTAGTATCCGTCTTCGTCTTCAACCGTGGGCATCATCCTGTCCATGCGCATGAAGAGCGGCATCCGCGCGAGGAAGCGGAAGAAGCCCATGGCGCGGGCAAAGTCTTTGCCCGATTTCTGGTCGATCGCCGTCTTCTCTGAGACCGGAAAGCCGACGATCACTCCGGCGACCTGACCGTCGTGGATCGCGCACCGGGTGTAGCTCGAATCGAAGTAGTTGTCGCCGAGCCTGAGCATCGCTTGTCGTGTCGGTGTTCTTGAGTCTACGTCCGGGACTGAGGTCTGTCAACGCTACCGTGGGAACAAGGAGGTTCGTCGATTCAAGCAAATCACATGCGCTTGCCCCCGCCTGCTATGGGCTTTCCGTCTCCTCCAGCTCGCTCCGCCAGGGATGCACACGCTCCAGCCGAACGAGGAAGAGCACGATGACGATAGCAACCGGCAGGGCAATGACCCAGTATGGCACGCTCAGGGTTCCCGGCAGAGTGATCGCTCCTGGTCCCTGGTTGAGTCCCGACAGAAACGGTTCGAGATAGCCATAGGTGATTGCCCCGATGAAACCGCCGGCGACGGCTGCCCAGGCGTCCTTGTAGCCGGCGCCAATCTGCGCCGGAAGCGTAGTCGGACACGCACCGACGATCGCGATACCGGCGCCGAAGAGCAGCCCGCCAATGATCGTTGCCGGGTAGATCGCTGCCTTCGGTCCGAGCTCGACGAGACCGAAGGCGGTCAATGCGGCGAGTAGCACGAGAGTGGTTACGATGGCCGTGAGGAATACTTTCAGGACAACGAAGTGTCGCAGCTGAAAGAGCCCGACCATCATTCGCGGCTCGAGGACCCGGCTCTTCTCGAGCGCGACTCCAAAGATCAGGCCCATTACGATTCCCGTTACAATGAACGTAACTACCATGATGTCCTCCTACAGCCTTCGCATGAGATTCGCGACGGCCATGCCCCCGACGAACATGAAGAAAACGACCACGATCGAGCCGACTGCCAACTGTCCGATGCCGGAGATGCCGTGGCCGGATGTGCATCCGCCTGCCCACCGCGCGCCGAAGAGCAGAACGAAGCCCCCGAGAAAGGCCATCCCGAGTCGTTGTGGCAGGGAGACGCCTGCCAGGGTTCGCCATGCCGGCGCGTAGGTTGACCGGTTCGATCGGGATAGCCGCGACGATATCAGGGCCCCCACGCCAATCGCAACCACCATGCTGGTCTGCCATGCGTATTTCATCGAGGTCATGTACTTCTCGAAGTAGCCGATTTCGGCGATCATCGGGTCAATCAGCCGCATTATGTAAGCAGACACCGAGACATAGGACGACGAGGCGCCGAGCGCCGACCCGATAATCACGAACGCCGGCACCTGCAGGAGTCCAATTATCACCCCCGCGACGTACGGCGACCACGTCTTCGCTCTGATTCCCCTCATTGGTTGGCCCCCTTGGTCGATATGCGATTTCGCTTGCAGCAAGGTCTCTTTTAGCATCGTCATGCCACGACGCAAGAGGGTCCATAGGCCGGTCAGCCTATGCCACGAGTGCCGAACGCCCGGCTACGAGAGCAGCTCCTTGATCACCTTCCGTGCCATGAAGTTCAGAGCCTTACTCCGGTAGGCGAAGTCGTTGAACGTCCCGATGATGTGCGACTCGGTCTCCGGATGGAAGAACATGAACGCCCCGGTCACTCCCACGCATCCCCAGCAGTACATCGCGGGCGGAACGAGAAGCGGGATGGATCGGAGCTTCCAGATCGAGTAGCCGTAGTCGAAGCCCATCGTTGGGAAACCCATAGGGATGTCGTCGGTGATCATCCGCTCCAGCGTCTTCTCACCGATGATCCGGTGACTCGTGAGCGCCTTCAGAAAGGTCGCATAGTCCGAGAGCGGCGCGACGACGCTTCCTCCGGCGTGGTCGATCGCGGGGACTCCCGTGACCGACATGAACTCGATGTCTTTCATGTACAGCCCGGCGGCCGGATGCTCGGGCTGCTCCTTCGGGGCGGTGAAGCCGTGCATCCAGGCGTGGCTCATGCCCAGCGGATCGAAGATCATCTCGTGCATCGCTTCGTAGAACGGCTTCCCGGTGACGCTCTCCACGATGAAGCCCAGGAGGTAGTAGTTCGTGTCCGTGTAGTGGTGCTTCTTCCCGGGCTCTGAGACCGGCTTCATGTGTTCCTTGCCCCACTCGACCGCGTCCCGGGTGGAGATCGTAAACGACGGGTCGGCCATCATCTTCTCCCAGAGCTCGAAGAAGACGTCGTACAGTCCGGAGGTCTGCATGAGCAGGTGCCGGATTGTGATCTCGTTCGAGTAGTCGTGACCACGGTAGACGTGGAGTCCCTTCATCAGCTCGGCGTCCAGATAGTCGGCGATCTTGTCGGTGAAGTCGAGCTTGCCCTCTTCGCAGAGCTTCGCGACGAGCGTCGCGGTGAAGAGCTTCCCCACGCTCGCGAGGTGATTGGGTTGGTCCACGGAGACCTCGGATCCGTTCCCGCTCTCCGCGATGTTCAAGTCGACGCCCAGCTTCTCCGACTGAACCCGCAGGAACGCCCCCCGTAGCCTCTGGTCGCTCTGGACCTGCTTCCTGAACGCGCTCTCGATTCGCGACTCACACGTCGACTTCCCCATACTTTCCTCCTCAGCGGTCTGTGGTTTGGTGGCATTGTAATTCGTGAAAAGGGCTCTGTCTTCCGCCTGGGACATGCCGCAGGGCGTCGATTCTTCTTGACCCCGGGCGGTTCGTCGTCTATTATAGTCCGGTCGGACTAAAAAAGGAGGCATACGATGCCACGGATCGACTGGAATCATCCGGAACCCCGGCGCGGGTTCGCGGGGGCGGTGGACCGCCTGACGGGACCCGGCGCGGAACCCGCAGAGGCGGTGCTTCAATTCGGCGTGGCGCTTCTTGCCGCGATCGCGGCCTGGTTCTGGTACCGCAGCTCCGCGGCAGGGTCGCTCTGGACGGCAGGTCTCGCGGCCTTCCTCGCGTTCGACATCGCCGGCGGCGTCGTCACGAACGCCACCTCTACGGCCAAGCGCTGGTTCCACCGCGCAGGTGAGGGATTCGCAGAGCACTTCAGGTTCCAGGCGCTGCACCTCGTGCACGTTGCCGTGGTCGCCTTGGTGTTCGCAGGAGGCGACTGGCTCCTCTTCGCGGTGCTCGCCGCGACGCTGCTCGGATGCTCGATGGTGATCCTTGCCACCCCGCTCTACCTGAAGCGGCCGGTTTCGATGGCTCTCTACGGCGTCGTGGTCGTCGTGCTGCCGCTCGCGGTCTCGGCACCGAGCGGCATGGAATGGTTCGTCCCGCTCTTCTACCTCAAGCTGCTCGTCAGTCACCTCGTTCCGGAGGAGCCGTACCGTCCCGTCGGCACTGGAAGAGCAGTGCAGGAGACGACCGATGGCTGACCCGCGATCTGCCTCCGCCTCCGGCGGCCGGCTCACCGCCACGGTCGCCGTCTGGCTCGTCGGCCAGGCCGCGATGGTGACGCTCGCCTGCCTGCTCGCTCTCTCACCACCCGTCGCCGGTGAAATCCGTGAGCTCATCGGCGTGCTCCCGGCGCACGAGCTCACGTGGGCGCGGGCGATCATGCTCTCCAGCGGCCTCACGCTGCTGTTGATTCGGATGGCCCTCACGAGCCTCGTGCTGCTGCCGCGGCGGATCGAGCCACCGGAGGCGGTCGCGGTGGGCGTCTGGCTCGCCGTGATCCACCTGGGATTCGCACTCGCGGCGATGTCGAACCCGGCTCCGGTGGGCGTGACGGCGATCGTCGGGGGCGTCCTCTTCGTAGTCGGGAGCCTTCTGAACACCGTGTCCGAGTACCAGCGCAAACGGTTCAAGGAGCGGCCGGCGAATCGGGGCCACCTCTATACCGCGGGTCTCTTCGGACTCGCGATGCACATCAACTACTTCGGAGACATCGTCTGGGCGATCGGGCTCGCGATGATCACCGGATCGATCTGGTCCGCGGCGATCCCCCTCCTGATGACGGCGATGTTCGTCGTGATCCACATCCCCCGCCTCGACGCGCACCTCGCGGCCCGGTACGGCGAGGAGTTCGAGGAGTACCGACGCTCCACGAAGAACCTGATACCATGGATCTACTAGGGAGCTGCCGTGCCGAAGATTGTCGATCATGATGCGTACCGTGATGAGCTCGCGACCCGCGCGGTGGAGGTATTCCGCAGACGGGGATACGCGGGCATCGGAATGCGGGAGATGGCGCAGGAGCTCGGGGTGTCCAAGAGCGCGCTCTACCACTACTTCCCGAGCAAGGAAGCGCTCTTCCTCGCGTGTTCGGCACGGGTCGCGAACGTAACCCCCGATCCCTCACGCGAACCGATCGAAGCGCTGGTCGACCTTGCCCGTGAATGGGAAGCGGTCTTCCCCGGCGAGATGCGCATCATGCTCGACTACATCGGCGAGCGCTCGGGTGACGATGTTCGCCAGGACGAAGCGATCGGACGATCGATCGAGGGTTTCGAAAGCGGGCTCGCATCGATCGTCGACGCGAAGCTCGTGCCGCAGATCCTCACCGCGATCTTCGGTTTCCTGCTGCTGCGTTACGTCAACGGGCGATCCACGCCGTGGACGGAACTGGAATCCCTGCTCACCGGTATCGTGAACCGCGAGCGGTAGCTCGTCGCGATCGTATCCTCCTGCTACCTTGCACGAGCCCGTGCCCTGCGCACGAGCTTGATCGCTTCGTCAACGATCAGCACAACCACACTCACCCCGAGGACCCGAAGCCAGTCGGTCAGCGACAGGCCGACGGTTCCCAGCAGGTTCTGCCCGACTCCTGTGTGCACCGCCAGCAGCTGCAGCCCGATGGCCACCCCGACGCCGGCGTTGAGCCATCGGTTGCCGAAGAAGCCGATCGAGAAGACCGACCGCGTTCTCGACCTCGCGCTGTACGCCTTGAACCACTGGAACGCCGCGAGCGTCGTGAACGCCATGGTCTGCGCCCGTTCGATGCCGGTCGCCTCCAGCTCGCTCCAGAACGCGAACAGCGTGCCGGCCGCGATAACGACCGCGAGGATCGCGATCCGCCGGAGCATGGGCCGATCGACGATGGGGCTGTCCGGCTTCCGCGGCGGCTCGTTCAGTACGTCGCGCGCGTTCGGCTCGAGGCCGAGCGGAACCGTCGACACGCCGTCGGTCACGAGGTTGATCCAGAGGATCATCACGGCGGTCAGCGGGAGCGGCAGCCCGATCACGAGCGACGCCACGAGCGCGATCACCTCACCGACGTTCGTCGTCAACAGGTAGAAGACGACACGCCGGAGGTTGTTGAAGATCACCCTCCCCTCTTCCACCGCGCTCACGATCGTCGCGAAGTTGTCGTCGGCGAGCGTCATGTCGGACGCGTTTCGCGCGACCTCGGTTCCGGCGACTCCCATCGCCACGCCGATGTCGGCCCCCTTGAGCGCCGGTGCGTCGTTCACGCCGTCGCCGGTCATCGCGACCACGTCTCCGTGCTCCTTGAGCGCGTCCAGAATGCGCAGCTTGTGCGACGGGGAGACCCGCGCGAAGACACCGGGACCGAAGGCGTGCTCCACGAGCTCGGAATCGCTCATCGCGTCGACGTCGGGTCCGGTCGCCGCCTCGTCGTTCTCCCCCGCGATGCCCGCCTCCCGCGCGATCGCGCCTGCGGTGATCGCGTGGTCGCCGGTCACCATCACGACGTGGATCCCGGCCTGCTTCGCCTCTGCGATCGCCGCGACCGCGTCTTCGCGCGGCGGGTCGATCATCCCCCACAGCCCCACGAAGGTCAGCTCGGCCACGTCCTCGTCCCCGAGCTCGTCGAGCCCGCCCGCGTCGCGATACGCGGCCGCGATCACGCGCAGGGCCCGCCCGGCAAGCCGCCGGTTCCTGTCGAGCACGCGCTCGCGCAGCTCCGGCGTCAGCTCGACCGGCTCGTCGTTCATGATGATGCGCGAGCATCGATCGAGGATGCGCTCCGGCGCCCCCTTCGCCATGATCTGCCGCTCGCCGTCGGACTCCACGAGCACCGCCATGTACTTGCGGTCGCTCGAGAACGGCACCTCGTCGATGCGGTGCGGCGCGTCGGTCGCGGCGTCCGGCCCGAGCCCCTTCAGCGACGCGGCGAGCAGCGCCATCTCGGTAGGGCTTCCTTCCAGGTGGTGCTCGCCGTCCCGCTCGGCGAGGCGCGCGTCGTTTGCGAGGATGCCGATCGTGTGAAGCCGGCGCACAACCAGCTCTTCGGCCGGATCGGCCTCGTGGTTCTCCGCCACCACCTGGCCTTCGAGGTCGTACCCCTCGCCGGTGACCGCGTACTCCTTGCCGTCGGCCCAGATCTGCGTGACGGTCATCTCGTTGCGCGTGACGGTGCCGGTCTTGTCGGTGCAGATCACGGTCGTGGATCCCAGCGTCTCCACCGCGGAGAGCCTGCGGATGATCGCGTTCCGTCCGGACATCCGCTTCACGCCCACCGCGAGCGTCACGCTGATCACCGCGGGCAGCCCCTCAGGAATCGCGGACACCGCAACCGCCACGGAGAAGAGCGCCATCTCCAGCCACTCCTTCCCCATCGCGACGCCGACACCGAAGACGGCGGCGGCGAGCCCGAGGCCCACGAGCCCCAGGATCCCGCTGAGCTTCCCCATCCGCTTCTGCAGCGGCGTCGCTTCCTTCTCGGTAGACTCCACCTGCTCGGCGATCTCGCCGAGCTCGGTGCGCATGCCGGTCGCGACGACGACGGCTTCTCCCCTGCCGCCGACGACAGAGGTGGACATGTAGACCGTGTTCGTGCGGTCTGCGAGCGGGGTTCCCTCCGGCAGGGGCTCGGTGGTCTTGGCAACCGCCTCCGACTCGCCGGTCAGCATCGACTCGTCCACGCGCAGGTCGCGCGATGAGATGAGCCGCGCGTCGGCGGGAACGCGGTCGCCGGTCTCGAGCACGAGCATGTCGCCGGGAACCACGAACGCGGCTTCGATCACCTCCACCTCACCGTCGCGCTTCACCCGCGCGCGAGGAGCCGCGAGGCGCTTGAGCGAGGTGAGCGCCTGCTCCGCCTTGTACTCCTGGAAGAACCCGAGGGCGGTGTTGATGACGATGACTGCGAGGATCACCGCCGCGTCGGTGTAGTGGCCCGGGATGACCGAGACCGCCGCCGCGCCGGCGAGCAGGTAGATGAGCGGGCTCTGGAGCTGGTGCAGGAGGAGCGCGATGACCGAGGTACCCTCGTCGCCGCGGAGCTCGTTCTTGCCCACTCGTTCGACGCGCACGCGGGCCTCGTCTTCGGAGAGGCCCGAATCCGAGACGTCGAGCGAACGCAGACACGCGCCTGCGTCGCGGGCATACCAGTCGTTGCTGCGATCCCGTCCTTCCATGCGTCTACCCCCGTCGTGGTTCCTCCCTCTAACGTACGGAGCCCGCACGCGCGGTGCAAATGCCGCAGCATGCGGGCTCGAAATACAAAGGAGCTGCCGGAGGGCTATTCGCCTTCGCCCTCCTCAATCACCTCGTTCAGTGCTTCCTGCGCCCGAGCCGCCAGCTCCTGATCCTCGCGCATCCCCACCATTATCTGGTTGAAACGATCAACGGTGAGGTCCTCGTCCTCGACAACCTCGACCATCTCTTCCGATTGCTCGTTCTGGATCTCGATCAGGTCCTCGAGGACGATCCTGTACTCGGCAAGCTCGTCGTCGTCCACACCGGAGAGTTCCGAGGAATCGCCGCTCTGCTGCGCGACCTGGTTGATCTCGTTGAAACGCTGTTCGCTGAGATCAGACTCCTGAATTCGCTCACTCGTCATCGCGCCGAGCTCTTCCTGGAGCTCTTGTACCTCGACGAAGGCGAGCACGAAGTGTTCGAGCTCCTCGTCGGCGACCGGCTCCATCTCTTCCGGTTGCTCGAGCCCCGGCGGGCTCTGCGCGCCGACAGCGGGCGCGATGAGCAGAAGCGGAATCACAAGGGCGAGCCCCAGTACCGTCGATGCGTTACGTCTGCGTGTCATATGTCCTCCACGAGCGGCCACGAAGGGCCGCGGTATCGTTGGTGGCGCCCCAGGTTGGGGCCTCCACGTTTCACAGCGACTGTATCGCCGTACGCGTTACGGTAGCGCCGCGGCAACCAGACTCCGTCCACACCGTCTACGGATTGGGTCCAGACCGGTCGTCCGCTTCGTCGACGATTCTTGGTTCGGCGGTAGCGGGTCGGCGTTCCACGGGGGTATACTGGACCGAGCATGGCACACATTCTCATCGTCGAGGACAACGAGCTCATCCGCGACGCGGTGACCGAGGCGTTCAGCGTGAGCGGTCACGATCCGCACCCGGTGGAGACGGTGCAGCAGGCTGAGCAGGCGCTGGCACGCCATCAGTTCGACGCAATCATCCTCGATATCCGACTTCCCGACGGAAACGGCTACAAGCTCGCCCAGCAGATACGCACCGCGAGCTCCGTGCCAATCGTCTTCCTCACCGCGAAGGACAGCGAGTCCGAGCGGGTGATGGGGTTCGAGGTGGGAGCCGACGACTACGTCGTCAAACCGTTCTCGGCCAAGGAGCTCCTTCTTCGCGTAGAGGCCATCCTCCGACGCACGACGTCACCGACGGTGGATACGGGCGGAGATCGGCTGGAGTGGCGTCGCGACGGGCACACGCTTGTCGTCGACACCGCCGCTCATCTGGTGCACCTGGACGGCGAGAGGATCCACGTTACCGAGAGCGAGTGGAGGATCCTCATGGAGCTTGTGAGCAACGAGGGGCAGGCCATTACTCGTGAGCGCATCCTCAGCGAGTGTCTTGATCGTCCGTACGACGGTGCCGAGCGAACCGTGGACACGCACATCGGCAATATCCGGTCGCTGTTGGGAGAGACCGAATGGATCGAGACGGTTCGTGGATACGGATATCGATTCATCGGCGAGCCGGGCGGCCCCTCGACGTAGCCAATCGGGATGGGACATTGCGCGGCACGCGGATCATGACGTGCGTCCACTCGCCCCGCTGGTCGATGTCGATCGAACCGCCGTGTCGTTCGACCGCAGACTTGGCTATGGGGAGTCCGAGCCCGCTTCCGCCCCTGCGCGCTGATCCTGCATCGCGGTAGAGCCGGTCGAAGAATCTTGGAATCTCCGCAGGATCGACCGTCCCGGTGTTCGCGACGTCGATCACGCAACTGTCGCGGTCCCCAACCACCGAGACGTCGATCAGGCCCTTCTCGTCGACGTGCTGAGTCGCGTTCACGATGACGTTCTCGACCGCCCGACGCAGGAGGTGCGGGGCGATGCGCGCCAACGTTGAGCCTTCGCAACGCGTCGTGGTTCGGCCCCGACCGCTCGTACCCGCACCGACGAGCGCACGGACGACCGTTGTAACGAATACGCAGAGATCGAGCTCCTCGAAGGCAACGTCGGTTTCTGGAGACTCGATGTGGCTGAGCTCGCGCAGCCCCGATACGAGCCACTCCACGTGCTCGACCTCCTGCCGGAGACTGGCGAGGCGGCCCGCCTCCGG
>CAZICD010000061.1:8583-14437 GCA_964537725.1 uncultured Spirochaetaceae bacterium | reverse complement strand
AACGGCGACGACCGAGCCGGCAACGACCGAACCGGAGATGCTGAGAAGGAGTCGCCGATTCGACGCGTCATTCGTGAATCCGACCGTATCAGCGCTCAGGTATCCCACGATGTCGCTGCCGTCGACGATAGGAGTCAGGGCCTGCTCCTGCTCTCTCAGCTGTCGCAGATCGTCGGCGACCGCTGCCTCGTCGTAGAGGAGCGTTCTGCGCCCGAGCGAGAAGAAATACACCGGTTCGCGCTCGCGGTTGAAGACGTACGCGTAGACGTTCGCGGTGAGAATGTGGCGCAGCTGATCATGGATCTCGTCGGACTCAAGCATTCCTTCCCGACGGTAGATGTCGGCCAGGATGGGGAGTATCAGGTTCTCCAGACGTTGGCCCCGGTTCACGTTCCAGATGTCGACGCTCCGGCGCAGACTCACGAAGACGGTTCCGATGATCAGCACGGTCGCGAGAAGCAGTGCGATCAGATGGGTCATCAGCGACCTGTGGAAGAGGGACGCGGAGATCATCGGTACTCGATCTCCCGTTCGAGCAGGAAACGGTCGGTGATTACCGACGTCTCATCGGGCAACTCGGCGACGGTCGTGTGCGTCTGACGTATCCAGTGCCCCCGATCGTCGAACTCGTACGTTATCGTCAGGCGTTCCACGACCGAGTCGTCGGGCAGCTCTACCGTGCGCTCCCGAAGCAGGCCCCGACGGTCATAGTCCCACTCGGTCTCCCTGATGACCGCCGCGGTGTCGTCGGTCACGACCTCGTGAACGAGCCGATCGTCCTCGAAATCGCGGGAGACGGAGCGGTAGACGGCCCCGAGCTCGTCGTAGTGCTGCTCGCGCGTGGCTCGTCCCTGTTCGTCGATGCTCGCGATAATCGTCTTGACCCGCGATCCGTCCGCGTAGAAATACGTAGTCTCGCGCTCGTCCTGGATCGCGCCGGTCGTCTCCGTTCGACGCCACGCAACGGTTCCATCGCCGCGATAGGCAACGATCTCGATCCCGTCCGACGAGTACTCGTACGCCACGATACGCTGCGAGTCCCCGCTCGCACGAGTATGCGCCTCCCGGACGATCCTTCCCAGATCATCGTACTCGAACCGGATGTCCCACCGAGTCCCCTCGTCGTCCACCGCACGCACGGAGACGAGTCGACCTTCCCGGATCGTGAACTCGGTCGTCCACAGAAGTCGCCCGCGCTCGTCGAACACGTCGCGCAGCACACGCCCTCCCTCGCCCTCGACAAGACGGTCGTACATCCGTGCGCGAGCGACCGTCTCCCGTCCGTTACGATGGGTCACGACTCGCGTAGTCGTCGTTCGCGACGCTCCGGCCGGCAGCTCGGGTACGCCCTCCGTCCACAGCTCGAGCGCCCCGATGCGCGGCGTCACGGCCGGAAGCAGCAGTACGATGGCGAGGAGACAGAGACGACGCGGTAACATCAAGAATCCAGACATAATCCTGCAGAGTCGTGGTCGGAGCTCTGAAACTACCTCCCTAAGCTATCGATATCAACGACCAGGAGGGAAGCGTGAAGAACAAGGACAACATCCTCAAAATCGCCCAACTGGCTATCCAGGAAGACCCCAGGATATCCAATCCAACAGGCATTGTAGCATCCCTGCACCGAAAGGGCACGATCTTCAACCGCCAGACCGTTCTGCAGCTGGATGGGACGGTGAGCGCGGCGCACGAGATCGATGATGTGGAACAATCGGTCCGGCGCAAGCTGCCGGACATCGACATAGAGAACAACCTGGTTCCCAGGTCACCGACGTTGGTGTAGCGATGCCGATTCCAATCTTCGTACGGAGAAAGAGCAGCGGACTACAGGGACGCTCGAGGCGACGCGCCGTAGTCATCCTGCTGCTGGCCGCCACGCTCATCGGTGCGACGGCGAGCGTTCCTGCCCAGAGCGCCGATGACGCTGACCGGCCGGTCGGCGACGTCTCGCTCGATGAGCTCGAGCGCTACGCAGTCGCGTACCTTGAGGTGAGAGTGCAGCGCGCCCGGCTCGACCGGCAGATGGGAGAACTGATCGCCCAATCGACGCTCACGCGCGAGCGAATCCAGCAGATCCAGGAGGCCGGTGTGGACGCCGTCTCTGAGAATGATGCGCGGGAGTATCGGCGCGTAGTCGATAGCACAGAAGAGCTTCAACGGCGATTTCAGGCACGTATGCGTGCGGCAGTTCGACAGGAAGACCTGTCTCTTGACCGCTTCGACGAGATCACCCGCGATCTGAACACGAACCCCGACCTGGCCGAACGCGTTCAGGCGCGGCTCGATGGGCTGTTGGCCGGCCGCGCCGATCTGCTTGGCCTCGATCTCGACGAGAGCGAATCCGGCGACGACTGACCCAATACACTGGCTTGCGGGCGGCCGGACTTCACGTTTGCAGAACCCGGTCGATATCTGGACATTCGGTGGACAAAGCTACCGTATCATCTCCTGGCGACAATCGACCAGGTGAGGAGGCAATATGCCAGACGAGCAGACAATACGTGAGCAGGCGCAGACCGCCATCCGCGAAGACCCGACGATATCCGACCCAACACGGATCGTCGTCTCGGTGTCGAAACAGGGCCCACTCTTTCGGAAGAAACAGATCGTGACACTGGAGGGCCGCGTCCGGGCACCCATCGAGGTGAAGAAGGCAGAAGAGGCTGTTCAACGCAGGCTCCCGGGCATACCGATCGAGAATGAGCTATCCCCTCAATAGCAGAGTACCACCGCCGCTCCACCAAGGCCGAAGCGCTGCGCGTGTGACGAACCACCGGTTCAGCCTGCGGGGCATCGCTTCGTACGTGATCATCGTGTTTGTTCTTCTCACGATTGCGGCCTGCACGCCGTCGACATCGATTACGGAGGACGAGCTCCTGGAGATCCGGCGGGTTGTGGCTGACCTGGAGGAACGGCTCACGTATGTCAACGAGAGGCTCGTCCGAGTAGGGAGTACGGCCGATGTTGAGCCCGAGGCTGCCGACGTGATCAGCCAATCCGCGCATGAGACAGAGGACATCGCGGAGATACTGGCGATGATCGCATCGATACTCGACGGAGCGAGTGCGCCGTGACGACGGGCCGAATCGCGCTGGCACGAAGACTCCCTCGTCCGCCCGAACGAAGCTGCGCTCACGCGAACACATCGCGACCCGACGATACGAGCCGGCGGACAAGGGGCCCGAGCAGCAGGGGAACGAACGATCCCGCGAGCGCGAGGTACCAACCCTCCCGAGGAATCGGCGCGAGCGAGAGGATGGACGAGACGCCGGGCAGCGTCGCCGCGCCCACCACGAGTCCGAGGCAGAGCACGATCGCGCCCCAGACCCACGGGTTCAGGGTGATGTCGTTCCTGTACCAGCTCGTCGCCGCGCCGCGCATGTTGAACACGTGCCAGACCTGCGCGAAGGCGAGCGTCAGGAAGCCCACCGTCACCGAGCGGTCGTCACCAAGATCGAGCGGACCGAGCGCGACGAGGAACGCGCCCAGAACGGCGACCGCGATGAGGCCGCTGAACGCGATGAGCGCGCGCCAGTGCCGTCGCTCGAGCACCGGACTGCTCGGATCGCGGGGCGGTTGGCTCATGACGTCGCCGGACCCCTGGCCCACGCCGAGCGCGAGCGCCGGGAAGACGCCGGTAACGACGTTCAGGAAGAGGATCTGCAGCGGCAACAGAGGCAGCGGCAGGGCGGCTACCGCGGCCGCACCAACGGCTATGATCTCCGCGAGGTTGCACGACATCAGGTAGACGACGAACTTCCGGATGTTCGCAAAGATGATCCGGCCGTAGCGCACGGCGGTCACCACGGAACCGAGCGCGTCGTCGGTGAGTACCATGTCCGCCGATTCCGCTGCGACGTCGGTGCCGCGGCGGCCCATCGCAACGCCGATGTCCGCGCGCTCGAGCGCCGGCGCGTCGTTCACCCCGTCGCCGGTCATGGCGACGATCTCGCCGCGATTCTGGTACCAGTCGACGATCGAGAGCTTCTGCCTGGGCGTGACGCGCGCGAAGATCCGGGCTGCGTCGCCTAGGCCGGCCCCGGCCAGATGATCGTCGATGTCGGCTCCCGCGACGACCGGGGCGTCCACGTCGTCGATGATCCCCACGTCCAGGCCGATCGCCCGCGCGGTGCGGGCGTTGTCGCCGGTCACCATCGCCACGTCGATGCCGGCATCCTGACACTGGCCGATCACACCCGCGATCTCCGGCCGCGCGGGGTCGCGAAGCCCGACGAGCCCTGCAAGCTCGAGGTCGTGGTACACCTCCTCCGGCCCGAGCCGCTTCCCCGGGCTCACGTCAACGCGACGGTGCGCGATCGCGAGCACCCGCAGCCCGTCGGCGGACATCTCGTCCGCGAGCGCAAGCCACGCTTCGGCGCCCACCCCTGGACACTGCTCGACCACGCGCTCCGGTGCGCCCTTCACCGCGGCGAAGAAGCCCTCGCCGTCGCGGTGGATCGTCGCCATCTCCATGAGCGAGGAGTCGAAGGCGATCTCCTGCACCTCCGGGTGCTCGTCGCGCAGGGCTTCCAGCCGCAGGCCGGCGCCTCTCGCGTCGCGGACGAGCGCAACTTCGAGCGGGTCCCCGACGTCGGTACCGGCCTCGACGTTGGTGCAGAGCGCGCCGAGATGCCGCATCTGCCCCGCCCGCTCGGTAACGTCGTCAGGTTCCCCGGCGAGGGCGTCCGCCTCGTAGCGAGCCGGCGCCTCGCCGCCGGGAAGCGCGAGCTCTGCGACCGTGAGGCGGTTCTCGGTGAGCGTGCCGGTCTTGTCGGTGCAGATGACCGTGGTCGAGCCGAGCGTCTCGACCGAGCTCAGGCGGTTCACGAGCGCGTGCCGCTTTGCCATCTCGTGGAGCCCGGTTGCGAGCGCGATCGTAGCCACGATCGGCAGTCCTTCCGGGATCGCCGCGACCGCGAGCGCGATCCCCGTTTCGATCATGAGCACGATTCCGCGTCCGGTCACGATGCCGGAGACCGTCGCCGCGACCGCCATCGCGATGGTCACGTAGACGAGCCGGCGACCGAGCGCGTTCAGCCTGCGCTCGAGGGGGGTATGCTCGCCCTTCGACTCGCTTACGAGCTGGCTGATCTCGCCCAGCTGGGTCTGCGTGCCGGTGGCGACCACAACCGCCGCGCCGGAGCCGCGCGTCACGAAGGTGCCCTTGTAGAGCATGCTCGCTCGGTCCATCAGCTCGGCGCCCTCGGCGACGGCCTCGGTCTGCTTGCCGACCGGTTCGGACTCGCCGGTCAACGTACTCTCGTCCACGAGGAGCCTGTTCGTCTCGATCAGTCGGGCGTCGGCCGGGACTTCGAGCCCCTCCTCGACGAGGAAGACGTCGCCGGGGACAACCGCATCCGCCTCGATCTGACGGACGCTTCCCTCGCGCCGCACGGAGACGGTGCTCGTGCCCAGTTCGGCGAGCGACTCCATCCGCCGGACCGCCCGGAGCTCGGTGAAGAACCCGATGAGCGCGTTGGCCACCACGACGGCGCTCACCGCGAGCCCGTCCGCGGTGCCCTCGAAGATGAAGGCGGCGACGGCAGCGGCGGCGAGGATCGCCATGATGGTGCTCTTGAACTGGTCGAGCAGGATCTCGAACCACGACCGCGGCTTCTGCCGCTCGATGACGTTGGGCCCGTATTTCGCGATTCGCCGCCGGGCTTCTTCCTCGCTCAGGCCTTCGCTCGGGGTCTCGACCGCGAGCGCGCGCTGCACCTCGTCGGCCGGCAGCGCCCACCACGCGCGGTCGGAAGCGGGTCGGGGGTTGTCTCCGGTGGAATTGGGGTTCGTGTAAGCCACGCTCGTAACGTACCCGCTGCCTCTCGCTGCCGGCATACCCCATTCGGGCTAT
>CAZICD010000061.1:0-8483 GCA_964537725.1 uncultured Spirochaetaceae bacterium | reverse complement strand
ATCTTGCGCAGCGTTTGAGGGAAGCGTACACTCGGAGTCCGTCATGGCAACCACCAAACACGATACCCGTGTCCGGGCAGTCGAGTGCAACCACACCTCAACCGACGAGCAGGTCTACGAGGCGCTCGCGCGTGCGGTCGAACCGCTCGACCGGGCGTGGCAGCGGCTCGGCTCGGCCCGTCGCATCGGCATCAAATTCAACCAGGACATGCCGCCCGAGCGGGTGATCGTCCACCGCGGCCAGCGGCAGCAACTCGTCAGCGACGCGGTCGTGCGCGCGACGATCCGGCTCCTCCGAGAGCGCACGAGCGCGGAGCTCTTCGCCGTCGACATAGGCGTCGAACGGGTCCACCCGGATCATACCCGTCGCGACAACACGACGATCCTGCCCGTGCTCGACGAGCTGGGCGTCCCCTTCATCGACGCGACGGAAGGGCCGTTGACGTGGACGCCGGTTCCCAGTGGTGGCGAGCTCTTCGGATCGTACCCGCTGCCGTCGGCGTCGCTGGAGGCCGACGAGCTCGTCTCGGTCCAGACCGCCAAGAACCACCGGTTCATGGGCGTGACGCTCACGGCAAAGAACCTCTTCGGCCTCGCGGGACTCCCGCCGCAGGGTCGTCCGCGCGCGTACTACCACCACGTGGCGCGCCTGCCCTACGTCCTCGCCGATCTCGCTCGCATCTACGACCCGGCGCTCAATATCATCGACGCGATGGTGAGCCAGGCCGGCGAGGAGTGGGGTCCGGGCGACCATCCGCGCGTAGGCAACGCGCTCGTCGCCGGGGATCAGACGATCGCTACCGACGCGTGCGTGACGCACCTGATGGGCCACGATCCTCAGTCCGACTGGCCCGTGCAGCCGTTCATCCGCGACCGCAACCATCTCCTCGTCGCCGCAGAGGGCGGCTTCGGGACGGTGGACCTGGACGAGATCGACTTCCAATCGGAGGTCGACGCGCCCATCGGCGAGTTCTTCACGCTCGAGTTCGACCCGGAGGAACGGATTCGCGCCTGGATCAGATCCATGTGCGAGCAGGCGCTCTTCTACCGCGAGCATCGCGATCGGTTCGTCTCCCGGTACGCCGACTCCTACATCCTCCTCCAGATGGGCGAGGTTCGATGGTCCGATCCGGAAGGGCACATCGGGCACAGCCGCCGCGAGCTCGCCGGCGACCACCCGGAGGAAGGGCTCTGGCTCAAGTACGTCGACCCCGACGAAGCCGAGGCCGAGCACTTCGAGGTCTACGAGCGGACGCTCGAGCGGCTGTCCGGCTCCTGATGCCGGGCGCGCCGCGCCGCCCGGCGGCGGCGACGAGGCGCCGGCGTCTCACGCCCGGCGCACCCTGCCGCGCTACCCGGCGAACACCACGTCGATCCGCTCCACCGCACCGCTCTTGTCGAACACCTCGCGGCTGAGCTCCGCGGGGCAGGTGAGCGAGTCGATTCGCTCCTCGCCGCCGTCGCGGCGATGGACGACGAGGTGGGCGTCCGAGCCGCCGCGGGAGGCGACGATGGGCGTCTGGCAGAACGTGTAGGCGAACGAGCCGGGCTCCACGTCGAGCGAACGCTCCGCGCCCGCAGGGTCGACCCAGGTGAGGACCAGCGGCTCGGAGGCAAACTCGTCGTCGCGCACGAGGAAGGGGTCGAACTCGATCCGCCCCTCGTTCACCAGGAGCCCCAGCTCGGCGAAGCGCGCGATGATCTCTTCCTTGACCTGGCCGGTCATACCCGGCTGCTTCGCCCCTCCGCCCCAGGGGGTGTGCGAGTAGGGATCCATGGGGAAGGCACCGTACTCGGCCGGCTTCTTGTTGAAGCCGATTCCCCGCCGGATGTCGAAGTATCGCTCGCGCAGCGTACGGGCGAGATCGTCGTCGCCGGCCCGGTGAGCACGAACGACGTTCTCCTGAGTCGCGAGCAGCAGCTTCGAAACCATGTGCCAGTAGATGCTCCCCAGCCCCTCGTAACCGAAGAACGTGCCCGAGCGGCCGGTGAAGTACTGGTGCTGGAAGGTTTCCTCGTAGAGATTCGCGAGCTCCTCGATATCGCCGTCGGTGAGCGCGGAGTCCGGATGAGCCTTCAGATACTCGCGGGCGGCACGACGGAGGATCCCCGCGTTGCGGAAGTCGGGGTCGAAGTGGACCGACCCTGCGACGTCGGCGACGACGAGGGTCTGATCGGGCTCGGCGAGGAGCTTGCGGACCGCCGGGCTCTCGCCCGCCTTCTCCGCGGGAACGACGTTGCGCTCCATGAAGCCGGGGAGCTCACGGTTGGGGTAGAGCATGTAGGAGTGCTGGTCCTCGCGATAGAGCGCGCTCGAACGAACGCTCTCGAGCGTTCGCTCCGCCTGCTCGGGCTCGACCGCATGCGAGGAAATGGCGGCGACCTGACCTTCGAGCATCTCGTAGAGCGGGAGCAGGGAGACACCCGTGGGCGCGCCGCTCGCGTCTCGTTCGACCGACAGCGTGTTGTACGAGTGGAAGAGTCCGTCGGAACGCCGATTGCGCTCGACGGTCTCTGCTGCGAGCTGCCGGATTCGCCCGAAGAGCTCCGAGACGGTCTCGGCGCTCAGTTCCCGGGTCCTGCCGGACAGGCCGGATCCGAAGACTCGCTCGCGGAAGGCCCGTGCCGGTTCCGCACAGCTGCGCATGAACGCCAGGCGCGAGGCCGGCGTCCATCCGCCCTCACGAGCCTCGTCTGCGCCGCGGAGCGCCTTCAGGATCTCCTCCATCCAGGCGTGCGTCTCCTCGAAGAGGACGAACTCCGTCGTCTTTGCACGATCGAGCAGCCGCTCTACGAACGACGCGAAGCGCTCGAGATACGCAGTGGTCACGACCGACACGCCCTTCCCGACGAGCGCGTTGTTCGCGTCGTTCCACTCCGGGCGCTGCGTGTTCATCCAGATGCCGCCTTCGGGCACGAGGTTGGAGGCCTTGGCGAGCGCGAGCAGGAGGAGCTTCTCCACCATGGAAGCGTGCACGACCTCGTCGTCCGGGCCGTGCAAGAGCTTGCCGTCGGCGCCGATGCGCTCGTACCGCTCCATCGCGGAGCGATCCCGCTCGGTGTCAAACGTGATCGTGTTGTAGGGATCCTGCAGCATCTCGTCGAACGACGCGATCATGTACGGCACGTCGGCGAACGAGAAGACCGGCCGGGCGAGGAAGCCCTCCAGCGCGCCGGGCAGGTGGTCCTCGGCGAGCTCGAGCAGCTTCTGGAGGTAGACGATCTGGTGGTCTCCCCAGTACCCGATGTTCGCCCACGGCGAGTCGGGGTCGGGCTTCTCCCAGTCGATGCCTTCGTCGGTGACCCGGTACGGGTTGTAGCCGTCGATCGTGGTGGCGTTGAGAAACTTCGCGATCACGTTCACCACGAAGAGCGGCGAGCTTCGCAGCAGCGCCTCCCAGTTCTGGAAGATGTCACGCCAGTTGCCCTGGTACGCGAGCCGCGCGCTGCCGTCCCGGGTTTCGGTCTCGATCGAGAACGCGTTCCACGGTCGGCTCGGATCGCCGTGTCGTCTGCTGAAGGTCAACGGCAGGTACTCGAGCGCGAGCCGGGTCAACGAAGGGTCGCCGATCGCCTCGACGCGCTCGCGAAGCTCGTCGACGCGCACGGTTTCGGGCAGCGACGCGAGGAAGTCCGCGTGGGCCGCTGCGGCGTGCCGGTTCCGGCGGCCGACGAAGGCCCGGAAGTCGTCCACGGGGACGTCGTAGTCGTAGGCGAAGAACCCGCCGCGCATGACGTTGTACGTCACGTTCGAGGCGTGGTGGATCCGGGTCATGGCGTTTCCCGTCGCCTGGATCCCGTCGTTGCGCGCGAGAATCGTGCGCAGCTGTGCGGTAGCCTCGGCCACGCTGTCGAGGACCCGCTCGGCGATCCGGGGGCGCGAGGTTCGCAGCTCCCGGTCGAGCGCGACGACATGGGCGTGCGCCTGATCGACCTCGCCGCAGAAGAGCCAGCGGGTATCGGTGCCGGGAGCGAGCGTGAGCTCGGAGACCACGATGTAGGCTCCCCGCTTGCCCTTGACGTCGGTCTCGCCGGTCGCCTCCCCGCTGCGCCGGAAGCGGTCGAGCTGCTGCGAGCTGAGAAGCGTCGCCGCAGCCTCCAGGCCCGACTGCCACCACGTGATCGCGGCGAGCGCTTCGCTCGGTTCGGCGGTGTCGGTGGGGACGGCGCTCAGGCCGAAGACGCCGAGCCCGGACTCGGGCAGGAGCTCGTTGCGCTTGTACGCGTCGAGCAGGTTGCTGAACGCGCCCTGGAACGCCGCGGTCGTGAGCGCGGGTAGCGTGTTCTGCACGCCGTCGAGCAGCGTCACGCGAACCGGACCCGAGGCGTCGCTGCTCAGCGAGCACCGGCGCACGATCCCGTAGCGGGGGCTGTTGGTCCACGTCTGGCGAAACGTGAGTCCCAGATCGAGGTTGCGTTCCTCGAAGGTGATGATGTTGCCGGTGACGTTCTTCTCCACGCTCCGGCGCACCTCGTAGATGCCGTCGAGCGCGCTGGAGAACGGCTCCCACCTCAATCGCCGCCCGCCGTGCTCGACGAGAACGATCGTGATCGCGCCCGTGGTGGACGCGCTGTCGGCGACGCGGTCGGAGGTTGCGTAGGGGAAGAGCGCATGATCGGCGTTTCTGCGCCCGGCGGTGATGCCCCCGGTCGTCGACAGGAAGGTCCAGTGGTTCGACGGACTCGTGAGCGAGACGAGGAACGGCGGCATCGAATCGTAGTCGTCGATGCGGTAGAACTCGTCATCGCCGCGTTCGACCACGCTCCCGCCCGGTGTGCGCGTCGTCTCGTCCGCTACGCTGAGACAGGTAGCTACCTCGTGTTCACTGATACCCATAGACGTCCCTCCTTCCTCTCGCTCGCGCTGGAGCTGTCCAGGGCCGGGGGGTGCGCGCTCACCGCTCTCCGAGGACGGAGATCTCGTGTTGCGTCGCAGACCCGGCTTCCGAAAACATGTCGGGGATGGTGTAGATGCTCTCCAGGAACATCCCGGCGGCGCCGTAGGCTACCGCGTACGTATTCTTCTCCGAGAACTCGACCGTGTACTCCACCCGGTTCGGGTACGACCAGTTCTTCTGGATCTCCGCGTCGAGGATCGGCACGAGCATCTCTTTGAAATCGGCGATCTCGCCGCCAAACACCACGTTCGTGAGATTCAGCGTGTTGACCAGGAACGCGACGTGCGCGCACAGCTCGTGGAACGCGGCGGTCATGATCGCCCGGTCCTCCTTGATCCGCCGCGCCTCGTCGTTGGAGATCGAGAGCTGCCCCTCGTTCCCGGGCCGCCAGAGGATGCTCTGGAACTCGCCGGCGGAGTACGATGCCCCGTGGTAGACCTCGCCGTTCAGCACGAGCCCGAGCCCGATCGCGATCCCCCAGTAGAGGTCCTGCTCAGTCTCGCCGGTACGGAACTCTCCCAGGACGAAGACGAAGTTGGTGTGCCGCAGGGTCTTACGCGAGACGAGCTCGCCCCAGCAGCCGCAGTTCGCGTCGTTCTCGATGAGCACCGGCACGGCGATCCGGTCCCTCACCTCGCGGGCGAAGGCGACCGGCTCGAAGATGTTCAGCGGGTTCGACTGCAAGATTACGCCCCTGCACTGGTCGACCTGACCTGCGAACGCGACCCCCACGCCGATCAACGGAGCTCCGCAGCTCACGATCCACGGCTCGAGCCGCCCCATGATCTCGGAGAATGCGGTGACCGTGTCCTTGCCGGACATCGAGATCGAGCCCGACCACGTGCGAAGCACCTCACCGTTGAGGTCGGTCGCGAGGGCGTTGAAGAAGTCGGTCTGCAGCTCGAGGCCGATCACGATGCCGTACTTCTCGTTGACCTCGAGCCGGACGGGCGTCCGTCCGACTCCGGTCTTCTGCTCCCACGACGTTTCGCGAATGAGCCCGCGTTCGAGCAGCATCGTAACGATCCTGCTCACGGTCGACTTCACGAGACCGAGGTCCCGGGCGATCGCGACCCTCGTCGTCCCGCCGCTGAGCCAGATCTGCTGGAGCACCCTCGTCGTGTTGACCTCGTTGACCTTGTTCAGCTGCATGACCAGGTACCTCCGGGGGTGCGGGTCGCTATCCCTTCATGCCCCCGGATACAATGCCGCTGATGATGTACTTCTGGAAGAACAGGAACAAAACGATCAGCGGTGCCGCAACGATGAACACCGCGGCGGCCAGCGGCGGCCAGTCGGTCCCGTACTGACCCACGAAGGAGAACAGCGCCCGGATGACCGGATAGTACCTGGGACTCGTCAGGAAGACCGTGGTGCCGATGATGTCGTTCCACACCTGCACGGAGAACAGGATCGCGGCGCTCGCGTAGATCGGCTTGCTCATGGGAAAGATGAACGCGAAGAGATAACGGGTCGTACCGCATCCGTCGAGCGCGGCTGCCTCGTCGAAGTCCTTCGGGATCGTGCGATAGTAACCGACCATCAGCAGCATGACGATACCTGGATTCGCCTTGACGAGGATGTATCCCAGCGGATTGTTGTACAGGCCGATGTTGTTCAGCAGGTAGAACTGCGGGATCAGAGGATCCGGCAGGAAGATGCCCGCGAGGAACAGCAGGTAGAAGAACCCGGCGAATCTCACGTACCGACGCGAGATCACGAACGCGGCCAACGAGGTCATCCCGAGGGTGAGGACGTTGGACGCGGCGAGGTAGTAGAGACTGTTGACGAAGTTGCGCACGAAATCGTTGTTCACGATGACGTCGACGTAGTTCTGAAACCTGAGCGTGTTCGTGATCCCGATCGGGTCGAGCATGAACTCGGCGGACGACTTCAGCGAGACGTTCACGAGGTTCAGCAGCGGGTACGCGTAGACGAGTGCGACCAGGACCGCGAACCCGACGATGATCGCGGTGGATCCGATACGTTCTGCCCGGTAGCGCTTGACGCTGCCGGCGGCGCGAATCTGGCTGCTCATAGGTCAACCTCCCTCTTCCGCAGAAGGTGCTGCGCGATGGCTGCGACGACGAAGATCATCAGGAAGAGCAGCGTGGCCACCGTCGATGCGAAGCCGAGTCGTCCGCCACCCGCGCCGCTCGTCGACGTGAACGCGAGATCGAACATGTAGAACGCCATCGTATAGGTCTGGTACTGCCCGTTCGTCGTGACGTAGATCGTGTCGAACGTGCGGAGCGCACCGATGATCGCGAGCAGGATGTTGACCGTCGTCGCCTGCGCGATCATGGGGAAAGTGATCGACCAGAAGCGCTTCCAGCCCGTCGCGCCGTCGACCATCGCGGACTCGTAGAGCTGCTTGGGGATCGCCTGGAGTCCGGCCAGGAAGATCACGGTGGAGTAGCCTATGTAGCTCCACACCTGGATGTAGATGATGAGCGGAAACGCCAGGTTCGGGTCGGCGAAGAAGAGCGGACTCTCGACCCCAAAGCTCTGGAAGAGCGCCCCTACCGGCCCGCCGAACGGGTTGAACATCAACCGCCAGATGAGCGCGTTGACCGTGATGCCCAGGATCACCGGGAGGAAGAGGATGCCGCGGAAGATACCGCGTCCCTTCCACGCCTTGTCCAGGATCACCGCGAACGCGAGCGCGATCGCGTTCTGCAGAAGCACGACGAAGAGCGCGAATACGACCGAGTTCTTGAGCGCGACCCATTTCTCGTAGAATTGCGCCGGTCTGAAGAATTCGATGTAGTTGCCCAGGCCTACGAACGATACCTCGCGGTACCCGGTTCTGGTGATGTCGGTGAACGAAAACGCGACGGTCGCGATCGACGGGAAAAACTGGAAGACTGCAAAGATGATGAGCGCCGGCGCGAGAACGACGTACGGGGTTATCCACCCGATTTTCCGACCAAATCTGAACGGATTGACATTCGTTCCCATTGGTTTCCCTCTTTAGGTGGTCCCGCCGCCGGAGCGGCGGGACCAATGCTGCCACGATTGCTCGCGGGATTACTCTGCGGCTTCCCAGTCGTCCATCGCGCGTTCGGCGAAGACCTCGGGATCCTCGATCGTGCCCATGGGCGTGAGGAAGTGAATCTGGCCCTCGGCCATCTCGCCGGCGGTGGGGCGGGTGATGTGAAGCTGCTCGAAGGCGAGCTCCATCGGGTACTGACTCACCGCGTCGAGGATCTCGTTCTCGACCGTCACGTCCTGCGTCGGGAGCCAGCCGACCGTGTTGATGAAGTCAGTGTAGTTGTCGGGTCGGGACATAAACTCGAGCCATGCCATGGCCGCGTCCTTCACCTGCGAGTCCGCGTGAACGAACCACATCAGGTCGCCCTTGCCGTAGTAGGTCTGGTTGTCCTCAGCGTTGTCGCTGGCAGGAACCTGCATGTAGCCGAAGTCGAAGTCCGTGCCGGCCTGCTCGATCGCGTTCGCGATCGCGTTCGCCTGCCAGATGCCGTCGGGCAGCATGCCGATCGTGCCTGTCGCGAAGCGACCCACGTGCGGGTTGTAGTCGATCGTCTGGAATCCGCGCTCGTAGTAGTTGAGCAGCAGGTTCTG
>CAZICD010000060.1:25771-27354 GCA_964537725.1 uncultured Spirochaetaceae bacterium | reverse complement strand
ATCACCGACCAGCAGCGCTTCGATACGGTCCGCGCGCTCGGGTTCGACTACATGGAGACGCCGAACCTGGACCGGCTGGTGCGCGAAGGGGTCTCGTTCGACCGCTGCTACATCACCGCCCCGTCGTGCGTCCCGTCGCGCTGCAGCCTCTTCCAGGGTTACTACCCGCACACGACCGGCGTGTACAAGAACGGCGATACCTGGACCGAGAGCTGGGTGAGCGACCTCGCCCGTACGGGGTACCGATGCGTGAACGTGGGCAAGATGCACACCGTCCCCCTCGGCACGCCGGCGGGGTTCCACGAGCGCTACATCGTAGAGAACAAGGACCGGTTTCTGGAGGGGCGTTACTACTTCGACGAGTGGGACAAGGCGCTGCGCGCCCGCGGGCTCGTGAAGCAGCAGCGCGAGCTCTACCGGCGGCGCGACGACTACCGCGAGCGGCTCGGCGCGTTCACCTGGGACCTGGACGAGGACATGCACAGCGACGTCTTCGTGGGCGAGTTCGCGCAGTGGTGGCTGCGCACCTATCCGCTCGACCGGCCGCTGTTCATGGAGGTGGGCTTCCCGGGACCCCACCCGCCGTACGACCCGCTACCGCGCTGGCTCGACCGGTACATCGACAAGGACCTGCCGCTGCGCGAGTACTCGAGCGAGGAGATCGCCGCGCAGCCGGAGCCCTTGCGGGCGCTGCGCGAGCACATGATGGAGGTCGACCACGACTCGGTCGTCCACCTCGACGCGCCGGCGCGCGAGCAGCGGCACTACCAGCGCGCGTGCTACCTCGCGAACGTCAGCATGATCGACGAGCAGGTCGGCGGGATCATGGACGCCCTCGCTTCGCAGGGACTCCTCGACGACACGGTGGTGATCTTCGCGAGCGACCACGGCGACTCGCTCGGCGACCACGGGCACTCGCAGAAGTGGAGTATGTACGAGGAGACCGTGCACGTGCCGGCGATCGTCTGGATGGGCGAGCGAGCTCGGGAGGAGCTGGGGGCCGATGCGCGCAGCGCCGCGGGCGAGCCGACTCCCACCGGCACCTCCCAGCCCGGCGCCCGCCTGTCAGCGCTCGTCTCGCTCTTCGACCTCGGCCCGACCATCCTCGATCTCGCCGGCGTCTCGCCGCCGCCGGACATGGAGGCGGTGTCGCTGCTGCCGCTGGCGGGCGTGGCGGGCCGCAGCGCCGACGCGTCCGGCGGCCGCGCCGGCCCACCCTCCCCGCGCGGCACCGGCGAGGCGGTCGCCGTGAGCGACGCGACCTGGGACGTTCCCACGACGCGACCGGTCTTCGTGAACGAGGACGGAAGCCGGCGCTACGTCTTCGCCGTGCACGGACGCGACAACATCCTCGAAGGCACGGCGGTGATGACGATGATCCGCGACGAGCGGTGGAAACTCGTCACCTACTCGGGCAACGACGAGGGGCAACTCTTCGACCTCGACGCCGACCCGGACGAGCGGACGAACCTGTGGAGCGATCCGGCCTCGGCGCAGGATAGGCGTCGGTTGCTCGACGCGCTCCACGAGTGGTACCGCGAGAGCCTCTACCAGACGCGGGCGAGGCGGCGGCGATAGCCGGG
>CAZICD010000060.1:13884-25671 GCA_964537725.1 uncultured Spirochaetaceae bacterium | reverse complement strand
TCAGACCGGCGCGACAGCGAACCGCCGCAGCGACATCGACCCGGCTCGCACGATGAGACCGGCGCTTCCGCCGGCGAGTAACCGTGGCTCGGTCGGCGCCGCCTCGAGCTTTACGGCGACGCCCTGTCCCACCGACGCTCGCAGCCGCTCGCCGTCTATCCTCAGCGTCATCTCGATCGGCGTCTCCCACACGAGCCCGCAGCGCTCGCGCTCGAGCACCTCGCGCTCGTCGTCCCACTGCTGCACGAGCTCGACCGTGCCGTCGGGGAGCAGCTCGAGCGCGAGGTAGCGACGGAGGCCGCGGTTGCAGACCACAAGGCCGCCGCGCTCGAAGAGATGAGGCACCAAGGTCGCGGTTATCGCGTAGTCGTGCCATTCGCGCGTGCCCACGAGCAGCTGTCCCTCGCCGTGGTCCTGCGCGGCGAAGAGCTCGCTGGGGCGGAAGGCGAACCGGTCCATCGCGTTCGTCCAGAAGCGCGACCAGAGCGCGGTGGGCGCGACCGGCGGAGAGCCGACGGCCGGAGGCGTCCCGCCTTCCTGCGGGCCGGCGAAGGCGAGCTCGAACCGCGGCGAGCCGTCCACGCGGATCCAGTCGACGAGCACCGACCCCGAGGCGACGGGAGAACCGGCGGAGCGACTCACGCGTACGCCGACGAGCGAGAACGGAAGCCCGTCGGAGCCGGCGAGCTCGAGCTCGAGCTCGGCTGCCGAGCCGGGAGCGAGGGTCGTCACCGGCCCGTGCTGGACCGAGTCGACCCGTACCGCGTCGCTGCGCGTCGCGCCGAGCCGGGCGGGCCCCTCGCTCCGCGCGAGGAGCCGCACGTCCACCTCGCCCCACTGCGACTCGGGTGCGAGTACGCGGGCCCGGAGCGTCTGGCCCGGGTAGACGAGCGGCGAGGCGGTCATGCCGTACCCGCCGCCCTCGTAGAACCGAGCCGCCGGGGCGACATCGGCATCCGCCTCCACGTCCTGCCCCGGCGCGAGCCCGCCGAACCGCACGAGAAGCATACGATCGCCCGACCCGCCGATCGCCGTGTTCTCCACCGTCACGTCGCGGGACAGTCCGGCGCCGAAGCGCGGACGGAAACCCTGGACCGACCCCTCGAGCGAGAAGTGGAAGCGTGCTCCGTCCTTGGGAGCGAGCGGCGATTCGGAAGCGAGGCGGCGCGCGCGGTTGACCATGGCGTACGCCTCGGTGAGCGCGTCGCTCGTCGCGCGGCCGCCGTCGGCGGTGGGCAGGACGAGACGATCGGCGACCGGTCCGCGGAAGTCCGGCCCGGCGTTGATCCCGGGCAGTCCCAGCCGCACTCCCATGATCGCACCGACGTTGCCGCTGTTGCAGTCGGTGTCCCACCCTGCGGTATTCGCGATCATGAGCGCGCGCTGGAAGTCGTTCGGGGCCCAGATGAGACTCAGGAGCACGACCCCGTGGTTGGGCACCACATGGCAGTTACCTGGGTAGCGGTCGTAGCCGTAGCGCTCCTTCAGCAGCGCGAGTCCTGCCCGCCAGTCGTCGTCCTTCGCGCGTCGCTCGCGCAGGTCTGAAGCGAGACGGGCGATGGTCGAATCCGAGGGAATCAGACCGAGCGCGGTGTCGAGTATCGCGTCCATCGTTGGACCGTGATCGCCTCCGCCGTCGTCGGTCGTCGTGCAGTCGAAGGCGGCAGAGACGAGCGCGGCGACGACCTGCGCGGCGTAGACCGCCTCGCCGTCGTGGCTCACGCGCCCGGCTTCTGCGGCGAGGCGCGCGGCGCCCTCGGGGTCGGACGGGCGGACGAGGCCCCACCCGTCTATGAAGATCTGCGCTCCGATCTGCTCGGCAACGACGCGGCCGTTGGTCTCGATCGAGCCGCTGTCCGGCGCCTTCACGCCGCGCGCGAGCCGGTGGTAGGCGGTGTGCTCGGTACTCATCCCGATCCCGCCCCACCACAGGATCGATCGCAGCTCGATGATGTAGTTCAGCCACGCATCCCCGATGTCGCGACTCGACGGCTCGGACCCGATCGGGTCGACGTCGTCGAGCGCCCGGATGAAGGTGAACGTCCCGGTGATGTCGTCGTCGGCGACGATGAGCGGCTTCGCGAGGCGATCGTGGACGTAGTACCAGATGTCGCCCAGCTCGGCCTCGATGCGTTCGTTGGTCCAGCCCTCGAAGGGTCTGCCCAGGTAGACACCGATGATCTTGCCCAGGACGCCGGCGTAGACTCGTTCGGGATAGGTGGGGTCGGTTACGTGCATGCGTCCAGACTACACCCCGCGCGCGTCGCTGTCAGCATCCGGCGTCGACGTGGTAGAGTGCCGGCATGACCACAGATCGATCCGTTCGGCTGGGAATCGTCGGCGTGGGCGGCCGCGGCGCCGACTTCGCCGCGCTGCTTCGTTCGCTCGGCGACGAGGGCCCCGAGGTCACCGCGCTCTGCGACATCGACCCGGGCTCGCTCGCCGCGGCGGGCGAGCACTTCCCGGATGCCTCGCGCTTCGGTTCGCTCGATTCGCTGCTGGACGCCGGAGCGGCCGACGCCGTCGTGATCTCGACGCCCATGCCGCTGCACGCCCCTATGAGCATCGTCTGCCTCGAGCGGGGAGTTCACGTGCTCTGCGAGGTCCCTGCCGCGGTATCCGTGGACGAGGCGCGTGGGCTCGTCGCCGCCGCCGCCGCGACCGCAGCCGTCTACGCGATGGCGGAGAACTACGTCTTCTCCACGCCGAACCGCATGGTGCGCGCGCTCGCGCACGCCGGCTGTTTCGGCACGATCTACTGGGCGCGAGGCGCCTACCTCCACGAGCTGCGCGAGCTCAACGAGACGACACCGTGGCGGCGGCGCTGGCAGACCGGTGTGCCGGGCATCACCTACCCGACGCACTCGATCGGCCCGTTGCTCGACTGGATCGGCGGCGACCGGATCACGAAGGTCGCCTGCGCCGGGACAGGTTCGCACCACATCGACCCGCGCGGAGAGCCGTACCACGACGACTCGGCGACGATGCTCGGCCGACTCGCCTCCGGCGGACTCGTCGAGGCACGAGTGGACATGGTCTCCGACCGGCCGCACGCGATGGATCAGTACGAGCTCCAGGGGACCGACGGCGCCTACGAGTGTCCGCGCGGGGGCGAGGGGCGCGTCTGGCTGCGCGAGCTCGATTCTGAGCCCCGGTGGCGCCCGCTCGCGGAGGCGTTCGATGCGGTGTCCGCCGCGCGTGGGCTGCCGCCGCTCGAACCGGTGCCGAAGGACGCCGGACACGGGGGCGGCGACTACTTCGTCCTGCGCGACTTCGTCGCGGCGGTGCGCGAGCGACGCGAACCGGCCACGGACGTCCATCGCGCGCTCGACACGACGCTCCCCGGTCTCGTGAGCTCTCGCGCGCTCGAGACCGAATCGTGGGTCGACGTCCCGGACAGCCGGAGCTGGGAGCACGAGGAGCCACCCACGAAGCTCGAGATGGTCTGGCCGGCCGGCGCCGAGCCCCCGGCGGTCCACCTCCCGGACGGCTACGAGCTGGGGCTCCTCCGGCCCGACGAACGAGAGGCGTACGTCGAGCTCATGCAGCGCGCCGGCTTCGACGACTGGACGATGGATCGGTTCACGTGGGTCGACGGCGCCGTTCTGCCGGACGCCCACTTCGTCGTGCGCGAGAGCGCGACCGGTCGCATCGTCGCGACCGCGCTCGCCGCGCACCGCCCGTCGCTCCACCACCCGTACGGCGGCGAGCTGGGCTGGGTCGCGACCGACCCGACCCACACCGGCGGCGGACTCGGTCGTGCGGTCTGCGCGGCGGTGCTCGCGAGATTCGCGAGCGCCGGCTACCGGAACGTCTATCTCTACACCAATACCTTTCGTCAGCCCGCGGTCGCGCTCTACCTCAAGCTGGGCTTCCTGCCCTACCTCGTCGACCCGGACGCGCGGGAGCGCTGGGAGCGAACGCTGCGCGCGATCGGGTGGAACGAGGCGGTGCCGGCGGTGCTTCCGAACGGGGTGGAGACGGCTGTGGTGGCGAATCCGGCGTGACCGACCTCGCGGGCGTGCACCCGCGCTCGAGCTCCACGTGGTCACCGCGACACGACGCGCGTGCGCCGGGCCGCCGCATCCGCGACCTCTGTACTTTTCGCCGCATCTTCGCCAGACTCGAGCGAAGTGGACCGCACGGGGTTTCGCACGACGCGCGAAGTCCCCAGCCGCCCAATTCGGTTGAACGACCGAAGCTCGGCGCGGCGGCCACGGGAGGAACCCCATGAAGACACGAAGCCTCTGGTACACGGGCCCAAGGGAGCTCGAGGTCCGCACGATCGACCTACCCGAGCCCGGCCCCGGAGAGGCGCTCGTCGAGGTCAACGTCTGCGGGATCTGCACGTGGGACCTGTTCATCTACTCGGGAGGCTTCCAGGGCCACAAGCCCTTCCCCTTCTACTTCGGTCACGAGGGGATCGGTCGCGTCGTGAAGTGCGGTCCCGGGGTCGACCTCCCGGAGGGGCAGCGCGTCGCGTTGCGCGAGAGCAGGCAGGTCGGGAAGCAGGGCGGCGGCCACATGGCCGAGTACTCGATCCAGATCGCCGACTCGCTGATCCTGCTCCCGGAGGACGAGATCCCCGACCACGAGTTCATGGTCGAGCCCGCCGCCTGCTGCGTCAACGCGGCGAACATCTCGCCGGTACATCCCGGCGAGCGCGTCGCGCTCGTGGGTGCCGGCTACATGGGCAGCATCCTCCTGCAGCTCCTCGCGATGGGTCCCTCGCGCGAGCTCGTCGTCTTCGAACGCCGCCCGGAGTCGATCGACTACGCGAGCGTGCACAGCTTCGACTCGCCCGTGCGGGTCGTCGATACGAGGGAGACGCCGGCCGAGGGAAGCTGGCTCGAGACCGAAGGGCCCTTCGACCTGGTCGTTGAGGCGACCGGCGTCGAGCCCGGCTTCCGGCTCGCGGACAGCCTGGTTCGGACCGGGGGCCGATTCGTCGTCTTCAGCTGGCAGCACCATCCGTTCGAGTTCGATTTCGGCACCTGGCACGAGCGGGGACTGACGGTCCACAACTCCTCGCCATCCGAATCGTGGAATATGACCGGCTGCTTCGAGCAGGCCCGCGACCTCATCCACGCGGGGCGGATCGATCAGTCCGAGCTCGTCACGCACGTGGGCCCGCCCGAAGACGCGAAGGAGATCTACGAGCACGGCCTCGCCAAGACCGACGGCTACGTGAAGGGTGTCATCCGCTGGAAGTCGACCTGATGGCTCCCGTCAGACGTCCACGATGATCGCCTCGTAGAACTCGAGCTCGGGCAGATCGAGGCCGATCGTACCTGCCCGCTCGTCGTGGCTGAACTCCAGCGCCGCGCCGTCGCGCACGCGCCTCACCGCCCGGGGCTCGCCCGTCTCGCCGTCGCCGAGCGGCAGCGTCAGCCGAAGCGGCCCGAGCCGCGGCGGCGCGAAGTACGACGTGCCGAAGTGGCCGCCGTTGTTGACGAGCTGGAACACGGTCCGCGTCGCTTCTCCTGAGGCCCCGGCGCCGCGGGCCGCGCCATTGGCCGGCCGCCTCGCGCGGGTTACCGTCACGCTCGGCGGCATCCCGCCTTCCACCGCGGGCAGCGCGCAGACGCTCTTCAGCAGATCGCGTGCGAAGACCAGCGTATTGTCGTAGCCCTCCCGGTAGTAGAACCGGCCGGCCAGCCACGGGAGGTGGACGCCTCGCCCGCTCCCGTACGGGTGGACCGCCACTCCCGGCAGATCGGTGACGTTCTCCCAGTAGCACAGCTCGGGGGGCCCGAAGCGGTGCGGCGGGATGAGCCGTCCGATCGAGCGGACGCGGTCGGCGTACCCGGCGTACGCGAAGTGGTCGCCAATCGCCACGAGATCGCGGTCGGCCATCGACGGCAGCTCGCTCTTGTCGGTCAGCTCGATCATCGCCGATCGCATGTCGTCGCGTCGCGCGCGGACCTCGGTGATCCCGAGGGAGGCCAGGACGCATCCCCCGCGCCGCTCACGATGCTCGTCCTCGAACCCCGTCTCGAACGTCGCGATCACGCTCGCGCCGGACTCGGCCGCCGCGTCGATCGCAGCGGCGGTGGCGTCGGAGAGCGCCCGAACGTTCGGGAGCACGATCGCGCGATAGCGGGAGAGATCGACGGCCGGAACCCGCTCCAGCGACACCGAGTCGAAGAGAAGGTGGTTCTCGGCGAGCAGGCGGAACCACCCGCGGTACTCGTCGCGGTCCTCGCCGCGGACGAGCAGCACGTCGGAGTCGGGCCGCAGGCCGCGGTAGACCTCGTCGAAGTGCTCCTCGTGGAAGGCGAACACGCGCTCGACCGGCGCGAAGCCGGACCGGTCGCGATGGTTGTCCAGCCTGCCGATCAGATAGAAGTCGACCGCTCCGCAGAAGGCGAGATTCTGCCAGAGACGCATCTCCTGCTCGGCAGGGCTGACCGCCACGTGGCGGTACGGAAAGCCCAGAAAATCGACGGTCGTGTTGGTCGGTACGATCTGCGGCCAGCCGGTGGCGACGAGCGCGGTGTTCTCCGCGGCGCTGTACTGCCAGTGCGGCAGCGGCCGCCCGATCTCGGTGTTCGACTCGCTGCGCGCGAAGCCTACTCCGTCGGCGTGGTTCCGGTCGATCGCGATATCGGGGCGCACGTCGGTGATCGCCCGGACCATCACCGCCTTCTCCTCGGATGTACGCTGCGCCTTGAACTCGAGGTAGCGACGGTAGACGGGGTCGGCACGGTCTTCGGCTTCCGGCAACGGAAGGCCGAAGCGGTCGCGGAACATCCGGCGGCAGTTGTCGCAGCGGCAGATACCCAGGTACTCGTGGCTGTAGTTGCCCGTCTGGAAGCCGCCCATGTTGAAGAAGATCCCGTCGACCGGGAGCTTCGTGATCGCCTCGCGCACGATCTGCGGCGCGTACACGCGCTGGTAGTCGCCGTTGATGCAGCAGTGGACGTTGCCGTTGTAGTCCTCCACCTGACCGCCGTCGTAGACCGACGCCCACTCCGGGTGCTGCTCGTAGAGCGGCCGTCGAACCTTGGAGAAGTCTGTCCGGGCGACGACCCGGATCCCGTTGTCGTGGCACGCGGCGATGATCTCCCGGAGCGAGTCGCCCGTGAGGTACGGGCTCTGATAGTGGAAGGGAAGCTCGGTGGGATAGCTCGCGATGATCCCGGCGACGTTGATCATCGCAACGGTCGCGTGCATCTCGAGCATCGACCTCACGTATACATCCGCGGAGATGTCCGTCATGTCGATCTCGCGCAGGTTCGTCTGAATGAGCCGCCACGGGTAATCGTTCCACCAATTCGCCATTCTGTCTCCTTACGCGCCTACGCGCCGGTCGCCGCGAGCCCGGCGTGCGATTTCAACGCGGCCGCGTGGCGCGCGTAGACACCGTGCATGCTCTTCGCGTACTCCTCGAGCACGCGCGCCGCCTCCCCGTTCGGATCGCCGCAGGCGAGGAGGCCCCGCGCGACCATGAGCCGCTTGAGCTGCTCGTTGCGCTGCTCGTTGTCGGTCGCGTGCGTGGGCAGGTCGCGCAACGAATCGGAGAGCGAACCCCCGGCGCGGCCGAGGACCGGCCAGCCGGTGAGGATTCGTTCGAACTGCGGCGCCGCTTCGGGTGTCGGCTGCCGCTCGAAGGCGAGCGTGCACGCGCGCAGGTGCGAGAAGTCCGATTCGTGATCGAGTCGGCGAAGCTTCTCCAGTATCGTCGGGATCGCGTCGGACGAGCCCGACGTTGCGGCTGCCACGATGAGCCGGTCGAGCGGGCTCATCGACGCACCGAACTGGCCCATCCCGCGGTAGTTCCATCCGTCGTCCCACTCGGCGCCCTCGATCTCCTCGACGAGCAGGTCGATGCCGGAGGCGTTCCCGAGGAGCGCGAGGATCATCGCCGCCCGGATCGCGTACGCGCGATTCTCCGGCAGCAACGGGCGCTGACGCTCGAGCCCGCGACGCAGGGCCGGTACCGCGCGGGCCGGGTCCGAGAGGAGCGCCGCGACGCCCACCTTGAAGCTGGTGCCCTGCGACCCTGCGGCCCACACGATGCGGGAGTCCGGGATCGGATGGCTGTCCTCCTGCGCCGTCACACCCGGAGGGAGGGCGCCCAGATCGACGAGCCGCCTCTGGAGCGCCCGCACGTCGATCTCGCGAATCGGCCTGCCCGACTCGATCGCCTGAACCGCCGCCAGCGCCGCCGCGTAGCCCTGGTTCTGGACATCGGGCTGCATGCGGATGACCGGCAACGCGTCGCGATGCGCGCCGACGGCGAGCCCGGTGACGAGCACGCCCTCGAGCCCGCGCGGGATGAGCGCCCGCAGCGGCACGTCGGCGCGAAGCGGCTCGTGATCCGGTGGATGGACCAGGAAGACCGGATGGATCGTGAAGCCGTGCGTGTCGAAGTTGCTCTCGGTGATCACGACCGTGTCGGGGAAGGTACGGTCGGTGAGAAAGTCGATGGGATCGAGCGCGATCTCCCCGACGACCTGGCGGCGTTCGCGCGAGTCGATCATGCGCGCGAGGTCGAACTTGTCGCCGAACAGCCCTCGCGCGGTGACGTAGGCGCGGGTGACGTCGAGCACGTCGCTGTCGTCGACGAAGAAGTAGTCGGTGTTCGTCGCGTGCGTACCCGGGGTGCGGTAGGGAAGCCCGGTGCCCTGGAAGGCGACGTGCGCATGGCTGACCGTCGTCGTCTCGGCGCCGGCCGCCGCGGCGAGATCGCCGTTGCCGGTGCAGTCGATGGCCATCGCGCTCTCGACGACGACCGGACCGTACGGCGTGGCGACGAGCGCGCCGCACACACGGTTGCCGTCGCAGCGCGCGGCCGCGTTGAGCGACCCGAACCAGGGGCGGGCACCTGCTCGACGCATCTCACGCAGGTACCAGGTGCTCTTCCACTCGGGGATCCATCGGCCACCGAACGCCTCGAAGGGGTAGTCCTCGCCCATCTGCGGGAGCGCCGCGTCGATCTCCTCGGTGAACCCGACGCGGTTGCCGAAGTAGTAGCTCGCGATGCGGCCTTCGGTACCCACGCCGCCGAGACCGGGCAGATACTCGACGAGCAGGGCCCGCCCGCCCTCTCGCCCGACGGCGATCGCCGCCGGAGCACCGCCGGTGCCTCCGCCTGCGACGTAGACGTCGGTCGTCACGGTCGCCGCGTACGCCTCCGGGGCGACCGAAACGGTCTCGCAGTCGAGCGTCCGGAAGTAGCGGTCGCGGCGGACGATGCGGGCCTGCTCGGCGGTTGACGAAGACGCTGCGTCGGATGCTCCGGGCGGAAGGATGCCCGCCTCGCGCGCGGCGCTCGTCTGGTCGGCCGCGAGTCTGCGGGATCCCCCCACTCCGGCGACGCGGGCGTCGATCTCGTCAGCGCTCGGCCGCGGTGCGCGGGCCGTCTTCGCGGCATCGACGAGCATGGGCGCGTCGGCGAAGATGATCGTGCCCGGCGTCCAGACCGCCTCGCGCGCCGCCGCCTCCGCGTCGAGGAGGTCGCCCGGGGCCGTGCCGGAGAGCGCGAACGAGTACTCCTGGACGGGTATCTCCTCTCCCTCGAACGGCAGGCTGCCGATCGTCCGGTGACCGGAGATCGCCGGGGAGTCGGCGACGCGCGGATCGAGGGTGCGCAGGATGAGCTCCGTGGGGGCAGAGGGTCGCTCGAGCTCGCCACCGTCGACCACGGTCGTCGCCCGCACGCCCACGAGCCCCGAACGCGTGGCGAGCACCATGCCGGCGACCGCGCCGTCGTCCGCAAGGAGCGGAGCTACCGGGTAGGCGACGTAGAGCAGCTCCACGCCGGCTTCGATCGCGTGCTGCTCGAGCAGCCGCTTCACCGCCATGGGCGTCGTCTCGCCCTCCGGCGACGGCCGTCCCAGGTCGCCGGCGAGCCGGGGAAGCATCCGGCGGTCGAGCGCGAGCGAGGCGGTGAGCGAGTCGCCGAGAAAGCTCAGCCGTGTCGTGAGCATCGCGCGTCGATCGCGTTGCGCGAGGGCCGACGCGGCCATCACGGCGTCCACGTCGCCGCCCACGAAGAGAACATCGACCTGCCTGAGAATGGGAACGTCGATCACGCAGCTCCTCCTGACGCCCGCCGTCGCCGGCGGCGCCGGGGATTACGGTATCAGTGGCGAGAGGCTGGTGCAAGCAGGGCGGGCCTCGGCGTACGACCCTCGCTAGGCGGCCCTCGCTGGGCGGCCCTCGCACGGCCGCGGCGGCTCGGCTATACTGGGTCCATGCCTGCCCGACCGAATATCGTGTTCTTCTTCTGCGACGACCTGGGCTGGGGTGACGTGAGCTGCCTCAACCCGGAATCGAAGATCCGCACCCCCAACATCGACGCGCTCGCCGCGAGCGGGGTGAGCTTCACCGACGCGCACGCCGGGAGCGCGGTCTGCACTCCTTCGCGCTACACGCTCATGACCGGTCGGTACTGCTGGCGGACCCGACTCAAGGACGGCGTGAACGGCGGCTACAGCCCGGCGCTCCTCACGCCCGAACGGCCGACCGTCGCGTCGCGGCTCCGCGACGCCGGCTACGCGACCGCGTGCATCGGGAAGTGGCACATCGGCATGGACTGGGAGCTCAAACCGGGGACCCCGCCGGAGACGGGTCCGCAGCAGCACTTCCGCTCCGACGAAGGCAAGCTGGACGGCTCCATCGACTTCACGAAGCCCGTCCGCAACGGGCCGGTCGATGTGGGCTTCGACTACTACTTCGGGATATCCGCCTCGCTCGACATGTCGCCGTACGTCTTCATCGAAAACGACCGCGTCACCGAGGTGCCCACGGGGCACAGTCCGAAGGGTACCGAGGAGCTACGCGCCCGGCCCGGAATCGCGGCACAGGGGTGGCGGCACGAGGACGTGCTGCCGGAGCTCGAACGGCGCGCCCTCTCGTGGATCGAGCAACAGGCCGGTGGCGCCGCCGACTCGACGGCCCCGCAGAAGCAGCCCTTCTTCCTCTACGTTCCCATCAACGGTCCCCACACCCCGGTCGTCCCCACCGACGAGTGGAAGGGGAAAAGCGGCTGCGGCATCTACGGAGACTTCGTCATGCAGATCGATTCGGTGGTTGGTTCGATCGTCGGGAAACTGGGTGAGCTCGGCATTCGCGAGCAGACGGCGTTCTTCTTCTCGAGCGACAACGGGCCGGAGACGATCACCGCGCCCTACCGCGAACGCTACGGGCACGCGAGCGCGTGGAAGTTTCGCGGGATGAAGCGCGACAACTGGGAAGGCGGGCACCGCATCCCGTTCATCGCGAGCTGGCCGGAGCGGGTGCCGGCGGGTGTCGAGAACAGGCAGTTCGTCGAGCTGGCCGATTTCTACGCGACGGCGCTCGAGATGGCGGGGACTGCGGCGAGCGACGGCGGCGCCGCTTCCGGCGAAGCCAAAACGCCGACGCCCGGCGGCGAGGACAGCTTCAGCATGCTGCCCCTCCTGCTCGGCGAGACGGCTCCGGCCTATCGCACCTTTGCGGTCCACCACTCGTCCGAAGGCAGGTGGGCGATACGGCGCGGGCGATGGAAGCTCCTGCTCCACCCCGGATCGGGCGGGAACGAGGTTGAGTGCCCGGAGAACGACGACCCGGTCCAGCTCTACGACATGGAGACCGACCGGTTCGAGACCACGAACGTCTACGCCGATCACCCGGACGTGGTGCGCGACCTCAAGCGCCTCTGCCTGCACGTGATCGACCGCGGGCGCTCGACCCCGGGACCCGACGCGCAGAACGACGGCGGGCAACGGGCGCGCACGCACTGGAATCAGCTGCGCGAGCTGCTCGAGCTGGAGGTCGGCGGCGAGTAGGCGCGCGCGG
>CAZICD010000060.1:0-13784 GCA_964537725.1 uncultured Spirochaetaceae bacterium | reverse complement strand
CGCCTCAGCCGCCCAGTTCCCGGCGCAGGAAGGCGTAGGCCGCCTCGCCGTCGATCCGGTGGCGCCCCTCGAAGACCGCGTCTTCGACCTTCTCCTCGGCGCCGAAGACGTGGTAGACGCCACGCGCCGCCTCGAGTCCGCGTCGTACCGCCTCGAGCGGGAAGATGGGGTCGTGATCGCCGGCCTCCACGAAGAGCGGCCGCGGAGCGATGAGCCCTGCGAGATCGGCCATCTCGCCGAAGGCGGCGAGCCCGTGGACGAAGTTGCACGGGCAGTGGTGCATCGCGAGGATCGAGTCGCGGAAGGTCGAGAAGTAGCCGCTGATCACCGCGGCGCGGAACCGCGTATCCAGACACGCCGAGAAGAGCGTGTGCATCCCGCCCCCGGAGATCCCCATCGCGCCCATCCGGCCGGTGTTGACCTCGTCGAGCGTCTCCAGGAAGTCGACGAGGCGCAGCCCGTCGCGCGCGCGCAGCCCGACGACCGAACCGCCCAGGTGCGTCGCGAGCGCCGCGGTGTTCTCGCACGTCGTGGGAACCGGCGATCCGAGCGTGCGGTCCAGATAGCCGAAGTCGGTCTGCCGTTCGCCGAAGCACGAGATCTCCGGAGCGGCAACCGCGAATCCCTGCCGGCAGAGCGCGACGCCGAAGTCGCGGTGGTAGCCGTCGGGCGTGTCGCGTTCGGACCCGTCCTCCCACAGCCCCACGATGTCCTTCACGCCGTAGCCGTGCCCGTGAAACGCGACCACCACCGGATACGGCGGCTCGACGTGGGCAGGCCGAAGCAGGTAGACGGGCATCTGCGTGTGCGGCGCGGTACGGATGACCACCTTCTCGCGCGTGTAGTCGCCCTTGTCGACGAGCTCGACGCGTGTTGGTTCGGGGTCGACCCGCGGCGAGTCGAGAAAGCCGATGGTCGCCGCGAGCGCCTCTCGCGTCTCCGCCTGCCAGGCCCCGGCCTCCTCGCGGGTCTTCGCACGAAACGCGTGCGGCGCGGTGGCGGGGTCCCAGGCTGCGCGCAGCGCGGTGGCCGGCTCGAATGCGGTGTTCTCGCTCATATGACCTCCAGCGAATCCTTGTCGGGGAGCGACGGGAACGGCGCGGTCGGAAGCTCCTGGTACCAGTAGGCGACGCTCGCGATGTCGTCCTGCATGGGCAGGTAGCGGCGGCCGCTCCGCCAGCCGAGCGCCTGGATCGTGACGCGCAGGTCACGTGTGAAGCGGACGGGATCGGTGATGTGCCAGCGGTAGAGCCCGAAGCGCTGCTGCGAACGGTAGAGGCCGTCCGGGCGCAGGACCTGCGGCATGCCGGCGTACGGGGTGGTGAACTCGCGGTACTCGCGCACCCCATCGGCCCGCTTCGACTCGAAGTTGTACGACCCGCAGAAGTAGTCTTCGGTACCGGTGCCGCAGATGGTAGGGTGCTCGTCGCCGTCGAGGTAGAACTTGATCTCGCCCTCGCCCCACCAGCCCGAGTTGTTCACACCCCACGCCATGTAGGTCCCCACGTAGTGTCCGCGGCCGCGCACCCCGTCGAGAATCGTGTAGACGTCCTTGTACGGGAGCGGGTTCACTCGTCGGAACTGCGCGTGGAAGTAGGCGCACTCCTCGGGCACGTCGGTCAGCGTGTAGTTGATCTGGTAGTAGACCGTCACGGTCTCCGTGCCGATGTTCGTGAACGTCAGGCGCGCGCGCTCACGGAAGGGCATCTCCCAGTAGCTGTTGAAGGCGCTCCCCGGATTGACGCAGACGGCGAGCGAGCTCACCTGCGCGTACTCGCCCCAGCCGCAGGCGAAGAAGTCGCCCACCGGCGATTCGACCGACGGCTGCTCCTGCGAGTCCCAGTAGGCGCGCAGGATCCCGAATCGCCAGTGGCCGGTCACCGTCATCCAGATCTGCCCGATCGCACCGGCGCCCTCGATGTCGGCGAGGGTGAAGGTCTCACCGGGCTCGACGCGCACCGACGGGCTGATCTTCCAGCCCGTCCCGAGGTCGCGGGCGCACTCCGCCCCCGTGCCCTCGGTCGCCAGCGCTCCCGCGTTCCTGTCGCCGGAGAAGTTCTCGGGGCTGATGCTGCGCGACTGCGCGCTCGAGAGCCGACTCAGGTTGCCCAGGTTCATGCCGAGTCCGTTGAATGCCATGCCGACCTCCGCCGGCATTCTACCATCGCGATCACCGCGTGTCGCGGTCGGCGGCGGCTTCCGACTCGTCCTCCCGCACCGCGAGCCGGATCACGAGCACCGTCTCGACGAGCTCGCCGAAGCTCAACGACAGCGCCCCTACCACCGACGGCGGGATCCACACGACGTCACGGACGAGCACGAAGAGGACGACCATGGCGAACGCGACCGCGGCGATGTTGACGACCTTCCCCACGCCGATGCCGCGCGTGCGGTGGCGCCGCATCATCACGCCCCAGTACGATTCGCGCGCCCCCCAGAACAGCGGCAGCAGCGAGAAGGCAAGAACGGCCTGGCTCGCCTCGGCGGCGATCTCGCGGCTGACGCCCAGGATACGCTCGAAGACCACGTAGCCCAGCGGCGTCAACCCGAGGAGCAGGAGCACCCCGCTCATGAACCCGCCGGTCGCGATGCAGAACCAGAAGACTCTCCGCCACGACGGGTGGTCACGCCCGGGCGCGTAGACGAGCGATGTGTTGTGCAGCAGCTGCAGCGGCGCGATGACGTTGAGCACGAGTGCCCACGTAACGCCGTAGACCGCGAGCGCGCGGGTCGCGGACGCCGCCCCCCGAGCGATACCCGCCTGGACGAGCGGCTGGAGCGTCCCGCGCACGATCATCATGACCGCGAGCGGGAGAAAGAAGCCCAGGACGTAGCGCACGCTGAGCGTACGCCCGGAGCGCGACGGAACGCCCTCCGCCGCGCGCATCGGCGAGCCGAAGAGGAGGAACAGCGACCCGAAGACGAAGAGCCCCTCCACGCCGATTCCCCCGGCCCAGGTCAGCGCGGCGACCTGGATGCCCGGCAGCAGGCCGGTCGCCACCATCCAGACGATGAACGCGACGATGACGACGAGGCGCGTGAAGGTCGCGGCGGAGACGAAACCCGTGCGCTGCCGCGCGATCAGGATGCCCCGGTTGCTGTCGCGCAGCACCTCGGCGAGCGGTAGGAAGGCGGTAATCCGCATCGCCTGGTAGCCGAGCGAAATCGCCTCCGGATCCGTAAGGCCCATCACCCCGCGGAGGAACGCCCCGCCCAACGGCGTGTATCCCAGCACGACCAGCACGAGGAAGAAGAATCCGCCGAGCGTCCACACGAATCGGTTCGTGAGCCGATAGCTCTGCCGACTGTCGGCCATCGCGGTCGTGATCTGACCCGACATGAGCGCGGGTGCCTTGATCGCGTTCGAGAAGCTCTTCACCACGCTGAAGATCGCCAGCGTCAGCTCGGGCGACGGCAGCCGGGCGAGCGCGGCGTTGATGATGTTGTGCGTGGAGGAGATCAGGAACGGCGTGGCAGCGAGCGGCACGAAGAACGCGAGCAAACGGCGGTAGCTGACGCGAGTCGGGGCGTGGGCCTCACCCGCAGCGGCCTCTGATACGGAAGATGGTGATGAGGGCATAGGTGCTGTGCTTCACGCTACTCTATCAGAGCACGTCGCCGATCACCAGCCCGCTACGATCCGTCCGCCTGCGCGCGATCGATCGCGCGGCTCGGGTTCTGCGCGCGAAGCATACCGCCGTCCACGCCGATGATCTCGCCGGTGATGTATCCTCCCGCCTCCGAGCAGAGGTACATGACCAGGCCGGCGACGTCGTCCGGACTGCCGAACGCGCCGGCGGGGATCTGGCGGAGCTGCACGTCGCCGCGATCCTCGATCATGCCCCGGGTCATATCCGTCTCGATGATGCCGGGCGCGTACGCGTTGACGGTGATCCCGTACGGTCCCAGCTCGGCGGCGGCGAGCTTCGTCAGCATCTCCACTCCCGCCTTGGTGCTCCCGTAGGCGACCTGTCCCACGTCCGCGTAGTGGCCCGAGATGGAGCTCGCATTCACGATGCGCCCGAAACGCTGCCGCTTCATGGACGCGAGCACCGCCTGTGTCATGAGTACGGGTCCCTTGAGGTTGACCCGAATCGTCTCGTCGAGGAACTCCTCGGTCATCTCGTCGAGAAACGCAAACCACGACACCGCTGCGTTGTTCACGAGAAAGTCGACCCTGCCCCAGCTCGACAGCACCCGCTCGACGACCGATGCGGCGTCGGGTCCGCTACCCGCGTCCGCCCGGATCGCGAGGAGCTCGCCCGGCAGGTCGGCCGCCGCCTCTCCGAGCGACGCCGCGGCCTCCTCGTTGGCCACGTACGTCGCGGCCACGTGGGTGCCGCCGCGCAGGAACGCGAGCGAGATCGCCCTGCCGATTCCCCGGGTGCCGCCGGTAACGATCGCTACTCTCTGCATACTGCCTCCTCGTTTTCGCGCCGATATCGTCGCCGGCCGGCGCGACCCGTCGCTTCGGGCTGCCGTCATGCTCCCGGCATGCGCCGCATGTCGAAACTCATCTCGGACGCGCCGACGAGGCGTCGGTGAGCGACCGCGCGATCGGCGAGCTCGTCGCCGTCGATCCGAATCGTCGCGGCGTAGCGGGCGTTGGTGCTGCTGCCGGGGGCCAACACCCGCAGCCGCCGGCCTCCTTCAGCATCCACGGTCGCCTCCTCGAACAGCGGCGCCGTGAGTCGATACTCGGGACGACCGGGGCATACCTGGTAGAGGCCGAGCGAGGCGAGTACGTACCACGAGGACATCTCGCCGTTGTCCTCGTCGCCGCAGAACCCGGTCGGCGACGAATCGTAGAGCTGCTCGAGTACCGAACGCACGGCGTGATCGGCCTTCCACGGGCTGTCGGTCCACGTGTAGAGGAACGGAATGTGGTGGCTCGGCTGATTGCTGTGCGCGTACTGGCCGAAGTCGACCGCCGCCATCTCGCTCATCTCGTGGATCTCGCCCGGATAGTGCCCGGAGTTGAACCGCGGCGGCGCGTTGAAGAGCGCGTCCAGGTGGAGCTCGAGCGCGCGCGCCGCAGCTTCCCCGGCGCGCGGTGTTCCAGCGCGCGCCCCACCGCCGGCGAGCAGCGCACCGAGCTCGAGCGGCTCGTGGTAGACCGCGAGACCGCACTGCCACGCGCTTCCCTCCACGTAGGGCCCGCCCCACAGGCAGGGATCGAACCCTGGTGCGAACGACCCGTCGGATCGTCTCCCGCGCAGAAAACCCGCGTCGGCGTCGTAGATGTTCTTCCACCATCCCGCGCGCTCGGCGAGCACCGCCGCGTCGTCGGCGCGTCCGAGCCCGGTGGCCATCTGCGCGAGGCAGAAGTCTCCGTAGGCGAAGTCGAGCGTCCGCGAAGCGGCGTGCTCGACGAGGTCCTCCGGAACGTAGCCGAGCCGCAGGTAGTGATCGAGGCCGACCCGCCCGTACGGCGAGCCCGGAGGCGCGACGTCGAACGCGTTCCTGCGCGCGTACTCGTACGCCTCGCCGGGATCCCAGCCGGGGACACCCTTCGTGAAGGCGTCGGCAAAGACCGCGTCGAGGTGCGTGCCGATCATCGTGCCTCGGTGCCCCGGCGCGGGCCACTTCGGGGTCCACGCCCCCTCGCGCGAGGCGTTCACCCAGCCGGTGAGAATCGTGGCGAGCGTCTCCGGATAGGCGAGCGAGAGCAGCGGGTAGACGGTGCGGTAGGTGTCCCAGAACCCGTTGTTCGTGACCATGGGGCCCGGATGCACGTCGCCGTCGTAGAAGCTGCGGTGCACGGTACGGCCGTCTGCGTCGACTTCGTCGGTCCGGTTGGGATAGAGCTGAGAGCGGAAGAGGCAGCTCGTGAAGGTCCGACGCGTCTCCTCGTCGGGGGTCGCCACCCGCACGCGGGCAAGCCGCTCGTTCCACTCGGCACGGGCGGCCGATTCCGCTTCGTCGAAGCCGAGCGGAGCGATCTCGCGATCGAGCGTCGTGAGCGCCTGCTCGGGGCCGATCCACGAGGTGGCGAGACGAAAGGTCACCGCCCGGCCCGCGCCGGCCCCGCTCGCGAGCTCGAGCGCGGCGCCGGCGGCGCGCTGGCCCGCGGCGCGGGTCGCAGCACCACGCTCCGCCTCACCGCCGAACCGAAGCAGCTCGGCGACGGGAACCGACGACCGGAGGGCGAGGTGAAAGCGCAGGTCTTCGCGAACGCCCGGCCCGGGGGTGCGGAAGCTGGCAAGCATCGTCACACCGTCGGGGGCGAGCTCGAACCGCGCGTCGCCGCGGACGGTCCGCACGACCAGCCGGCACCGGGACGTCTCGGCGAACCGCACCTCAACCACTGCTCCGCGACGCGTCGGCACGAGGGAGAACCGCGTGCCCCAGCGGTGGAAGGTCGTGCTGAACAACGACGGAGAAATCGTCGTGCGCTCGGGCGAGAAGCTCGATGAGAGGCCACCGTTCGAGAAGTCGGGGTCGCCGACCTGGGGGAGGAGCCGGAAACAGGCGTAGTCGTCCATCCACGGGCTCGCCTGGTGCGAGCACCGGACGCCGCGCGAGGCGCGGTGATGCGGCGAGTAGAACCAACTCGACTCGTGGCCCGCGTGCGCGACGGTTTCGAGCGCCCACGTGTTCATGGCGAACGGCGTCGCGACGGCGGGGAGCGTATTGCCGTGCGAGAACGGCATGGTCGAATCGGTTCCCTGCCTCGGGTCAACCCACGCGGTGTAGTCGGTCATGACCACCGATCGTAGCAGAGATCAGTGTTCGGTGTCGTGCTCGCTCGGGCCACGGTCCGGGGCTTCCTCATCGTCGCGCCGGGCCCGCCCCTCCGGATGCAGCCGGTCGTAGAGGAATCGCTTGATCTTGTTCGTCGGCGTCTTTTCGAACGGCTCTTCCTGCTCGATCACCTCGCCTATCCGCGAGAATGCGGAGAGCCGCTTGTTCACCTTCGTGCGCAGCTCGGCGAGGTAGTCGTTCACCGAGTCGGGCACGCCGCTCGCCGCGTCGGAGAGGTCCTGCCACCGTTCGCGGAGCGCCTCGTAGTTCACGTGGATCCGCGCGAGGAGCTCGCCCTCGTACTGGAAGACGACCGACTCCTCCACGTAGTCGAAGCTGTTGATCACCGACTCGATCGCTTCCGGGAAGATGTTCTCGCCGCTGGGGCCGAGGATCATGTTCTTCACTCGCCCGCGGATGTAGAGCCGTCCGTCGTCGTCGAACGAACCGAGGTCGCCGGTGTGGAACCACCCGTCCTCATCGATGACCTCTGCGGTCCGCTCCGGGTCCTTGTAGTAGCCCTGCATGACGATCGGTCCGCGCACGAGGATCTCCCCCTCGCCGGTCTCCGGATTCGGGTCGGCGAGCCTGACCTCCACGCCCTCGAGCGGATACCCCGTCGAGCGCGGCCGCATCGTTCGCGTGTTCGCTCCGGCGATCAGCGGCGACGTTTCGGTGAGCCCGTACCCGACCGCGTAGGGAAACCTTGCCTCCACGAGGAAGTCCTCGACTTCCGGGTCGATCCCCGCGCCGCCGACGCCGAAGAAGTAGAGCCTCCCGCCGAAGGCGCGTCGCAGCTTGCGTCCCGCGAGCCGGTTCAGCAGCTTCCGCCCGAAGCTCCGCCGGTAGAGCCAGCTCGTCAGGCGCTTGCCTCGAATGGACGGGAGCACGCTCTGCCGGTAGAGCTTTTCGATCAACAGCGGAACCGATAGCATGAGGTGCGGTCGCACGGCGTGCAGCGCGGGCATGAGCACCGTTGCCGAGGGCGGTCGCCGCAGGTAATTGATCGAGCAGCCGGTCGAGATGGGGATGAGGAAGCCGATCGTGCACTCGTAGGTATGCGCGAGCGGCAGGATGGACAGCATCGCGTCACCCGGGCGGATGCCCGGAATAGGGACTGTCTTCTCGACGTCGTACACGAGGTTCCGGTTGGAGAGCATCACGCCCTTCGAGTGGCCCGTGGTCCCGGAGGTGTAGATGATCGCCGCGAGGTCGTCTGCCCCTCGTTCGGGCCGATGTCGTTCGTCCGGCGCGCCCGGGGCGACTCGTGGCTTCGGGCGGCTCGCGAGCGACGCCTCCACCGCCTCCGCGTCGAGCGCATCGATGGGCTCCAGGTTCTCGAGCAGGAAGAGACCCACGCTCGACGGATCGATCCCGGCCTCGAGCGCCTTCGCGGCGAGCCGCTTCGAAACGAAGACGGCCTCGGGCTCGGCGTGCGACACGATGGCCGCGATGTCGGCAGCGGCAAAGTCCGGGAGCACCGGAACCACGACGCACCCGGCGCGGTTGACCGCGAGGTACGCGATACCCCAGGTCGGCATGTTCTCCGACAGGATGACCACCCGCGCGGCGGGCACGTCGGAACCACCGGCCTGGTCCGCGGCGGCTGCTGCCCCACCGGCGCGGTCCGTCGCGACCACGTCGCGGATCCGCGACGCGAGCCCGTCGACGAGCGAGACCAGTTCACGGTACGAGTACGCGGGCTCGCCGGCGTACCCGAGCGCGGGCAGATCGGCATATGCTTCCCACCTGTCGAAGAGCAGGTCGCTGACGAGAACGGGCGTTGTGTCTGACATAGCTTCCTCCAAGCTACTGGTGCGATGGAAGGACGACCAGCCGGCCCGCGATCACGGGTAGCGGTTGCTCGGCGCGTCGCTGCGCTCGTAGAAGTCGGCGTAGAGCTCGGGCACCGAGGTGTCGTCCTTCACGGCGCGGATCTGCTTCGCGAGCAGTTCCACGTGGTCTTCCACGACCGCCTCTCCCTTCTCCTTCGTGAAGGAGACCGCCTCCCCCGCGAGATGTCCGGGGTAATCGGCGTACCACCAGATCCCGGTCTCGATACCGGCGTCGGCGAGGTGCTTCGTACGTCCGAGCGCCTGGCCGTAGTCCTTGAACGCCTGGAGCTTCACGAGCTCCGGGTGCAGATGGAGCATCGCCGAGGTCTCCTTTTCGCCTGCGTGACCGTCGCGCTTCGCCTCGAGCACCTTCTTCGAGCGTGCTCCGCTTCCCGGAATCCCGACGGCGTAGAGCGTGTACGGGAGCGCCTGCTGCAGGTTCAGCTGCAGAAAGTAGCGGATGAGGTGGTTGTTGCCGCCGTGTCCGTTCACGAGCACGATCTTGGAGAACCCGTTCCGCGCAATCTCGTCGCAGACGTTCGTGAGCAGCATCGTCAGAAGCTCGCCGTCGACCGCGATCGTGCCGGGCACGTGCTTGGCCTCGTGGATCTGACCGAAGTAGTACTGCGGGAAGACCATCGCGGACTCGCGCTTCGCGGCCATCGAGGCGACCTCGTGGATGTAGATCGTGTCCTGGCCGAGCGGCAGATGATCGCCGTGCTTCTCGATGACGCCCATCGGCACGAGGCAGACTCCCTTGCAGGCGTCGACCGCCTTCGCGAATTCGGGCGAGGTGAGCTGTTCCCAGTTCATGGTGGACCTCCGGGCGACCATGATATCACGAAGATGTGTCGTATCGAACCGGCGCGATTGCACCGCCGGCCCGCACCGCGTACGATGAAGGCATGAACGTCCACGAAGCCATCGCCACCCGCAAGAGCGTCCGAAGCTGGGCCGACAAGCCGGTCCCGGACGAGACCCTCGAACGCGTGCTCGCCTCTACCCGGCTCGCGCCATCGGCCCGTAACCAGGGCGAGTGGCGGCTCGTCGTCGTCCGCGACCCGGAGCTGCGGCGACAGCTCGGGGAGGCCGCCTCGGGCCAGACCTTCGTAGGCGAGGCGCCGGTCGTTATTGTCGGATGTTCCGAGACCGATCGCAGGCTCATGCGATGCGGCCAGCCCGCCTACCTCATCGACGCGTCGATCGCCATGGACCACCTCACGCTCGCCGCGGTCGAGGAGGGGCTGGGCACGTGCTGGATCGGTTCCTTCGACCCGGACGCCGTGCGCCGCATCCTGGGCATCCCCGGGGACGTGGAGATCGTCGAGATCATGCCGATGGGCTACCCCGCCGACCCGGCGAAGGTCGACAAGAAGCGCCCCGACGCGACGGAACTCTTCCGGCACGACGGGTGGTAGTCCCTGCGGGCGGCGGCCGCGCGGACCTGCCTCCTCACAACTCCAGCGCGAGCCCGAGCCGAAGCGACAGCCCCCCCAGGTTGGGCTCACGGTAGGTCACCGTGTTCTCCGGGTCATCGTCATTTGTGAAGGTGAGCCTTTCCGTGGGTATGAAGAGATACTCCATCCCGCCGCTGAAGCTGACCCCTCCGACTATGGGGAAGGAGAGCTCGAGCGAGCTTGCGAGCACGAGGCACTCGGCTGTCGCTCGCCAGGACCAATCGTTGGCCGGCTGGTCGTGATCCTCGTACCGCTGAGTCAGATCCGCCAGCGCGACGCCGCCCCCGACCCCGGCGGTGATCGTCACGGGGTACGCGCTCCCGATCACACGCGCGTACGGGCCGCTTCGAATGACGACTATCTCGGCGTCGACGCTGTACCGTTCGTCGTCCGTATACGCTTGCGCGTCCGACATGAGATACGACGCGTCGACCCCGACGCCGAGGTTCTCGTTCGCAAACCACGCCAACTCGGCGAAGGGCCCACGCATGTTCTTGAATCCTATGAAGGCCTGGATGGTCTCTGTCCCGCCAACGTCGACGATCTCGTTGTACCCCGCGAGGTTCGGATCGAGGAACATGAACCCGGCCAAACCGCCGCGCAGCCTGAACGAGCCCGTTCCCGAGCCGAACAGGCCGGCGGATGCGTCACCGGTGGTAGGTGCAGCGGTGCCTGAGGACCCGTCGGCCGCGGGTGCGTCCGCCTCGGCGGACCCACCGGTGCGCGCCTCCCCGGCCGGCTCCGTCTGCGGGGTCGGGGCCGCGTCCTCGGCCTGTTCGTCCTCGGCGGGCGTCCCGCTCGAAACGATCCTCCCGGCGTCCGTGCCCGAGGAGGCGACGTCGAGCTTGTACTTCGGCAGCTTGCTCCACCCGGCGCTGATCGCGATACTCACGTAGATCTCGCCGCCGGCGGTCTCTCTGCGAGCTGCGATGTACGCGGCGACTTCGTTGTTGCCGTTGGTGATGGGAGCGGAATGGCTGTAGTTACCGTTATCGGCGAAGGGCGCCCGCTCGTAGGCACTCCTCACAAATCCTCCGGGAGCCTCGCCCGGCTTGTACGAGAGCAGGATGTCGAACCCCTCGCGCTCGAGGAACGAGAGGTATGTCGCGTAGATGGAGAAGGTCGATGTCCGCTCCGGCGCCCTGTAGAGCGTCATCCAGACCTCGCCCTCGACGCTCTGCGTCTCCTCGTCGCTCACCGCGATCGTGTACTGTCCGAACCGGCTCACTTCCTGGTGCTGAACGGCGGCGCCCTCGTACCGTCCGACGAGCGGATGGTCGGCATCGTCTTCCACGACGATGCGCCCGCTGTCGGACCCCGTCTCGGCGACGTCGAGCTTGTACTGCGGATACCGGCTCCAGCCCGCCTTAATCGCGATACTCACGTAGACCTCACCGTCCGAGGTCTCCCGGCGGGCGGCGATGTAGGCGGCGGTGGCGTCGTTCCCGTTTGTGATGGGAGCTGAGTGGTTGTAGTTGCCGTTATCGGCAAAGGGGGCTCGACCGTACACGGTTCTGAGATAACCGCCCGGCGTATCGCCGGGCTCGTACGAGAGCAGGATATCGAACCCCTCCTGCTCCAGGAACGAGAGATAGGTCGAGTAGACGGAGAACGTCGACGCGTCCTCGGGCGCGTTGTAGAGCGTCATCCAGACCTCGCCCTGCACGGTCTGCGTCTCCTCGTCGCTCACCGCGATCGTGTACTCGCCAAATCGGCTTATCTCTTGTTTCTGAATCTCCGCACCCTCGAAACGCCCGATGAGCGGATGGTCGACGGCGTCTTCGGCGAAACCGAACGACGCGAAGAGCACAAGAAGAGCGGATACACAGACGACACGACGAGTCATGGCCTACCTCCTGTCCGACAGTGCGCCCATGCTATCAGGAGAATGACCGACCCACAACGGGCGTAGACGCCGGCGCCCGCAGGTTGAGTGCAATCCCTCCGGGCGTCCGAAGCCTACTCTCGCATCACCTCGCCGAAGAGCTCCTCGTCGGTCGGTTCGGTGGAGGGGATGGGGTACGAGACCCACGTGTAGTTGAGCATGTGCTCCCATGTCACGTTCGAGCTCGTGCTCGTCCCGCCCCAGGAGCCGCACCCGAGCGTGAGCGACATGGGCATGCCGTTGGTCCACGCGCCGGAGTTCGCGAGGCACTGCGGCTGGCGGATCATGACCCGCGAGACGCGCACGGTGGACGCGAGCTGCATCACGCGCTCGTCGTTCGTCGTGTGGATGCCGCACGAATGCCCGGGACCCGAGAAGGTCGTAATCCGGTTCACGAGGTCGACGGCGTCGTCGAACGCCGCGTACCTATAGACCGCGCAGATCACCGAGAGCTTCTCGCCCGAGAACGGGTGCTCCTTGCCAACGCCGGTCTCCGGCACCAGGAAGAAGGTCTTGCCCTCCGGCAGGTCGATGTCGGCGAGCTCGGCGATGCGCGCCGCCGGCTGCGCGACGATCGCGCGGTTCAGGCCCTTCTCGGTCCAGACGGTCGCCTGGAGCTTCTCCTTCTCTTCGGGGCTCACGAGGTACCCGCCGACTTTCTGCAGCTCGTCGAGCATCGCGTCGTGAACCGATTCGTGGATCACGAGCGAGTTCTCCGTCGAGCAGCTCGTCGCGTTGTCGAAGGTCTTCGATCGCATGATCTTGTCGGCGGCGTCCGGGAGGTCGGCGGTCTCGTCGACGATGGAGACCGAGTTGCCCGCGCCCACGCCCTGGCTGGGCGTGCCGCTCGAGTAGGCGGCCTTTACCATGGGTCCGCCGCCGGTAGCGAGGATGAGGTCGCACTGCTTCATGAGCTCGCTCGACTTGTCGAGCGTGACGTCCTCCACGCCAATCACGAGGTCTTCCGGCCAGCCGAACCGCTTGAGCGTCGAGCGCATCTGCTCGACCGCACGGTCGTTCGTCGTCTGGGCACGGGGGTGCGGCGAGAGGATGATCGCGTTGCGGGTCTTGATCGCGAAGAGCGACTTGATGAAGGGTGTGGCCTCGCCGTTGGTGACCGGGATGAGCGCGCCGATGACGCCCATCGGCTTCGCGATCTTCCTGATGCCGATCTTCGGGTCGTCGAACACGACACCCACCGTCTTCTTGCCAATCGTATCGCGCAGCGCCCCGCGCACCTTCACCATCTGCTTCGCGACCTTGTGCGGGCCGTAGCCCATGCCGGTGTCCTCGGCGCACGACATCGCGTAGTCTTCGGCGAAGTCGGGCCGCACGCCGGCCCACGCGAGCCGCCTGACCATGAGGTCGACCTCCTCCTGCGAGGCGTACTCGATCTGTGCCTGCGCGGCGCGCGCGCGCTCCATCAACCCTGCTATGTAGCTCTGTGCGTCCTGGTCAGCCATGCCTGCTCCTTTGCGAAGACGGAAGCGCGTGCGACGACCGCCGCGGCCTCCGTCGAGAGTCCAGCGCATTCTGACATATTCCGTCGGACTTGTGTAGTGGCTAAGCCAAAACGCAACGACTGGGATACCATCGATCCTTGAAAAATATACATCATAGTGCTATTATTACAAGGATGTATAAGCGATCGATCGCACCCACACTCGCTCGTCGCCTTGCCGAAGCGCCGGCGGTAGTGCTTCTCGGTCCTCGACAGGCAGGCAAGACGACACTCGCGCTGATGGAGGCCGAGCGTCACGATTCGATCTACATCGATCTCGAGTCTCCTCGCGATCGTGCGAGACTGACCGATCCCGAGCTCTACCTGGAACGGCAGTTCGGCAGCCTCGTCGTGCTCGATGA
>CAZICD010000059.1:0-28814 GCA_964537725.1 uncultured Spirochaetaceae bacterium | reverse complement strand
TCGCCGGTCGAGAGCAGAACCTCCCGCACGCCCGGGAGGGCGATGCGTCGTTCGCGGTCGCCCATGTTCAACGCGACGGCGACGCGATCCTCGCCGTCGGCTGACGACAGCTCGTACGCGTAGGTGCAGGCGTGGGCGTCCAGCTCGCGTCGCCGCCGCGTCCCGCGCACCGCGGCCGCGTGCCGCCGGCGAAGCGCGATCGCATCGCGGAAGAACGCGAGCAGCCCCCGGTCCCACCGGTTCTCGTCCCACACCATGTCCCGGCGTGCGAGCGCGTCGCCGCCGCGCGCGCGGTCGCTCGTGGGATGGCGGTGCGTCGCACCGACCTCGGTTCCGTAGTAGAGGACCGGCGTAGCCGGCAGCGTGAGGAGCGTGAGCGCGGCGAGCTTCAGCGACTCCCTATCCTGCCCCGCGACGAAGAGGAACCGGTCCATGTCGTGGTTGTCCAGGAAGCTCACGCGACCGGGACCGTCTTCCATGTACGCCTCGTAGAGCTCGAGAAACGAGTCGAAGTCCCCGAGCGACCACTGTCCGGTCGCGAAGGTGAGTCGCAGCGCCCGGGCGAGGGGGAAGTCGAGGATGGTGTTGATGCGTCCGCGGTAGCGACGCAGCGCGTCGCCGGTATCGGTCGCCTCGCCGATCGTGACCACATCGGCATCTATCTCCTCGAGCGCTTCCTGGAACTCGACCCAGAAGTCCATGCCGTGACCGATCACATGGTCGAGCCGGAATCCGTCGACGCCGCACTCCATCCAGAACCGCGCGCTGCTCTTCAGGTACTCGCGCACCCCCTCGCTCATCGTGTTCAGCGACACGAGACTGGGCACCATGTCGAGGAAGCTGCGGTAGCTGTCGGGCCACTCGTAGAAGGTGAACCAGTCGGCCGTCTCGGCGTCCCGGTCGCGGCGCGCGGCGACGAAGGCAGGGTGCTCTACCGAGAGGTGGCTGGGCACGAAGTCGAGAAGGACGCGCATGCCGCGCTCGTGCGCGGCCGCGGTGAGCGCCCGCAGGTCGTCTACGTCGCCGAGGACCGGGTCAACGGTGAAGTAGTCGGTCGCGTCGTAGCGGTGATACGTGGGTGCCGGACCGATGGGCGAGAGCCAGAGGCAGGTAACGCCCAGCTCATCGAGATAGGGAAGAGCCTCCAGGATGCCCGCGAAGTCGCCGCCGTGCTTGACCTGCAGGTCTTCGCCTTCGTCGAAGGGCCGGCCGCCGCGGCGAAACCGGTCGACGAAGATCTGGTAGATCACCGCCTCGTCGAGCCACCGCGGCGCCACCGGACCGCTTCGAACGCGATACGCGAAGACCGTGACGCTCTGCGCCGCCGGATAGCGGTACCAGAACCCCTGTCCGTCCTGCGCGCGAACCTCTTCGCCGCCCCGGGTGAAACCCACGATCTCGTAGCGGACGACGGTGCCCTCCGGCTGCGCGGGAATGGTGCCCCGCCACCGAACGACGTATCCGCCGAACGGCCGCCAGTCGGTCCCGGCATGGTCCATGGCCACCCGGACCGCAGACTCGCCCGGCAGCGACCGGTCGGTCGTGTAGCGTATCTCCGCGCGCTCTACGGCAGCGCCGGTCCCCGACTCCGCTTCCACGAGCACCTCCTCTCCGGGCACCGGTGCGAGCGGGGTGGTCGTGTTCTCGTGGCGGAACTGGTCGCCGACTGTCTGGTGGCGCCTGACGATTTCGCTCGCCGGCAGGTCGCCCGGCGCGGTCGCAATCTCCTGGTGATCAGCCATTCTGTCCTCCTCGCCTCAGCGCCTCGCGCAGCGCGTTTCGCGCAGCGTCCAGGGAGCCCGTCATGCGCTCGATCGTCCCTTCGTCCAGCGGTGCGAGCGCGCCGGCCACCGCGCGCTCGTGGGCGCGCTCGGCCTGCGCGAGGACCCGCCGCCCTGAGGCAGTGATCTCGACGAGGCGGACCCGCCGGTCGTCGTCGGCGCGGCGGCGTCGCGCGAGCTCGCGCTCGACGAGCGAGTCGACGACCCGCGTCGTGGTCGAGTCGTCGCTGAGCGTTCGCTGCGCGACGACGGACATGCGAAGCTCGCCCGCGTCCGCGAGCAGACGCAGGACGTTGTACTCCTCCACGCGGAGCCCGAGCGGCTCGAAAGCCCGAACCACCGCCATCTGGAGGAGAACGTAGGTTTCCCGCACGAGCTCGTAGACGCTCATTATTCTCATCTGAGAATATATGCTCGGAGCCCGCGTTGTCAAGGCCAGCTTGACAGCGGAACACGGATGTCGCTACGCTTCTCCAGCCGCCAATGAGAGTAACCATCAAGGATATCGCCCGCGAGACCGGGTACTCGAAGACGACCGTATCCTTCGCCTTCAACGACCCCGATCAGATCTCCACCGAAGCGCGCGCAAAGATCCTCGAGGCCGCGACCCGCCTCGGCTACGTGCCGGACCCCGTCGCCCGGTCGCTCTCCCGCCGGCGCGTGGGCGCGATCGGCCTGCTCCTTCCGCAACCGATCCCCTTCGCTCTGCAGAATCCGTACATGGTGCGGCTCATCAGCGGCGTCGGGCAGGTGTGCGACGACGAGGGCCTCTCGCTGACGATGCTGCCTCCCCGACGAGGCAGCCTGCTGGGAAGCGCGCGTGCGGCGGCCGTGGACGGGCTCATCACGATCGGACTCGAGCCGCACGATGAGGTAGTCACGCTGATCAAGAACCGACACGTACCCTTCGTGACGATCGACGCGCAATCCGAACCGGGAATCCCCTCCATCACCGTCGACGACCGGCACGCTGCGGAGATCGCGATGACCCACCTGCTCGAGCATGGGCATCGCAACGTCGCTATCGTGATCCTCGAAGACAGCCGGCCGCCCGATCAGGAGCAGTACTCGGGCATCGGGCGCGTGCGCATGCAGGGCTACGACGACGCCCTGCGGCGTTACGGCATGTCGTGCGGCGATCCGGGTATCGTCCGCCTGGACGAACCGTGCACGATCGAAGGCGGACTACTTGCGGCGCAGACGATCGTCTCCGACCACCGGGAGGTCACCGGCATCGTTGCCATGAGCGACGTGATCGCCCTCGGGCTCTACGAGGGATTACGCTCGGCGGGGCTTCGCATCCCGGACGACGTGTCGATCGTCGGCTTCGACGACATCCTGGAGGCGCAGCTCGTGACCCCCGGACTCACGACGGTTCACCAGCCGGCCGAGGAAAAGGGCCGTCGCGCCGGAGAGCTCCTCGTGCGCATGATACGCGACGAAGCCGTGGACGATCGCGTCCAGTTCACCTGCGCTCTCGTCGAGCGCGGGAGCGTCGCGACGATCTAGCTTTCGTCGGTCGGCCCGCTGACGAGCGCCTCGCCGGTCGTGAAGCGAGCAGCGACGAGGTAGTCGTCCCCCGCATCCAGAACGCGGAAGCTTCCGCGGTGCAGCGCCTCGCGTTCCCGCTTGAGGCGCGCCACCCTCCGGTAGAGGTCGACGAAGCGTTCGTCCCACTCGTTCGGCGACCATCGCATGGGATAGCGTTTGCCGTGGTCGCCGTCGAGCGTGCCGGGAATGCCGATCTCGTCTCCGTAGTAGATGCTGAATGTCCCCGGAAGAAACGCGAGCAGCATGATGGCGCCTTCATAGACGTCCCAGTCGATGATCGCGCGGACGTACACTTTCGCCACGGGTGCATCGCGCGCGACCCGCAGACGTACCCCGAGCTCGTCGCCGAGCGCCGGTTCTTCCGGAACCAGGAACGGAGGAAGCGTGTCCGAGTGAACGGTCTGATGCCAGCTGTGGTCGTTCATGGGTGACTCTCCGGGCGCGGATCAGGCGCTCACGCATTCGGTCGTGGCGCGTTGGACGAAGCGGGTCGGAACGATGACGTGGTTCTCGGGCAGCACCCGTTTCTCGATGCGTTCGATCACGAGCCGGGCGGCGTGCCGGCCGAGCTCGGTCGGCTGGATCTCCACGCTCGACAGCGGCGGAGAATGGTGGCGCGCCTCGAAGCTGTTGTTGAAACCGACGCAGGCTAGATCGACACCTCGCACGGAGATCGCGTCGAGCGCGCCGCACGCGAGCAGGTCGTCGGTCGCGACGATCGCGTCCGGGCGATCGTGGGTGAGAATCCCCTGCATGGCGCGGTACCCGGCGGAGGTCGTGAACTCGCTCGCGTAGCCGATCAACTCGGTCGGCAGATCCAGCCCGCGGTTCTGCACCGCGAGCCGATAGCCATGGAGCCGGTCCCGGGTGACGTTCAGATGCGGCGGTCCGCCGATGAATGCGATGCGTCGAGCGCCCTGCTCCATGAGCCGGTTCACGACGTCGTACATGGCGTGGAAGTTGTCGTTGTCCACCCACAGCAGGTCGCCGGCGTTCTCCGGCCTGCCGATGACGGAGAACGGCGTCCCGGCCGCCGCGAGCAGCTCCACCGCTGAATCGTGCTGCCGGGCCGAAAGCAGAATCACGCCCTGAACGCACGTCGAGGCGACGTAGTCCTCGAGGAACCCGAGCTTCCCGGACTCGTGGCCCGCGTACGCGAACGTCGTCAGGAATCCCCGTTCCTGAGCGTACGTACTGATGCCGCGCAGCACCTGTACGAAGAACGAATGGGCGAACAGCTCCTCGGGTCCGTGCGGAAACACGAGTCCCAGCGTCTTCACCGGTTCGTCCGGGAGCGCAGGATAGGACCGGTAATTCAGCTCGCGAACCGCCTGCATAACGCGCTGCTTTGTCTCCTCGCTGATGCGCGGATGGTTGTGCAGCGTACGAGACACGGTCGACGTCGAGACGCCGGCCCGCTCGGCAACGTGGCGGATGGTTACTCTGGCCATCGCTCTGTTTCGTCCTCTACTCGGCCGTCAGGACCCACGCCGACGGAAAGGCGTCCGGTTCGAGCGAGTCGATCGACCCGCCGGATACGCCATCGTAGTCCGCCAGCAGGGACTCCTGAGTCACGGGCGCCCCGGGGGGCACGACCATGTCGACGATACGCGTGCCGTTGACCGCGCCCGAGCCGCCGCCGAAGCTCCACTGATCGCTCGCCTCGCCGATGTCGCGCACGCGGCGCACCCCGGCGGATGGGAACCCCTCCTGGCTCAACAAGGCGAGCGTATCCCCATAGTCGCCAGGATCACCGTAGCCGGGTATAACCTCTTTGGGTAACCGAACGACGATCGTGCCCGCGTCTGCGTCCACCCGGACCTTGAGCGGGGAGCCGCTCAGCTCCGCCGGACGGCTCGCACGGTCGCCGGCGTCCGCCGGGACGAGCACCTTCTGATTCCAGCCCTCCACCCAGAGCGCGAATTCCCAGCCGTGCTCGGGCGGCAAGGCGGCGTTCCGCCCCTCCAGGAGGAGGCGCGCACCGGTTCCCATACCCGGGTCGGTATCGATGTAGATGTCCACGGCCTGGAGCGAGAGATTGATGGGCGAATCCCAGTGGTTCCGGACGGGCGCGGCGAGTCCGACCACGAACTTCAGATAGCGTTCCTCCTCCTCCACGGCGAACCGCGTAACGTCGAAGACGCCGGGCGAGAAGACCGCGTCGGTCGGATAGGAGTAGCCACCGGGACCGTGGTCGTCGCCGGTGGGGTCGCGCCCGGTGCCGTGTTCCACGCCTCCTCCGTGCGCCTCACGATGCGCGCGCCCTCAGCGGTCAGTTCGATGTACGCGCTCGCGTCGAAACCGACGAGCTCGTCTCCGGTCGCATCCACGAAGGGCGCGGTGTACACCTGCCCCGGGTACGCGAGGTAGAGCTGGATCGCTCCGTCGGCGAGGGCGGTGGCGAGCAGCGGTCCGGTCTCAACCGCGAGGTGGAGCGACTCGGTATCGAACCCGTAGTGCAGCGCGTCGAGCACGTCCGCGGAGCGGGCCTCGGCGTCGTCTCAGACTCGCTGAGCTTCCGGTAGATCGCGTTCAGGAACTCCTTTCCGTCGTTCGGGTAGTGCTCCCACGCGTTCTCGCCGTCGAGAATCACGCTCACCAGATGCGGGCCGCCCTCCCCGCCGGTCTGCTCTTCCAGCCGCGCGCGAATCGCCCCGAGCCGGCGCATGAAGTCGGCGGCGGCCGCCTCGCCGGGCGTACCCGAGTACTCGAATCCCACGAGGTCGCTGAGGCACAGGTCGCGGAAGACGATCGCCACCGGCTCGCTGCGGCTCGACTGCACGATGCAGGGGCGGTAAAGCGTATCGGCCTCCACCACGGTGTCCGTCGCGTCGCGGGTGAAGCCGTCTGTGCCCAGACTGCGCGCGAGCACCGGATCGCCGGTGGCCATCCACTCGTAGCCGGCGTCGGCGACCATCTTCACGATCTCCTGCGCGACCGCGCCTTCGGCGGGCCAGAGACCGACGGGCTCGCGCCCGAAGTGCTCGCGATAAACCTCCACGCTGCGCTCGAGGTGCGCCACGGCGTCGTTCGGATAGGAGAACTCCTCGATCTGCCCCGCCTCCTGCAACTCGCGGTGAACGGGCACCACCTCCGGATAGTCGTCGAGGATCGCCGCCATGTCGTAGTAGTCCTTCGTCGCGTGGACGCGGACCCACGGCCGCGAGTAGACACCGGTCTCGGGGTCCTGATAGTAGAGCGGCTGGTGCTGGCGCCAGACCGGGTTGAGATAGAGGAGGTCGTCGGGCATGCCCGAACCGCACCCGCTCAGCACCACCAGGACGAGAAGCGGGGCGAACACCAGAACACGCGTCGGAACCGGGCGCTTCGTCATTGACTACCCCTTCACCGCGCCGGTGGTGAGCCCGCTCACGAGATAGCGCTGCATGAACAGGTAGAGCGTGACGATGGGGGGGCGTAAATCGGTTTAGTATACCGCGCAAGAGTTTTCTTGCGCAGAACCGGGAAATTCGTGCAACTCGGTGCACGGTGTGACGGAGCTACACGTGGTCCCTCGGGATTTCGCTGCGGTAATTGCGGGAGAACACCCGACGCGCGCCTTCGAAGGCGTCGAGCTCGGCGTCGACGATGAAGCGGGTCTCATCGCAGGTCAACGTAGTCCGCGTCTCCGTCCGCACAGACCACCCGGAACGCGAGAAGCTGCGCACCCACCGCGTGGTCCCGGTCGCCGAATGTGGCGCTCCGGGCTGAATCTCGTAGCGCTCGAGCGCGGCGTTGGAGATCTCCAGATCGATTTCCGGGATGAAGTATCGACCGTCGTCCTTGACGATCTCCACGACCGACCGGTCGGCGGCCAGGTCGCGGCGCAGCGTCCAGTTGCTCTGCGTCGCTGTACGCTGCACGCGCTCGAGCGGCGGGGCTGCCTCCGGCGGTTCCCACGCCGTCCCGCCTTCGTTCGCACCGCCTGGTGCCCGCGCGGCGACCGGCGCGAGCGGCAGGTTGAGACGGCACTCACCGGGCACGAGGCGCAGCGGCTCCCAGTACTGCGGCGTCCAGACGAGCGGCCAGTAGCTCGTCGACACGGCGAGCCGAATCCGGTTTCCCGCCGGGAACCGATGGCCGATGCCGTTCAGCGGCACCCCCACCGAGTACCGTCGGCCGGGGACGAGCGCGCGCGGCTCGGCGTGATCGGCGTAGTGCGTGAGATTCATCACGCCGTAGGTGACGCGGTACGCCTCTCCGGTGGGCGCGACGTCGCTCAGCCGGATCGCCACCGTGCCGCCGGGCGCGGTCGCCTCGAAGGCGACGATTACCGCCGGACGTCCGAGGGCCTCCACCGCTGCCTCGAGCGGCTCGCTCTCGTAGACCAGCGCACCCCCGTCCTCCTCGCGCTGATCCCCGGGGAGGTCGGGCGTGGCGGTGTAGGAGCACCACTTTCCGGCGAACTGGCCAAGCGTGAGCGGCGAGCGCACGGATTCGACCGGGGCGGATGTGGAGGCGGCGCCGTCCGGTCCCCCCGGCGCCGCCGCCGGGGCCTCGGTCGTGGAGCCACCGCCCACGGCGGGCTTCGCGGCCGGCACGAGCCTCCCGCGCCGCAGCGCGAAGTCGAGCGAACGTCGTTCGGCATCCGGCCACGAATCGAGCGCGACCCAGTAGCCCGGCCGCGTCCCGTACGACGGGGCGGGTTCGGCGTAGTCCTGCACGTACGCGCGCAGGCGCGGCACCGCCTCGTACCCGTTGGGCTCGCGACGCAACCATCGATCCCAGAACCGCAGCGACTCCTGCAGAAAGCCGATCGCCGGGCCCGGCGAGCCGATGTGCGGGTACGTGTGTCCCCACGGACCGATGAGCCCCCAGCAGGGGGCCGAGAGGTTCTCGAGCATGCGGAAGACCGAGTTCGTGTAGCCGTCCGCCCAGCCGCTGACCGCGAGGACCGGAACCTGGACGTCGTCGTAGCTCTCGCAGATCGATCCGTGACGGTAGTACTCGTCGCGGCGCTGATGGCGCAGCCACTGATCGAGCCAGAGCCCGCTGCCCTCGAGCCGCTCGAACCACCGTTCGCGCCATCCGGAGACGAGATCCGGATCGGGGGGACAGCTGTTGTACGCGAACATCGTAGACGCCCAGCTGAGATTGTCGCCGAGCAGGCAGCCGCCCATGTAGTGGACGTCGTCGGCGTAACGGTCGTCGGTGGAGGCGACCGTGATGATCGCGCCGAGCTGCGGCGGCCGCAAGGCCGCCACCTGGAGCGCGTTGAACCCGCCCCACGAGATGCCGAACATGCCGACCCGTCCGTTGCACCACGGCTGCGCCTCGAGCCAGCTCAGGATGTCGAGCGCGTCGAGTTGCTCCTGCTCCAGGTACTCGTCGGTCAACACCCCGTCGGAGTCGCCGCTGCCGCGCAGATCCACGCGGAGCGAGGCGTAGCCGTGCCCCGCAAAATACGGGTGGGAGAGCGCGTCGCGCGCGCGGGTCATGTCGCGCTTACGGTACGGGATGAACTCGAGCAATGCAGGAACCGGCGCCGTGGCGTCGTCCGGAATCCACATACGCGCGGCGAGCCGGATTCCGTCGCGCACGGGGATGAGCGTGTGCTCGACGTGGCGGACACGATGGGGAAAGCCGTTGACGGTCTTCATTCGGTGGCCTCCTCGAAGCCGATCGACAGCTCGTCGAGAATCGTTCGGTAGAGCCGATCGGCCTCCGTGTACGAATCGGCCCCCAGATAGATCTGCGCGACGTCGTGACAGTAGACGTCCTCGGTCGGATCGTGGCAGAGCTCGTCCCCGGCTGCCACCTGCACGACGATCTCGCAGTCGTAGCGGGCACGGAGACGGTCGAGCGTCGCCTCGTCGGGGACGCTCGTGATCGTCCCGTCCCGGAAGACGCGGTGGAAGAACTTTGCCGCGACCGCGTAGTCTCCCTGCCCGCGCCCATAGAGCGGCTCGTTGCCGAGCGCGAGGTCGACGAGCAGCTGGTGGTTGGAGGTGCCGTCGACGCGCGAGTAGAGCTCGGCGTGAGACTGCGAGAAACGAGGGTTGACCTCGAGGATCGCGATCGAATCGGCCTGCTCGTCGTAGAAGTACTCGACGTTAAAACCGGTCTCGCTCAGGCCGAACGGCTGGACCAACTCGCGCGTGAGCTTTTCCAGCCGGTCGATCACGCTGGCGGCGAGACGGCTGGGGTAGACGAACGACGAGAACGACGACGTGCCGGGAAAGGTCAGCGAGTCTACGACCCCCATGATCGTGACGCGGCCGCCGTGGACGAAGCCGCTGACGGTGCACTGCTGTCCGGACAACGGCCGCTCGGCGATGCAGTGGTAGCCGTCGACGCCACGCACCCACTCGGGCACGTCGGCGAGCGCGAGCAGCTCGTTGAACGGCTCGGCAAACGTCCCGACATCGCGGCGCATGGTGCAGATGGCCTGGACGATATCCTCGGGCGTGCGCACGAAGAAGCTCAGCGCGCTCCCGGTTGCCTTGACCGGCTTGATCCAGAACGGTAGGTCCCAGTCGACGCTACAGAGCGGATCGTCGACGCGAGGGTCGAACCAGGTGAACTCCGGCACGTTTTCCGGGCAGACGCTCTGCTCGATGGTTCGCGCCCACATCTTGTGCGAACAGGCGAGAACCGACTCGAGGCTCGTCCCCGGCAGACGCATGACCGAGCTCAGATGCCGGGCGATCGCGTTTGCCGGAAAGTCCCAGTAGGCGACGATGGCGGCCGGGGGCTCGCGCTCGAGCTCGGCGATCGCCTGCCCGACGAGCACCCCCAGCGGGGCCGGCAAACGGCCCTTGGTCTGCTTCTCCGTGAACAGGGGGCGGAACTCGTAGTCCCGGTAGCGCTCGAGCGCACGGAGCCGGCGCATGTTGGTGTCGTCGGCGCCCACGACGCGGATCAGCCGGCTACGTTGAGTCATGACCTCAGCCTACCCCGTCACGCACGCCGAATCCCTACCCCGGATGGGGGATACCGCGATCCCGGCCACGGCCGCCCCTGCAGGCCCACGCGACGGACGGCCGCGGCGGCGCCCGGTTCGGCTCAGACGATCTCGAGCAGCATGGGCAGCACCTGCTTCTTCCGGCTGACGACGTCTCGCATCTCGTAGACCGAATCGGCCACGCGCGGATAGGCGATGCGATCGCGGAGCGCGTCCGGCCCACGGAACAGCAGGAGCGTCGTGCTCGTGGTGATGTCGGTGACCATGAGCGCCGCAAACGAGAGGTCGCGCGCGCTGCGGAACTCGTCGAGCACCTCGCGCAGCTCGTCGGCGCGCCCCCAGAACGACTCGAAGCCGACCATCTCCACCTGGCTCACGGCGAAGCGCCGTCCGCGCTCCTCGTAGAACTTCTGGTCCTGCGCCACGATCTCGCGCCCGCTCAACGAGCCGATCTCGCTTCCCGCGGCGAACATCGCCCGACCGTACTCGTCGGGACCGACGCGCGCGAGTCCGGCGAGCCAGGGCGCGAGCGAGCGGTCGAGGTCGGTCGTCGTGGGCGAGGTCAGCATGACCGTGTCGGAGAGCAGCCCGGAGAGGAGCAGGCCCGAGGTTTCGGCCGAGGGCTCCGCGCCCGACTGGCGGAAGAGGTCGGCGACGATCGAGCACGTCGAGCCGACGACGCGGTTGATCACGGTGATGGGCTCGCTCGTACGGTGCATGCCAATGCGGTGGTGATCGATGATCTCCTCCACCGCCGCGTGCTCGATCCCTTCGACCGACTGGGAGAGCTCGTTGTGGTCGACGAGCGCGACGCGAAACCGCGAGTCGGTCATGAAGCTCATCCGCGTCACCACCCCGGTGATGGCGCCCTCCTCGTCGGTGACGATGAACCCACCCTCGTTCGACTGGTTCACGCGCCGCTCGGCGTCCCGGATCGTCGTTGTCGCCGGGAAGGCCGGTCCGACCGGCTCGAGCTCGTCGCGGATGGGCGCGTCGAGCAGCGCGTCCACGCTCGGCGCGCTCCCCTCCGCGAGGCGGCCGAGCAGCCCCGCGAGCCCGAGCGCGGTGACCCGGCCCACGCAGCGACCGTCGCCGTCGACGACCGGCAGGAACGAGAACCGGTTCCGCACGATGATCTCGTACGCTTCACGAAGCGGCCGGTCGGGCGATGCGAGAAGCAGCGCGTCACGACCGATCATGATGTCGGCGATCCGCGGCAGGACGTCTGCGACGAGCCTGGGGTCGGGGGCGCCGAACCGCTCGAGCGCGTAGCGGGTCTGCGCGTTGATGTTGCCCGCGCGGCAGGCGAGCGCCTGCTCGCCGAGCACCTCACGCTTGTACCGCGCGTAGGCGATCGCCGAGCAGATGGAGTCGGTGTCGGGGTTCCTGTGGCCGATGACGAGCAGTGGTCTGCCGCCGTCCATACCCTCAGTGTATCACGTACGCCGACCGCTCGGTGTAGCTCGTGTGCAGCAGGTGATGCGACCGCTCGCCGCCCGGCTCGCCGAGGTGCTCGGCGTAGAGCGCCTCCACCTCGGGGTTCTCGTGCGACCGACGCACCGGCAGCCCCGCGTCCTCGCGGTAGAGCCCCTCCATCCGCGCGCGCCGCCGCGCGAGCGTGTTCGCAAGAGGCTGACCGCCTCCTCCTACGCAGCCGCCTCGGCACGCCATGATCTCGATGAAGTGGTAGGGCGTGCGACCGGCGCGCTTCTCCTCGGCCACGCGCGAGAGCAACTGCCGCGCGTTGCCCAGCCCGCTCACCACCGCGACGTTGAGCTGTGTCCCGTCCACGTCCACGCTCGCCGCCTTCACGCCCTCCATGCCGCGGACGTCGGTGAGGTCGACGCTCTCCAGGCGCGACCCGGTCGCGAGCTCGTAGGCGGTGCGCAGCGCCGCCTCCATGACCCCGCCCGAAGCACCGAAGATCGTCGCGGCTCCCGTGTAGCTCGAGAGGACCGGGTCGGCCGTGGTTTCCTCCAGCCGGCCGAAGTCGACGCCGGCCTCGCGGATCATCCGCGCGAGCTCGCGCGTGGTCAGCACAATGTCCACGTCGCACGCTCCGCTCGCCTCCATTTCCGGACGCGCGGCCTCGTACTTCTTCGCGGTGCACGGCATGATCGAGAGCGAAACGATGCGGTCGCGGTCCACGCCCGCCTCCTTCGCGTGGATCGTCTTCACGATCGCGCCCAGCATCTGCTGCGGCGACTTGCAGCTCGAGACGTTCTCCAGCAGCTCCGGGAAGTAGGTCTCGCCGAACTTGATCCAGCCCGGCGAGCACGAGGTGATGAGCGGCAGCGGACCGCCGTTCGAGAGCCGATGCAGGAACTCCGTGCCCTCCTCCATGATCGTGAGGTCGGCGGAGAAGTTGGTGTCGAAGACGGTGTCCACGCCGATCGCCTTGAGCGCCGCGTAGATCTTCCCGATCACGAGATCGCCGGGCTGCATCCCGAACTCCTCGCCCATCGCGACGCGCACCGCCGGAGCGATCTGCGCGACGACCGTCGTATCGGGGTCGTCGATCGCGGCCCACGCGCGGTCGATGTCCTCTCGTTCGTAGAGCGCTCCCACCGGGCAGTAGACGACGCACTGGCCGCAGTTCGTGCATACCCCGGCGCCCATGCCGTCGCCGGCCGGAGCGACGACGGTCCCCGACCCGCGCCCCTGGAAGTGGATCGCGCTCGCGGTCTGAACCTCGTTGCAGACCTCCACACAGCGACCGCACCCGATGCACTTGTTCATGTCGCGCACGATCGCGCGCGAGCTCGTGTCCACCGGCAGCTCGCGCGTGTACTGATCGTAGCGCAACTCGCGCACCTCGAGCTTCTCGGCGAGGTCCTGGAGCTCGCACGAGCCGTGCTTGATGCACTGCAGGCAGTCGTGCGGATGCGCGGCGAGCACGAGCTCGAGCAGCGTCCGCCTCGTCCGGCGAAGCCGGGGCGTGCTCGTCCGCACCACCATCCCATCGCGCGCCTGCGTGATGCACGAGCGCTTGGGCGAGCGCTCGCCGTCTATCTCGACGACGCACAACCCGCAGCTGCCGAGCGGGGCGAGGTCCTCGTGGTTGCAGAGCGTGGGTATTTCGATGCCCGCCTGCCGGGCGGCGTCGAGGACGGTGGTCCCATCGGCCACCACGACATCCCGACCGTCGATCGTACAGCGTGCCATCACACGACCTCCTTCACGTAGCGCCGCTGCGCCATCGTCTCGGCGATCTCGTCGCCGAAGGCGTCGAGCAGCGTGGTGAGCGTCAATCGGACCGACTGACCGAAGGGACAGAAGGCGGTGTCGTACATCGACTCAACCGTCTCCCGCATGAGACGCAGGTACTCCGGCCGGCCCTCACCCACCGCGATCCGGTTCGCCATGTACTCGAGCTGGCGCGTGCCGTAGCGGCAGGCGAAGCACTGGCCGCACGATTCCTCGCTGAAGAACCGCATGGAGACCTCGAGCACGTGCGTCATGGAGACGCTGGAGTTCATGACGACCACCGCCCCGGATCCCAGGGCGCCACCGCGCTCGCGCATCGCCGGGAAGTCGAGCGTGAACGAACGGGCCGACGCGTCGTAGACCGGGCCCGCGGTCCCGCCGATCTGAACCGCCTTGAGGTCCCCGTCCACGCCGCCCGCCGCGGTGAGCAGCTCGTCGAGCACGACGCCCATGGGAAACTCGTAGACCCCCGGGTTCTCGACGTGACCGCTCACGCTGAAGAGCTTGGGACCGGGGCAGGCGGGAGAACCCACGTCGGCGAACCAGGAGGCCCCGTTGGCGAGGATGAGCGGCACGCACGCGAGCGTCTCCACGTTGTTGATCACCGTGGGCCTGTCCCACAGCCCCCGCTCGGTGGGAAACGGCGGTTTGGCGAGCGGGTAGCCGCGCCGGCCCATGAGCGAGCTCAACAGCGCCGTCTCGTCGCCGACGACGTACGAGCCTCCGCCGCGCATGATCTCGATGTCGAAGGAGAACTCGCTGCCCAGCACGCGGTCGCCCAGGTAACCGATCGAGCGCAGCTTCGCAAGCAGGCGGTCGAGGCTGTCGATGACCTCCCGGTACTCGCCGCGGACGTAGATGAAGCCCTGCGACGCGCCGACCGCGACGCCGGCGATGATGAGCCCCTCCACGACGAGCAGCGGCGCGCTCCGCAGCAGGAAGCGGTCCTTGAAGGTGCCGGGCTCGCCCTCGTCGGCGTTGCAGACGACGTAGGCCTCCTCGTCGGGCGGAACGGTCGACCACTTGGTGCCCGCGTCGAACCCGGCGCCGCCGCGGCCGGCGAGGCGCGCGTCGCGCACCGTGGCGATGACGCCTGCCGGCTCGAGCTCGAGCGCGCGCTGAAGACCCAGGAAGCCGCCGCGGTCTATGTACGCGTCGACGTCGTGCGGGTCGTCCGAGCGGTACCGCGTGAGTAAATCGGTCTGTTTCACGAGACCACCCTCCCCGCCCCGATCACGGAATCGAGGAGCTCGTCCACCTGTTCCGGCGTGACCCGCTCGTAGAGCCGGTCGTCGATCATGACGTTCGGCGCGGTATCGCAGCTTCCCAGGCAGTTGACGATTTCCAGCGTGAACTCGCCGTCGGGCGTCGTCTCGTTGCGCCCGACGCCGAGCCGCTCGCACAACCTGTCGTAGACGCCTACGGAGCCGCGAATGCGGCAGGAGAGCGAGTCGCACACGCGGACGACGTGCCGCCCGCGCGGCCGTCGGGAGAACGACTGGTAGAAGCTCACGACGCCGGCCGCCTCGGCGAGCGGGATATCCAGGTACTCGGCGATGCGGGCGAGCGCCTCGTCGCTCACGCTCGAGGCGGCGTCCGGGTGCTCCTGTGCGGCGTGCAGCATCTTGATGATGTTCTCCCGCCGCGGCTCGAACCTCGTCCAGGGTTCTGTCGCGTGCATACGCCCTCCTACAGGCTGCTCGAGATGTAGTGCTCGAGCTGCTCGATTACCGTGTCCTTCTCGCCGGCGGTCGCTTTCACGACGTCGCCGATCGAGATCACGCCGACGAGCCTCCGATCCTCGAGAACGGGCAGATGCCGGATGCGCTCGGTCGTCATGAGCGACATGCACGAGTCTATGTCGAGTGTCGCAGGCACCGATCGAACCCGCGTGGACATCAGCTCCCTGACCGGCAGCTCGAAGACCTCGCCGCGGTGCATCAGCGCCTGCCGCGCGAAGTCGCGCTCGGAGAAGACGCCGACGAGCTCGCCGGAGTCGGTGATGACCATGAGCGCTCCGACGTTCGCCTCGGACAGGACGCCGAGCGCGCGAATCACCGAGTCGTCAGGGCGTACCGACCAGACGTTACGTCCCTTCTCGTCGAGAATGTCTTTGAGTGTTTCCATGGGTGCACCTCTCTCAGCCACGGTGGGCCGGACGTCATCCGGCGATGGCGTCCCTTACCGAGCGGTGCAGGTGGGCGGCAGGCGATCCGCAGCAGGACTCAATCGTCCGTCGTCACTGGTCCGGCTCCACCGTCCCCCGGAAGTCGGGGGGCATTGATACGGGCGCGACCGGATGGCGATCGCGCCTTCTGTATCGATAAGCGTAGCACGGGTTATCCGACCGCGGTAGGGCCGCACGCGGGGTACGGGCCGATTTGTCCTCGCCCGGCCCGGGGGTGGGGCCGCCGTCCGAACGGCGGACCGACTACGAGGCCGGCTCGAGGATCGCGGAGATGAGGTCCTCGCTCGGCCCGGCCTTCGAGAGATAGCGCTCGGCGCCTGCGTCGATCATCTTGCGCGAAGTCTCCGGATCGTCGAACATGGACAGCGCGATCACGCGGATCTCGGGATGCCGCCGCTTGATCTCGCGCGTCGCCTCGATACCGTCCATCCCCGGCATCGCGACGTCCATGAGGAAGAGATCCGGATGCACGGTATCCGCCGCCTCCACCGCCTGCGAGCCGTCGTCGTACTCGTCGAGGATCTCGATCTCATCGTGCTCCGCGAGCACGAGTCGCAGACCGCTTCGCATCACCACGTGATCGTCCACGAGCGCGACGCGGATGCGACGCGGATGCGCGGACGGCTCGTCTTCGTCGCCGCCGGCCGGGTCGTCGGCGAGCGACTCGGGACCGATCGTCGCGAGCTCCTCCACCCGCCGCCCGCCCGGCATCCGAACAGACACGAGCGTCCCTTCGCCGGGCGCGCTTTCGACCTCCATGCCTCCGCCGAGCAGCTCGGCACGCTCGCGGATGCTGTAGAGCCCGAACGACTCGTCGGACTCGCGCTCGTCGGCGGCCGGCGGGTCGAAGCCGGTCCCGTAGTCCTTCACGTCGAGCCGCACTCCCGAACGGTCGCCCACGAGCGAGACCTCCGCGCGCAGGGTCCCGGCGTGCTTCATGACGTTCAGCAGCAGCTCCTGCGCCGCCCGGAAGAGGAAGACGACGATCGACTGCTCCTCCGGCTCGCGCTCGAGGTCGACGTTCAGCTTCACCTCCAGGCCGTTGACTTGCTTCGCGTTGTCGACGAGCCACTTGAGTGCGGCCACGAGCCCGTTGCGCCGCAGCGCGGCGGGGCTCAACTGGTGCGCGAGAGAGCGCGTCCCTTCTATCGCGTCTGCGACGAGCGCCCTGACCCGCCCGAGCGCCGCGCGCAGCTCGTCCGGGTCGGCGAGCCGCCGCTCGGTGACGTCGAGGTGGAACATGACACCCGCGAGGATCTGCTGGAGGTCGTCGTGGACGTAGATCGCGAGCCGGCGGCGCTCCTGCTCCTCGGCGTCGGTGAGACGCAGCGAGAGGCGCCGCAGCTGCGACGCGCGCCTGCGCAGCTCGTCGTTCATCGACCGGGCCTCCTCGAGCAGGTCGCGAACCTGGTACTGCCGGCGGCGGATCTCGATCGCAGAGCCGATCGCCGCGAGCATCGTACTCGGCTGGAGCGGGCGGCGCAGGGTGTGCGCGCTGCGCCGTCGGAGCAGACGCTCGAGTTGCGGCGACGAGGAGTCCGCGTGCGCGAGGAGGAGGAGCGGAAGGTCCGACCAGGGCGGCTCGTTGTCGAGCGCCACGGCGAGCGCATCCGCCTCGAGCGGACCGAGCGCCTCTTCGGCGACGAGCACGGCCCCGAGCTGGTAGAGGTCGGCGACGAGGCGGTGAAGCTCGCCGAAGTCGTTCACCGTCCGGCAGGAGAGCCCCTCTTTCTCGAGCAGGTCGGAGATCAGCGACGCGTCGCGCCCGACGGGGGCGAGCAGCGCCACCTCGTAGTGGTCGTCCGGGGCCGATCGGGACTGCGGTTTCTCGGGCCGTGGGAGCATTCACTCCTCTCCCGACGCGGCGTCGTCCAGCAGGTCATCCGGGTGCCCCTCGTAGCGCGGCAGCCCCGTGAGCAGTCCGGTGAACTCGCTCAGCGGCGGCCCGACGGCGATCCCCTCGGCGCCGAGCTGCAACTCGCGGATCGTGCGCTCGTGGGCGCCGAAGCGCTTCTTGAGCACCGCGAGACACCGGCGGACCTCGCCCCGGCTCTCGAAGTGGCGAAGGAGAATGACCGTGTCGGCGATGTAGCTGACGTCCACCGGTGTCTCCACCTCGCCGAACAGCCCGTGGGTGGCGATCACCATGAGCGACAGGACTTCGGCGCCGGAGAGATAGCCGAGCAGCTCGTGGAGCTGGGTGATGAGCTCGCGCTCGCCCGGCATCGACTGCAGATATCCGCTGAGACTGTCCAGCGTGATGATCTGCGCGCCGTGTTCCTCCACGTCGGTGCGGACCATCTGCGAGAGCCGTCCGGGGGAGACCGCACCCACGTCGATCTGGCGCAGCTTCACGAGCCCGCTCGCGACGTGATCGTCGATCGGCATGCCCAGAGCGCGCATGCGGGTGAGCAGGGTGGGAATCCGTTCGTCGAAGCAGTAGACCGACGACGGGACGCCGCGAAGCGCGGCGGCGTAGCTGTAGAGCGCGGCGAGCGAGCTCTTGCCCGCGCCGGACGTCCCGGAGATCACGCAGGTCGTCCCCGCTTCCAGGCCGCCGCCGAGCAGCGCGTCGACCCCATCGTTCCCGCTGGGGATACCCTCGCGCGAGCCCTGCGGCGTGACACCGGCCATCACCCGAGGGTAGACCTGCACGCCGCCGGTCAGGATATCCGCGTCGTGATACCCCGCCGGGAAGTCCATCCCGCGCATCTTGGAGACGAGCACGCGCCGCCGGGGGCGCCCGAAGTCGGGGGAGCGCATCTCCAGCCCCACGACGCCGTGAACGAGCGTCTCGAGCGTTCCGTCGGCGATCTCGCCGGTGTAGCCGGCGGAGAGGACGGTCGTGCAGCGCATCGTGTCCAGGAGTTGCTTCAGCCGCAGGAGCTGACGCCGAAGCTGGTACTCCGTGTTGACGAGGATACCCAGCTCGCTCAGCGAGTCGATGAAGAGGCACTCGGGTTGATTCTCGCGGATGGTCGCTTCGATCGCGTCGGCGACCTCGGAGAGCTCGACGTCTCCGGTATTGAAGACCGTCTGCCCACGGGTCGCCGCGTCGCGGATCTCAGGCGGGAGCTCGGTCAGGGTGATCCCGTCCAGGTTCCAGTCGTGCGAGGCGATGATGTCGCGCAGCTCGGAGAGCGTCTGGAGCAGCGTGATCCCCAGGCATCGCCTCCCGGCCGCCGCCCCCGCCATCAGGAACTGCAGGCCCAAAGTCGTTTTCCCGGCCCCCGCGGGGCCGTGGACGAGATAGATCCGCCCGGCGGGATAGCCGCCGCCCAGAATCGTGTCCAGGCCGTCCACGCCGGTGCTGTACCGTTCGACGCTCGTTATGGCCACGAGGAGCCTCCCTTCGACTCTCCATTGTAGTGAGTACGGGAGGTCCATGCTACCGCCCTTCGTGGGCGTCGTACCGCTACGCGTCGTCGATCGCGTCGATCCCCGGCAGAGACCCATGCTCGATGAGCTCGAGGAAGGCGCCGCCTCCGGTGGAGACGTGCGTGAGCCGATCCGCGTAGCCGCCGCTTCGTACCGCCGCGGCGGAGTCGCCGCCGCCGCATACCACCGTCGCGTCGAGCCCGGCGAGGATCTCCGCGGTCCGGTTCGTGCCCTCCGCGAAGCGCTCGAGCTCGAAGACGCCCATCGGACCGTTCCAGACTACCGTACGGGCGTCGCCGAGGATCTCGCGGTACCGCTCGATCGTCTCCGGGCCGATGTCGCCGGCGGCTTTTCCCGGCGGCACGCGTTCGGCGTGCACCGTTTCGGTCTGCGCGCCTTCGGCGATCTCGTCCGCGACGACGAGGTCCACCGGCACGTAGACCCGGCTTCCGAACTCACGGTCGATCGCGTGCACCTCCTCCATCGCGTCGGTCTCGACGAGCGAGGTCCCCAGCTCCGCGCCGCGCGCGGCGAGGATCGTATTCGCCATGCCGCCGCCGGTGAGGATCGCGTCGGCGCGCGATGCCAGTGCGCGCACGACGCCGATCTTGTCGGATATTTTCGCCCCGCCCAGGATCACGACGAACGGCTTCTCGGGCGATTCGGTGACGCCGGTGATCGCCTCCACCTCGCGCTGCATGAGAAGGCCCTGCGCGGAGGGGAGCGAGTCGGTCACGCCCACCGTGGACGCGTGCGCCCGGTGCGCCGCGCCGAACGCGTCGTTCACGAAGAGGTCGAACGGCTCGGCGAGCCGCGCGGCGAAATCGGCATCGTTCTGTTTCTCCTCCGGATGGAACCGCGTGTTCTCGAGGAGCAGCACGTCGCCATCGCCGAGCGCGTTCACCGCGGAGCGCACCTTCTCGCCCACGCATTCGTCGACGAATCCCACCGGGATCTCCACGAGCTCGCTCAACTGTCGTGCCACCGGCTCCAGGCTCAGCTCGGGCGTGCGCTCGCCCTTCGGCCGTCCCAGGTGCGCGCAGATCGCGAGGCGGCCGCCGGCGGTGCGGATCGCGCGGATCGTGGCGAGCGCCTCGCGGATGCGATAGTCGTCGGCGACCGTGACGTAGCCGCCCACGTTCGCAAGCGGAACGTTGAAGTCCGCGCGCATGAGGATGCGCGTGCCCTTGAGGTCGACGTCGCTGATCGTCCGTTTCATACTGCCTCCACCACGCTTCACCGTAGCCACGGTAGCGGGCTCGAGGAATAGCCCATCTGGGAGATACCAGCACCGCGGCCGGCCGCGTAGCTTGAGTGCATGCAGAATCGACTCCGGCGCGAGCATATGGCGCATCACGTCCAGACCGGCCTCGTCCTGCTCGCGATGGTGGGACTCTTCGCGGCCACCGGCTACGTCCTCCTCGGCGCGGCCGGCCTCGCGATCCTCATCGTCATGGGCTTCGTCATGCTCCTCGCCGTGGGTCGCCGCGAGCTGCGCGTGGACACCTCCATGGCACAACCGCTCGCGACCGGCGACCACGCAGGCATCCACGTCATCGTGGACGAGCTGACCAGGAAGGCGGAGCTCCCCGCGAAACCCGAAATCTACGCGGTACCGGTCGACGAGATGAACGCCGCGACCATGGGAAGCGAATCCAGGCCCATCCTCGCGATCACCACCCCCATGCTCGACCGGCTCACCGAGCGGGAGCTGCGCGGGATCGTCGCGCACGAGGTGAGCCATCTCGCGCAGCGAGACCTCGCCTTCTTCAAGCTGGTCACCATGCTCCAGGTCCTCACCATCAGCGTCTCGCGCATCGGCTGGCTGCTCCTGCTCCTCTTCTGGCCCATCGCGCTCGCATCCGGCGTCCGCATCCCGCTCCTCGCGATCGCGCTGCTGCTGGGCGCTCCGGTGCTCAGCGTCCTGCTGCAGACGGCGCTCTCGCGGGCTCGCGAGTCCGCGGCGGACCTGCGCGCGGTCGAGCTGACCCGCGACCCCGAGGGGCTCGCGCAGGCGCTGGAGAAGATCGACCGCCACCGGGAGAACCTCTGGCGCCAGGTCTTGCCCGTACCGCAGCGGCGGCGGAAGGAAGGCTCCGTGCTGCGTACGCACCCGGCTCAGGAGCAGCGCGTCGAGCATCTGCGCGACCTCGCGGCGTCGCTCGAGACATAGAGGGACACTTCCCGGACCTCCCGGTGTTGTATTCGGCGGGAGGCACGATGAAGACACTACGCATCGCAGCAATCACCATGATCGCACTCGCCGCGGTCGCGGGCACCGCCGCCGCGGACTCGGTTGGCATAGGACTCACCGTCACCGACGGCTTTCCCGACGTCCCGTCGAAGGAGGAAGTCTCCTCGCGGTTCTTCGGCGTGAGCGACATTGACCCCGGCGTGCTGCTGTCCTGGCGCGACCGCCAGGCCGGGATGAGCCTCGACTTCGGCATGACGTTCACCAGTCAGGACCCCCTGGACTCCGCGTACCAGCGCTGGTGGATGGACCTCGACGCGACGGCTACCTACGACTGGCACATCCTGCCGCGGTTCGTCGTCGACCCGTACCTGCAGCTGGGCGCGGGCATGGACATGGCCGTCGAGCTCACCGACGAGGAACCGGAGGAGGTGCGCATGGCGTTCCACCCCGTCCTGGGCGCGGGGCTCGACCTCAACCTGGGGCACATCTTCCTGCGCGGCAACCTGCAGTACCAGGTCGGCCGGTGGCTGATCCCCGACCCGTCCATCGGCGCGTACGAGATCGCTCCGTACCGCGTGCTGCTCGCCGCAGGGCTGCGGCTGGATTGAGGGCGTGGGCCGGTGATAGCATGCCGATGCGCACCGGGCGCCACGGGAGGTCACGATGAAGCTCACGACGGAGATGGCAGACGCGGATGGCGGGGCGTGGATGGATGCGCTCGCGGACGAGCACGCGTTCTCCGGCGTCGTCTCGGTCGGCCGCGCCGGGCGGGGGACAGTCCGCGCGTACGGCGAGGCGGATCGGGCGAACGGTCTTCCGAATGCACCGGGCACGCGCTTCGGCATCGCCTCGGGAACCAAGTTCATCACCGCGCTCGCGGTGGGCGCGCTCATCGACGAGGGCCGCCTCGCATTGGACGCGCGCGTACGCGAGGTGATCCGCGCTGACCTTCCGGAAGTCTCGCCCGACGTTACGATCGCCCATCTGCTGGGCCATACGTCGGGCGTCTTCGACTACTACGACGAGGAGCTCGTGGAGGACTTCGACAACTTCCACGTCGCGATCCCGTGGAGCTTCCTCACGACCCCGCGCGACTACCTGCCGCTCTTCGAGGGCGGCCGCATGAAGTTCGCGCCGGGCGAGCGGTTCTCGTACTCGAACGGCGGGTACATCCTGCTCGGCATCGCGATCGAAGACGTGACGGGCATGCTCTTCCGCGACTTCGCCGCGCAAAACGTGCTCGCGCCGGCGTGCATGGAGGACTCGGGATTCTTCGCGCTCAACCGGCTGCCGGGCCGCGTCGCGGTCGGCTACATGCCCGAACCCGACGACGGCTGGCGGACGAACGTGTACAACCTGCCGGTCATCGGCGCGTCCGACGGCGGCATGTTCGCGACGGCGGCGGACATCGAACGGCTGTGGCGCGCGTTTTTCGCAGACGCGATCGTCAGTCGCGCGACGCGCGAGGCGTTCGTGAAGCCGCGCTCGAAGATCTCCGAACGAGTGTCCTACGGGTACGGCGTCTACGTCTGGACCGAGCTCGACGAGCCGGCGTACTTCATCGCGGGAAGCGACGCGGGGGTCGGCTTCGACTCGCGCCACGTCCCGGGGAAGGACCTCACGGTCACGATCCTCTCCAACGAGACCGACGGCGAGGAGGCGATGCGACGCGCGATCCTCGGCGAGCTCGTCGACGCGTCGTAGCGTCACGCCGCCCGCCTCTGGTATGCTCCTCCCGGAGGCGACCATGACCATGACCGGGAACACCTGGGAGAAGCTGCGCGACGAGATCGAGGAGCTCCCCCTCGTCGACTGCCACGAGCACCACGTCGCGCGCGCGAAGACGACCGACATCATGCGGCTGATCGGCGCGCAGTACCACGGGCACGACTTCGCGTCGGCCATCGGGACACGCTCGTTCGAGCGCATCATGAACGAGGACCTCAGCCTGGAGGACCGGTGGCCGGATTTCGACCGCGCGTGGAGGGCAACGCGCCACACCGGCTACGGCCGCGGGACGCGGTACGGGCTCGCCTACGTATTCGGCTCCGACGAGGTGACGCTCGCAAACCTCAGGGAGTGGCAGCAGCGGCTTCCGGACTACTCGGACCCGGACACCTTCGAGAAGCCGATCGCGGACGCGAAGATCCGCGCGCGCGTCACCGACAACTGGCCGCCGCTCTCCGGAATCATGGACGGCAGTTACGAGCCGCTTCCCCGGCAGCACCTTGCGATCTCGCTGCCGCAGTTCCACAACCTGACGCGCCGCGGTGACCTCGCAAAGGCGGAGGACGCGGTCGGTTCGCGGGTGACCTCGCTCGACGAGTACCTCGAGGCGTGCCGCGTCATCTTCGAGCGGTGGCACGAGGCGGGCGCCGTGTGCTTCAAGGACCAGTCGGCGTACACGAGGAGGATCGCCTACTCGCTCGCCACTCGCGCGGAGGCGGAAGCACAGTTCAACGCGATCCTCGCGAACCCGCGCGGGGCTCTCGAATGGGGCGAGCGCGGTAACGCGCTGAGCGACTACCTGATGCACGCGTTCATGCGGATCGCGCGCGAGATGGACCTCCCGGTACAGCTCCACACGGGTCACATGGCAGGAACCTGGAACGACGTCGCGAAGGCGAACGCGGCGAACCTCCGAACGCTCCTGGAGGTGCACCGCGACGTGCGCTTCGACCTCTTTCACGCGAACTGGCCGTACTCGGGCGACCTGCTCTTCCTCGCGAAGAACTATCCGAACGTCAGCATCGACTTCTGCTGGGCGCACCAGGTCGATCCCGTCTACTCGCAGCGCATGCTCGTGCAGAGCGTGGCGTCGGTGCCGTTCACGAAGATTCACGGGTTCGGGAGCGACGTAGGCGGCGACCTGCCACACCTCACCTGGGCGTACGCGAAGCTCGCGCGCGACGGGGTCGCCTCCGCGCTCGCCGAGCTCGTCGACGGCGGCTACCTGGGTCTGGACGACGCGCGCGAGCTCGCGGTGGCGTGGCTCTACGAGAACCCGCGCGCCTTCTTCCGGCTGCCCATCGGGGCGGCGTCGAGCGAGGCGGGCGCATCCACGGAATGAGCGCCTACGGCATCGTCCTCGCTGCGATCTTCGTCGCCGCAGCCGCAGCCTTCGTCACTCTGCTCTTCCTGAGTGCACCGTACGGGCGGTTCGTCCGCGGCGGATGGGGCGTAGCGCTCTCGTCGCGGTGGGCGTGGTTCATCATGGAGTTCCCCGCCGCCGCGTCCATCTTCGTCGTCGCGATTTCGGGCGATCACGGCGATCCGATCGCGGTCTTCTTCCTCGTTATCTGGGAGGTCCACTACCTCTACCGCAGCCTGCTCTACCCGGCGGCGATGCGCGACCCGCGCACGCGCACGATGCCGGTCGCGCTGATCGCGATGGCGATCGTCTACAACTGCGCGAATGGCTACGTGAACGGCTATCACCTCTTTCACCGCGCGGTCGCCTATACGAGCGAGTGGCTCGCCGACCCGCGTTTCGCGATCGGCATGATTCTCTTCGTGGCGGGCTTCGCGGCGCACGTCTGGTCCGACCGGACCCTGCAGCGCCTGCGCGCGCCGGGCGAGCACGAGTACCGCATCCCGCACGGGGGGCTCTTCCGCTACGTCTCGAGTCCCAACTACCTGGGCGAGATGGTGCAGTGGATCGGCTTCGCCGTGGCGACGTGGTCGCTCGCCGGCCTCTCGTTCGCGGTGTTCACCGTCGCGAACCTGCTGCCGCGCGCGCTCGCGACGCACCGCTGGTACAAGCGGACCTTCCCCGACTACCCGGAGGACCGCGCCGCGGTCATCCCCCGGATCCTGTAGCGCCGTCGACGCCGGGCTCCCTCGCCGCGTCGAGCCGTACGAGCCCCTCGTCGGCGAACCAACCGATCGTGTCTGAGAGCGTCTCGCGAAGCGGCCGGGGCGCGTACCCCAGCTCATCCCGCGCGCGCGAGCTGTCCACGCGCACGCCGAGCGACAGGAGCCCCAGGCTCTCGCGCGTGAACCGCGGCGGTTTGCCGGTGATGCGGTAGTAGAGGTGGACGATTCCGGCGAAGGGCAGGATCGCCCGCACCGGCAGCTTCAGCGCCGGCCGGGGCACACCGCTCAGGTCTTCGAGCATGCCGATGATCTGCGGGATCGTCGCGTACTCCCCGCCGAGCAGGTAGACCCTGCCGCTCGCGCCGCGCTCTCCGGCGCGCACGACGCCGTCGGCGACGTCGCGCACGTCCACGAAGTCGAAGCCGCCGTCCACGTACGCCGGCAGCCGACCGCGCAGGTAGTCGAGGACGAACGCACCGAGCGCAGACCGGCGGTAGTCCGGCGGCCCGATGAACGCCGTGGGGGCGCACACGACGACCTCCATGCCGTCGCCGGCGGCCGCGAGCGCGTCGAGCATGCCCTGCGCCTTCGTCCGTCCGTAGGCGAGCACGGTGGTGTCCGGGTCGATCCCGTGGCGTTCGCTCACCGGGTACTCGCCGCCGGCGAGCGGGAACGCCTCCACCGAGCCCGTGTGTACGAACCGGCGCACCCCCGCCGCGCGCGCCGCGGCGAGCACCGAGCGGGTCCCCTCCACGTTCACGCGGTGGAGCTCGTCGTCGTTGCCTGGCCAGAACGAGACGCGACCGGCGCAGTGATAGACGGTGCGCGCGCCTTCGAAGGCGCGGTCGAGCGCGGCCCGGTCGAAGAGCCCTCCGTCCACGCGCTCGACCGCTGGCGCGCGAGCGACATCGGCCCGTTCCATCTCCTCGAGCGACGGCACCCTGCTTCCGGTTCGCGCGAGATAGCGGACGAGCTCGCCGCGACCGACGAGCTCGTCTACGAGGACCGTGCCCAGGTGACCGGTGGCTCCGGTGACTGCTACCATTGCGCGTCCCTACTCCGCGCCGCGGGTGTACCAGAGCCGCCCCGGCTGGCGGAACGCGCGCTTCTTCGCGATCAGCCAGAAGGCGACGATGCCTATCAGCATGTACGTGCCCAGGATCGCGACGGTCAGCCAGAAGAGCCCGGGCTGGCCACGGGTCACGCTGTAGGCGGGGAGGTTCATCGCGAGGATGAGCGGGATCAGCGCGAAGAAGACCACCGCCGAGCTCGCGACGTAGTCGCCGGCGACGGGCGTGGAGAACTCGGGGTCCAGGACGCGCAACATCGCGAGACCGGTCGGCAGCGTCCCGGTCATCGCCGCAAAGATGGTGACTGTTCGCTGGAAACGGTACGAGGTGAACATCCGCGAGGCCATCCAGGGGACGGTGAGCGTCACCAGGAGCCCGGCAATCCCGCCCACGATCACGATGGGGATCCAGTAGTCGAGCACGACGACGAGCGAGATCGCGCCCACCGCCGCGGCGACCATGATGTCCACCGAGGTGCCGGAGATCCGGGCGAGCGACCCGTGATCGAGGATGGGATACCACTTCGTGAGGTGGAGCAGCCGCTTCACCGCGAGCGCGACGAGCATCGCGAAGACGAAGCTGATGCCCCACAGGTTCGTCGCGAGATCGGTCCCCAGCTCTCCCGCGAACCCGAGCAGCCACGTGAGCAGCCGCAGGAAGAGGTAACTCAAGAAGTACGTCGCGAGCACGATCCCCAGGTTCACGCTCATCGTGTCTATGGAGTCCGAGTAGGTCGTCAGACGCGCGCCAATAGGGTTCTCGTGGTCGAAGTCGACGATACCGCTCGATCGCCCCTGACGCTCGGCCGGCCCCCGCGCGTGCGCCTTCGCCGCGGCGGTGGGACTCGCCCACCCCTTGCGGTACCCGTAGTTGATGAGGAAGACGCCGAGGAAGCACGCGAGCAGGAACCCCAACGCGGCGAAGGTCAGACCGACCGTCCCCGCGCCAACGAACCCGAACGGTTCCCATCCTCCGCCGATCGCGAACGCCTGCCCGGGCCCCAACGCGAAGCCGAGCGGCACGAGCAGCCCGAACGCCGGGAACAGATCCGGAATGACCGTGTTGATGAGCAGCGCCGTGAGCAGCATCCCCACGAACCCCTGCATTCCGTACTGGAAGAGGAGCGCCACGGTGTTGCCCGTCACCCCGCGGCTCGACTTGCCGCGCGGCTGCAGGGGACGGCGCAGCGTCATCGCGACGAAGGAGATGCTCAGCAGGTGGTAGACGATCTCACCCAGGCCTGCGTTCGTGAGCCCGATGTGCGGCGCGAGGAAGTTGTAGAACGGCAGCAGCAGGAATCCGGCGGTCAGCGCGTTCGGGATCAGGAAACGCTGGAAGAACCGGACCCGCCACCTGATGAGCGTGGCGAGCAGCAGCGCGATCGCGATGATCCCCACGTCAACGAAAAACGACCACTGGAATTCCACGGCGCCCTCCTCGCTCCCGCGGCCCCGCCGCGGACGCTGGGGCATTGTAGGGGATGCGACGCGGCGGTGTAAACGCGGCGGCTCGGGCGGTCGGACGACCGGGGAGTGCGCCGCCGCGAGGCTACTCGTCCACTGGCGGCCCCACCAGAGCGCGCCTGGGCCGCCCTACTCGTCGGCGGCCCAGGCGAGCCGCGCGAGCTGCTCGCCCTCGAGCGGCGTGTGGCTCGAGCTGACGTACTCGACGCCGTCGAACTCGTAGAGCTCCGGCGCGGCGCACGGCAGCCGCGCGACGAGCTTGTCGCTCGCGTCGCCCACGCCGAAGTCGAACGGGTCGTCGCTTCGGAAGACGAGCGTGCGGCAGTAGTAGTAGTCGACGGTGCGGAAGAGGTAGAAGAACCCGTTTCGCTCGACGACGAAGGGACACTCGGTGTCGGTGCGGCTCGCCCCGAAGCGGGGGTCCCGGTGGACGAGCGTCCAGTCGGACCAGGAGACGAGGTCGCCGGAGGTGCGCACGACGAAGCCGGCGCCCTCGTCGGGCCGATCGTAGTCGAAGTAGCCGGCGTAGTACATGTACCAGGTATCGCCGATCTTCAGCACGCACGGGTCGCGGGTCTCGCCCGGCCCGAGGAAGAGGCGGCTCGTGCCGTCCGCGTTGCGGTAGCGGGTCCAGTCGCGGCCGTTCGGTGAGGTCATCAGGCAGATCTGGTGAAGGCTCGGGTCGGTGCCGGGGCCCAGTGTCGAGTCGACGCCGGCCGATTCTGCCGGCCGCGGCGCCGCGGCCGCACGGGCGCGGGCGCCGGGCACCGGGGTTCCATCGGCCTGCACCCCCGCACGGTGGCCGCCGTAGAACATGTAGTACACCCCGTCGTCATGAACGAAGTACGGCGACTGGATGTACTCCTGCCCGAACCAGTCGTCCACGCTCTCGCCGGCGGACTCGTCGGCGCGGATGATCTCGCCGGTCGACTCCCACGGCTCGGCCTCCAGGTCGCGACTCCTCCAGTGGTAGAGCAAGCGGCCTACCTCGGTGGCGCGCACGCAGCCCCAGAGGTGGAAGGTGCCCTCGTCGTCACGGACAATGTGGTGGTCTACCGCGGCGTTGTGCTCCTTCTCGCGCCCCTTCTCGAAGGCGGCGCGGTGCGCCTCGTCGCCGGGCAGGAGGTGCGAGAGGTCGGGGTTCGGACCGATGAGCTTCCACGGTCCGGCGAGGACCGGGCGTTCGGGGGTGGACATGGGGCCTCCTCGGCTCATGGTAGCCCGGGAGGCCCCGGTTGGTCAGCGGGGCGGGTGAGGTGGGC
>CAZICD010000058.1:0-29143 GCA_964537725.1 uncultured Spirochaetaceae bacterium | reverse complement strand
GGCTCGACGGGCTCGGGCTCGGCGGGGGCCGTGTCCGGCGGCGACGCCTCCGGGGGCGTGTAGTCGGGCAGCGTCACCGTCACCGGCGACGTCTCCGGATACGGCGTGAAGTCGAAGCCGGCGAGCGCGAGCCCGCCGAAGAGCGCCGCGTGGAAAACGAGCGTGACGCCGACGGCGAGCAGCAGGCGGTCGCGGTCGGTATGGATCATTGCCGCTCCTGCCGCTCCTCGAGCGTGCGAAGCGCGATGCCGCGGTACCCGTTGCGCCGCATCACGTCGAGCACCGACACGATCGTCTCGTAGGGCACATCGGCATTCGCCTCGATGATCGCGCTCCTCGCCTCCGCGTCGAGCCGCTCGGACTGCTCTTCGAGCGCCGCGAGCTGCGCGTCGAGCTCGTCGTAGGAGACCTCGTCGCGGTTGAGATAGATCCGCGACTCGCTCGCGATGGTCACGACGACGCGGTTGATCACGACCGGCTCGGAGCTCGTCGACTCGGGGAGGTCGAGCGCGATACCCGGTGTCATGACGAAGGTCGACGAGACCATGAAGAAGACGACGAGCTGAAAGACGACGTCGATCATGGGAATCAGGTCGACGTTGGCGTTCGGCGAAAGCCGTCTGCGAAAACGCATCACGCCCCCCGCTTCAGCATGAGCACGAGCTCGCTCACGCGATTCTCGATCCTGATGATGAGGTGGTTCACCTTGCTCACGAGGTAGTTGTAGAAGCTGATCGCCGGAATGCTGACGATGATACCCGCGGCGGTCGTGATGAGAGCTTCCGCGATCCCGCGCGCGAGAACCGCCGGATTGCCGCCCACGGCGCCGAAGTCACCCAGGACGCCGAACGCCTGGATGTTCCCGGTGACCGTTCCCAGCAGGCCGAGCAGCGGCGCGATGTGCGCGATCGTGCCCAGCGTCGAGAGGAAGCGCTCCATGCGCGGTATCTCGAGATTGGCCGCGTCGGTGATCATCTGTTTGATCACCTCTTCGGGGTACGCGCGGTGCTCGATGCCCACGCGGCTGAGGTTCGTGATGGGGCTCGGGCTCGCCTCGCAGATCGCGAGGGCTTCCTCGTAGTGACCCTTGGAGACCGCGCTCTTGAGTCGATTGAGGACCACGCCCTCGTCCATACGGATCTTGCGCAGATAGAGCAGGCGCTCGACGATGATCGCGATTGCGACGATCGAGAGCGCGATGATGATAACCAGGATGATACCGCCACGATCGATGAGCGTCAGCATGGCAACTCCTACAGTGAAATCCGGGTGTATACCGAAGCCCGAAAGCCCGGTTCGACGAACGGATGGTCGTCGGTCGGTACGGGCCCCAGCGTACCCCGCCCGTTCTCGAGGATCGGGGCGAGCACGTCGGCGAGCTCGAGCGAGAACTCGAGCTCGTCGCTCGGGGCGAACGACCCCGTGATGCCCAGCCAGGGCATGGCTACCTGCGGATAGAAGTCGGAACGGGCCTCCACGACCCCGGTGAATCGTTCGCTCGCGTCGTTCACGCGCAGCGATCCTTCGATCGAGCTCGTCGGGATACCGACGGGGGTGTCCAGGAACGAGCCGCTCCAGCCGGCCTGCACCTGCATTCGCTGGCCGGGTCGCCAGCTCGCGCGCACCCCGCTTTCGAGCGTCAGCATGGGGCGTTGGACGAGCGGGAACTCCTCGGCGAAGGTATCGTAGGCGGCGGTGTCCACTGCGGCGTCGTGCGCCGCGAAGTCGACCTCGCCGGTCAGCGAGAGGCCCGAGGCCCCCGACCAGCGGGTGTCCAGCCCCGCGTACCATTGCCGGTCGTTCGCGAGTTGGGACACCGCGTCGCCGGATGAAACGCCGGCGAGCGGAACGCGGTCCCAGATCTCCTCCATCGTGATCCGCTGGACACGATAGCCGCCTTCCAGCGACGCCTCGAACGCCTCGCCGAAGAGCATGCCCAACGACACGCGAAAGGGGTAGTCCAGCGGCACGCCCGGCTCCCAGAAGATACCGGCGCGAGCTCCCAGCGTTATCGACGCCGGGAGCTCGACGTCCACGCCGCCTGCCAGGTCTACGTTCTGCTGGAGCGGGACGTTCTCGCTCAGAAGCGCGCGGATGAAGTAACTGGACTCAAAGACGACATCGACCGCGCTGATCGTGAAGCGTGCCTCGGCCGCCGGCGTCGCCGCGATCTCGTACTCGCCGGTCGCGTCGCTGCCGCTGGCGGTCGAGAGAATCCGCGAACCGACCGAGCCGTCGAACATGCCCGTCAGCGAGATCAGCGGTTCCGGCATGAAGACGGCTTCCGCGGCGGCGGTCGTCCGCCTGAGCCCGGTGCTGAACGAGTCCGATTCGCCCTGCAACCCGAACGCGTTCTCGCGGAACGCGGCCTCGGCCTCCAGATCCACGCGCTGCCCGGAGGCGGCGAACCACCCGTCGATGACGTTGGACCGCGAGAAGTACCCGGTGCCCGGCGGGCGGAACTGGAACCCGTCGAGACCCTCGTACGCGAATCGAAGCCTGAAGCGCGGGTCGACGCCCAGCTTGTACAGGCTGAGCTCGCCGACGATGTGATTCGCCGATCCGGCGCCGAGACGGCCGCTGGAGAAGACGCTCGTCGCCTCGGGAGCCGCGGGCGAGCCGGGCAGCGGCACGCTGAACGCCTCGTCGTCGATCGCGAGCTCGTCGGCGCCCGGCAGCGGAATCGAAACCTGTCCGAGCGCGAGCTCTCCTTCGTCGGGGAGCACGGCGCGCACCTGCTCGACTTCGATCTCTTCGACCTCGAGTACGAGCTCGGGTACGACGATATCGGTCTCCTCGGGCGCGGACGGCCCCGAGACGGCTCCCTGTGCCGGGGTCTCGCCCGGGTCCTGAGCCCACCCAAGGCCACCGGTGAGAATCATCAGGAATGCGGCCAGCAATGCCGGCGCGGGCGTGATGAAGCGCTTACTCATTCGTTTCTCCTCGCTGCAGCGTGCGTGCTTCCTCGAGCCACTCGGAGCGCGGGAAGTCCTCCTCGAGCCGCTCGACGAGCGCCTCCACCTCCGCGGTCCTGCCGAGCGTCGAGTACATGGCCGCGGCGCGGTAGATGGCGAGCGCCGCGAGGTCGCGGTCGGCCGCGCCCGCGGCGGCGGCCTGCAGGTAGAGGTCTGCGGCCTGCTGGAGCTCCTCCTGCCGGTACCGGTACTCGCCCTGCAGGAACAGCGCCTGCGCCGCTGCGCTCGGGTCGACGCCCTCCTGCTCCGCGACCGACTGGAGCATGGGCATGACGCTCGCGGCGTCGGTGCTCGTCGCGGTGTCTTCGTAGATCGTCATGCGGGCGAGCTCGATGATCGCCTGCCGCCCGTCGTCCGAGTCGGCGCCGCCGGTCTCTTCGATCGTGACCACGAGCTCCGCCTCGCGTTCGCCGAGGCCGCTGATGAGCAGCACGAGCTCGTCGATCCGGCGCTGCGCGCCCGCCGCGCGCGCGGCCTCCGGGTACGCGGCCTGCATCTCGGTGTAGAGATTGAGCGCCTGCCGGTACTCGTCGCGGTCGCCGTGCGCGAGCGCCGCGCTGCGCATCGCCTGCGGACGGAAGGGGCTCTCGCGGTACTCCTCGATGAGCCGCTCCCACAGCAGCAGCGCGCCGGCGTTCTCGTCGAGCCGCTCGCTCGCGACGCCGCCCCAGTAGAGCGCAGCGTCCATGCGGTCGCCGTCGGGAAAGCTCGTCCGGTAGGCGAAGAACGCCTCCTGCGCCTCGGCGTACCGCTCGCGCTCGTAGAGGACCTCGGCACGACGGAACGCCGACGACTCGGTCAGCGGACTCGCCGGGTAGTTGTCCAGCAGAGCGCCGTACGCCTCCACGGCCGCGTCGATGTTTCCGAGCGCCACCTGCATCTCGGCGTACTCGAACCACGCGTCGTCGGCGTACGGCGACTCCGGATGGTCGAGGTAGAGGCTCCGGAACGCCGCGGATGCCTGCTGGTAGGAGCGCTGCGCCGCGAGCACGCGCCCGAGCAGGAAGCTCGACTCGATCGCGAGCCGCTCGCCGGTCGAGTACGACCGCACGCGCGCGAGCGCCGCAGCGGCGTCGCCGTACTCCCCGATCAGGAAGTTGCTCCAGCCTGCGAGATAGGCGGCCTGCGCAGCCTGCTCGTGGTCCGGCGACTCGTCGAGCAGGTCGGCGAAGGTCGCGGCTGCCTCGCGGTAGTCTCCGTTTCGATACGAGGCGAACCCGCCGTAGTAGCGCGCGTACGGCAGCAGACCTCCGAGCGTTCCGGTTCGCGCCTGCGCGGCGAGGTCGGCGGTGCGCGCGAACACGACCGCGGCCTCATCGTAGGCGCGCTCGTTGACCAGCGCGAGGCCGAGCACGTAGGAGAGCCGCCCCTCGATCCCCGGCGTGAGCGTCCCCTGCACCGCGAGCTCGTCGACGATCGCCGGCACTTCGTCCACCACGCGCTCGAAACGCTCGAGCGCGAACAGCAGGTTGACGTACTCGACCGCCGCCTGCGCGTCCGCCGGTCGAAGCGGGATGTACTCGAAGAGCGCCTGCAGCGCATCGGCCTCGCGACCGAGGTCGCGCAGCACGCTCGCGCGCAGCCGCAGGAGGTCGGCCTGGATGCCGCCGGTCCGTCCGGCGGCGAACGCCGTGTCGATCGCGGCGAGCGCGTCCTCGTCCCGCCCCGCGCGCCGCAGCGCGAAGGCGTACTGGTAGGCGGCCTCGGCGAAATACGGGCCCTGCTCGTAGTCGCCGAACGCCGCCTCGAGCGTGGCGACCGCCTCGCTCACGCGGCCGAGTCGCAGCTGGAGATTGCCGAGGGCGATGAGCACGCGCAGCCGTTCCTGACTCTGATCGCCGTAGAGGTCGAGGTACGCGGCGAGCACCTCTTCGGCCGCCGCAGCGTCATCGCGACGGTCGAGCAATCGCGAGAGGTAGAGCGGCACCGTCGCGGGAATGAACTCGCTTCCGCGGAAATCCCAGATGCGGCGGAAGTAGAGCTCGGCGAGGTCGTATCTGCCCTGCGTGAAGCTGTCGATCCCCACGCGCAGCCAGAACTCCTTGAGCACGTCGGTTCGACCGGCGAGCGCCTGCTCCGCCCGGCGCAGCACGTCGGCCGGGTCCTCGGGAATCCGGTCCTCCTGAGCGAGCTGGAAGAGCCGCTGGAAGGCGAGTGTCGCGAGCTCCGCGGGAGCCTCTTCGCTCTGCCGGTAGCGCGGGATCGCCTCGTCGAGCCGCCCCTGCGCGTAGTACGCCTCCGCCTCGTAGAGCACGAGATGGGGACGCCACCGCTCGTCGAGCTGCGCCGGGTCGATCGCATCGGCCTGCTCGAGGAGCTCGGAAGAGAGACCGGCCTTCGCGTAGAGGCTCAACAGCAGCGTCACCGCGTACCCCTCGGAGGCAGGCTCGTCCACGGCGGCGAGCATCCGCTCGAGCGCGCTCCGCGCGGCCGCTTCGTCGGCGCGTCCGAGCTCGGCGAGCGCGGTGTAGTAGTACGATTCGGCAAGCGCATCGCGATCGGCAGGATCGGCCTCACGGAACGCGCGCAGATAGCTCACCGCCTGCCCGTACGCGCCGGTCTCGTAGCTGATGACACCCTGCCAGAACGGCACGTAGTCGATGTACCTCGTCGACCGATACCGTCGGGCCACGCGCGCGAGCTGCTCGAGCGCCGCTTCCGGCTCGCCGGTGCGGTAGAGACTCACGCCGACCCGGAACTGGGCGTCGGGGACGTACTGGCTGACCGGATAGTCCTGGATCAGCGTCTCGTAACGGTCGAGCGCGAGCTGGTAGTCGCCCGACTCGAACCGGCGTTCGGCTTCCCGGAAGAGCTCGGTATCGCTCTCCTGCGCGAGCACAGTCGCGGCAAGCCACACGAGCGCCGCGGAGACGAGGATTCGTTTCATGTTCATAAGCTATCTCAGGTGGTACACCCTATCAATTCCGGATCACCGGCGGTGTGTAGGCTCGATCCGCGCGGACGCGAACAAGGTGGATCGAGTCGTCGTGGTATCTGCGATCCAGCGACTCCAGGCTCGTCTCCACGTTGCGCTCGAGCACGTCCACGAAGAACCGGCCGCGGTCGTCAAAATACGGAAAGAGCACGGCGACGTGAACATGCTGGTGGAGCACCGGGTCGCTTCCGAAATCCCGGTTGAGCGACGCGATATAGAAATGGCCCGGCTCGTCGACGGCGAGCAGATACATGATCCGCGACAATCGATCCACCGGATAGCCGACGTCCTCGACGTAGGTCTCGTAGGCGACCGTTCGGACATCTGCCGCTTCCGGGTGTACTTCCCGTCCTCCCTGTGATGCAGACAACATTGTCACGGCCAGGTTACGGGTCCAGTCGAGCCCGAAGTAGGGATCGCGCGCGTCCTCGAGCGGCTCGCTCCACCGGTGGCCGCGAAGATCCAGGTGCTTCTCCTTGAGCGGCTCGATGGGCAGGAAGCTCCCGTAGAGGCCGCTGTGAAGGCCGTCGACGATCCACTTCGCGAAGCCCGAACAGTTGAACCCGGGCTCCTGGTCCTGCAGCACGAGCGACTCGATGAGCACGAGGTTCCCCTCCTCGTCCATCGCGCCGTCCTCGGCGTCGGGCAGCGTATGCAGCATCGACCGCGCTCGCGACGCCATGAGCGCGACGTCGCGGTAGCGCGAGTCGTCGGTCGACGGATAGACGCGCGACCAGTCGATACGAGCCGAGGTGAGATCCACGATGCGCTCGAACGGTTCTTCGAGCAGCGTTTCGATGGACACCGGGAGCGGGATCTCGCGGTGGACCTGGACGCCGGCGAGGTAGACGCTCATCGCGGACCGCTCGCGGCCGCGCCGGCCGGTGGCGTTCTCCTCCTCACTCCCCTCCGGCCAGATACGCACGAAGAACCCCGGGTCGCTTCGCAGGAAGATCTTCAGCTGGTCGAGCGCGCCGTCGCTGCGCCGCCTCCTGAGGATGTAGGTGCCGGCGCTCGAGAGCGGAAACTCGCCGTCGAGCTCGGGCACGACGACGAAGTACGCGTAGGTGTCGTTGCGCTCGGTCGTCACGAGCACGTCGCGGCCGCTCGCGTACGCGGTGGAGACGATCGGCCGGAAGGAATCGAGGTCGGAAACCGGCGCGAGCGCGTCGCGCAGATACTCGCGACGCACGTCGTCGGTCTCCGGAGGCGGGTCCGCGATCTCCGGGCCGTACGCGGCGGCCGGGAGCGCGGCGATGAGCGCGAGCACCGCGGCGGCGACCGCGGTCACCCGCTTCCCGGTCGCCCGTCTCGGCGTGCCGGGGTCGGGCATCTCACGAAGGGTCGTGCGAAAGATCGTGCGGTTCGCGCTCATCACCCCTACTATCGGCATCGTGGCGCCGGATCTTGCCGAGCACGCCGAGCAGCTCGCCGCGGACCTCGTGGATGCGCGCCTTCGCATCGGCCGCTTCGCCGCCGGCCTCCTCCACGATGCGCATCGCCGCGCCCTTGACGGTGTATCTGCGCTCGTGCACGAGGTACTTGATACGGAACAGCAGCTGCAGATCGGCCTCCGTATAGGCCCGACGGCCGGCGAGGTCCTTACCGGGGCTCAGGATACCGATCTCCTGCTCCCAGTACCGGACGATGTGCGGCTTCACGCCCAGCGCGCGGCAGACCTCGCCGATGCTGTACCGCCGCATCAGCGCTCCCGCAGCTCCAGCCGGAAGGGGATACTCGAGAGCCCGAAATCGGCCCGGATCCGGTTCTTGAGGTAGCTGACGTAGCTCTCCGGGAAGCCCTTCTTCCGGTTCACGAAGGCGACGAAGGTCACCGGCAGCCGCTGCACCTGCGTCATGTAGCGGATCTTCAGCCTGCCGCGCCCGCGCACAGGGGGCGGGGTCTGCTCGACCCAGCGCTCGAGGTGCCGATTGAGGTTCCCCGTGTCCACGCGGTGGTGGAGCTGGCGGTGCACCTTGCCGACGGCCTTCAGGAGCTCCTTCACGCCCGAGCCGGTCTGCGCAGAAAGCGGGATGATGGGCGCGAACGTGATCACCGGAAAGACGAACAGGATCCGATCGCGCACGGCTTCGAACTGATTCGCGATCTGCGGCAGGAGGTCCCACTTGTTCAGCCCGATGACGAGACCCCGGCCCCGGTCGACGACGAGCGCGGCTATCTTCTTGTCCTGGTCGGAGAGCCCCTTGTCCGCGTCGACGAGCAACACCACGACGTCGGCCTCCTCGATCGTGTCGATCGCCCTCGTCACCGAGTAGTACTCGATGTTCTCGCTGACCCGGTTCTTCCGGCGGATGCCCGCGGTGTCGAGGATGCGGTGACGGTAGCCTGCGAACTCGAACTCGCCTTCGATGACGTCGCGCGTGGTGCCGGGGACCGGCGAGACGAGCGAGCTCTCGCGCTCGGTCAGGCGATTCACGAGGGTCGATTTGCCGGTGTTCGGCTGCCCGAGGACCGCGATGGAGAGCGTCCGGGGTGCCTCCCCGACGTGCGCGGCCGCCGCGTCGGCACTCCCGTCTGCGTGCGAGGACTCCTCGCCGGCCAAGCCGGCTTCGCCCGCCGCGGGCCCGCCTTCGGAGGCCTCCTCGTCGAACCAGTCCCGGCCGCGGCGGCCTCGCCGCTCTCGCTCGCGCAGCGCATCCTCACGGTCGGCCGCGCGCCACCGCTCGACTCCCTCGATCCACTCGGGGCCGAGCACCTCGTCGATCGCCTCGAGGAGCCCTTCGGTGCCGCGCGCGTGCGCAGCGGAGACGCCCACCACGCGCTCGAGCCCGAGCCGGTAGAAGTCCCACACGAGGCTCTCGCGCTCCGGCGCGTCGATCTTGTTCACGACCAGCACGAGGCGGTCCTCGACGGGGCGCAGCTCGTCGAGGAAGAGCTCGTCGAGCGCGGTCAGCCCGGTGCCGTCGACGACGAGCAGCACGACGTCGGCGTCGCGGATCTCTGCGAGCGCGCGGTCGCTGATCGCCTGCGCGAGCTCGTCGCCGTCGGTGGTGTAGCCGCCGGTGTCCACGACGCGCAGCGGGCGGCCGTCGATCCGCGCCGTCGCGGCGACCGGGTCGCGGGTGACGCCGGGTGTCGGATCGGTTATCGCGCGGCGGCGCCCGATGAGACGGTTGAAGAGGGTCGATTTGCCGACGTTCGGCCTGCCGACGATCGCGATCGTCGGTTCGCCGAGCTTCGTCTGCACATCATGCGGTTGCGACTCCAAAGCGTTCTCCCATGAGGTGGCGCACGTAGCGGTCCACCTCCTTGAACGAGTTCATCTCCATCGCCTCGCCGACGAGTTCCTCGGCTTCGCGGACGGAGACCGCCCGTACGATTCGCTTCACCTCGGGGATGCTCCCGCCGCTCATGCTCAGCTCGTCGAATCCGAGACCGAGGAGCAGCACCGTTGCGAGCGGGTCACCCGCCATCTCGCCGCACATCGCGACCGGAATCCCGTTGGCGTGGCCGTTTTCGACGACGAGGCGAAGCAGTCGCAGGACCCCGGGGTGAAACGGCTCGTAGAGATACGCGATCCGCTCGTTGCCCCGGTCAACCGCTATAGTGTACTGAATCAGGTCGTTCGTGCCGACCGAGAAGAAGTGACTCTTGCGCGCGAGGATGTCGCTGACCATCGCGGCCGACGGCACTTCGATCATGATCCCGACCGGAACGTCGGCGACGTCGTGGCCCTCCGCCTTCAGGTCGTCGCGCACCTCGCCGAGGAAGTCGAGCGCCTCCTGGAGCTCCTCGAGCCCGGAAATCATGGGGAACATGATGTTGAGGTTTCCGTAGACGCTCGAGCGGAGCAGCGCCCGCAGCTGCGTGCGGAAGATGTCCCGATTGGAGAGGCAGAAGCGAATCGCACGCCAGCCGAGAATCGGATTCTGCTCGTCCATGCCCTCGAGCTGCGGCGTGACCTTGTCGCCGCCCACGTCGAGGGTGCGAATCGTAACCGGGTACTCGGGCAGCGCCTCGAGCACCTCGCGGTAGGCGGCGATCTGCTGCTCCTCGGAGGGCAGCGTGTCGCCCTCGAGGAAGAGGAACTCCGAGCGGTAGAGTCCGACGCCGGTCCCACCGTGCGTGTGCACCGCCTCCACCTCGTCGGGCACCTCGATATTCGCCTTCAGCTCGATGAGCTTTCCGTCGCGCGTCTCGGCCGGCAGGTCGTGCAGCCGCATGAGCTGCACCGCGTGGCGCTGCCACTCCTGGCTCTCGCGCTCGTAGCGCGCGAGGGTCTCCTCGTCGGGATCGAGCACCACCTTGCCGTGGTTCCCGTCGACGATGATAAGCTCGTCGTTCTCCGCCATCCGGGAGACGTACGAGAGGCCGAGCACGCTGGGAATCTCGAAGCTGCGCGCGAGGATCGCCGTGTGCGACGTGCGGCCGCCGGCGTCGGTGGCGATCCCGAGGACCATCCGCTTCCGCATGGCGATCGCGTCGGACGGGAGGAGGTCGTGCGCGACGAGTACGACCTCGTGGTCGAGGTCGGCGAGCGAGTACCGCTCCCGCTTCATGAGGTGGCTGAGAACGCGGTTCGTCACGTCGTGGAGGTCGGAGCTGCGCTCCTTGAGCTCCTCCGACCCGGACGAATTCAACCGGTCGAGCAGGTGCTGAACGCTCTCGTAGAGCACCCATTCGACGTTCATGAGCGACTCGACGATCCCGTCGTGGACCTTCTCGTGGAAATCGGGATCCTGGACCATCAGCAGGTGCGAATCGAGAATCTGGAGCTGCTCGTCGTTGATCTCACCGCCGCCGCTTCGCTTGAGCTCCTCGAGCTCCTCGTGCGCGTTCGCAGCGGCCTCCTGGAAACGCTCCATCTCGCGTGCGACGTCATCCTCGGCGATCTCGTACCGGGGAATCGCCGGCGTGTCGTGCGAGTAGATGAACACGCGTCCTATGGCTATGCCGGGAGCCGCGGAGATCCCGGTGATCGTTTCCATTCGCTCAACTATAAGCCGACCCGGAAACAGCTGTCAAACTCGATTCGCCAAAGGCCCGGGCCCTACACGCCGATACTCGGAGTATGGCAGAGTCGTCCCGCAAGCGACGCACATCGATAGGAGTGCTCTTCTGGATCGCGTTCATCCTGCTCGTGCTGGTTATCTTCCTCGCGAATCGCAGCAACATCGAGCAGGTCCTCGAGTCGACGGGGATCGTCGAGGTCGTCCGTGACCGTTTCGCAGAGGATGCCGATGCTCCGGCCGGTGACGAACCGGCGAACGAGGACGAGGACCCCGCGGGCGAGACGTCGGCAGGCGAGCGACCCGCCGACGAGTCCGGGGGCCGGGAGACCGAGCCGCGCGTGGTGATCGGCGAGCCGGAACGGCCGCCCGAGCAGGCCCCCGCCGCAGATCCTCCCGAGGCCGACGCGACCGACGACGCCGGCGCGGATGAGCCCGCCGCCGGGACGGACGCCGCCGAACCCGAACGACCCGCCGGCACAGCGCAGCGCCAACCGTCTCCGGACCCCGAGAAGCCGAACCGCGTCATGACCGGCCTCTACTTCATCCGCGTGACCGACGACGGGCGGACCTTCCCCCAACGGGTGGTCCGACCGGTCTACTACGCCTCGAGCCCGCTCACCGAGACGATCCAGACGCTCATCGCCGGGCCGTCGGGGAGCGAGCTCGACGACGGCCTGCTGAACCTGATCCCCGAGGGGACGAGCCTCATCTCCGCGCACGTATCCGACGGGGTGGCGTTCCTGAACTTCAACCAGTCGTTCCGATTCAACCCGCTCGGCGCCGAGGGCACCGTCGCGCAGCTGCTGCAGGTCATCTACAGCTCCACCGAGTTCCCCACCGTGGAGCGGGTGCAGTTCCTCGTCGAGGGCGAACGGGTCGACTACCTCGGCGGCGACGGCATCTACGTGGGCGAGCCGCTCGGCCGCGACGCGTTCAGCTCATAGGACCGCGTTCACGAGCTCTGCCGGGGTTCGCGGCTCGCGTCCGGCCACGATCGCCGGTTCCCCGGCGAGCAGCAGGAACTCGCGGTTGCCCGCGCGTCCGGTGATGGGGCTCTCCTCGAGCGCGAAGAGCGCGAGCCCCTCGTCTACGAGCGCACCGAGCGTCCCGGTGAGAATCCCCGGGAGCGCGGCCTCGGGCACCGTGCCGGAGAAGTCCGCCGGTGCGACGGACCACTCGAACTGCGGCTTGATGAGGAGCACCGCGTACCGTTCCACCGTGAGCTCGACCGCTCGTCTCCCCGCCCCGCGCAACGAGCGGAAACTGAGGTCGGCGACCGCGGCGTGCGGTTGCGGGTCGAGCGAGTCGATGTGCATGAGATTGGTGCGTTCGTGGACGATGACACGCCCGTCGCGTCGCAGGCGGTAGTCGAGCTGGTTGTAGCCGACGTCCACCGCGTGCACGGCGCTCGCACCGTGCTGCAGCAGACAGTCGGTGAATCCCCCGGTGCTCGCCCCGGCGTCGAGGAAGACGCGATCCCGCACCGGCAGCCGCCAGGCCGAAAGCGCGTGCTCGAGCTTGTGACCGCCCCGCCCCACGTAGCGCTCTCGTTCGAGCGAAACCTCCGCGTCGGGACCGATGCGCTCCTGCGGGTCGCGGATCCGCGCGCCGTCGACGCGTACGTCGCCGCAGAGGACGAGCGAGAGCAGCTCCTCGCGGTCGCGATCCGGGTGGAGGGCGCACAGCCTGTCGAGCAGTCGCGCGCGTTTCACACTAGAAGCTCGAGGTTTCTACGATGGGACGGATCGACTCGGCGTGACCGGTGGCGACGTCGATCGTGACCGCGGTGCCGTGCAGGACGACCGGCTGGCCCGAGACTTCGTTGCGCAGGGGCAGCTGGGTCAGCGCGCGCCTGATGCTGATGTCCGGGTCGAAGCCGATGACCGAGTCGCCCGGTCCGCACGCGCCCAGGTCGCTCTGGAAGGCGGTTCCCTTGGGGAGGATATGCGCGTCGGCGGTCGCGACGTGCGTGTGCGTTCCCACGATCGCGCTCACCGAGCCGTCGAGGTGGTGCGCGAACGCCTCCTTCTCGTCGGTCGCCTCCGCGTGGAAGTCGATGAGCACGATCCTCGTCTCGCGTTCGAGCGAGCGCACGAGATCGGCCGCCTTGCGGAAGGGGCAGTCGGTGGTGGGCATGCGCTTGCGGCCCTGGAGGTTCGCGACCGCGACGGTCGTACCGCGGACGTCGACGGTGCACGAGCCGTGCCCGGGCACCCCGGACGGATAGTTCGCCGGGCGCAGCAGCCGAGGCTCGTCGTCGAGCAAGGGCAGGACGTCCTTGCGCTGCCAGACGTGGTTTCCGGTCGTGATGACCGTCGCGCCGGCCTCGAAGAACGAGCGAACCGTCTCCGGCGTGAGCCCGAAGCCCTCGGAGGCGTTCTCGCCGTTGACGATGACGATGTCGGCCCCCACGCGCCTGGCCAGTTGTTTCAGATGGGCGTACACGGCCCTCGCCCCGGCTTGTCCGATGACATCGCCGAGGAAGAGGGCCGTAATGGTCTGGTCGCTCACCGGGCGTTCCACCCGGCGCGCAGGTCAGCGTGCATACTCGACGATTCGGGTCTCGCGGATCATCGTGACCTTGATGCGCCCGGGGTACCGGAGCTGGGTCTCGATCCGCTTGGCGATATCCTTCGCGATGTCCTTCGCGCCGGAGTCCGAGACCTGCTCGTGGTTCACCATGATGCGCAACTCGCGGCCCGCCTGGATCGCGTACGCCTTCTCCACGCCCTCGAACTCCTCGGCGATCTTCTCGAGGTTCTCGAGTCGCTTGATGTAGTTGTCGAGCGTCTCGCGGCGTGCGCCCGGGCGCGACGCGCTGAGCGCGTCGGCAATCTGTACTATGACCGACTCGACGCAGCTGTGCGGGACGTCGCCGTGGTGCGCGCTGATGCAGTTCACCACCCGATCGTCCTCGCCGATCCGCTTCACGAGCTCCACGCCGAGCTCGACGTGATTCGCGTCGCCGTCGCTCTCGATCCCCTTGCCCACGTCGTGGAGGAGTCCTCCGCGGCGGGCGATGTCGGTGTCCGCGCCGAGCTCGGCGGCGAGCATGCCGGCGAGAATCGCGACTTCCTTGGAGTGCATGAGCACGTTCTGCCCGTAACTCGTGCGGTACTGAAGCCGCCCGATGCCGCGCACCCCCTCGGGCTTCATGTGATGGAGCCCGAGCTCGAAGAGGACCTTCTCACCCTCGTCGTAGATCGACTGGGAGACCTCCTGCGTGATCTTCTGAACGACTTCCTCGATCCGGGTGGGGTGGATCCGCCCGTCCTGGATGAGCCGTTCGAGACTCCGCCGCGCGATCTCCTTGCGCACCGGATCGAAACACGACACGACGACCGCCTCGGGCGTGTCGTCGATGATGATGTCGACGCCGGTGAGCGTCTCGAGGGTCCGGATATTGCGGCCTTCGCGGCCGATGATCCGTCCCTTCATCTCGTCGTTGGGAAGCGCCACCGAGGCGACGGTGACTTCCGCGTTCACCTCGCTCGCCATGCGCTGGATCGTGGAGATGAGAATCTCCCGACCGCGCCGCTCGGCGGTGACGTTGGCTTCCTGTTCGATCTTGTTCACGAGCGCCTGGGCGTCGTGACGCGCCTCGTCCTCGAGCGAACTCACCAGCTGACGCCTTGCCTCGTCGGCCGTGAGTCCCGAGATCCGTTCGAGCTCCTGTCGCCAGGTAGCCTCCTGCTCGGAGAGCTCGCGTGTCTTTTCGTCGAGCACGCGTTCGCGCTCGGCGACTTCCTTCTGCTGCCGTTCAACGCTCGCCAGCTTCTCTTCTAGGTTCTCTTCCTTCTGGAGCAGTCGCTTCTCGTATCGCTGGAGTTCACCGCGCTCCTCTCGGAGCTCTTTTTCCTGCTGGTTCCGTTCCCGAAGAAGCTCGTCTTTGGTCTCAAGAATCAGTTCCTTCTTCAGTGCCTCTGCGTCTTTGACTGCGTCTCGTTTCAGCCGCTCGGCGCGTTGCTCCGATGCGGACAGTTGAAATCTGGCGTATATCCACCTAACTAGCCAACCTAGAATCAAGCCAGTGAGCGGAAGGACGATCCAAAGCAATAGCTGCATCCATTCCCTCCACTACTGTATGTAATGCAACAAGATAGACTACGATCGCCGTTTTGTCAAGCAGGATTGTCCGGTTTGAATTGGGGTTATTGGAGCTTTCGTTCGATAGATGAGCCCTATCGCCACTCGAGGTCGTCGAGGGTAAAGACCAACTCGGTCGTCAACTCGAGATTCACGTCCCACTTCACGTAGCGGTCACCGTCCACGTCGACGAGCATCACGTCGTAGACGTAGGTCTCGTACCGGTCGGTGTCGACGTCGACCCGGTAATCCTCGCCGAAGTGGATCAGCTCGCCGTCCTCGAGGACCTGCTCTCCCGCGTCCCAGCCGGAGGAGCCCGCCGGCGCGACGTGGACCTCCTCGACGTCGTAGTTCGTGTCGTTGACGATCGTGAGCCAGGAGACCGGGTCCGCCGACGCGGCCGCGGATCCGGCTGTCGCGCGCGAGCCGACGAACGCCTCGGTCGTGAGCACGACGCGCCGGCTGTCGCCGGGCGTCCACGCCCAGACGATGTACTCGTTCTCGTTCGCGTCGACCGCGCGGATGTCGTAGCTCGCCCCGGCCGAACGGAGCCGCACGCGTACGATGCCGCCTTCGGGCAGAACCGAGTCGCCGAGAAGATCCTCGCCCCAGCTGTCCGCGCTCGAGGGGGACGCGTAGAGATAGTAGATCGTGGCCCCCGTCCGATTCACGACGGCGAACCCGGCTGTCTGGCCCGACACCGCGACCACCACCGCGATCAGCAGCAGCAGCGCGACGACGCATCTTCGCCCCGATCGCACGCACCCCCCTTCGGCTGCAGAGCATACACCAATCGGCCCGGAAGATCAGCAGGGGGTTCCAACACTCGGTTGCACGGCCGACACCGGGAACGGTAGAGTGCGGCGTGCGCAACTACGTGAAGGCCGCAGTACTGAACAATGAAATCGAGGCGCGACTGCTCTCGTCCCTGCTCGACGAGGAAGGCATCCCGCACTTTCTTCGCAGCTACCACGACTCGGCCTACGACGGCATCTTCCAGGCGCAACTCGGGTGGGGTCACGTCGAGGCGGATCCCCGCCACCACGAGCGGATCGTCGAGCTCCTCGACGACCTGCGCGAGCAAAAGGGACCACCGCAGAACGACTGACACGAGCGACGACGGCGTCCGTTGGACGCGAATGTGAGAAGTGTGTTAAATTCGGTCGGCCACCGACCGAATTCCGTGACCGGAGACCGCCGGATCGATATGATCTGGCCGAGGGCGAGATGGACCATCTGGATTTGCTTGAAAACACGAGCGTGTACATCCTTCGGGAGGCGTACGCGAACTTCAAAGACCTGGGCATGCTCTGGTCGATCGGAAAGGACTCGACCGTGCTCCTGTGGCTCGCCCGCAAGGCGTTCTTCGGGCACGTCCCCTTCCCGCTCGTGCACATCGACACGAACTACAAGATCCCGGAGATGATCGAGTACCGCGACCGGCTGACCCGCGAGTGGGGACTGACCATGGTCGTGGGACAGAACGAGGAGGCGCTGCGCACGAAGCAGACCTTCCCGGACGGGGCGCTGACGCGCACACAGTGCTGCGCCGCGCTGAAGACCGAGGCGCTGCGCGCGACGCTCAACGGTACCGGCACGCGCTACCGGTTCAACCACGCGAACGACCGGTACGAGCTCGACACGTCGGGAACCCCGTTCACCGGGGTGATCGCGGGCGTCCGCGCGGACGAGGAGGGGTCGCGCAGCAAGGAGCGTTACTTCTCGCCTCGCGACCAGCGCAACGACTGGAACATCGGCGATCAGCCCCCCGAGTTCTGGAACCAGTACAAGACCGAGTTCGCCCCGGGCACGCACCTGCGGATCCACCCGCTGCTCGACTGGACCGAGCTCAACATCTGGGAGTACATCGAGCGCGAACGGATTCCCACCGTCTCGCTCTACTACGACCAGGGCGAGGGTACGCGCTACCGTTCGCTCGGCTGCCAGCCGTGCACCTTCCCCATCAAGTCGACCGCGCGTAATCCGCGCGAAGTCATCGAAGAGCTGCGCAGCGGCCAGCTCAGGAACGTCGCCGAGCGCAGCGGCAGGGCCCAGGACGCCGAAGACGGCGGGCTCGAGACGCTGCGCAAGAGCGGGTACATGTAGGAGGGCACCGTGTCGGAACTGACGACGTCCCCAGGCTCGCAGACCCTCACCCGGACCGACGACGCGACCCACGATCGCCCGCAGATGCAGATGGTGATCGTGGGCCACGTGGATCACGGCAAGAGTACGATCGTCGGCCGCCTGCTCGCGGACACCGGTTCGCTTCCCGACGGCAAGCTCGACGCGGTCCGCGCCTCGTGCGAGCGCAATTCGAAGCCCTTCGAATACGCGTTCCTCATCGACGCGCTGAAGGACGAGCAGTCCCAGGGCATCACGATCGACTCCGCGCGCGTCTTCTTCAAGACACCGGCGCGCGACTACATCATCATCGACGCCCCGGGGCATATCGAGTTTCTCAAGAACATGGTCACCGGCGCGAGCCGGGCGGAGGTCGCGTTCCTCGTGATCGACGCGCACGAGGGCATCCAGGAAAACAGTCGCCGTCACGGCTATCTGCTCTCCATGCTCGGCGTGCGACAGCTCGCGGTCATCGTCAACAAGATGGACCTCGTCGACTACGACCAGAAGGTCTTCCGTCGGATCGTCCGTCGCTACCGCCGGTTCCTGCGCTCGATCGACATCGACGCCGAGCGCGTCGATTTCATCCCGGTCAGCGGGATGAACGGCGACAACGTCGTCGCCCGGTCGCCGAAGATGGAGTGGTACGAGGGGGCCACGGTGGTCAAGCAGCTCGACAGCTTCCGGAAGGAGGCCGATGTGGGCGAGCTGCCGTTCCGGATGCCGGTGCAGGGCGTCTACAAGTTCACCAAGTACGGCGACGCGAGGCGCATCATCGCCGGAACGATCAACACCGGCACGATCAGCGTGGGCGACGAGATCGTCTTCTATCCCTCCGGCAAGCGAAGCCGTCTGCGCAGCTTCGAACGTTTCGCCGCGCCCCCGACGAACGACATGAGCGCCCCGGCGACCACCGGATTCACGCTCGAGGAACAGATCTACGTCACGCGCGGCGAGATCGCCGCCCGGGTGGACCAGGCGCCGCCGGTCGTGTCGAACCGCGTTCGCGTGAACCTCTTCTGGCTCGGACACGAGGCGATGCGCCGCGAAAAGGAATACGTCTTCAAGATGGGCACATCGCGCCATCCCGTGCGCCTGCACCGGGTTGTGCGCGTGCTCGACGCGTCGAGCCTCAAGGCGACCCGGAAGAAGGATCAGGTCGAGCGGCACGACGTGGCAGAGGTCGAGCTCGCGTTCGACGCGGACATGGCGTTCGACCCGGTCGACAGGATCCCCTACACCTCCCGGTTCGTGATCGTCGACGACTACGAGATCCGCGGCGGCGGTATTGTCCGCGGTACGACCGACGACGAGAACGGCTGGATCCGTGAAAACGTACGGCTGCGCAACTTCAACTGGGACCGCAGCACGATCTCGCCCATTCGCCGCGCCGAGCGGTACAACCAGCGCTCCACGCTCGTGCTCATCACCGGTCCCGAGAGCCCGGACAAGCAGGACCTCGCGAACCGACTCGAAGAGCGCCTCTTCCTCGACGGGAAGTTCGTCTACTCGCTCGGCGTGGGCAACATCAAACGCGGTCTGTCGGCCGACATCCAGGAGGTGCCCGTCAGCCCCGACGAGCACATCAGACGGCTCGCCGAGGTCTCGCACCTGTTCCTCGACGCCGGGGCGATCCTCATCGTCAACAGCGAACGACTCGACCGGGAGGACCTCGATCTGATCCGCGTTCCGGTCAATCCCGAGGCAATCCTGACCGTGTGGGCCGGACCGCAGGTCACGACCGACATAGACGTCTCCGTCCATATCCCCGACCCCGCCGATTTCGACGGGGCGGTCGAACAGATCAAATCGGCACTGCGCCGAATGGGGGCGATCTACAGCCCCTATTAGGAGCACGTATGAGCACACACTACTCGTTGACATGCCTTCAGACGGGAACCGAGTTCGGCGACGACGATCTGCCGCTCTCCAACCCGGACTCACCCGAGCCGGCCTTCCTCCGGACCCGGTACACGAGCACGCGGTTCGCCCCCGGACCGGCGGATCACGGCATCTACCGGTTCGCGGACTGGCTGCCCATCCGCCGAAAGCTGGACGGATCGTCGGCGCCGATGACCTACCGCAGCGAGGGCCTCGCCGGGCATCTCGGACTCTCGCGCCTGTTCGTCACCTTCTCCGGGTACTGGCCCGAGCGCGGCGCGCGGATGCTCACCGGCACATTCAAGGAGTGCGAGGCGTACAGCGTCTGCGGACGCCTGCCGGCCGACTACGGGAAGGTTCTCGTCGTCGCGTCCGCGGGCAACACCGCGCGAGCCTTTGCCCGCGTGGCGAACGAGAACGAGATTCCGCTCGTCGTCGTGATCCCCGAGCGGAATCTGCCGGCGCTCTGGTCGATCGGACCGCTGGGCGAACACGTCCGCGTGATCGCAGCCGGGGGCGACTCCGACTACTTCGACGCGATCGCGCTGTCGGGGATGATCGCGGCGCTGCCGGGATTCGCCGCCGAAGGCGGCGCGAAGAACGTCGCGCGCCGCGACGGCATGGCGACGACCGTGCTGTCGGCCGTGGACGCGATGGGAGAGATCCCCGCGCACTACTTCCAGGCGGTCGGCAGCGGTACCGGCGCGATCGCCGCGTGGGAGGCGAATCTCCGGCTCATCGCGAGCGGCGAGTTCGGCGACCGAAAGATGCGGCTGCACGTGAGCCAGAACGCGCCGTTCACGCCCATCCACGATTCGTGGCAGCTGCGGTCGCGGAACCTCGTCCCGCTCGAGGAGCAGGAGGCGAAGCGCAAGATCGAGGCGATCGGCGCGAAGGTGCTCGCGAACCGGCACCCGCCCTACGGCTTGCGCGGCGGGCTCTTCGACGCGCTCGCCGACACCGACGGGACCACCGGCGCGGTGGACAACGAGACCGCCGCGGCTGCTGCGGCGCTCTTCGAGCGGCTCGAGGGAATCGATCTCGCGCCGGCGGCGGCTGTCGCCGTCGCGCACCTGATCGCGTCGGTGGAGGCCGGCGTCGTGCGTCGCGACGACCCCATCATGCTCAACGTGACCGGCGGGGGGTACCGGCGGGTCAGCGAGGATCTCGCCCCGCAACCGGCCGCCCCCACGCGCGTTATAGACAAGACCGACTTCACGGACGATTCGGTGGAACGAATCATGTCCGAGCTCTTTTAGGAGGACAGATGTACGACGAGACGAAGACCGCCGCGCAGGCGGATCACGCAGAAAACGGTACCGAGACGACCCGACGCGATATCTTCGACAAGTGCCGCACCGACGAGGGCAACTTCGGCATCATGCGCGCGCGTGGCGACAACTACTTCACCCGCCCCACCCTGCCGCCCATTCCGGGCCGGAGGATGGACTTCGACGGTTCCGAGACGGTGATGTGGAGCGTCAACAACTACCTCGGGCTCGCCGACAGCCCCGAGATCAAGCAGGCTGCGATCGAAGCGGTCCAGGAGTACGGCGTGAGCGCGCCCATGGGCTCGCGGATGATGACCGGAAACACCGCGTTTCACCAGTCGTTCGAGTCGGAACTCGCCGATTTCGCGCAGAAGGAGGCGGCGTTCCTGTTCAACTACGGCTACCTGGGCGTCCTGGGCACGATCCAGGCGCTCGTGTCGCCGGAAGACACGATCGTCATGGACAAGCTCGCGCACGCGTGCATCGTCGACGGCGCCTTCCTCTCGCGCGGCCAGCTTCGCGTCTTCAAGCACAACAACGCCGACAGCCTGGAGGCGGTGCTCAAGCGCGTGAACCGCGACCGCAAGGGCGGCGTGCTGATCCTCACCGAGGGCGTCTACGGGATGACCGGCGACCTCGCGATCCTGCCCGAGATCATCGAGCTCGCCCGGAAGTACGACGCGCGCCTGTTCGTCGACGACGCGCACGGCTGGGGCGTCATGGGCGAGCACGGCCGCGGCACGGCCGACTACCTGGGCGTGCAGGACGGCGTGGACGTCTACTTCGGTACGTTCGCCAAGTCGTTCGCGTCGATCGGCGGCTTCTCGGCCTCCTCGAAGGAGGTCATCGAGTGGATCATGTACAACGCTCGGACGCAGGTCTTCGCGAAGAGCCTGCCCATGGTCTACGTCCAGAGCCTCCGCAAGGCGCTCGAGCTCGTGAAGGCCGGCGACGACCGGCGCGAGCGGATGTGGGCAAACTCGAAGGCGTTGAAGGACGGGCTGCGCGAGCTCGGGTACTACATCGGCCCGGGCGACTCGCCCATCTGCTCGGTCTTCATCCCCACGCGCGACGAGACCGTGGAGACCGTGGGCGCGAGAACCGTCGGCTACCTCCGCGAGCGCGGCATCTTCGTGACCGCCGTCGTCTACCCGGTCATTCCGCTCGGGCTGTGCATGTTCCGGATGATCCCCACGACGAGCCACGAACAGTCGGACATCGATCAGACCGTCGCAGCGTTCAAGGAAATGCGCGACGAGTTCGGGATCGACCCGACGATCGAAGGCGAGGATCTCACCAAGGTCAGGAAGGTGTTCGGCGGGTGAGCGAGCTCGAAGCGTACCAGGACGAGACACGCAACCTCGACGCACCGGCGCTGCTGCTGTGGGCGGCGACGACCTTCGGGGCTTCCGGCGACGGCGGCCCTCTGGTCGGCGACGGCCGCCCGCCCGCCGCTGAACCCCTCCTCACCCTCGCCTCGAGCCTGGGTGCGGAGGATCAGGTCCTCACGCACATGATCGCTTCCGCGCGGCTGCCGGTACCGGTCTTCACGCTCGACACCGGGCGTATGTTCGCCGAGTCGTACGACCTCATGGAGCGCACGCGCAAGGAGCTCGGCGTCTCGATCCGCCCCTACTTCCCGGACGCGGAAACCGTCGAGCAGATGGTGGCCGACGAGGGCCCCAACCTCTTCTACCGCTCGGTGCAGCTCCGCAAGCGCTGTTGCCACGTACGCAAGGTCGAGCCGCTGCGCCGCGCGCTCGCCGGCAGGCGTGCCTGGATCACGGGCCTGCGGCGCGCGCAGTCGGTCACCAGGGCGGAGCTGCGCACGGTGGAGTGGGACGACCAGAACTCGCTCTACAAGATCAACCCGCTCGCCGACTGGAGCGAAGAGGACGTCTGGGCGTACATCCGACGGCACGACGTGCCGTACAACGCGCTGCACGACCGGGGGTTCCCCTCGATCGGCTGCGCGCCGTGTACGCGCGCGGTGGCTCCCGGGGATGACCCGCGTTCGGGTCGGTGGTGGTGGGAGCTGCCCGAGCACCGCGAGTGCGGGCTGCACGTCGCCGACGAAGGCGACCGCGCCGCCGCGAAGATCCGAATCGCCCCGGTCCGGACGGAGTAGCCGACAACGGCCCCTGCCGTTGTCACTGCACCCGAGCGAGCCCCAGCAGTCTGATCATCCACTTCGGCAGCGCCTTGTCCGGCGACCGCTTCGCGAGGTTCAGGCTCAGCCCCAGCTTCTTCACGACCGGCAGCTTGTGCGTCTCCACGAACTCGATCAGCGTCCCGTCGGGATCCTCGACGTAGCTGAACCTTCCGCCGGCGTCGCCCATGTCGAACGTGCTCGCGCTGTCGACGGTGAACGCGTGTCCCGCTTCCGCGCAACGCGAGGCGAGCGCGTCCATACCCCGCACGTCGAAACAGAGGTGGATGAAGCCCAGGTCACCCCAGAACCGGTCGGCGAAGATCTTCGTGCCGGAGCCGTCGGTCCGCTGCACGAGCTCGATCGTGCTCGGCCCCATGAGCTCGGCGAAGGGGCCGCGTCGCGGATGCGAATGGCCGAGGAGCACGCGCCTGACCTCCGCGTCTCCCCCCGGCAGCTTCCGCAGGTCGTCAAAGACCCCGGTCGTATCGTAGCGCACGTCGTAGTAGCCGAGCACGTCCCGGTAGAGCCGAAGCGCCCGATCTATGTCCGAGCTCCCGATGATCGCACCCGCGCCACCACCGACCACGTCGGGCTTCGTGAACCACGCTTCGGCGGGCGTGATTCGGAAGAGATTGCCGCCCGGATCGCGCGCGAAGAACCGGTTCACCCCGTCGGGACTCGGCGCGGGACGGTCGACCGCCGCCCCGAGTCCCGCGAGCCGCTCGTAGGCCTCGCCGATGTCCCTGCTCTTCATCACGCCCGCGAAGATGCCGATGTCGCCCAGGCGCGGCTCGCGAGCCGGTCCGACCGGCGTGCGGCTCGTGTACTGCCAGATCTCGAACCCGCCCCCGCCGGCGAGATTGATCGCGAGCACGGCGTTGCGGCTCTCGACCTTCCCTCCGGTGTAGCGGGTCATGAACGGCGCCTCGGCCGCCTCCTGGAACACGGGCACGTCCATGCCGAACGCCCGTCGGTACCACTCCCACGCCGTTTCGACGTTGGTGACTCCGATGCCGATCTGCTGGATCCCGCTGATGATGTAGCTCATACGTTCAGTTCCTTCTTCACCGCGGCGAACTGCTCGACGGTGTAGTCGAGCTCGTCCTTCGTGTGCGCTGCGCTGACCTGGCAGCGGATGCGCGCCGTACCCTTCGGCACGACGGGATACGAGAAGCCGATCACGTAGACGCCGCGGTCGAGCAGCCGGTCGGCCATATCGTGCGCGAGCTTCGCCTCGCCGAGCATGATGGGCACGATCGGGTGTTCGCCCTCCGGCACGTCGAGGCCGATCGCGCCGATCTTCCTCCGGAAGTACGCCGTGTTCTCCTTGAGCGCATCGCGCAACGCCGGGCTCGCCTCGAGCAGGTCGAGGACGGCGATGCTCGCGGCGACGATGTTCGGCGCGACGCTGTTCGAGAAGAGGTACGGTCGCGAGCGCTGGCGCAGCAGCTCCACGACTTCTGCGTGCGAGGCGGTATACCCGCCGGTCGCCCCGCCGAGTGCCTTGCCAAGCGTTCCGGTCATGATATCGACCCGGCCCATCACGTCGTGATACTCGTGCGTGCCGCGCCCGTTCTCGCCCAGAAAGCCGACCGCGTGGCAGTCGTCGACCATCACGAGCGCCTCGTAGCGATCGGCCAGGTCACAGATGCCCGGCAGGTTCGCGATCGTGCCGTCCATGCTGAACACACCGTCGGTCGCGATGATCTTCGTGCGTGCGCCCTCGGCTTCCTTCAGCCGCTCCTCCAGATCGCGCATGTCGGACGCCTTGTAGACGTAGCGCTTCGCCTTGCAGAGGCGCACCCCGTCGATGATGCTCGCGTGGTTGAGCGCGTCCGAGATAATCGCGTCCTCCGGTCCGAGCAGCGTCTCGAAGAGGCCGCCGTTGGCGTCGAAGCACGATGCGTAGAGGATCGTGTCGTCGAACCCGAGGAACTCTGAGAGGCGGCCCTCGAGCTGCTTGTGGATCTCCTGCGTACCGCAGATGAAGCGAACCGACGAGAGTCCGAAGCCCCAGCGATCGAGGCTCCCCCTGGCCGCCTCCACGACGTCGGGGTGGTTCGACAGGCCAAGGTAGTTGTTCGCGCAGAAGTTGATAACATCATCGCCGCCGACGCCGATCTTCGAGCTCTGCGCGCTCGTCAGTATCCGCTCGTCCTTGTAGAGGCCCGCCTCGCGGATCTCCTCGATGGTGGCTGCAAAGGTCTCTTTCGCATTTCCGTACATGTCTCCTCCAGTCGCGGTCGCCCCATTTTACGGGTCGCCGGATCAATACACAATCGCGAGCGTCCAGTTGGCGAGCACGAGCGCGACCAGGAGCGCGGCTCCCGCCGCGTCCGTCCGCGTCGCGGGGCCGGCGGCGGCCTCCCCGGACGAGGGTGCCGCGGCGGGGGGTGCCGCGTGCGCCGCGCCGGCCTCGGTGGGCGGATACAGGTCGAGCAGGATCTCGTCGACGCTCGCCACGAGCCGCTTCGCCGATACGCGCTTGCGCGTATCGAGGACGCGCTCGAAGTAGAAGAAGAGGCGCCCCAGGACGCCGCCGAGCGTGCCGGGGAGCCTGAGATCGGGGCGCACGGCGAAGAGCGAGATGAAGACCAGCCCGACGATCGCGAACCCCTTCAAGAGGCCCTGCTCGAGCGCGCCGGCGGTTACCGGCAACGGCCCGATCTCGACGATGACCCGCCCCACGGGAGTGAGCAGATTGAAAAAGGTGATCGAGCTCACCATGATCAGGAAGTACCCCCAACGGATGCGTTTCCCCGCCAACACGGCGAGCCCGGCGAAGAGCACGACCTGCGCGGCGCGTACCACGAGATTCTGCTGGAAGAGGAACGCGACGATGACCAGCACACCGGTGAGAAAGGCGTGCATGGGCGCGGTGTGGCGCGCGAGGCGGTTTGGCGGCCTACGTCTTCGAGCCATCGAACTGCTCCCGAATCGACGCGAACCAGCGCGATCGCATTCTGAATCGCTGGGCGAACAGCCCCACGACGAGTCCGCTGGCGACGCCGAGCGCGAGGAACGCCGGGGCGATCACCCACGCGGTCTGCCCGAAGATGAAGGTGACCGACAGCGACACCTGCACGACGTTGCTCGCGAGCGAGCCGAACAGGCTCACTCCGATCAGGGTAATCCATCGCCGACCGGCACGGTGCACGAGCAGCATGACGAGCGCGCTCGCGAGGCTTCCCGCGACCGAAAAGAGAAAGACGTAGCTCGCGAGGGTGCCGTTGATCAGGCCCTGCCCGATCACCTTGAGCGCGACGAGCAGGAGCACATACCCGGGGGCGAAGAGATCCAACGAGAGCAGCACCGGGAGGTTCGCGAGCCCCAGCCTGAAGAAGGGAAACGGTTTGGGAAAGAGGTATTCGATCGTCGAGAAGAAGAGGCAGAGGGCCCCCATGAACGCGACGAGATCGAGCCGTCGATTGCCGGAGTCATGCATAGACCGGCCGCACGATGAGCAGGGTCACGTTGTCGCCGCCCCCGCCGGCGAGCGCTTCGTCGAGCATCGAGCGCGCGATCGGCTCGAGATAGCCGGCATCGTCGTCGTCGGGATCGCGCGCGGGCAGCTCACGCAGGAGCTCGCTCACGCGGACCATGTCGGCGTAGTCGGAAAGCCCGTCGCTGCAGAGCAGCATCGCGTCGCAGCGGGCGGGGTCCAGCGGGCCGACGTCCAGCCGGAAATCATCCGCCATGCCGAAGCAGTTCGTGATGATGTTCCCGGGAATGGACGGATCGCCGCGCTCCTCGCGGAGCGTGTGGTCGCGGCTGACCTGATAGACGCGCCCTTCCTGGACGCAGTAGAGCCGGCTGTCGCCCGCGTTCAGCCAGCCGGTGAACGCGGCTGAGACGACGACTCCGGTCCAGGTGGTCGCCATCCCGCCTCGGCCCGGCCGCCGCTCTCCCTCCCGGATCAGCTCCGCGTTGACCTCTGCGGCGGTCCGCTTCATCGCCGCTTCCATCGCCACGCGGCCGCGAGGTGCCCCCCGGCCGCGGGCCGCGACGATCGCCCCCATGCGCCGCGCCATCTGCTCGGCGACCCACCGACTCGCAACCTCCCCGGCGGCGGCCCCGCCGACCCCGTCCGCCACGGCGAGTACGACGCCGTCGACCTCGTCCGGCCCGATGCGCCGCGAACGGAATCCGTCGCGGAAGAACGCGTCTCCGATCCAGACCGCGTCTTCGTTGTGCTCGCGTACGCGACCCGTGTCGCTGATCGCCGCGACGTCGATCGTCGTGGGAAGAGTCACCATTCCGTAATTGTACCAGCGGACGGCGGTGTGGCCAACAACCGAGCTTGACGGGAGGATCAACGCGTAGTTGAATAGAAGAGTGCAGACGAAGCGCTGCGAGGAGGGCCTATGTTCAAGCAACTGCGAGACTTGGAAGGATTCAGGCTCGCCGCCGAGGACGGCGAGATCGGTCACGTTACCGACCTCTACTTCGAGGACGCCGCCTGGGCGGTCCGCTATCTCGTGGTGGCCACGGGGTCATGGCTCTTCGGCAAGAACGTCCTCGTCTCGCCGAACGCCGTCGAGAAGGTGAACTGGGAAGACGAGTGCATCAAGGTCAACCTGACCATGGAACAGGTGCGCAACAGCCCGGACATCGACACCGATCGTCCCATCTCCCGCCAGCAGGAGGCCGACTACCACCTCTACTACAACTTCCCCCCGTACTGGGGAGGCGTTGCGCTGTGGGGACGCTACGACGAGCCCGGCGGAGAGGCGACCGAAGCCGAGTCGGAGGCGACGATGCAGGACAAGGAGTACGGCGCCAAATGGGACAGCCACCTGCGCAGCGCGCGGGAGGTCCGCGGCTACCACGTGGTTGCGATCGACGGCAAGGTCGGACACCTCGACAATTTCCTCTGCAACCCCGACACGTGGGCGATCCGGTACCTGGTCATCAGCACCGGCGGCTGGCTCAAGAAGCACGAGGTGCTCTTCACGCCCAAACTCGTCGACCGCGTCATCTGGGCGGAAGCGACGGTCAACGTGAACGCGTCGCGCGAGCTCATGGAGTCCGCTCCCGAGTACACCCCGGACACGAAGATCGACCGGGCCTTCGAGGAGGCGTTGTTCGCCCACTACACCACCCACCCGTACTGGGAGGACGAAGCGTAGGATGGTGCGACACGGGAAGAAGCTCGGGCTCGCGCTCGGCGGCGGTGCTGCGCGCGGGCTCGCGCACCTGGGCGTGCTCAAGGCGCTCGAGGATGCCGGCGTTCGGGCCGACTACGTCTGCGGGACGAGCGCCGGGAGCATCGTCGCCTCGCTCTACGCGGGCGGGTACACCTGGGAGGAGATCAGCGAGGTCCAGCGTGCGCTCGACTGGGGAGACTTCGTCCAGCCGGTCTTCCCGAGGATGGGCCTCGTGCGAGCCGACAAGCTCGAGAAACGGCTCGAGGACCTGCTGGGCGATCGCACGATCGAAGCGCTCGACATCCCGTTCCGCGCGGTGACCGTCGACCTGGTCAAGGGCGAGCAGTTCGTGATCGATTCCGGGCCGGTGGCGCCGGCGGTGCGCGCGAGCTGCAGCATCCCCGGCATCTTCGAGCCCGTGGAGGTCGACGGTCGCGTCCTCGTCGACGGCGGCGTGCTCAACGACGTGCCCATCGACGTCTGCCTGGACATGGGGGCCGATTACGTCGTCGCCGTGGACCTCAACAGCGACGTCGTCCAGAACAGGGCGCCGGACAACATATTCAACGTGCTCATGTTCTCGTTCGCCGTCATGACGCGCGGCTGCCGCCACAATCACCAGGTGGAGAGCAGCCGCAACGTCCGCGTCATCGCTCCCGATCTCGCGGACTTCAACTACTACAATCTGAAGCGGCTCGACGAGCTGATGCAGCGTGGTGAGGATGCGATGCGACGGGTGATGCCCGAACTGCTCGCGACGCTCAAGAGGCGTCGCATCCTGTCCTGACCGTCGCAGGACGCGTCGCCCCGGTAGAGCCGGGCGATGAGAACGGCGGGATTCGAACCCACGACCTCTGCCTCCGGAGGGCAGCGCTCTATCCAGCTGAGCTACGTTCCCGACGCGTCAATCTAAGCTCTTCTCTCGCTCGCTGTCAAGCTGCGATTCGCACCGCGCCGCCTTGACATCGCCCGCCGCGCCGCTACAATCGCGGCGGATGAAGCTTACGGCGAAGAACCTGCCCGTCCTGATGCGCATACTCCTTCTCTGTCTGGTGATCGGAACGCTCGCCTGGGAGCTCGTCGAGCGATTGCTCGAGCTCGCCGGGGTCACGCTCGACCTGTCGGTGGGACCGGTGGGCTTCGACATCGAGGTGATCGCGCTCTCGGTCATGGCCAACCCGGGTACGCTGATCGCGATCGTACCCGCCGTCCTGCTCTTCCGGAAGGTGTGAGGCCGTTGATGTCCGACTCGAGTGATCGCCAGCAACGTCGGCCGGCTGATGCCCTGCCCTCGCGCATCGTCCTCGCATCAGCCTCGCCGCGGCGGCGCGAGCTGCTCGCGCAGATCGGCATCGAGGCCGATGTCATGCCGGCGCACATCGACGAAGAGGCGATCCGTCACGATCATCCGGTAACGCTCGCCGTGGAGCTCGCGCGCGCGAAGGCGCGGGCGGTGCTCGAGAGGTTCGCCGCAGGCGAGCGGCCGGCCGCGGGCGGTGGACGTCCCGCGCACGCGGGGATCCCGCTCCTCGCCGCGGACACGGTGGTCACCGTCGCCGACGAGATCCTCGAGAAGCCCGCCGACCGGAGCGAAGCACG
>CAZICD010000057.1:0-29614 GCA_964537725.1 uncultured Spirochaetaceae bacterium | reverse complement strand
CTCACTTCGTTCGCGCCGGCAGTTTGCCTTCGGCAAACGTGCACGATCTCGCTTCGTTCGCGAGACCACAAGGTAGCAAAACGGGGCGGGGGTGTAAAGATTGTGGTCTGGTGCCGGAATTGTTGATGCGCGGAATCGAGCGCGCCGGGCGTCGGTCTGGCACCCCGGGACACGTGCTCGGTCGGCACCATCAACAATTCCGGCACCACTCCCGGGAAAAGAGAAGGGGCCGCGTCTCCGGCGGCCCCGGGTGTCCTACTCCCCGGTCACGACGAGCTCGAATTCGAGGTGTCCCTCACCGTAGGGCTCCACCGCGGCGAAGCGGCCGTCTCCGTCGAGGATCACCTCGTTCGGGTAGGTGGTGACCACCGCGTAGTAGCTGCCGCTCTCGGTGAGGCGCACGTTGGCGATCTTCGCCGCGTTGTCCACTCCTCCGTCGTCGTCGGTGGCGATGAGGCGGCCTTCGGCGTCGAAGAGCGCGAGCATGGAATCAGAGGCATACTCGGGGCGGCCGCCGGTGGAGACGGTGACGACTTCGAAGGTCATGTCCACGGGGCGAGTGATGGCGACCTCGAAGGCTTCGTAGCCGGCGGCCACGTGCCCGGTGCCCACGCCGGTGTCGCCGTCGGGCTCGATGAGCGTCGCCCCCGCTCGCACCTCGTCGAAGCTTCCGGCACGCTCTCCGGCGTCGGGGGCTCCCAACGGCTCCTTGGGGCCGTCCGCTGCGGCAGCCTCGCGAAGCACGAGGTCGAACTCGAAGGCCGATTCGCCGGCGGAGGTGAAGCCTCGCAGACGGCCGTCGGGGCCGTATTCGGGGTAGGCCGGCCAGCCGGTGACGACCGCGTAGTAGACTTCGCTCCCGGTCATTGGCACCGCCTCGGTCAGCGACGCGGCGTTCACGCCGCCGTCGTCGTCCTCTGCGACGATGAAGCCGGAGGCGTCGGTCACGGTGAGCACGGAGTCGCCGCCGGCGATCTCCCCGCTGATGACGACCTCAACGTCGGCGATCACGGGCCCGCGCAGGTAGATCTCGAAGACGGCGATGTCTCCGTCCACGGTGCCGCGGACTACGGTCTCTTCGCCGGTGAACTCGAAGGGGGTGGCCATGGAGAAGACGTCGTCGAGGGTATAGGCGAGATCGGGCGGTTCGGGTGCATCGACCTCCCGGGTGCCCGGCTCGACGACGAGGTCGAACGCGATGCTGCTGAGGCCCGGCTCGTCGAAGCCGGCGAACGAGCCGGATTCGTCGGTCTCCACGAAGCGGGGATGGGTCGTCACAACCGCATAGTAGGTCCCGGCCTCGGGTAGCTCCACGCCGTTGAGCATCGACGCCCAGCCGTACGGGCCGTCGTCGTTCTCGGCGAGAAGGCGTCCGCCTTCGTCGAAGAGGAACAGGACCGAGTCCTCGTCCTCGTATTCGAGGCCGGGACGTACGTCGGTGACGTCGACCTCGATCGTGACGGGGCCGGCTTCTTCCGCGGTGAAGACGAACGAGGCGAACCCGTCGTCGACTTCGCCGGAAGCGACGCCGAGCTCGCCGTCGTAGCCGACCCGCCGCGCCGAGGCCCGCACGTCGTCCCAGCTCTGCGCCGCAAGCGGCGTGGCGGCCGCGAGCGCGGCGATCAGCGCCAGCGCGACGGCGACGGCGGTCTGTCGGCCGACCCCCGCCGCGCGGACGCTCGTGCGATCCTGCGATCCTTGGCTGGTGAAGATCATGTCTCCTCCTCTGCGGTCCCGTCCGTCTCGAGCACGCTGTGAAAGCTCGCACCGGTCATCCCGCGCAGAATGCTGTCGAGCGCGCCGGGCGGGTCCGATTCCCGGTTCAGGATGGCGTAGACGGCGTTCGTGATCGGGAGCTTCACGTTGTGGCGCGCGATGAGCTCGCGCGCGCTTCGTGCCGCTACCGCCCCTTCGGGAAGGTATCCCACCTCGTCGATGCGCGCAACGAGATCGTCGATGTCGGTGAACCGCTCGAGTATCCGGCTCTCGACGATCTCGCGGCCGAACCGGCGGTTGCGCCCGTAGGGGCTTCGGCACGTGACGTCCAGGTCTCCGACCCCGGCGATGGACGTGAACGTCTCCGGGTGCGTGGCCCCCAGCGCGACGGCGAGCGTCTGGATCTCGTTGAGGCCGGCGGCGAGGAGGAGGCTCTCGGTGTTGTCGCCGAAGCGCGCGCCGGCGACGTTCTTCAGCGCGTCCATCATTCCGAAGGCGATCGCGATGACGTTCTTCATCGCAGCGGCGACCTGCACCCCCACGACGTCGAGCGAGCTGAACACTATGAGCGGAGACCGATTGAGCAGCCGTCGGAAGCGGATCGCGTTCTTGGGGTTGGCCGAAGCGCTGATGAGGCCGGTGAGCTTGCCGCGGGCGACCTCCTCTGCGTGGCTGGGGCCCGAGATGTACACGAGGTTGCCCTTGTAGAAGCCGGGCAGGTAGTCCTCGAGCGTCTGCAGGATGAGCCGAACGCCGCTATCGGTGGCGATGAAGCCCTTGGTGAGCACGCCGATCGCGGTCCTGCCCTCGGCGACCTCGCTCACGCCCAGAAGCCGGCGCGTGATCGGCAGGATGTGAAGCGAGGGGGCGGCAAGGATGAGGTACTCTTTGCCGCCCGCTACGGCGAGCAGATCGCTCGCCGCGGTCAGGCCCGTCGGGAGCGCGACCTCCGGCAGGTAGCGAGCGTTGACGTGATCCGCGTTGATCTGCGCCGCGACATCGGCCTCGTACGCCCAGAGCTCGACCGCATGGCCGTGCTCGGCGAGGACCTTCCCGAGCGCGGTGCCCCACGCCCCGGCTCCGATGATCCCGACGCTGCTACCCAGCGGTGCGCTCCTCCACGAGCGCGGCGAAGTCGTTGACCCGCTGCGCGATGACATCGATCCCGGACTGCCAGAACGCGGGGTCCTCTATGTCGAACCCGGCTTCGCGCGTCACGTCGTTCGCGGTCGTCTGACCGGTCAACTGCAGGAGCTTCTTGTAGCGCGCCGGGAACTCGTGCTCGTCCTCGGTGTACTTCGAGTAGAGCGCGAGGCCGAAGAGCTGTCCGAAGGCGTAGGGGAAGTTATAGAACGAGAGCCCGCTGCGATAGTAGTGAGGCTTGACCGCCCACATGTAGCGGTGCAGCAGCTCCCCGTCGAGTCCGTCGCCGTACGTATCCCGCTGCGCCTGAAGCATGAGCTCGGACAGCTCGTCCGGGCTGAGCTCCGCGTGCTCGCGCCGTTCGAACACGGCGCTCTCGAACTTGAAGCGCGAGAGGATGTCCACGATCACCTGCGTCGCGCTCTGCAGGAAGAGCTCGAGCACCGCGAGCCGGTCGTCGTCGGAGGAGGACTCGAGCGCCCGGTTGAAGACGATCGTCTCGCAGAAGATCGATGCTGTCTCGGCGAGCGTCATGGGGTAGCTGCGCTGCAGGTACGGCAGATCGTTCAGGACCGAGCCGTGGTAGCCGTGGCCGAGCTCGTGGGCGAGCGTGAAGAGGCTGTCGAAGCTGCCGTCGAAGTTCGCGAGGATACGGCTCTCGCCGGCCTGCGGGAGCGAGATGCAGAACGCACCGCCCACCTTGCCGGCGCGCGGCTCGGCGTCGATCCACTTCTCGCTGAACGCGTGCTCGGCGAAGTCCCCGAGCTCCCACGAGAACGTGTTGAACTGCTCGACGATGAAGTTCCGCGCCTCCCGGAAGCCCCAGGTCCGGCTCGTGGATCCGACGGGCGCGAAGAGGTCGTAGAACGCGAGCTTCTCCTGTCCGAGGAGCTTCGCCTTCTCCTTGAGATAGGTCCGGAAGACGCCCAGGTTCGACTCCATCGTCTGGATCTGGGCGTCGAGCGTCCGGCGCGTGATACGCGACTGGAACGCGGCGTGGTCGAGCGGGCTCTCGTAGTTGCGCCGCTTGTCGAGGATGACGGTGAAGCCCTTCACGCCGTTCAGCGAGGCGGCGAGCGGGATCTCCATCGACTTCCACGCCTCGAGCTCCTTGTGGTACGCCTTCTCACGCACCGCCCGGTCGGCGTCCATCGCGAGCGAGCGCAGCTCGACGACGGTCTTGCGTTCCTCGCCCTCCCACGGCCAGGTCAGGTTGCTCGAGATCTGGTCCTGCAGCCGGCTCCACGCGTCGGCGCCGGGGCGCATGAGGTCCGCGGCGACGTTTTCCTCGGCGATGCTCATCTGCCTGTCGGCGAGCTCGATCTGCTCCTCGAGATAGAACCGGAACCGGCCGATGGTCTTCGACTTCTTCGCGAGCGCGGGGAGCTTCTTGCGAAGCGGCCGCAGCTCGGTGCGAAACCGAACCTCCGCCTCGCGAAGCGCGAGCGCGTCCTCGTCGAGCGAGTTGAGCTCGGCGAGCGTGCGGCTGTCCTTCGTGTCGACGGCGTAGTTGCAGTGGATGTAGGCGCCGAGCGTCCGCACGAGTCCCGTCGCCGCGTCGAACCGCTTGAGCACGTCCTTGATCCACTTGCCGGGATCCTTCTTCCGGGCCGATTTGTCGGCGAGCTTCTTGAGCAACGACGAGCTGGCTTTCACCAGCTCGTCGCGATCGCTCCGGTATGCTTCGCTGTCGTATCCCGCGTAGACCGAGTCGAGTTGCCAGCGCTCGGGCTTCTCAGAACCAGTCGGCATTCCCGTCCTCGTAGTCTATGACCTCCGATTCGTCGAAGAACAGCCCGGTTTCACGCGCGGCGCTCTCCGGGGAATCCGAGGCGTGGATGATGTTCAGCTGCGTCTGCGTCGCGTAGTCCCCGCGGATCGTTCCGGGCAGCGCCTGGTCGACCTTGGTCGCGCCGCAGAGGAGGCGCAGACGCGCGATCGCCTCTTCCCCCTCCACGACCATCGCGATGACCGGCGCCGAGGTGATGTAGCCGACGAGGTCGCCGAAGAAGGGTTTCTCGCGGTGCTCGCCGTAGTGGTCCTCGGCGAGATCGCGGGGGATCTTCATGAGCTTCATAGCGAGAATCTTGAAGCCTTTTCGTTCGAGTCGTGTGAGGATCTCGCCAACGATCCGGCGCTGCAATACGCCGGGTTTCAGCATGGTAAAGGTGCGCTCTGTAGCCATTTGTACTCCTGAGTCGGTTTTCAGCGCGGGATTATAGCATGGCCGGAAAGGGAGGTGAACCGGTGGTGATCTACGTCCCGGCCGAGGTACCAGCGGAATCGGAAGCCGGCGAGCCGGTCAGCGCGGCGTTCGTCTCGCGGAAGCGTTTCACGACGACCGGCAGAATCTCGAGCGCGACCTCCGGGTGGGCTTCCATGAAGCTGCGGAAATCCCACGAGCTGAGCACGAGGCACGTCGTGTTCTCGACTGCGATCACGTCCGCCGTGCGGTTTGCGCCGTCGAGCACCGCCATCTCGCCGATGACTTCTCCCGGACCGTGCGTCGCGAGCTCGAGGCGCTCGCCGGACTCGTTCGTCTTCACGATTTTGACCTTGCCGCTGACGATGATGAACAGACCGACTCCCGGGTTGCCCTGACGCACAAGCGTCTCCCCGGCTTCGAATTCGCGCTCAACGCACGATTTCGCGATGCCGTTCAGGAATCGGGGGCTGAGCGAACCGAACAGAGCGACCGCCTTGAGCGCGTCGACGACTTCCTTCTGGTCCATGCGCCTGTCTTATCACTGCGGTGGGGGGGTGTCAAGCGAGCTCGTCGCGTATGCGGCCGAAGCCGCGCACTCTGAGGAACTCTCCGACGAGCCGCTCGTCGCCGATCGCTGCGATCTCCCGTTCCAGCGCGTGGTGCGCGGCGATGCGGTGCGAGTCGGCGATCTCCGGGTCGCTCGCGTAGCGGGACGAGAAGTAGTGATAGAGAGTCGTGTCGCGATTCGGCAGGAGGAAGCCGCTTGCGACGAGTAACGACGCTTCGTGAAGGAAGAACTCCACCGAAGCGGCGTCGCCCTGCGCCGAGGCGGCCTCGACGAGCACCATCAGGAGCGTCAGCACCGGGTAGGTCGCGGTGTGACGGAGGCTGGTCGCAAGGCCCCGGCGCGCGTGGTCGGCGGATTTGTCCAGGTCACCCCGGATCAGGTAGCACCTGGAGAGGGTACGAAGCGCGTCGACGGTATCGAAGTCGTTGCGGATCTGGGACGCGTTGAACTCGGCCTGCTGGAGATGGCGATCCGCCGCCCGCTCGTCACCGAGGAAGTGATGCGCGACCCCCAGCCGGGCGTTGGCCTGGCTGATGTTCGAGAGGTGGCGTGACGGTCCTTCCAGAGCGATCTGATCGACGCGCCTCATCTCGTTCCAGTCGCATACCTGGAAGCACGCAAGCCCCTTGAGTCTGTGCATCTGGTACCAGCGCTCGGTCTCATCCCTGGAGTCCGCGATGAGCCTGTCCAGCTTCTCGATCGCGCGCCGGTACTCGCTGCGCATGAGGTGATGCTCCACCTGCACGAGCTCGAGTCGTGCGGAGGAGTAGGCGCTGCCGTCGGTCGCCTCGAGCTCGCGGATGCGGCCGATGATCTCCTCGACCGCGTCGGAGTTGTTGCGCAGCAGCTCGGAGGAGGCCATGATCTCGAGGACGTTCTGAACGTTGTAGTTCCCGCCCCCCGCGCGGTCGTAGTAGGCGAGCGCCTTGTCGCCGCAGTAACGCGCCTTCCCGAAGCAGTACGCCTTCATGTTGTGCGCGGTGAGAAGGTGGTAGGCGCTGCCGGCGTAGGTCGAGCTCAGGCGATCGACCGCCATCTCGATCATACCCTTCAGCAGTGAATCGGCCTCTTCGGCGATGCCGTTGTTGAAGAGGATCGCCGACTTGACGAACATCAGCCGAACGTAGCGGTCGAGGTCGTGCTCCTCCAGCTGCTCGAGGAGCCGATCGACGTAGCGAAGGTACTCGACGTTGCTCGTGACATTCGGAGAGTCCATGAGCGTGTCGACCGCACGATCGTACTCCTCGGCACGGAAGAGGTGATGGAGCAATCGCATGGGGTGCGGTTCACCCTTCTCGATCATCAGGTCGGCGATGATACGGTGGAGGATCTTCTTGTTGTAGTTCAGCAGGCTGTTGTAGATGGCCGTCTTGAACAGGTCGTACCGGAACATGTACAGCTCGTCTTCCCGGACGAGGATGCCCTCACGCTGGAAGAAACCGATCGCGGCGTCCACGATGCGAGGGTCTCCGTCGGTCACGCTCTGCACGTGCTGCGCGTCGGGCAGGCTGAAGCTGTGGGCGAAGACCGACAGCTTCTTCAGCAGGTCCCGGAGCGCCGGCTCGTACGATTCGATCGATGTGAGGAAGATGTTCTGGATCGTTGTCGGCAGCTGCTGCGCGTCCCGGTTTTCCCGGGCGTAGCGGACGTACTCGCGGATGAACAGCGGGTTCCCCCGCGCGTTGTCCCGTATCGAGTTCACGAGGTCCAGGTCGAGGTCGTCGCTGGAGAGTGTGCGAATCAGCTCGAGCGTCTCCTCGCGGTCGAGCGGTTCGAGCTCGACGAGCTCGAGCTCGCTGAAGGTCTCGCGGAAACCGTCGTCGAGCGTGCGGTTGAGAAAGAGGAAGAACGGTCTGGTGTCGGCGTTGCGCAGGTAGAACTGGAAGAAGTCGCGGCTCGACTTGTCGATGAAGTTGAGGTCGTCGATGCACAGCAGCGTCGAGTAGGGTGCGTCCAGGTTCTTCTTCACGATGCTCTTGAGGATGAGGTAGAGGAGGACGAACGCCTGGTTGTCCTGCTCCTCTGCGGTGCCCGAGGCGAGCGAGGCGAACCCGTCCGCCGTTCGGCGCTCGACCTCGAGCTCGCGCTCGACGACGGTGGCGATCTCGTCGACGCTCATCCGGCTGTCGATGCGGAAGTAGGCGCTGAGCATGTCGATGATCACCGCGAAGGGCCGCTTCCCGTAGCGCCGGGCGCGCGCGAACAGGATACCGTCGTCGAAGTCCGGGAGCTGCCGAAGCTTGCGCATGAGCTCCTGAGCGACGCGGGTCTTTCCGATGCCGGCCTCGCCCACGAGGATGAACCCCTGGGTCTGCACCGGGTCGTGGCGCAGGAAGCCGCGAAGCATCCGGTCGAGGAGCGGTTTGCGGCCGACGAACACCGAATCGTCGTCATCCGGTCGGGTGTTCCGGCCGCGGACTTCGTGGGCGAGGACCACCTCGTCTTTGCCGCGGGCCTGGATGGGCCGGGCGTCCGAGAAGATGAAGTCGTGCTCGCACCGTTCGCGCGTGCTCTGCGACACGAGAATCGAGTTCTCTGATGCCGAGGACTGGATCCGGCTCGCCACGGCCATGGGGTGACCCGTGACGACGTCGTGCTCGCCCCGCTTGCCGGTCGTGATGAGTCCGGTATTGATGCCGATGCGGAACGCGATCGGATCGCGGTTCGGTCGCTTCTCGTTGAGCCGGGCGATCTCGGCGAGGAAGTCGAGCGAGGCGTTGATCGCCCGGGCGGCGTCGTCCTCGTGGAGCGTGGGTACGCCGAAGACCGCGACGAGCGCGTCGCCAATGTACTTCTCCACGGTGCCCTCGTAGCGGTTGATGATCCCCTCGAAGGTACCGAAGACCTGCGACATGAGGCCTTCCATCTCTTCGGGGTCCATCCGCTCGGAGAGCGACGTGAAGCCCTTCATGTCGGCGAAGAGAACGGTGACGTTTCTGCGTTCGCCCGCTCGCAGGTTCTCCGGCGCCGACACGCTGCCTCCGGACTACTTCGACGCGCTGAAGAGCTGGTCGAACTGCTCCTTCGCCTGGTCGATGACCTGCGAGTACTGCCCCTGCAGCCGCTGGAGGTTCTCGTTGAGCGCCTGCGCGAACTCCGGGTCGTTTGCCGGGTCCAGCCTCACCTGCCGGCCGGTCTGCTGTGCGATCTGCTCTTCCTTCTGCCGAAGCCGCGGCTCGAACTGCTGGCGCAGCCGCTCGGTGAGCTGGTTCTTCGTGTCGAGGTACTGCTGCATGTACTGGGTGACCTGATCCATGAGGCCGTCCACGAGGTTCGAGTCGCGGATGACCGTCTGCAGGCCCTGGCGAACGACCTGCAGCCGCTGGACGTCGCTCTCCTGCGTGGGCAGGGCGAGATGCGAGAGCAGGACGTGGTAGAAGCCCTCGCGAGCCGACGGCTGCTGCGAGCGGTCCATCCGCTTGATCTCGCCCTTGACGTCCACCGACTGATCGTCGATGAACTTCCCCGCGAGGCGCATGCCTTTCTGTCGGGACTCGTGCGCTTCGAGCTTCTTCTTGTCGCCCTTTACGTCGGCGGTTCGCTCGAGTGCGAGCTCGAGTGCGCTCTTGATCTCACTCATGAGAGCATCCTACTCCTTTGCGATGCGCGGTTCAATCAGACGCGTGCGACGCGCCGCTCGGTGACGACCGCGTCCACCGGCTCGTCGCCGTCGGTGACGGGGACCGCCTCTACGATCTGAAGGTCGAAGCAGATGCCGATGGCGGTTCCGGCGCGGACCGCGCCGTGGCGCAGCTCGTGCAGGAACCGGTCGTAGAACGCGCCCCCGCGACCGAGGCGGTTGCCCGCGAGGTCAAAGGCGCGTCCCGGGCAGACGACGAGGGGCTCCGGCGTCTCGACCGCGTCCCACGCTTGTTCCGAGCCGTCCGGTTCGAGCATCCCGTAGGGATGTCGGGCGAGCCGGGTCAGCGCCGCCTCGTCGGCGAGACGGTGAAACCCCATGACACCGGCCGCGACGCGGGGGAGATAGACCCGCTTGCCGCCGTGCAACGCGGCGATGATCAGGTCGTGCGTATCCACTTCATCGGGCATTGCGTGGTAGAGGAGCACGATCGACGCCTCGCGCCACTCGGGAAGCGCCAGGAGGCTCTCGCGGATCCGCGCACTTCGCGACGAGCGCTCGTCGTCGGATAGCGTCTTCACCGAGCGCCCCATCGTCGATCGTAACCGTCGTTTCGCGTTGGAGGATCCGTGCACGTCTTCTGTCTCCGGAGAACAGCGTATCAGGCCTGAACGAAAAATGCCTGCCCTTTCGGGCAGGCAAGGGAGAGTGGGATGTTCCGTCGACGATGTTCCGGCTTTCGCCGGACGGCTGAGGGATCTCGCCGACGAACAGGGGAGCATGCAACCGTGTGACCACGGTGCATGGTTCTCTGCAATTCTACGACAATATCAATTCGTGTCAACCACCCCGTAAACATTCTCTCTCGTGTGGGCGGTGCCGGCTGAGTGCGCCGAACGAGGTCGGATTACAATATGTGAGTTCGTGAAATAGTATTGTTGAATAAGAGTGCATATAAAATGCTCATAATTAAGATCAGGTGTTGATAATCTTGCACTGCCGGGGCATAACGTGATACTCTGCACGACAACCCCCGTTCTGGGGGTAAAAAACGTCAAAGGAGAGACGCATGCGACGAACACTCTTGGCAGTGACCCTCGTGCTTGTGGCTGGTCTGCTGTTTGCGACCGGTGTGCAGGAAGAGGGGACAGGTGCGGTGAAGAACCCCGACACCCTGGTCTACGCAACCTATGGAACCATCGAGAGTCTGGACCCGGCGAAGGCCTACGACACGGCGAGCTGGACGAACATGACGAACATCTACGAGCAGCTCGTAGCGTTCGAAGGCGAGAGCACCGCGGACTTCGTTCCCGTGCTCGCGGCCGAAGTCCCGACGGTCGAGAACGGCGGCATCACCGACGGCGGCCGGACCTTCCGGATCCGCGTTCGCGACGGTGTGCTGTTCCACGACGGTACCGAGATGACCCCGGAAGACGTCGAGTACAGCTTCGAGCGTAACCTCGTCGTCGACACCGACGGCGGTCCGAACTGGATCTGGTGGTACCTCTTCACGGGGAACAAGTACTCGAGCCGGGACGGCGACGGAAACATCGTCGGGACCTGGGACGAGATCGACAACGCGGTCGAGGTCGACGGCGACTACGTCGTGTTCAACCTCGCGAACCCCGCTCCCTACTTCCTCGGCGTGCTCGCCGGGCAGTGGGCATCGATCATCAACAAGGACTTCGTCGCTGCGAACGGCGGCTGGGACGGTACCGAGGCGACCTGGAAGGACTATAACAACCCGCCCGAAGACGGCGAAACCCTCTGGGACATCGCGAACGGAACCGGACCCTACGCGTTCACGCGCTGGGAGAAGGGTGTCGAGCTCGTCATCGACCGCTTCGACGACTACTGGGGCGATCTGCCCGAGATCAAGACCGGTATCTACCGGGTCATGGACGAGTGGACGACCCGTAAGCTCGCGCTCCTGCAGGGCGACGTGGACATGGCCACCGTTGACGCGGTCAATTTCCCGGAGATGGACCAGGAGACCGGTCTGAACGTCTACCAGGATCTGCCCAGCCTCACGATCGGCGGTATCACCTTCAACATGGAGATCACCTCCGAGAACAACCCGTACATCTACAGCGGGCAGCTCGACGGGGAAGGCATTCCGCCCGACTTCTTCTCCGACACCAACGTCCGCAAGGCGTTCATCGCCGCGTGGGACCAGCAGACCTACATCGAGGACATCACGAACAACACGTACCAGACGGTCGTGACGCCGGTGCCCTACGGCCTGCCGTTCAAGAACGAGTCGGTGGAGATGCCTCCGCACGACCTCGACGCCGCCGCCGACTACATGCGCCAGGCGTGGGACGGCGAAGTCTGGGAGAAGGGCTTCAAGGTCGATCTGCTGTTCAACACCGGAAACGACGTCCGCCAGGCGTCGGTCCGCATGATGGCCGAGGCGATCTCCAGCCTGAACCCCAAGTTCGAGATCAACGTGCGCGGTGTCGAGTGGTCGGAGTACCTGAACCTCAACCGCAGTCGCAGCCTGCCGGTCTTCTACATCGGCTGGGCTCCCGACTATCCGGACCCGGACAACTACGTCTACCCGTACATGCACTCGACCGGTACCTACGCCGGCCGCCAGGGCTACAACAACCCGGAGGTCGACGACCTCATCGAGCGCGGTGCGACGTCGCTGGATACCGACGAGCGGCGGGAGATCTACTATCGTCTCCAGGAAATCTGGATCGAGGACTCGCCCGGCATCATCCCGGGTCAGCCCCTCTCGCGTCGGTACATGAAGGACTGGGTGCAGGGGCACTACTACAACCCCATGCAATCCAGTATGTATGACCTGCTGCCCGACCTGAGCAAGGCCGCGCAGTAGTCCTTAGGGTTCTCTGGCCCCCGCTCCCGCGGGGGCCAACTTCCCTTCCGGTTGAATACACATGAGCTTGTTTAACTACGTGGTGCGGCGTCTTCTCCTCATGGTCGTCGTACTCTTCGGTGTATCGCTGATCGTCTTCAGCATGACCATGCTGATCCCTCCGGGGCAACGGGTCTCGATCTACGTCACGAGCGAGAAGGTATCGCCCGATCAGATCAACGCGATGATCGAGCGATACGGTCTCAACGACCCCGCGCCGCTCCAGTACGTTCGCTGGATGGGCAACATGATGAGCGGCGACTTCGGTCATTCGGTCACGGCGCAGGCGCCGGTGCTCGAGGGGTTCCGCAACTACTTTCCGGTGTCGCTGGAGATCACCCTCTACGCGACGCCGTTGATCATCCTGGTTGGCGTGTGGCTGGGCACGCTGGGTGCCGTCCACAAGGACACTCCCATCGACCACGGGACCCGGCTCTTCGCGATCATCGGCTACAGCCTTCCCACGTTCTGGCTCGGCCTCTTCCTGTTGATGATCTTCTACGGTCTGCTGGGCATCTTCCCGCCCGGGGTGATTTCCAACGCGGGCAAGAACGTGATCCTCAGCGAGAGTTTCAACCGGTATACCGGCATGATCACAATCGACGGCATCCTGAACTGGCGGTGGGACATCGTGCTCGATGGGCTCTACCACCTCTTCCTGCCCACCTTCAACCTGATTCTGCTCTCCAGCGCGCTCATCCTGCGTCTGACACGGTCGAGCATGCTCGAGAGCCTGGGGCAGGACTACATCCGCACCGCGCTCGCCAAGGGTGCGAGCCGCCGCGTGATCCAGCGGGTCCACGCGCGTCGCAACGCGCTCATCCCCGTCGTCACCGTGTCCGGCGTCCTGTTCGCCGGGCTGATGGCCGGTCTGGTCATCACCGAAACCATCTTCAACCGCAAGGGCATCGGCTTCTGGATGGCGCGTGCCGCGCTGCAGCTCGACGTTCCTGCGATCATGTTCAACGTGATGTTCCTCGGCGTCGTCTTCGTCGTCGTGAACCTCATCGTCGACATCCTCTACGCGTACATCGACCCGCGTATCAGGCTGGGTTAGGGGCCGATCATGAGCAATGCTGAAGAGCGCATCGACAACCGTATAGAGGAGCAGACCGTGGGCGCCGGGCGCAGGGCCGGGCAGCGGAATCCGCGGATGCAGGAGTTTCTGTTCTCGCTGAAGCGCTTCCTGCGCAATCCGCTGACGATCCTGGGCCTGACGATCATCTTCTCGTTCGCCGTGATCGCGATCCTCGCGCCGGTGCTCGCGCCCCCCGAGGATCCGGCCGATCCGTTCAAGATCCCGCACGACGGGTGGGCGATGGCCCCATCGGCCCCGAGCGCCGAGCATCCGCTCGGGACGCTGCCCCAGCAATTCGACATCCTCTACGGCCTGATCTGGGGCGCGCGCAGCGCGTTCCGCATCGGCTTTCTCGTCGTGCTCGCGAATCTCGTCGTGGGACTCGTCCTGGGGGCGCTCGCCGGCTACTTCGGCGGTGTCGTGGACGAAGTGATCATGCGGATCACCGACATCTTCTACTCGTTGCCGTTTCTCGTCGTAGCGATGGGGCTCGTCGTTGCCATAGGGCGCGGGCTGACGAGTATCATCCTGGTGCTCATCGTCCTCGGCTGGCCGACGTATACGCGCGTCATCCGCGGCGAGATCCTCGTCATCCGCGAGCGGGAATTCGTCCAGGCGGCCCGGGCCTCCGGCGCGAGTCACCTGCGGATTCTCACCAAGCACATTCTTCCCAACTCGATCTACTCGGTGCTCATCATCGCGAGCATGCGCGTGGGGACGACCGTGCTCACCGCCGCCTCGCTCTCGTTCCTCGGGCTCGGTTCGGATATCGGGTACGCGGACTGGGGGCAGATGGTCTCCCAGGCGCGGAACTGGATCGTGGGTCCCCCGGGTGACCGGCTGGCCTACTGGTACGTCGTGTTCGTACCGGGCTTCGTGATCGCGCTCTTCGTCCTGGGCTGGAACCTCCTCGGCGACGCGGCGCGCGACGTGTTCGACCCGAAGATGCGGAGGAAGTAAGTGGCGCAGACAACGGACAGCCAACAGAAACTGCTGCGCACGAACGACCTCTATACCGAGTTCCACACCTTCGAAGGCGTGGTCCGGGCGCTCAACGGCGTTTCGGTCTTCGTGCGTCCCGGGGAGACCTACGGCCTCGTGGGCGAGTCGGGGTGCGGAAAGAGCGTGACGGTGCGCAGCATGATGCGGATCGTCCAGGAGCCGGGCAAGATCACAGGCGGAAACATCCTCATCTTCTTCGACGAGAAGGACAAGCGGCACGGCATCGATCTCCTGCAGCAGTCGGAGGCGTACGCGCAGGAGCTGCGCGGCAACGACATCTCCATGATCTTCCAGGAGGCGAGCACGGCGCTCAACCCCGTGCTGTCCATCGAGTACCAGGTCGGCGAGAGCTTCGAGTTCCACCGGCTCCCGGAGATGCTGGGCGAGACGGTACGCGAGCTCGACGAAGAGATCGCCGCCGGGCGAGACGGATTCCTGGGCTTCACGAAGCTGCAGCGCGCGCTCTTCGACCGCGAGCGTCGGGCCATTCTCGCGCACCGGCAGCGCGTCGAAGACCTCGACCGGAAGATCATCGCGCTCGAAGCCTCCGGGGACCCGGGCGACGCCTCGGCGGCCGGTGCCCCGACGGCCGATCAGGCGACGATCGGTGCGCTCAACGCGCGTCGCAACCGGATGCGTCCGCACGACAGCGTGATCGGTCTCGTCCGTCGGGTGCCCGTTCTCAAGCGCTACCGCCGCCGGTTGCGCAAGACGATCCGCCGCCACGTCGTCGAGCTGCTCGACAGCCTCGGTGTGCCGAACCCCGAGAACGTCGCGAGCCGCTATCCGCACGAGCTCTCCGGCGGTATGCAGCAGCGGATCGTCATCGCGATCGCGCTCGCGTGCAACCCGAAGCTGCTCATCGCCGACGAGCCTACGAGCAACCTGGACGTCACGATCCAGGCCCAGATCGTCGAGCTGATCAAGCGGCTGAAGGAATCGACGATCAGCTCGGTCATATTCATAACCCACGACCTGGGCCTCGTCGCCGAGGTCTGCGACCGGGTGTCGGTCATGTACGCAGGCGACGTCGCCGAGACGGCGAGCGTGAGGGATCTCTTCCGAACGCAGCTTCACCCGTACACCCAGGGGTTGCTCGCATCGGTGCCCAAGCGCGAGCAGACCGAGGAGCTGCAGCCCATCCGGGGCACGGTTCCGAACCTGATTCATCCGCCGTCGGGATGCCGATTTCATCCGCGCTGTCCTCACGCCATGGAGGTGTGCCGGCGCGCCAAACCGTTGACGATCGAGAAGGAGCCCGACCACTTCGTCGCCTGCCATCTCTACTACGACCACGACGAGGTCGTCGCCGCGCAGGCGGAGGAAGAGCGAGCATGAGTACAGTCACGACTACCCGATCGGCGCTCGTCGACATCCGCGCGCTCAGGAAGTACTACCCCGTCCACAGCGGGATCTTCCGCCGTCACACCGCCGACGTGAAGGCGGTCGACGGCGTGGACCTGCAGATCCGCCGCGGCGAGTGCCTCGGCCTCGTGGGCGAGTCGGGCTGCGGGAAGACGACGCTCGGCAAGACGATCCTTCGGCTGCACGACGCGACCGACGGGCGAATCTACTTCGACGAGGATCCGCAGGTCGTCGACGCGATCGAACGCGGCCTCGCCACCGGTTCCGACATCGACCGCGATCTGCGCGGTCGCATTCGGGCGCACGATATCACGCGGTTCTCCGGACAGGACCTGCAGGAGCTGCGCCGGAAGATCCAGATCGTCTTCCAGGACCCGTCGAACAGCCTCAATCCGCGCATGCTCGTGAAGCACATCGTCTCCGAGCCGCTCGTCTCGCAGAAGCTGGCGCGCGGTGTCGAGCTGGAGGAGCGCGTGGTGGAGCTGCTCGAGACCGTCGGGCTCGCCCGGGAGCACCTGATGCGCTACCCGCACGAGTTCTCCGGCGGGCAGCGCCAGCGGATCGCGATCGCGCGTGCGCTCGCCACGAATCCGCGGTTCGTTATGATGGACGAGCCGACGAGCGCGCTCGACGTCAGCGTCCAGGCGCAGATCCTGAACCTCCTCAAGCGGCTTCAGGCCGATCTGGAGCTCACGTACCTGTTCGTGACGCACCACCTTCTCGTCGTGAAGTACATCAGCCAGCGCATCGCGGTGATGTACCTGGGGCAGATCGTCGAGCTCTCCGAGACCGGTGAGCTCTTCGAGCGGTCGCTGCATCCGTACACGAAGGCGCTGCTTTCGGCGATTCCGGAGCCCGATCCGGACTCCGGGCAGGAGAAGATCATCCTCACCGGCGACGTCCCCAATCCGATCGATCCGCCGGCCGGGTGCCGATTCCATCCGCGGTGTCCGTTTGCCACCGATCTCTGTCGGCAGGAAGAGCCGCAGCTCGAGGACGTGGGCAGCGAGCACATCGTGCGATGCCACCACTGGGCCGCCATTGAATCCGGCGCGATGACCGCCTCCAGGTAGACCCGCACCCGTGGGAGCCGGCCCCGCCTCGCGGGGCGCTCACCCGAATGGGTTATACTCCAGCCCCCGCCGCACCGCTATCTGTTTACCCAGCTATGCGGAGAAAAGCGATGCGGATGAGCGACGGCAGACAACAGGACCAGGGCGGAGATCCGCCACGACCGACCGGTCCCGGTGGACGCGGAGGAGGCTCCGGCGGTCCCGGTGGGATGGGCTCCATGTGGGGAGGCCTCTCGTGGATGTGGCTCATCATTCTCGCGCTGCTCTTCCTGCCCACGATCCTCCGGCTCTTTGCCGGCGGTGCGGTCGGCTCGGTGACCTACAACGAGTTCCGCACCCAGGTCGAGCAGGACAACGTCGAATCGGTGACTATCTCGGGGAACCGCGTCGAGGGGGCGTTCAGCGAGCCGGTGACCGTGGGGCCGCAGGAGGGGAGCGAGGTCCAGCGCTTCGTGGTCTACGTACCTCCCATCGGCGACACCGATATCGTGCAGCTCCTCCAGAACAACGACGTACCCATCTACACCGAGGCCGAGCCGGGGCAGGGGACGTCGTTCTGGGGGGTGATCCTCAACCTGCTGCCCTTCGCGCTGATGATCTGGATCTTCTACAGGCTCTACAAGGGCATGCAGCAACGCGGTCAGGGGCTGTTCAACGTCGGGCAGAACAAGGCGAAGCTCTACGACAAGGCGAAGGAGGTCGACACCGCGCTCGACGACGTCGCCGGTCTGCAGAGCGCGAAGGAGGAGGTCTCGGAGATCGTCGATTTCCTCCGTAGCCCGGAGAAGTACGACAAGGTCGGGGCGCGGACGCCCAAGGGGGTTCTGCTCGTGGGTCCGCCCGGGACCGGCAAGACGCTTCTCGCGCGCGCGATCGCCGGCGAGGCGGACGTACCCTTCTACAGCATGTCGGGGTCCGACTTCATGGAGATGTTCGTGGGCGTGGGCGCCTCGCGGGTGCGCAACCTCTTCAAGGACGCGAAGAAGCGCCAGCCGTCCATCATCTTCATCGACGAGCTCGACTCGATCGGCCGGCACCGGGGGGCGGGCCTTGGCGGTGGCCACGACGAGCGCGAGCAGACGCTCAATCAGCTCCTCTCCGAGCTCGACGGCTTCGAGCCGCAGGAGAGCGTGGTCGTCATGGCGGCGACCAACCGTCCCGATATCCTCGACCCCGCGCTGCTGCGACCGGGCAGGTTCGATCGGCGCATCACCACCAATCTCCCGTCGGTGAAGGACCGCGTCGCGATCCTGAAGATCCACGCGCAGGACCGGCCCCTCGCCGACGACGTCGAGCTGGAAAAGGTCGCGCGCGGTACGCCCGGCTTCAGCGGCGCCGACCTGGAGAACCTGATCAACGAGGCGTCGCTGCTCGCCGCGCGCGCCGGTCGCGACGCGATCAACATGGAGGACGTCAACGACGCGCGCGACAAGGTGATGCTCGGACTCGAGCGGAAGAATCTCACCGTAAGCGACGAAGAGCAGAAGCGCATCGCCTACCACGAGTCCGGGCACGCGATCACCGCCGCGCTCCTGCCTCACGCCGACGCGCTGCTGAAGGTGACGATCGTGCCGCGCGAGCAGTCGATGGGAGTGACGCAGCAGCTGCCCGACGAGGAGAAGTACCTGTACAGCGAGCCGTACCTCTCGGACCGGCTGTCGGTCATGCTCGGCGGGCGCGCCGCCGAGGAAGTGGTCTACGGGAACTTCACGAACGGCGCGCAGAACGACATCCAGGAGGCGACGAAGATCGCCCGGAGGATGGTGCAGAGCTGGGGCATGAGCCGCAAGCTCGGCGCGTTCTCGGTTTCCGGCGAGCGGCAGAACGTCTTCCTGGGCGAGGAGCTCTCGCAGCGCCGCGACTACTCGGAACAGACCGCGCGCGAGGTCGACTCGGAGATCATGGAGACGCTGCAGACCGCCTACGATCGCGCGAAGAAGACGATCGAGGAGCATCGCGAGCAGCTCGACGAGCTCGCCGAACGGCTGCTCGAGGAGGAGGAGATCCCGGCCGAGCAGGTGGAAAAGATTCTCGGCACCGACGAGTGACCCGTTCCGCGGACATCCGGTAGGATGGCAGCATGAGCGCACGCTCCTGGGCGCGAACCACGCGGGCGCCGCTGCGCGCGGTCGTCCTGCAACACGTCCCCTTCGAACGCCCTGCGAGGATCGCCGAGTGGCTCGCGCTGCGCGGCCATCTGGTTTCCGTCCGCGCGCTGTGGCGCGGTGACCAGCCACCCCGCCCCGACGAGTGCGATCTGCTCGTCGTCATGGGCGGTCCCATGGGCGTCGGCGACACGCGGCGCCATCCGTGGCTGATCGGTGAGACCGACTCGATCCGCGCGTGCGTGCAGGCCGGCGTGCCCGCGCTCGGTGTCTGCCTGGGCGCGCAGCTCCTGGCGCACGCGATGGGCGCCCGCGTCTACCCGGCGCGGCAGAAGGAGATCGGCTGGTGGCCGGTCGACTTTTCCGCGGCGCACCGGGCGCTTCGCGCGCTCGCCGCCGGTTCGTCGGCCGACGAGCGCGCCACGACGCGGGCGTGGCGGTCGGCGCTGGAGCGCCTGCCGGCGAGGCTCACGGTCCTGCACTGGCACGGCGACACCTTCGATCTGCCCGCCGGGGCCGTCCGGGTCGCGTCCTCGCCGGTCTGCGAGAATCAGGCCTTCGTCTTCCATCGGCACGTCGTGGGCATCCAGTTCCACCTGGAGAGCACGCCGCGGGACGCCGCGGCGCTCGCGCGGGCGTCGGCCGCGGAGATCGGGTACGGGACGTGGCAGTTGCACGCGCGCGACCCGGTTGCCGCGATGCGAGCCGGTGCGCTCGAGCACGCCGGGGCGCTTCGCCCCGTCCTCGCGTCGCTGCTCGAGCGGCTCGAGGCCGAGGCCCGAGCGGCACGCTGACGCGCCGGCGCCGCCGATTGACAACGCCCGCCGAACCGCCGACGATGCGCTATGGAATGGTTCCGGAGCTCGGTCTCGATCGCGAGGCGCGCGACGCGCCGGTTCGGGCGCGACGCGTGCACCGGTCGTGCGGCCGGGCTCGCCTTCAGTACCCTCTTCGCGCTCGTGCCGCTGACCGCCGTCGTGGTCGCGCTCCTGTCCGCCTTCGGCGCGTTCGAGTCGGTGCTCGCGGAGAGCCGGCGCACGCTCGTGGAGGAGCTCGTTCCCGCCGTCTCCGAGCAGGTGCTGGAGAGTATGACGCGATTCTCGGAGAACGCGCGCGCGCTCGGCGTGTTCGGTCTGCTCCTGTTCCTCGTGACCGCGGTCGTGCTCGTGCGCGGCGTGCACGGCTCGCTGAACGCGATCTGGCGCTTCAGGAGCGAGAGCGGCCTCTGGCGCAGGATATCGACCTATACGACCGTGATCGTCCTGGGAACGCTTCTCCTCGCCGGTGCGGCGGTCGTGGGTCCCTTCGTGCAGTCGATGATCGACGACAGCACTCCGGCCCTCTCCGGATGGACGAGTCGGGCTTCGGAGCTCGTGCTGCCGCCGGTGCTCCTCTTCGCGACGCTCATGCTCATGATCATCCTCGTACCCTCGGGACACGTCCGGCCGAGGAGCGCCGCGGTGGGGGCGCTCGCCGCGACGGTCGGGTGGGAGATCGCGAAACGGGTGTTCGTCTTCTGGACCGGGTCGGTGATGCGGCTCAGCGTCATCTACGGCTCGCTCGCCGCGGTCCCCATCTTTCTCATCTGGGTCTACATCACGTGGCTGATCGTACTCGCCGGCGTGGAGGTCGCGTACGTTCATCAGCACCGCAACGAGCCGACCAACGAGAGCGGCAGCGATGATCCGGTCGCGGCGCTGCCGCAGCTGAGCGAGTACACGGTACGCGCGCTGGCGTCCATATTCCTGCGCTTCCGCGACGGCCGCCCGCCGCTCACGCAGCACGACCTGGACGACCGCTACGGGGCATCGACCGCCGAGGCGATCCGCGACGGGCTGATCGCGAGCGGTCTGGTGCTGGAGACCGACGTCGGCTTCGTCCCCTCGCGGGCCCTCTCGCGGATCAGCGTCGACGACGTCGCCTCCGCGCTGTGGTCGCCCGACGGCGACGATCCAATCGCGCGCACCCTGCTCGCCGACCGCGCCGACGACCGCGGCCGGCCGGCGGTGGAGGCGCTCGCCGACTACTTCAGGTAGAGCTCGATCACCGGCACGAGGACGCGCGGCTTCTCTACCGGCACGGTGAGCGTGAGCGTCGGCTCGTTACCGCCCTCCGGCCGCGCGCCGGCGGTCTCGATACCGCCGGAGCTCTGGCGCATGGGCACCTCGCTCGCGTCGTTGAGGAGCTGCGCGTACTCCACGCGCTCTGCGAACGCCTTTCCAACGAGGTGGAGGTGCTTGAACGGCCACGCGAAGAGGTGGACGTAGAGCCGATTCGTCTCCGGGTTGTACGTGAGCCGGCAGTCCTGCGGAGCCTCGAAGTCGGCCGGCGCCTGGGTGCACCCGTAGATGCTCCGGTCGTGACGGTACATCCATTCGCCCATCGCCTGCAGCCGATCGAGCGCGCGCTCGTCGAACTCGCCCCTGCCTGTGGGGCCTACGTTCAGCAGGAGATTGCCGCCCTTGCTCACCGTGTCGGCGAGCATCTGCACGAGCATCTCCGGACTCTTCCAGCTCGCCTCCTCGCGGTGGTACCCCCACGAGCCGGAGAAGGTCTGGCACGCCTCCCAGACGACCGGCCTGCCGTCCACCGTGAACCAGCGCTGGGGCTGATACTGCTCCGGCGTCTTCACGTCCCAGCCTTCCGGCAGATCGAGCCGATCGTTGAGCACGACGTCGGGCATGAGCTCGCGCACCGTGGCGTAGAGCTCCTCGCTGCGCCACGCGTCGCGACCCTTTCCCTCCGGGCCGCGCTGCGGGAAGGAGAAGTCGAACCACATGACGTCCACCGTCCCGAACCCGGTCAACAGCTCGCGCACCTGCGCGTGGAGGTAGTCGGCGTACTTCGCCTGGTCGCGCGTCGCGTTCATCGCCTCACGGTCGTCCGCGTTGCGGTAGGGGCCGATGTACGGGTCGATCGCGTACTGCGGGTGGTGCCAGTCGATGAGCGAGTGATAGAAGCCGACTCGCATCCCTTCGCTGCGGAACGCGTCGACCATGGGGGTGAGCACGTCCCGGCCGTAGGGGGTGTTGGTGACCTTGTAGTCGGTATGCGCGCTGTCCCAGAGGCAGAACCCCTCGTGGTGCTTCGTCGTAACGACGAAGTACTTCATGCCGGCGTCGCGAGCCGCTTCGGCCCAGACCTTCGGGTCGTAGAGGTCGGGGTCGAAGTGCCTGAAGTACCGGTTGTGGTAGACGTCGCCGGGGATCTCCTCGTGGTGCTGCAGCCACTCGTGGCGCGCGCCGAGCGCGTAGAGCCCCCAGTGGATGAACATCCCGAAGCGGTCCCGGACGAACCACGACGTGTCGCCGGGCGTCGATGCGGGGGTGGGAATCGTGCTCATCGTGTCTCCTCCTGTGCAGAGGCGAGGAGCTCGTCGACCGGCCTGTCCCGCAGGACGCTCGCGTATCGGCTGTCCTCGCCCTGAATGTGGTTCGTGACCCAGTCGCGCAGGAACTGCATCACCTCGACGGCTACCATCGGCTTGCCCGAATCGAGATCCGCCCGCAGCGCCTGCGCCTGCTCGACGAGCTCCGCGTGGCGGGCGCGGTGCTCCTCGGCGTGCTCGAAGGCGAACTCGGCGAAGGCGCGCTCCTCCGCCGTGAAGTGGTAGATCGTGTAGTCGATCAACTCGTCGAACAGCGGACCGAGAACCTCGCGGCTCGAACCGGCGCGCATCGCGCGGTAGAGCCGGTCGATGAGCCCGAACAGGCGCCGATGGTGCTCGTCGAAGACGTCGATGCCCACCGAGAGCGCCGGCGTCCACGCGACGTCGGCTTCCTCGTAGCTCGAGAGGATCTCGGTGACGACCCGCGACTCGTCGAGCACGGTCGTGAACTCCGCCTCGATCTGCGCCGCCGTGCTCTCGCCGCCGCGCACGAGATTCACCGCGCGCTCGCCCGCCGCGTGGAGCCGCTCGTGGGCGTTTCGCAGCCGCTCGAGCACTTCGGGGTCGTCGATCGTCCCGCCTGCCGCCCTGGCGAGCCAGGCGCCGAGCGCGCAGCTTCGGGCGTCGGTCAGCCGGAGCTCGTCGGTCTCGCCGCCGTCGATCGCGGCGCGCACGTCGCCGAGCCACCCCATGTGCTCGAGCACGAGATTGGCGATCCGCAGGCGGTGCCGGGCACCGTCGTCGGAGGCGGAGCGCGCGGTACCGGCCGCGTCGTCGGCGCCGACCGTCCGCGGGTCGAGCAGCGCGAGCAGCTCGCCGATCCGGTCGTTGTTCTCCGCCGACAGCGCGCTCACGCGTCTCGTCGCCGAGGAGATCTCGCGTGCCGCCGCGCCGATCGATTCCATCGCCTGCGACGTGTCGATCGAAGTCTCGCGGGTCGTCGTGAGAATGGAGGTCACCTCCGCGGCGGCGATCCGCATTTCGTCGGCGCTCGTGCCGGTTTCGGCGGCGATGTTCTTGAGCTGCTCGGTCGCGTTCACGATCTCGGTTGAGCCGGTGGCGAGCTCTTCGGTGCTCGTGGTGATCTCGCTGAAGGCCGCGGACACCGATTGGGCCTCGTCGCGGATCGATCGGAACGACTCGCCGGTCCGTCCGCCGGCCGATCGTGCGTCGTCCATGCTCGTGGAGAGCTCGGAGAGCGTGCGCTTGATGTCTCCGGCGTTCTTCCCCGTCGTCTCGGCGAGCGATCTGATCTCTGCGGCGACGACGGCGAAACCGCGGCCGTAGGTCCCGGCGTGCGCCGCCTCGATCGCGGCGTTCATCGCGAGGAGATTGGTCTGCGCGGCGATCGTATTGATGATCCCGATCATCCCGGTCACCCGCTCGACGCTCTCGCTCACCTCGTCGATCAGGCGCTCGGTCTCTCCGACGGTCTGCGAGCCACGCTCGGTGAGCTCCGCGAGTCGGAGCGCCGCGTCGCGTTTGGCCCGAGCGACGCCGGCGACGCTGTCGATATTGGCCGACATTTCCTCCACGGCGGCGGCGCTCTGGTCCACGAGCGAGTTCTGATTCCCGATGTGGCGTACGAGACTCTCCACGGACGCCTGGATCTCTTCGGTCGCCGTGGCCCCCTGCGCGACCTGCTCTGAGAGATCGATCGCGCGCTCGTGAGCGCCGGTTCCTTCGGAGGCGATCCGCGCGATCCCGGCGAGCGTATCGCCTATCTGCGCCGCGAGTTTCCTGCTGCTCGCCTCGCTGTCGAGGACCGTCTCGCGCAACCGTGAGGCGAGGTCGCGCGTCTCGTCCTTCGCCGAAGCGACGTCGGCGGAGAGCCGGGCCGATCGCCGGTTGTGCCTGCGGATCAGGCCGACCGTGAGCGATGCGGCAGCGAGCGCGAGCAGGAGCGTGAGCACCGACACTCCGATGAGCGCGGCGTACACATCCTGCCCCGCGAGCGCGAGGCCGAGCGTCGCCGCGGATGACGCCGCCGTGAGTGCCGAGGCGGCGATGGAAACGGCCGCGAGCCGCCGGATAGTGGTTGTTCTCATGTCACCGGGATCGTATCCGATCCGGCCTACGTCTTCAACGCGCGGCGGCCGGCTCGCGGGCGACGCAGGAGCAGGTACCCGTTCTCGAGCGCCATGGAGATCGCCATCGCGAGCGCCGCGGTTATCGCACCGGCGACGCCGACGAAGGACGAACCGGCGAAGACGAGGAGGAAGAGCGCGACGGTGTAGATCGCCACGCCCTCGGCGAGGATCGAGGTCCTGCCTTCGCCGACGTAGTTCGCTCGATACCACGCCTTGTACGTCACCAGAGCCGGCACGATCGCGAGGATGAGAACCGGCGTCCGGGTGAGCTCGAGCAGCGCGGGCGAGAGCCCGCTCACGTTCCGGAACCACCACGTTCCCATCGGCGTGAGCGCAGAGACGAGCATCAGTCCCGAAAGGCCGATCGCAAGGGCGGCCGTGAACACGCGCAGCCGGTGCATGCTCCCGGGGTGCTCCTTGATCAGCGCGATCGCGGCCTCCTGGTGGCTGAGCGCCAGACTGTTGAAGAGGAAGAGATAGGCGTTGATGACCGGCCAGACCGCGAGCGAGAGCTCGGGAAGCGGTGCGCGCGCGATTCCGAACGTCATGACGGGCCGGGCGAGGAGGAAGACGACCGTCGTGAGCGAGAGCGGAACGTAGAAGCTGAGCAGGCCGTGCCAGCCGAGTACCTCTTCGTCCTCCCGCGCGTCGCGCAGGATGGGTGTCACGAAGATCAGGTTGAGGAGGCCGGCTGCGATCGCGGACACCACCACGCCCACCGAGATCGCGATCGCGGCGAGCATCGCGCCGGAGACGTCCCACCGGTAGAAGCCGAGCGAGAGGATCACGGCGAGCGCGACGAGTCGGCTCACCATTGAGACGGGAACGATCCACGTCTTCCCGTGGCGAATCAGGACACCCTGCCAGAGGCGTCGATACCCGACGGCCGCCGAGAACGGAGCCATCACGACGAAGGGCCATCGGCTCGCCTCGCGCACGTGGTCGGGCACCTGGAGAACGCCACCGACGATGAGATCGTAGAGCGGGGTCAGGCCCACGAGGAGGTGCAGCCCGACCAGACCGATCGACATCAGCGCCATGAAGCGCAGCAGCAGGCGGTAGTTCTGTCGATGGCCGGAGAGCGCGGTCGCCGCCGACAGCATCTGGATGATCGGACTCTCGGCGACGAGGGCGATCGCGAACACGACGCCGAACGCGGCGAGGTTGACCTCCGCGTCCTGCATGCGCGCGATGACCGCCGTCAGCGCCGGCTGCTCGGCCGCCATCATCAGCCACATCAGCCCGAGCGGGAACCAGAACAGGAAGATCTGTCGGTAGGCGAGTACCGGCTCGGTGCCGGGACGGCTGCTCATCACAGTAACGTAGGGGCCCGACCGCCGGCGGTCAATGGAGTGTCGCGCCCCGCCTATCCATCGGGCCATCCTGACCGGTAGAATGCCGGTATGTCAGGCGTCTGCGTCCTCGGCGGCGTGAACCTCGACCTCACCTTTCGGGCCCTGTCCGGCGGCATGCAGCCCGGCACCTCCAATCCGGGACGCGCCTTGGTCTCGCCCGGAGGCGTCGCCCGAAACATCGCCGATCACCTCGCGAGGTGGGGCGTGTCCGTGTCGCTGATCGCTGCGGTGGGAGACGATCCGCTGTCGGCGAGCGTGCTCGACGCGACGCGCGCGGCCGGCGTCGACGTCGACCGGGTCAGGCGCGTGCCGGACACCGTGTGCGGCCTCTACGCCGCCCTGCTCGACGACGACGGCGAGCTCGCGATGGCCGCTTCTGCGATGGAGGCGGTCGGGCACGTCGACGAAGCGTACGTCGAGGCGTGCGCCGATACGATCGCAGCCTCGTCGTACCTCGTCGTCGACGCGAACGTCGGGGCGGCGGCGCTCGGGCGCGCGATCTCGATCGCGAACGAGCGTGGGGTCCCGGTCATCGCCGAGCCGGTCAGCGTCGAGAAGGCCCGGAGGATCGCGGCGTGCAACGGTACCGTGCTCGCGGTCACACCGAACGAGAACGAAGCGCCGGTGATCCTCGACCCGACTGCACCGCTCGAGGCCGCGTACGTGATCGTCACCAAGGGCTCGGCCGGTGTGGACGTATTCCGCCCGCAGGAGTCGTGGGGGCAGCCGCAGGTCACCCTCGCCGGCGCGCCGGTCGCGCCGGTCGACGTGACCGGCGCGGGGGACGCGCTCGTAGCCGGCCTCACGTACGCTCTCTGCGAGGGCAGCGAGATGGAGACCGGCGTGCGCCTGGGGATGGAGCTCGCGCGCGAGACCGTGCTGCGCCCCGGGAGCGCACCGGCCGACATCGACCGGGAATTCGTAGCCGCGGCGTACGCCCGCCTGCACCAGAGGTGAGGAGACCAGCATGAACGATCGTTATTTGTCCGTTGCCCCCGAAGTCAGCGAGGCGCTCGACGCAGGCCGGCCCGTGGTCGCGCTCGAGTCGACGATCATCTCGCACGGGATGCCGTACCCGCGCAATCTGGAGACCGCGCGCGAGGTGGAGCGGGTCGTCCGCGACGCCGGCGCGGTCCCCGCGACGATTGCGATCGCCGACGGGGCGTTCCGCATCGGCCTGTCGGAAGATCAGTTGTACGAGCTCGCGACCGCGAGCGAGGTCGCGAAGGCGAGCCGACGCGACCTGGGCCTCGTCCTCGCCCGCCGGACGCTCGCGGCGACGACGGTCGCTACGACGATGATGGGAGCGGCGGCTGCCGGTATCCGGGTCTTCGCCACCGGCGGCACCGGCGGTGTCCACCGGGGCGCGGAGCGCACCTACGACGTCTCCGCCGATCTCCAGGAGCTCGCGCGCACGCCGGTTGCGGTCGTCAGCGCCGGGGTCAAGTCGATCCTCGACATCGGCAAGACGCTCGAGTACCTGGAGACGCTCGGCGTGCCGGTGTACGGCTGGCAGACCGACGAGTTCCCGGCGTTCTACACCCGACGAACCGGATTGCCGGCGCCGCTGCGGGTCGACTCGCCGCAGGAGTTGGGGGCGGCGCTCGCCGCGCAGTGGGCGATCGGACTCTCGCAGGGCGCGCTCGTCGCGAATCCGATCCCGGAGGACGACGAGCTCGAGCACGGGTACATCGAAGATGTCATCCAGCGCGCGGTGGCGGAGGCCGAAGCGCAGGGCGTCGCCGGCCGTGACCTCACTCCCTTCCTCCTCGGGCGGATCGTCGAGCTGACCGACGGCCGCAGCCTCGAGGCGAACATCGCGCTCGTGAAGAACAACGCGCGGGTCGCCGCGATGATCGCCGCCGAGCTGCGCGCGCCGTAGCCCACCGCAGTATCTTTCCCCGGAAACTACTCGAAGGACGCAGCATGGAACTGAAGGGAAGCAGCGTGATCATCACCGGTGGGGCCGGTGGCATCGGGACCGCCACCGCGCGCCGTCTGCTCGGCGCCGGTGCGACCGTCTCGCTCTGGGACGTATCGGGTGAGGCGCTCCGGGCCGCACAGGCGCGGCTGGTCGAGGAGGGCTACGACGCGGAGCGCATCTTCACGCACGTCGTCGACCTCGCCGACCACGACCGCGTCGCCGAGCTCGTCGGTACCGCGATCGCCGAGACCGGTCGAATCGACGCGCTCGTCAACAACGCAGGGCACCTCGCGCCGGGGGATTTCCTCGATCAGCCGCCGGAGGTATGGCGCACGACGGTGGACGTCAACCTCTCCGGCCTGATCAACGCGACGCACGCCGTGCTCCCGCACTTCTACGAGCGCGGCCACGGCCACGTCACGAACATCTCGTCGGCGTCGAGCTTCGTCGGCGTTTCCGGCCTCGCCGTGTACTCGGCGACGAAGTGGGCGGTGTGGGGTCTCACCGAGGCGCTGCGCCACGAGGCGGAGAACCACGGGCGGACGGGGGTGCGCTTCTCGTCGATCCACCCGAACTACATCTCGCGGGGCATGTTCGAGGGCGCGCGGATCGGCGGTATCGGTGGTCTCATCTTCCCGCGTCTCGACGATCACGACGTCGTGGCGGAAGCGATCGTGGAGGGGGCGCTGCGGCGGGGGCGCCGGGTCGTGAGGCGGCCGCGCTCGCTTCGGCTCGCCGTGGCGCTTCGCGGCATTCTCCCGGATGCCGCCTTCGCCCGGGTCGCCCGCTGGCTCAACGTGCATACGAGCATGCACGGCTGGACCGGAAGCCGACAGGAGGTGCGCTGATGGCCGTCATCACGAACCCCGCCACCGGCGAGCCGATCGCAGAACGCCGCGAGCACGCGCCCGGGGACGCGCTGCGCGCCGCCGAGCTCGCCCGCGCGGCTCAGCCCGAATGGGCCGCGGCGCCCGTGCGCGCCCGCGCGGCGGTCGTTCGCCGGGTTGCCGCGTGGGTGGTCGAGCACACCGACGAGCTCGCCCGCCTCGTCTCCGACTGCACCGGCAAGCCGCGCGTGGACGCGCTCTCCACCGAGGTGCTCCCCGCCGCGATCATGAGCGACTACTACGCGCGCAAGGCCGCGCGCTTCCTGCGTCCCGAACGGCTTCGAGCCTCGTCGGTGCTCTTCGTGAACAAGCGCAGCACGCTCTATCGCGAGCCGTTCGGCCTCGTGGGCATCATCAGCCCGTGGAACTATCCGCTCGGTATCCCGCTTCACGAAGTACTCGCCGGCCTTCTCGCCGGCAACGCCGTGCTCCTGAAGGTCGCGACGCAGGCTCAGCCGGTTGGCGAGGCGATCGCGCGGATGCTCGCCGAAGCGGGCCTGCCGGACAATCTGCTGCACGTCCTTCACCTTCCCGGCCGCGTCTCCGGTGACGCCCTGCTCGACGCCGGCGTCGGCAAGCTCTTTTTCACCGGCTCGACGGAGGTCGGTCGCGAGCTCGCGCGGAAGGCCGGCGAGCGTCTCGTGCCGGTCAGCCTCGAGCTCGGCGGCAACGACCCCATGATCGTCCGGGAGGATGCCGATGTCGCTCGCGCGGCCGCGTGCGCGGTCTGGGCCGGGCTGTCGAACGCCGGGCAGTCGTGCGGCGCGGTCGAGCGGATCTACGTCGCCGGCGCCGTCTACGATCGCTTCCTCACGCAGCTGCGTGGCGAGGTCGAGGCGTTGCGGCCCGGCTACGACGACGCGTTCGGGGTAGACCTGGGCTCGCTCACGACCGACGATCAGCTCCGGACGGTGGAGCGGCAGCTCGGCGAGTCGCTCTCCGACGGCGGGCGCGAAGTCGCCCGGTCCGCGACGGCGCAGAGGGGACGCTTCCACCCGGCCGTCATCGTGGAAGTCTCCGACGACGACGGCGCTATCGTCCGGGAGGAGACCTTCGGGCCGCTGCTCGCCGTCCGCAGGGTGACGAGCGACGACGAGGCGCTGCGCCTCGCGAACGACAGCCGCTACGGGCTCACGGCGTCGGTCTGGACACGCGAGGGCGCGACGGCAGCCCGGTTCGCGCGGGCGCTCGAGGCCGGCGCGGTGACGGTGAACGACCATCTGCTCAGCCACGGCATGCCCGAGACGCCGTGG